>NZ_JBHSKG010000015.1:0-180695 GCF_042657905.1 Actinomycetospora rhizophila | reverse complement strand
GGGCGCCCGCCGCGGCGGCGGCGCGGGCGGCGGCGAGCGGGGCCTCGAGCTCGTCGGGCCCCTCCTCGCGGGCACACCCGGCGGCGACGAGCCCCCCGACCGCCGCGAGCGTCACGGCGCCCCGGAGGACCGTGCGGCGCGGCGTGCCCCGGCGGGCGTCCTCGTGCTGGGCGAGCTCGGCGACCACGGCGGGCCAGTCTGCCAGCCGCCCGCCCGGGCGGGCCGCGCGACGCGGCGGCACGGCGGGACGGGTGGGGGCGAGCGCTAGGCTGGACCACTGCGCGCCGGCATCACGGCGCCCGCCAGCACTGCTCAGCCCCGCCCGTCCCGCGCCCCGGTGATCGCCACCCGGGCGCCCCGCGCCGACCCGCGGCGGGCCCGCCCGTGAGGAGCTCCGTTGTCCCGTGGGACGTCCGCGCACGCCGGTCCCGACGGTGATGCCGCCGACCGCCTGCGCCCGACCGTCCTCGAGGTCGTCGAGGCCGCCGGCTTCGTGCTCGACGACCTCGAGGTGCGCCCGGCCGGCCGCCGCCGGGTCGTGCGCGTCGTGGTGGACACCGCCGAGGTGCCCGGCCCGCACGACCCGCCGGCGCCGGGCCCGGACCTCGACGCCGTCGCGGGGGTGAGCCGCGAGCTCTCGACGACCTTCGACGCCCTGGACGAGGCGCGGGGGACCGGCACCCCCGAGGGCGAGTACACCCTCGAGGTGACGACGCCGGGTACCGACCGACCGCTCACCCGCCCGCACCACTGGCGCCGCGCCTGGCTGCGCCGGGTCGCGCTCACGCGCACCGACGGCAGCACGCTCACCGCGCGCGTCGGCCCGGTCGGCGCCGCGGGGGAGGGCGGCGACGGCGGTGGCGACGGCGCGACCGTGACGCTGGCGGAGGGCACCCCGCGCGGACCGGTGCTGCACCACGTCCCGCTCGCCGAGGTGGCGCAGGCCGTGGTGGAGGTCGAGTTCAAGCCGGCGCCCCCCGCGGAGGTCGAGGCCCTCGTGGACGCCGCGGACGCCGCCACCGGCGCCGTCACCGGCGAGCAGGGCACCAACGGACAGGAGGAACGGTCGTGAAGGTCGACATCGCCGCGCTGCGCGCCATCGAGCGGGACAAGGAGATCCCGTTCGAGACCGTGCTCTCCGCGATCGAGACCGCGCTGCTCACCGCCTACAAGCAGAACGGCGGCGAGAACCCCCGCGCCCGGGTCGAGGTGGACCGCAAGAGCGGCACGGTGGCCGTCCTGGTGCCGGAGACCGGCGAGGACGGCGAGGTCCTCGGGGAATACGACGACACGCCCGAGGGTTTCGGACGTATCGCCGCCGCGACGGCGCGCCAGATCGTGGTGCAGCGGCTGCGCGACGCGGAGCACGAGCGCACCTACGGCGAGTTCTCGGCCAAGGAGGGCGAGGTCGTCGCCGGCGTCGTCCAGCGCGACGCGCGGGCCAACGCCCGCGGCGTGGTCGTCGTCGAGATCGGCTCCATCGAGGGCGTGCTCCCGGCCGCCGAGCAGGTGCCCGGCGAGCGCTACGAGCACGGTGCCCGCATCCGCTGCTACGTCGTGGGGGTCAACCGCGGCCCGCGCGGCGTGCAGGTCACGCTCTCGCGGACCCACCCGAACCTGGTGCGGCGGCTGTTCGCGTTCGAGGTCCCCGAGATCGCCGCGGGCCACGTCGAGATCGTCTCGGTGGCCCGGGAGGCCGGGCACCGCACCAAGATCGCGGTGCGGTCCAAGGTGGCCGGTCTCGGGGCGAAGGGGGCGTGCATCGGCCCGATGGGCGCCCGCGTCCGCGGCGTGATGAGCGAGCTCAACGGCGAGAAGATCGACATCATCGACTGGGCCGACGACCCCGCCGAGTACGTCGGCAACGCGCTCTCGCCGTCGAAGGTCGTCTCCGTGACGGTCGTCGACCCGAAGGCGCGCACGGCCCGCGTGGTGGTGCCGGACTTCCAGCTCTCGCTCGCCATCGGCAAGGAGGGCCAGAACGCCCGGCTCGCCGCCCGCCTCACCGGCTGGCGGATCGACATCCGGTCGGACGCGGAGGCGCCTCCCGAGGATGCGGCAGAGGACACGGCAGGGGACGCGGCCGAGGCGTCCGGGATCAGGGTGTCCGGTGGCGGGGTCGAGCAGCCGTCGAGCGGCGCGGTAGAGTAGCCGGTGGCCCGAACCCGCGAGCCCGGTCGTGGGGTGGCGCCGGAGCGTGACCGTCCCGAGGACGTCCACGGCCCGGTGCGCACCTGCATCGGCTGCCGTTCGCGGGCCTCGGCGTCGGAACTGCTGCGAGTGGTGGCTGCGGGCGGGATCGTCGATCCCGACCCACGGCATCGGAAGCCCGGTCGCGGTGCGTGGGTGCACCCCGACCCGGACTGCCTGCATCGCGCGGAGCGCCGGTCGGCGTTCCCCCGGGCACTACGTGTCCCGGGGCCGCTGGACACCGGAGCCCTGCACGCGCTGCTCGCTCCGGCCGGCACCCCACCCACCGGGCACGACAGGCGCGACGACCGTCGCGTGCGTACGAGGAAGCAGGTCGACCCCCATGAGCCAGCCGTGAAGCCCTCACGATGAAGGCGCAGGCGTAGACACGAGGTCGCGGGCCCCCGCTGACCTCGAGAATGAGGAGATCAGTGCCAGGTAAGGCCCGGGTGCACGAGCTCGCCAAGGAGCTCGGCGTCACCAGCAAGCAGGTACTCACGCAGCTGGAGTCCCTCGGCGAGTTCGTCAAGTCGGCGTCCTCGACGGTGGAGGCCCCTGTCGCGCGCAAGCTGCGCGACTCCATGGCCGGCGGCAACGGCGGCGGTTCCGACCGCCGTCCGCGTCCGGGCGCCACGCCCGGTCCGCGCCCCGGTGGTGGACCCAAGCCCGGCCCGTCCGCGGCCGGCGGTGCCCCGCGCCCCGGCGCGACCCCCGGTCCGCGTCCCGGCGCGACCCCCGGCGGCAACGGCTCGTCGGGCTCGTCGGGCTCGTCCGGTGGCGCCCCGCGTCCCGGCCCGCGCCCCGGCGCCCGTCCCGGCCAGGAGCAGCCCGCGGCGGCCTCCGCCTCGGCCGCGCCGGCGGCCCCGTCGGCGCCGTCGACCGAGCGCCCCGCCCCGCAGGGCCAGCGCCCCGGCGGTGGCGGCAGCGGTGGCGGCGACCGTCC
Organism: Actinomycetospora rhizophila; assembly: GCF_042657905.1. Lineage (NCBI taxonomy): Bacteria > Bacillati > Actinomycetota > Actinomycetes > Pseudonocardiales > Pseudonocardiaceae > Actinomycetospora > Actinomycetospora rhizophila. The sequence goes on along the minus strand of NZ_JBHSKG010000015.1, from coordinate 177,562 downwards.
GCGTCCCGGTGGCGACCGGCCCCGTCCGGGCGGCATCCCCCGTCCCGGGGGCGACCAGCGCCAGGGCGGCGACCAGCGCCAGGGCGGCGGCCAGGGTGGTCAGGGCGGCGGTCAGGGCGGTGCCCCGCGCCCCGGTCCGCAGCAGCGTCCGGCGGCGGCCTCCGACGGCCAGGCGGCCCAGGGTGGAGGGCAGGGCGGCGATACGTCGACCGTCCCGCCGCGCCCGCAGGCGCCGAAGCCCGGCCCGAAGTCGCCGCGCGTCGGCAACAACCCGTTCGGCGTCGGTTCCGGCGCCCCGCCCCGCCCGCAGCGGCCCCAGCCCGGTCAGGGCCAGGGCCCCGGCCAGGGCGGCCCGCGTCCGCCGCGCGACGGCGAGTCGGCCCCCGCGCCGCGCCCGCCGCGTGACGGCGAGCGTCCGGCCGTGGCCGGCGACCGCCCGCCGCGTCCCGGCGGCACCGGTGGGGCGACGCCGGGCAACATGCCCCCGCGTCCGAACCCCGGCATGATGCCGTCCCGCCCGTCCGGTCCGCCCGGACGCGGCGGACCCGGCGGCCCCGGTGGCGGTCGCGGTGGCCCCGGCGCGGGTCGCGGCGGCCCCGGTGCGGGTCGTGGTGGCCCCGGTGGCCCCGGTGGGGGTCGCGGTGGTCCCGGTGGCGGCGGCGCGCCCGCGGGCGGCGGCGGCTTCCGTGGCGGCGGCGGTCGCCCCGGCGGTCCCGGTGGCCGTGGTCGTGGCGGCGGTGCCGCGGGTGCCTTCGGGCGTCCCGGTGGTCCCGCGCGCCGTGGCCGCAAGTCGAAGCGGCAGAAGCGCCAGGAGTTCGACAACATGCAGGCGCCGTCGGTCGGCGGCGTCCGCCTCCCGAAGGGCAAGGGCGAGACCGTCCGGCTGCCCCGCGGCGCCTCGCTGACCGACTTCGCGGAGAAGATCGACGCGAACCCCGCCTCGCTCGTGCAGGTGCTGTTCCACCTCGGTGAGATGGTCACGGCCACCCAGTCGGTGTCCGACGACGTCCTCGAGCTGCTCGGCGGCGAGATGAACTACGACGTCCAGGTCGTCTCCCCCGAGGAGGAGGACCGCGAGCTCCTCGAGTCGTTCTCGATCAGCTACGGCTCCGACGAGGGCGACGACGACGACCTCGCGGCACGCCCGCCGGTCGTCACCGTCATGGGTCACGTCGACCACGGCAAGACGCGCCTGCTGGACACCATCCGCAAGACGAAGGTGGCCGAGGCCGAGGCCGGCGGCATCACCCAGCACATCGGCGCCTACCAGGTCGACACCGAGCTCGAGGGCGTCGACCGGAAGATCACCTTCATCGACACCCCGGGTCACGAGGCGTTCACCGCCATGCGTGCCCGTGGTGCGAAGTCCACGGACATCGCGGTGATCGTGGTCGCGGCCGACGACGGCGTGATGCCCCAGACGATCGAGGCGATCAACCACGCGCAGGCGGCCGACGTGCCGATCGTGGTGGCGGTCAACAAGATCGACAAGGAGGGTGCGAACCCTCAGAAGATCCGTCAGCAGCTCACCGAGTACGGGCTGGTCGCGGAGGAGTACGGCGGCGACACGATGTTCGTCGACATCTCCGCGCGCCAGAACATCAACATCGAGGGGCTGCTCGAGGCCGTCCTGCTCACCGCGGACGCCTCCCTGGACCTCCGGGCCAACCCGGACATGGAGGCCCAGGGTGTCGCGATCGAGGCGCACCTCGACCGCGGCCGTGGCCCGGTGGCCACGGTGCTGGTCCAGCGCGGCACGCTGCGCGTCGGCGACTCGGTCGTCGCGGGCGACGCGTCGGGCCGTGTCCGGCGGATGCTCGACGAGTTCGGCGAGGACGTGAAGGAGGCGCTGCCCTCCCGTCCGGTGCAGGTCATCGGGTTCACCTCGGTGCCCGGCGCGGGCGACACGTTCCTGGTCGTCGACGAGGACCGCGTGGCCCGGCAGATCGCCGACCGGCGGCGGGCGCGCGAGCGCAACGCCCAGCTGGCGAGCCGTCGCAAGCGCGTCAGCCTCGAGGACCTCGACGCGGCGCTGAAGGAGACCAACGAGCTCAACCTGATCATCAAGGGTGACAACTCGGGAACCGTCGAGGCTCTCGAGGACGCGCTCATGAAGATCGACGTGGGCGAGGAGGTCCAGCTGCGGGTGCTGCACCGCGGCGTCGGTGCGATCACCGAGGGCGACATCAACCTCGCGATCGCCTCCGACGTCATCGTCCTGGGCTTCAACGTCCGGGCCGAGGGCAAGGCCACGGAGCTGGCCACCCGCGAGGGCATCGACATCCGCTACTACTCGGTCATCTACCAGGCGATCGACGAGATCGAGCAGGCCCTCAAGGGCATGCTCAAGCCGATCTACGAGGAGGTCGAGCTCGGCACCGCGGAGGTGCGCGAGGTCTTCCGCTCCTCGCGTGTCGGCACGATCGCCGGTTGCCTGGTCACCGACGGGATCATCCGGCGCAACGCCAAGGCGCGCCTGGTCCGCGACGGTGCCGTCGTCGCCGAGAGCCTCACGGTCAACTCGCTGAAGAGGTTCAAGGACGACGCGACCGAGGTCCGCGACGGCTACGAGTGCGGTCTGACGCTCGGGTCGTTCAACGACATCAAGGTCGACGACAAGATCATGACCTACGAGATGCGCGAGAAGCCGCGCGAGTGAGGTCTGGCTCTCGTCCGGCTCGGGGGCGCTGACGGATGTACGTCGGCGCCCTCGAGCTCGACCTGCTGCTGGGTGACGTCGGGAGCATCAAGGAGAAGCGCTCCGTGGTGCGCCCGGTCGTCGCCGAGATCAAGAGGAAGTTCGCGGTGTCGGTCGCCGAGGCGGGCCACCTCGATCTGCACCGTCGTGCGCTGATCGGGGTGGCTGCCGTGGCCGCCGACGCCGGGCACGTCACCGACGTGCTCGACCACTGCGAACGCCTCGTCGCCGCGCACCCGGAGTTCCAGGTGCTCTCGGCGCGGACCCGCTGGCTGGGTCCCCACGACGACTAGCCACTACGACCGAGGAGGGACCGCGCCATGGCCGACGCGCCACGGGCCCGCAGGCTCGCCAAGCGGATCTCCCAGATCGTCGCCTCGACGCTGGAGCACGAGGTCAAGGACCCGCGCCTGGCGATGGTGACGATCACCGACACCCGCGTCACCGCCGACCTGCGCGAGGCGACGGTGTTCTACACCGTCTACGGCGACGACGCCGAGCGCGCCGGCTCGGCCGCGGCGCTCGCGAGCGCCCGTGGCGTGCTGCGCACGGCGGTCGGGCGCCAGACCGGGGTGCGGTTCACGCCGAGCCTCGAGTTCGTGCCGGACGCGGTGCCCGAGGGCGCCGCGCGCCTCGACGAGCTGCTCGAGGGTGTCCGGCGCGCCGACGCGGAGGTCGCGACGCTGGCCGTCGGCGCCGCCTACGCCGGCGAGGCCGACCCGTACCGCAAGCCGCGCGAGGACGAGGACGACGAGGACCTCGAGGACCTCGAGGACGTACCGGTCGGGGACGAGGAGGAACCTGGTCACAGCGCGCGGTCGACGGGCTGACCTCGACTCCGTACCGTGACGGCGTCACGCCGGCCGCCACGGTCGGTGCACGGCACGGAGGGAGCGCACCCGCGATGGTGGCGGCCGAGGAGAGCCGGGCCCGGAGTCACGGCGTGACGAGTCGGCCGATCACCCTCGACGAGGCGGTCGGGGTGCTCACCGGTGCGCGGCAGGTGGTGCTGCTCGCCCACGTGAACCCCGACGCCGACGCGCTCGGCAGCGCGCTGGCGCTCGGGCTCGCCCTGCACCGCCGCGGCGCGCAGGTCCAGGTGTCCTTCGGGGCGCCCGAGCGGCCGGCCGAGTCGTTGCGCGACCTCGACGTCGCGGGCCTCGTGGTGCCCCACCACCGGGTCGTGCACATCCCCGAGCTGCTCGTCGTGCTCGACACCGGCAGCGTCGACCGTCTCGGCCCGCTCGCCGACCGCGCCGAGACCGCGGGGACGACGCTGGTGATCGACCACCACGTCTCGAACTCCGGCTTCGGGACCTACTGGTACGTCGACCCGCGGGCCGAGGCGACGGCGGTGATGGTGCTGCACCTGCTCGACGCCATGGGCGCGTCGGTGGACCTGCCGACGGCCCGCTGCCTCTACGCCGGGCTCGTCACCGACACCCGCAACTTCCGCGCCGCCTCCCCGGACACCCACGCGATGGCCGCGCGCCTGCTCGTCGCCGGCGTCGACGCCGAGGCCGTCACCCGCCCCCTGCTCGACACCCACCCGTTCTCGTGGCTGGCGATGCTCTCGGCGGTGCTCGCCACCGCCCGCCTCGAGGTCGACGAGGCCCGCGGGCTGGGGCTCGTGCACGCCCTGGTCACCCGCGACCACATCGACGTCGGGCGCCAGGAGGAGATCGAGAGCGTCATCGACGTCCTGCGCACCACCGCGGAGGCCGAGGTGGCCGTGGTGCTCAAGCAGGTCGGCGACCGGCGCTGGACCGCGAACATGCGCTCGAAGGGCCGCCTCGACGTCGCCGCCGCGGCCTCGGCGCTCGGCGGCGGGGGGCACCGGCACGCCTCGGGCTTCACGGTCGACGGCGACGCCCCGGACATCCTCGACCGCGTCCGCCGCGCACTGGCGGACGCGCCCCTTCTCGGATGACACAGCTCGGATGACCGCGGGCGCACAGGCCGACACGGATCCCGGCGCCCGGCGGGTCCTCGCGCTGGCCTCGTCGGCGCTCGTGGTCCTCGTCGCCGAGCCGCTCTACCTGCTCGTCGACACCGCCGTCGTCGGGCACCTCGGCGCCGTGCCGCTGGCCGGGCTCGCGGTGGGCGGGGTGGTGCTCGCGCAGATCGCGGGCCTGGGCACCTTCCTCGCCTACGGCACCACGGCGCGCGCCGCCCGCCACCACGGCGCCGGCGACCGGGCCGCCGCCGTGCGCGAGGGCGTCGCCGCGACCTGGATCGCGCTCGGCGTCGGCGCGATCGTCATCGCGACCCTGTGGCTGCTGGCGCCCCGGCTCGCGGACCTGCTCGGCGGCGGGGGAGAGGTCGCCGCCGCCGCCACCGGCTGGCTGCGGATCGCCGTGTGGGGCGCACCGGGCATCCTCGTCGCGCTCGCCGGCCACGGGTGGATGCGCGGGGTGCAGGAGACCCGGCGCCCGATCGTCGTGGTGCTCGCCGGCAACGGGCTCTCGGCGATCGTGTGCCCCCTGCTCGTGTACGGCGTCGGCCCGTTCCCGCGCCTGGGCCTCGAGGGCTCGGCGTGGGCGAACGTCGGCGCGCAGGCGGTGGTGGGGCTGCTGTTCGTCGGCGCGCTCGTCCGGGAGCGCGTCTCCCTGCGGCCGGTGCCCGCCGACATGCGCGCGCAGTTCGGGCTGGGCCGCGACCTGCTCCTGCGCAGCGCCGCGTTCCAGGCCTGCTTCCTGTCCGCGACGGCGGTCGCCGCCCGCTTCGGCGCCGAGTCGGTGGCCGCCCACCAGATCGTCCTGCAGCTCTGGACGTTCATGGTCACCGTGCTGGACGCGCTGGCGATCGCCGCGCAGTCGCTGGTCGGCGCCGCGCTCGGGGCGGCGTCGGTCGGGACCGCGCGGCGGGTCAGCGGCCGGGTGACCCGCTACGGGCTGGTCCTGGGCTGCCTCGCGGGCATCGTGTTCGCGGCCACCGCCGGCGTGCTCCCCGGGGTCTTCACGCCCGACCCGGCCGTGCGCGAGGTCGTCCCGCAGGCGTGGTGGTTCTTCGTCGCGCTGCAGCCCCTCGCGGCCTACGTCTTCGCGCTCGACGGGGTGCTGCTCGGCGCCGGCGACGCGGCCTACCTGCGGCGCATCACCGTCGGCTCGGCGGTGTGCGTGTTCCTGCCGACGATCTGGCTCTCGCTGGTGTTCGGGTGGGGTCTGGTCGGCATCTGGGCGGGGCTGTCGCTGTTCATCGTCGCCCGCGCCGTGGCCGTCGGCCTGCGCGTGCGGGGCGATGCCTGGGCGGTCACGGGGACCTGAGGAGCTCGCCGCGTCGAGCAGGACCTCGAGAGTCCTCAGCTCGCGACGACCGGGCGGCGCAGGTCGGCGGCGGGGAACGGGGGCAGGTCGTCGACACGCAGCGACGCGCGCCCGGCGACGCGCCACGCCTTCGCCACCAGGTCCGCGTCCTCCTCGGTGACGAGGTTGCCCATGACGCGCAGGGCGACGGTCATCAGCGCCCGCGAGCGCATGCCGATCGGCCCGGCGATCGGGAGCAGGCGCGGCATCGTCAGCAGCGTGGCCAGGCGCCGGGCGATCGAGAACGCCGAGCCGTAGTGGCGGCGCAGGGTCGCGGGCCAGGCCAGCGAGAGGTCGTCGTCGGTGTCGAGCAGGCCGGCCACGGTCCGCCCGCTCTCCAGCCCGTAGTCGATGCCCTCGCCGTTGAGCGGGTTCACGAGGCCCGCGGCGTCGCCCACGAGCGCCCAGTTGCGCCCCGCGACGCCCGACACCGCGCCGCCCATCGGCAGCAGGGCCGAGGCGACGTCGCGCACCTCGCCGTCGAGCTGCCAGTCGTCGCGTCGCTGGTCGGCGTAGTGCGCGATCAGCGAGCGGAGCCGCACGTTGGCGGGCCGCGCCTCGGTGGCCAGGGTGCCGACGCCGATGTTGACGTGCCCGTCGTGCAGCGGGAACACCCAGCCGTAGCCCGAGAGCACCTCGTTCTCGGTGCCGCGCAGCTCCAGGTGCGACGAGATCCACGCGTCGTCGTGCCGACCGGAGCGCACGTAGCCGCGCGCGGCGACGCCGTACGCGGTCCGGCGGTGCCACTCCCGCCCGAGCACCCGCCCGAGCGTCGAGCGGGCCCCGTCGGCGACGACGAGGCGCCGGCACCCGATGGTCGTCGTCTCCCCGTCCGCGGTGCTGAACACGACACCGGAGACCCCGTCCCCGGAGCGCTCGACGTCCACCGCGCGGGCGCCCTCCACGGGCTGCGCGCCCTTCTCGAGCGCGACGGCGCGGATGCGGGCGTCGAGCTCGGTGCGCGCCACGGCCCCGCCGTGCGCGGGCAGCGACCCGCCGGGCCAGGGCAGCTCGAGCAGCTGGCCGAAGCCGGCGGCGCGCAGGCCCCGGTTGGTGCCGCGGCCACGCACCCACGCGCCGAGCCCCAGGTGCTCGAGCTCCGCGATCGCCCGCGGGGTCAGGCCGTCGCCGCAGGCCTTGTCGCGGGGGAAGACGGCGGCGTCGGCGAGGACGACGTCGTGGCCGGCGTCGGCGGCCCAGGCCGCGGCGGCCGACCCGGCGGGGCCGGCGCCCACGACGAGGACGTCGGTGCGCGTCGGGATGGTCACCTCCCCAGCATGCCTGCCGGGACGGTGCCGGGCGGGGTGGGAGAGGCAGGCATCATGGTCGCCCATGGCCGGACGTGGTGAGCGGCGGGAGCCCCCGCCGCCGGGGCTGTTGGTGGTCGACAAGCCGGCGGGGTGGACCTCGCACGACGTCGTCGGACGCGCCCGGCGCCTGATGGGCACCCGCAAGGTGGGGCACGCGGGCACGCTCGACCCGATGGCCACCGGCGTGCTGGTGCTGGGCGTCGAGCGGGCGACGAAGCTCCTCGGCCACCTCGCGCTCGACACCAAGAGCTACCTCGCCACCATCCGCCTCGGGCTCGCGACCGGCACCGACGACGCCGAGGGCGAGCCGCTGGGCGAGCCCGTTGACACGGGCCAGGTCGGCGAGTCGGCCGTCGCCGAGGGCATCAGGGCGCTCACCGGCGACATCGCCCAGGTCCCGAGCAGCGTCTCGGCGATCAAGGTCGATGGCCGGCGCGCCTACGAGCGCGCCCGCGCCGGCGAGGACGTGGCGCTCGCGGCCCGCCCGGTCACCGTCGGCCGCTTCGACGTGCTCGCCACCCGCACCGAGGGGCCGTTCCGCGACCTCGACGTCCTCGTCGACTGCTCGTCGGGCACCTACGTGCGCGCCCTGGCCCGCGACCTCGGCGCCGGGCTCGGCGTCGGCGGGCACCTCACCGCGCTGCGCCGCACGCGGGTCGGCCCGTTCACCCTCGCGCAGGCCCGCACGATCGAGACCCTCGCGCAGGAGGAGGAGGCGGCGGGCCGCGCGTCGCTCTCGCTCGACCTCGACGCCGCCGTCGCCGTCGCCTTCCCCCGCCGCGACGCCGACGCCGACGAGGCCGCCGGGCTCGCGCACGGCCGCCCGCTGCCCGCCGGGGGCCGCGCCGGGACGGTCGGCGTGTTCGGTCCCGACGGCCACGTCGTCGGGCTCGTCGCCGACGACCGCGGCGCCGCGCGGCCCGTCCTCGTGCTCGCGCCGGCATGAGCACCGGCGTGAGCTCCCGCCTGATCACCCCCACCGACACGGCGTGACCCCGGCGACCGGCCGTACGCTCCCGGCCGTGCAGACCTGGCGGGGACTCGACGGCGTGCCGTCGGGCTGGGGGCGGTGCGTCGTCACCATCGGCGTGTTCGACGGCGTGCACCGCGGCCACCAGCAGCTCATCGCCCGGGCGGTCGCCCACGGGCGCGAGCTCGGGCTGCCCACCGTCCTGATCACCTTCGACCCGCACCCCGCGTCGGTCCTGCGCCCGGGCACGCACCCGGCGCGCCTGACGACGCTGACCCGCCGGGCCGAGCTCGTCGCCGAGCTCGGCGTCGACGCCTTCTGGGTGCTGCCGTTCACCACCGACCTCGCGCGGGTGGCGCCCGACGAGTTCGTCCACGAGCTGCTCGTGGACCGCCTGCACGCGGCGATGGTCGTGGTCGGGCGGAACTTCACGTTCGGCTACAAGGCGGCCGGCGACGTCGCCGAGCTCGAGCGTCTCGGGCAGCGCTTCGGGTTCGCCGCCGAGGGCGTGGACCTGGTCACCGAGCCGCTCGGGGGCGCCGCGGCCGGCTCGACCGTCACGTTCTCGTCGACCTACATCCGGGCGAGCATCGCCGCCGGCGACGTCCGCGCGGCCGCGGAGGCCCTGGGGCGCCCGCACCGCCTGGAGGGCGTCGTCGTCCGCGGCGACCAGCGCGGCCGGGAGCTGGGCTACCCGACGGCCAACGTCGACTGCGGCGAGCACGCGGCGATCCCGGCCGACGGGGTGTACGCGTGCTGGTTCCACCACCGCGGCGAGGTCCGGCCCGCGGCGACATCGGTGGGCACCAACCCGACGTTCTCGGGGCGTCACCGCACCGTCGAGGCGTACGTGCTCGACCACGACGAGGACCTCTACGGCGCCCGCGTCGGGGTCGACTTCGTCGAGCGGCTGCGTGGCATGGACCGCTTCGACGGCATCGAGGAGCTCATCGCCGCGATGGACGGCGACGTCGCCCGGACCCGCGAGGTCCTGGGCCTCTGAGTTCTCCGGAACGGCCACCACCGCGGTGCGCCGGCTGCCACGCTCGCCGCGTGGGCCCATCGGAAGCCGCGGAGACGGTGCGGCGCAACCGCGAGCTGCAGCGCCGGTTCTACGGCGAGCCCCTGGGCGACCGGCTGCGGCGCCTCCTGGGCGCCCTCGACATCTCGCAGGCGGCGCTGGCGGCGGCGCTGGGCATCAGCTCGCCGATGCTCTCGCAGCTCATGAGCGGGCGGCGGGTGAAGATCGGGACCCCGGCGGTGCTCGGCCGGCTCGTGCTGCTCGAGCAGGCGGTGACCGGGCCCGCCGCCGATCCCACCGCCGATCCCACCGCCGACCCCGCCGCCGTCGAGCGTCTCCTCGCCGACGTCCGGGCGGCCGAGCCGCGTGCCCCGACGAGCGCGACCGGCTCCTACGACCTGCTGCGCACGGTCGCCGGTCCCGACGAGCTGGCGCGTGCGGCCGACACCCTCGACCGCGGCTTCCCCTCCCTCGCGGGCCTGCTCCGGCAGGCGGCACGCAGCGAGGCACCCGAGCCGGGCCGCTGACGGGCCCGTCGCTACACTGGGAGTTGTTTCGCCTGGCTGCGGTCCGTGGTGGCCGGGCGGCGGGTGGACCGGCCCCGATCTCGACACCAGGTCCGGACCCCCGCGAGTGCGTCGTCCGCGATCAGCTCCTCGTCACGGCGGGGTGTGGTGGGCGCCGCCCATGCTCACGGCACCGACGACAGCAGACTGGAGCACCACCCCGTGGCACTGACCACCGAGCAGAAGAAGGCGACCCTCACCGAGTACGGCGTCCACGAGACGGACACCGGGTCGCCCGAGGCGCAGGTCGCGCTGCTCACGCAGCGCATCGTGCGGCTCACCGAGCACCTCAAGATGCACAAGCACGACCACCACTCCCGCCGCGGACTGCTGCTGCTGGTGGGGCGTCGTCGTCGCCTGCTGAAGTACGTCGCCTCCGTCGACGTGGCCCGCTACCGCTCGCTCATCGAGCGGCTGGGGCTGCGCCGCTGACGAGGCGACCCTGAACCCCGCGCACGCCCCGCGCCGGCCGGCCGAGTCGCCGGTCGGCGCGGTGGCGTGCGCAGAACCCGTATCCGGCCCCGCCGCCACCCGCCACGTCACCGGGATGCCCGCGCGTCGTCCGGTCCTCGGTAGTGGCCCTGGGACGCACCGGCGTCCCCGGGCTTCGATCGAAGACCGGCCGCGTGGCGTGACCGCCGTGGTCGGGGCGCGGTAGGGGCCCCGCAGAGGAGAACCCTTCATGACCGAGACAGACTCGGGTGTCCACGAGACCACCGCGGTCCTGGACAACGGTGCCTACGGCACCCGCACCGTCCGCTTCGAGACGGGCCGCCTGGCCCGCCAGGCGGCCGGCGCCGTCGTCGCCTACCTGGACGACGACACGATGCTGCTGTCCGCGACGACCGCGTCGAAGCGGCCGAAGGACAACTTCGACTTCTTCCCGCTGACGGTGGACGTCGAGGAGCGCATGTACGCCGCGGGCCGGATCCCCGGCTCGTTCTTCCGGCGTGAGGGCCGCCCGTCGACCGACGCGATCCTCACCTGCCGGCTCATCGACCGCCCGCTGCGCCCGACCTTCACCGGCGGCCTGCGCAACGAGGTCCAGGTCGTCATCACGGTCCAGAGCCTGGACCCGAAGGACCCCTACGACGTCCTCGCGATCAACGCGGCGTCGGCGTCCACCCAGATCTCGGGCCTGCCCTTCGACGGCCCGATCGGCGCGACGCGCGTCGCGCTGATCAACGGCCAGTGGGTGGCCTTCCCGACGTGGGAGCAGCTCGAGGGCGCCGTCTTCGACATGGTCATCGCCGGCTCGGTCACCTCGGACGGCTCCGACGTCGCCATCGCCATGGTCGAGGCCGAGGCCACCGACCACGCGTGGAAGCTCATCGGCGAGGGCGCCCAGGCGCCCACCGAGGACATCGTCGCGGCGGGCATGGAGGCGGCCAAGCCGTTCATCCGCACCCTCTGCGAGGCGCAGAAGGAGCTCTACACCGCGACCGGTGTGACGACGAAGGACTACCCGACCTTCCCGCCGTACCAGGACGACGTCTACTCGGCGGTCGAGAGCGCGGTCGGCTCCGACCTCGACGAGACCTTCTCGATCACCGGCAAGCAGGACCGCGACGAGGCCCAGGACGCCATCAAGGACCGCTTGGTCTCCGAGCTCTCCGGCAAGTTCGAGGGCCGCGAGAAGGAGATCGGCGAGGCGTTCCGCTCGCTGACCAAGAAGACGGTCCGCCAGCGGATCCTCTCCGACGGCTTCCGCATCGACGGCCGCGGCACCACGGACATCCGTCCGCTGGCCGCCGAGGTCGAGGTCATCCCGCGGGCGCACGGCTCGGCGCTGTTCGAGCGCGGCGAGACCCAGATCCTGGGCGTCACCACGCTGAACATGCTCCGGCTCGAGCAGACGATCGACTCGCTCGGCCCGGAGACGACCAAGCGGTACATGCACCACTACAACTTCCCGCCGTTCTCCACCGGCGAGACCGGCCGCGTGGGCTCGCCGAAGCGCCGCGAGATCGGCCACGGCGCGCTGGCCGAGCGGGCGCTCGTGCCCGTGCTGCCGACGCGCGAGGAGTTCCCCTACGCGATCCGCCAGGTCTCCGAGGCGCTGGGCTCCAACGGCTCGACGTCCATGGGCTCGGTCTGCGCCTCGACGATGTCGCTGCTCAACGCCGGTGTGCCGCTCAAGGCGCCGGTGGCCGGCATCGCCATGGGCCTCGTCTCGGGCGAGGTCGACGGCAAGGAGACCTTCGTCGCCCTCACCGACATCCTCGGCGCCGAGGACGCGTTCGGTGACATGGACTTCAAGGTCGCCGGCACCAAGGACTTCGTGACGGCGCTGCAGCTCGACACGAAGCTCGACGGCATCCCGTCCGAGGTGCTCGGCCGGGCGCTGACCCAGGCCCGCGGGGCCCGCCTCGCGATCCTCGACGTCATGGCCGAGGCCATCGACGCCCCCGACGAGATGAGCGAGTTCGCGCCGCGCATCACCACGGTGAAGGTGCCGGTCGACAAGATCGGCGAGGTCATCGGCCCGAAGGGCAAGATGATCAACTCGATCACCGAGGAGACCGGCGCCGACATCTCCATCGAGGACGACGGCACGATCTACGTCGGTGCCGCCGACGGGCCGAGCGCCCAGGCCGCGATCGACAGGATCAACGCCATCGCCAACCCGCAGCTGCCGAAGATCGGCGAGCGGTTCCTGGGCACGGTCGTCAAGACCGCCGCCTTCGGTGCCTTCGTCTCGCTGCTGCCGGGCCGCGACGGCCTCGTCCACATCTCGAAGCTGGGCGGCGGCAAGCGCATCGGCAAGGTCGAGGACGTCGTCAACGTCGGCGACAAGCTGCGCGTCGAGATCACCGACATCGACAACCGCGGCAAGATCAGCCTCATCCCGGTCAAGGAGGAGGACGCGGCCGAGGCCCCCGCCGACGCCCCGGCGGAGGCCGCCGGGTCGAACGGGTCGGCCGAGGCCGCTCCCGCCACCTCCGGCGCGGTCACCGGCGCCATCGGGGGCTCGTCGCAGGAGTGACGGCTCTCCCCAGCACCGACCTGACCGCGCCGACACAGCACCCGGCCCCCGGCGTGGCACGCACCGTGCTGCCCGGGGGCCTGCGGGTGGTGACCGAGCACGTCGCCGGGGCGCGCTCGGCGTCGGTGGGGCTGTGGGTCGAGGTCGGCTCGCGCGACGAGCCCGCCCTCGGCGCCGGCACGCACGGCGCCGCGCACTACCTCGAGCACCTGCTGTTCAAGGGCACGCGGCGCCGCTCGGCACGGGCGATCGCGGAGGAGATCGACGCCGTCGGCGGCGACCTCAACGCGTTCACCGGCAAGGAGCACACCTGCTTCTACGCCCACGTGCTCGACCGCGACATGCCGCTCGCGGTCGACGTGCTGGGCGACGTCGTGCTCGACGCCGTGATGGCGGCGGCCGACGTCGAGCTCGAGCGCGACGTCGTGCTCTCCGAGATCGCCGGGCGCGACGAGGATCCCGAGGACCTGCTCGCCGACGACTTCGACGCGCTGCTGTTCGGTGCGCACCCGCTCGGCCTGCCGGTCATCGGCACCGAGGAGTCGGTGACGGGCATGACCCGCGACCGGCTCGCCGACTTCCACGCGCGTCACTACGTCCCCGCCCGCTCGGTGCTCGCCGTCGCGGGCAACGTCGCGCACGCCGAGGTGCTGGCGGCGGTGGAGGCGGCCTACGGGTCGCGCCTCGACGGGTCGTCCGAGCCCTGGCACCGCCGGGCCGACGGGGACGCGCCCGGCGTGCCCGGCGAGCGCCTCTCGGTGCGCGACGAGGACACCGAGCAGGCCCACCTCATGCTCGGCGTGCCGTCGCTGCGCCGCGCCGACGAGCGCTGGCCCGCGCTGCAGGTGCTGTCCACCGTGCTCGGCGGCGGCATGAGCTCGCGGCTGTTCCAGCAGGTCCGCGAGCAGCGCGGGCTCGCCTACTCCGTCTACTCGTCGACCACGGGCTACACCGACGCGGGCGCGCTCGCGGTCTACGTGGGCTGCGCGCCCGAGCGTCTCGGGGCCGCGGCGGCGGTGGTGCGCGACGAGCTCGGCGACCTCGCCACCCACGGCATCAGCGAGGCCGAGCTGGTCCGCGCGCGCGGCCAGCTGCGCGGCGAGCTGGTGCTCGGCCTCGAGGACACGTCGTCGCGCATGACGCGCCTCGGGCGCCGCGAGCTCGACCACGGCGGCCTCGACCGGGCCACCGACCTCGCGACCACGCTCGAGCGCATCGACGCGGTCGGGGCGGGCGACGTGGCCGCGCTGGCGTCCTCGCTGCTCACCGGGCCCCGCACGGCCGCGGTCGTCGGCCCCTACGGTGACGTCGACGAACTGCCGGACGAGGTGCGGGAGATGGTGGAGAGTTGATCCGCGTCGGCGTGCTGGGCGCCCAGGGGCGCATGGGTTCCGAGGCGTGCGCCGCGGTCGAGGGGGCCGACGACCTCGAGCTGGTCGCCCGGGTGGACGTGGACGACGCGCGCGACCCGCTCCGGGAGGCCGACGTCGTCGTCGACTTCACCCACCCGTCGGCGGTGGCCGACAACTTGCGCTGGTGCGTCGACGCCGGCCTGCACGTCGTCGTCGGCACGAGCGGGGTCGGCCAGGACCTGCTCGACGACGTCCGCGGGCGCCTGCAGCCCGGGCAGGCCGTGCTCGTCGTCCCGAACTTCGGGATCGGCGCGGTGCTGATGATGCGCTTCGCGGCGCAGGCGGCGCGGTTCTTCGACTCGGTCGAGGTGATCGAGCTGCACCATCCGAAGAAGGCCGACGCCCCGTCGGGCACCGCCACGCGCACGGCGCAGATGATCGCCGCCGCCCGCGCCGAGGCGGGTCTCGGGCCCGGCCCGGACGCGACCACCCACGACCCCGACGGCGCGCGCGGCGCCCGGGTCGACGGCATCCCCGTGCACGCGGTGCGCATGGCGGGCCTGGTGGCGCACCAGGAGGTCCTGCTGGGCACCGAGGGTGAGACCTTCACCATCCGGCACGACTCCCTGCACCGCAGCTCGTTCATGCCGGGCGTGCTGCTCGCGTGCCGCGGGGTCGCCGGGCACCCCGGCGTGACCGTCGGCCTCGAGGCACTCCTGGATCTCGACTGAGCCCGATCCCCTAGGGCTGCTCGACCCACGGCCGCAGGTACTCGCGGTCGACCTCGACGCCGTCCGGGATCAGCGCGATCATCCGCCGCACGCGCTCCGCGGCGTCCCTGGTGAGGCGGAAGTCCTCGTCGCGCGACATCCGCTCCTCCGGGCTGAACGTGCGGGCCGCGGCCACGATCTGCGGGACGGCCGCGCGGATCTCGTCGACGTCGTCGGCGGCGAGGGCCCGGTCGCGTCCGGCGCCCTCGAGCAGGGCCCCGACGTCGTCGAGCTGCGCCGCGAGCCAGCCCCACGGGTCGGCGGTGAGCTCGGTCGACCAGACACGGTCGGAGGGCTCGTCGCCGTCGAAGTACGGGTGGAAGTGGGCGGCGGACCACGAGTCGGCGGGCCGGTCGAGCCGGGTGAACAGGTCGGCGCGCCAGAACGCCTCGTCGACGACCGTGGGCTGGGCGGCCGACTCGCTGCCCCGGTGCTCCTGCGGGGTGAGCAGGCGCAGCTCCACGCGGGCGCCGTGCTCCATCACCGCCTCGGGGGAGATCTCGAACCAGCGGCGCACCACCACGGCGACGCGGGTGAAGCCGTAGACGATCAGCACGGGCGCTCCTTCGCGGGCGGACGGTCAGGTCAGCAGGGGGAGATCGAGATCGTCGAGCGAGGGCTCGGGGCGGAACTCGAGGTCCAGCGGGCCGGCCACCCGGATCTCGCGCAGCGGGCGCCCGCCGGCGTCGAGGGTGCGCACGGTGCCGTCGGGGTCCCAGCCCGCGCGCTCGTAGAAGCGCCGCGAGGCGGTGTCGCGCTCGGGCACCCAGGCGATGGCGCGCGTCGCCCCCGCCGCCCGCAGGCCCGTCGCCGCCTCGACCAGTAGGCGACCGCCGTGCCCGCGCCGTCCCCACCGTGGCTCGACGAGCAGGGCCGCGACCGCCGCCACCGAGGACACGTCGTCGGGGACGGCGCCCGCGGCGTCGGCGAGGTCGTCGGGCGCGGCAGGGCCCGCCGCGCAGAAGCCGACCAGCGCGTCGCCCTCGGTCGCGACCCACACCGCCCCCGCCGCGATCGGGCCCGCCCACCCCGCCGCGACCGCGGCGTCGTCGAAGCCCGCCACCGCGCCAGCCGGCAGCAGCTCGGCGTAGGCCGAGGTCCACACCGTGCGCTGGACGTGCGCGACGGCCGCGGCGTCCTCGGCGGTGGCGAGGCGTACGGAGGCGAGCGCCATGCCCCCAGCCTAGGGATCCGGATCACCCCGCGATGCGCGGCGGGAGGGGTCTCGCCAGGATCGGGGGCATGACGGCGACCGACGAGATGCTGGCGGCCAACGAGAGCTTCGCGGCGGGCTTCGACAAGCCCGGCCTGCCCGGACCGCCCTCGCGCGGCGTGGCCGTCGTGGCCTGCATGGACGCGCGCCTCGACGTCTACCGCGTGCTGGGGCTCGGGGACGGCGAGGCGCACGTCATCCGCAACGCGGGCGGCGTGGTGACCGACGACGTGCTGCGCTCGCTCGCGGTGAGCCAGCGCAAGCTTGCGACCCGCGAGGTGGTGCTGCTGCACCACACGAAGTGCGGCATGGCCACGTTCACCGACGAGGACTTCGTCGCCGAGCTCGAGTCGGAGACCGGCCGGCGGCCCACCTGGGCGCCGGGCACGTTCCGCGACACCGAGCAGGACGTCCGCGACTCGCTCGCCGCGGTGCGCTCCAGCCCGTTCCTCGTGCACACCGACGCCGTGCGCGGGTTCGTCTACGACGTCGACAGCGGAGCCCTGACCGAGGTCTCGTGACCGCCCTGGACATCACCGCCGAGCTCGACGTCCCGCATCGCCCGGACCTCGGGCCCGTCCACCGCCAGCTCGACGCGCTCGCGCCGGTCGCCGCGCGGTTCCTCGTGCCCGACAACGCGACCGCGCGGGCCGCGGTGGCCGGGCTCGTCGTCGCGGGCGAGGTGCGCCGGCGCGGCCACGAGGCGGTCGCGGTGCTCAACGCCCGCGACCGGAACACCCTGGGCCTGCGCCGCGACCTGCTCGGCCTGCTCGCCCTCGGTGTGCACGAGGTCCTGCTGCTGCGCGGCGACCGCCCGGACGAGGACGCCGAGGACGGGCCCCTGACCGTCGGCGCCATGCTCCGCGAGGCCCGCGCCCTGGCCGACGAGCACGGGGTCACCCTGCGGGTCGGCGTGGTCGCGGCGCCGGGCCGGGACCTGCCGGCGTGGAAGCGCGACGCGGACGTGGTCTGGCTCGCGCCGACGTTCTCGGTGCCCGCGGTGGCCGACTGGCGCGAGCGGCACACCGACCTGGGCCGCCCGGTCCGCGCGGGCGTGCTCGTGCCGACCGGGCCGCGCATGGCCCGGGGCGTCGCCGAGGGCATGGACCTCGCGCTGCCCGACCACCTCGTCGACGCGCTGGAGGCCGACGAGACCGCCGGCGTCGACCCCGCGGTCGAGCACGCCCTCGCCCTGCGCGACGCCGGGGTCGACGGCATCCACCTGGTGGCCGTGAGCCGCTACCGGGAGGTCGCCGCCCGGCTGGCCGGGCTGGTCTGAGCGGCCGTCACGAGCAGCTCGGCCTCGGCGCGCAGGCCGTCGGCGAGGACGTCGACGCCGGGCACGAGACCCGGGTCGACGGTGATCCCGAACGACAGCACGTCGACCATCGACGCCGCGGTGACCCGCAGCGCGTGGTGGAACCCGATCTCGGCGAGCGGCCAGGTCGCGCGCACCCGGCGGCCGAGCACCGCGACCGGCGTCCGCGGCCCGGGCACGTTCGAGACGCTGACGGTGAACGCGCGGGCGGTGGCCCGCAGCCGGTCGCAGACGCGGCGCAGCGGCGGGGAGACCTCGGCCAGGCGGTGCAGCAGGTCGTCGAGCCGGGCGGCGTCGCGGGCGTCCTTGCGGGCGGTGGTCAGCTCGTGGACGGCGCGCAGGCGCTCGAGCGGGTCGACGACGTGCACCGGCAGCGGCAGGTCGAACGCCGAGTCGCGGTTGGCCTGCGACGGGTCCTCGCGGGGCAGGCTGACGGGGACCCGGACCCGCAGGTCGGTCACCGTGCCCGCGTGGTGGTCGACCCAGCGGCGCAGCCCGCCCGCCAGCACCGCGAGGAAGGCGTCGTTGACCGTCGCCCCGGCCGAGCGGGCGGCGGCGTGCAGGGCGGCGAGGTCGGTGTCGACGAACGCGACGTCGCGGCGGGTCGAGAGCTCGCCGTCGAACGGCGAGTGCGCGGGGCCGACCGTGAACTCGCGCTCGATGACGCCCATGAGGTGGGCCCGGCGGCGCTCGTGGTCGGCCCGGACGGTCGCGGGCGGGGAGACCGCCGTCCCCGTGGCGGGGTCGGTCGGCGCCTCGTCGTAGAGCACCGTGTGCGACAGCCGCGTCATCGTCGCCCCGTCGGCGAGGGCGTGGTGGACGCGCCAGAGCAGCGCCGTGCCCCCGCCCGCCAGCGGAGCCACGTCGAGCGACCACAGGGGGCGGGACCGGTCGAGGTGCTGGGCGAACCGGCGGGCCACCAGCGCGCGCAGGGCGCCCTCGTCGTACGGCCCGTCGGGGGCGTCGACGACGTGGCGGGCGAGGTCGAGCTCGGCGTCGGGCACCCAGACGGGCGCGCCGTCGCGCTCGTCGAGGCGGTAGCGCAGCTCGGGCGCCGCGGGCAGGCGGGTGGCGATGTGCGCGCGCAGCGCGGCGGCCGTCACCCACGGACCCTCGAGCATCGCCATGTGCAGGACGTGGCCGACGACGGTGGCGCACTCGAGGTCGAGGATCGCGCGGTCCTCGGCGGAGAGCGGCACGCAGGCCGGTTCGGAGGTCCCGGGGCCGCTCACAGGTACCCCAGCGTCCGGGCCTGCGCGGTGAGCTCGTCGCGGAAGTGCGGGTGCGCGATCGCGATGAGGCGCGTGGTGCGCTCCGCGATCGAGGCGCCGCGCAGCTCGGCGACCCCGTACTCGGTGACGACGTGGTCGACGATGTTCTTGAACGTCGTGACCGCGGCGCCGGGCTGCAGCTGGGGGACGATGCGGGACACGGTGTCGTCGTGGGTCGCCGAGTGCAGGACGATGAACGCGGCGCCGTGCTCGGACATGATCGCGCCGCGGGCGAAGTCGGGCTGACCGCCCGAGGACGAGAAGTACTGGCTGCCCAGCGACTCCGAGGCGCACTGCCCGAGGAAGTCCACCTCGAGGGTGGCGTTCACCGAGCGGATCAGCGGTTCGCGGGCGATGTTCCACGGGTCGTTGGTGTGGTCGACGGGGTGGTACTCGACGCCGGCGTTGTCGGCGACGAAGTCGTAGAGCCGCCGGGTGCCCAGTGACGCCGTCGTGACGATCTTGCTGCGGTGGGTGGCCTTGCGGGTCCCGGTGACGGCGCCGGCCTCGACGAGGTCCACGAAGCCGGTGCCGAAGATCTCGGAGTGCACGCCCAGCTCGCGGTGGTCGCGCAGGCTGGCCAGCACCATGTCCGGCACCGCGCCGATGCCGATCTGCAGCGTCGCCCCGTCCGGGATGCGCTCGGCGACGAGGGCGGCGATCGCCCGGTCCCGGTCCGTCACGGCCGGCGGCGGGAGCTCCACCATCGGCCGGTCCGCCTCGCACCAGCCGACGACGTCGGTGATGTGGAGCTGGTTGCCGCCGAAGGTGCGCGGCATCTGCGCGTTGACCTCGACGAAGAACGGCACCTCGCCGATGAACGCCGCCGTGTACCCGGCGTCGGTGCCCAGCGAGAACCAGCCGTGCCGGTCCGGCGGTGACACCGAGGCGATGACGAGGTCGGGCCGGACGGTGCGGCGCATCAGGCGTGGCACGTCGCTGAAGTTGTTGGGCACCAGGTCGCAGTGCCCGGCGCGGAACGCCTCGCGCGTCGCGGGCGACAGGAACCACGACACGTGCCGCAGGCCCGGGACCTTGCCCTCGATCGACGCCCGCGGCCGGGCCGCGAGCATCTGGTGCAGCCGCACCCCGTCCAGGCGGTCGCCGCCGGCCTCGAGGGCGTCGAGCACGGTCGCCGGCTCGCCGTTGGACGAGTTCACGACGATCTGGCTGCCCGACCCGACGTGGTCGAGGACGGCGTCGGGGGGCCGCCGCGCGGCAGCGATCATGTCCGTGATCGAGGGGGCCACGGGTCCGGATCCTGCGGCAGGGATCTCGCGCTGACCAGCACGATCGCCGCCCGTGCCCGCCCGGTCACGGGGTGTCCCGCGGGACCGGGCTCAGGCCGGTCGCGGCAGCGGCAGCGCCGGCGGCTCGTCGTCGGCGAGCCGGGCCTGCCCGGCCGGGTGCTCGACGAGCGCGAGCACCCGCGAGGACATGAACCTCGCGGTGCGCACCGGCGTCCCGCCGCGCGTCACCTCGCTGACCTCCACCACGCCGCGGCCGTGCGCGATGTCCACGCGCCGCCCGGCCTTCGTGGCCTCGACCTCCCACGTCCGCGTCGCGCCACCGGCGTCGACGACGATCTCCACACGGTCCCCGACCATGGGTCCTCCTCATCTCCTTTTTCCTGGTCAACGCCGGTGTGGGGCGGTTTCTTCCGCGTGCTCGGGGGCGTGGCCGGCGCCGGCAGCGCGGAGATCAGGAGCGCCCGGTGCACCCCGGCGGCCACCACGACGTGGACGGCGTGCCCCTGATCTCCACGAGCGAGCGCGTCCCGGCTCGCTGTCGGACCCCTCGGGCAGGATCGGGTGCGTGGAGACGATGTCGGCGGCGCAGGCCCGGCGTGCGGCGGTGGCCGCGCAGGGGTTCGGCGGGACGGCGCGGCGCGGGCGGCCGTCGCGGCGCACGATCGCGGCGGAGGTCGAGCGGCTCGGGCTGCTCCAGCTCGACTCGGTCAACGTCGCCGTGCGGGCGCACTACGCGCCGCTGTTCGCCCGCCTGGGCCCCTACGACCGCGACGCCCTCGACGCGCTCGCCTGGCCGCAGACGCCCGCCCAGGCGCGGCGCCGCACCATGGTCGAGTTCTGGGTGCACGAGGCGAGCCTGCTGCCGATGGCGGACTGGCCGCTGTTCCGCTGGCGGATGCGCGACAACGAGGCGAAGCACGCCCGCTGGCTCGCCGGCGCGCTCGAGCACCATCCCGACGTCCTCGACGTGGTGCTCGGGGTGATCGCCGAGCACGGTCCGCTCGAGGCCGGCGAGGTCGAGAAGGTGCTGGGCAGCGGGGGAGACCGGCGGGCCCGGGCCTACGGCGGCTGGTGGCAGCGCTCCGACGTCAAGGTGGCCTGCGAGCACCTCTTCGCGATCGGCGAGCTGACCACCGGCACGCGGCGGGGCTTCCGGCGCGTCTACGAGCTCAGCGAGCGCGTGCTCCCGCCCGAGGTCCACGCCCGCCGTCCCGCGCGCGACGAGTCGATGCGCGAGCTGATCCGCCGCGCCGCCGCGGTGCTGGGCGTCGCCACCGAGCCCGACCTGCGCGACCACCACCGCCTCCCGCCGGCCGAGAGCCGGGCGGCGGTCGCCGAGCTCGTCGACGCCGGCGAGCTGGTGCCCGTCGCGGTGGAGGGCTGGTCCGCGCCGGCCTACCGCACGCCCGATCTCCGGGTCCCGCGCCGGATCAGCGGGCGCGCGCTGCTGGCCCCGTTCGACCCGCTCATCTGGTTCCGGGCGCGCACGCTGCGCCTGTTCGGCTTCCACTACCGCATCGGCATCTACACGCCGGCCGAGAAGCGCACGCACGGGTACTACGTCTTCCCGTTCCTGCTCGACGGCCGGCTGGTGGCCCGCGTCGACCTCAAGGCGGACCGGGCCATGGGGCTCCTCCGGGTGCCCGGCGCGTTCCTCGAGGACGGCGCGGACCTCCCCGACGAGGGCCGGGTGGCCGCCGAGCTCGCCGCCGAGCTGGCCACCATGGCCGCGTGGCTCGACCTCGAGGGCGTGCTCGTCGACGGCGGCGGCGACCTCGCGGCCGCCCTGGGCCAGGCCGTCAAGGCTCAGGCCGACAACGTCGGGGGATGGACGTAGCGCACGCCCGGGGGCAGGTGCCCGGTGCGCGAGGTGCGGGCGAGCACGGCGAGGAGGTCCTCGCGGAAGGCCTGGGCGGCGCGGGTCGGGGCGACGTCGGTGCGGTGCGCCAGCGAGATGGTCCGGTGGCTCCAGGCCCCGCCGTCGAGGCGGGTGGCGCGCAGCGACGGGTGCCCGGCCAGCACGAGGCTCGGCACGATGGCCACGCCCAGCCCGCGCTCCACCATGCGCAGCACGGCGTCCATCTCGCCGCCCTCGACGGCGATCCGCGGGGTGACGCCGGCGGCCGCGCAGGCCGCGAGGGTGACCTCGCGCAGCTCGTAGCCGGGCCGGGGGACGACGAGCGGGTGCGCGGCGAGGTCGGCGATGCCGATGTGCTCGCCGAGGTCCGGCCCGCTACGCGCGGTGACCACGACGAGCTCCTCGCGCAGCACGGGGGTCAGCGCCAGGTCGCCGCCCGGGTCGGTGCGGTCGATGACGAGGGCGACGTCGAGCTGGCCGCGCTGGAGGTCGGCGACGAGGTCCTGCGAGCCGCCCTCGGAGATCTGGATGGCGATGCCGGGGTAGCGGCCGTGGAACACCTCGAGCACGTCGGCGACCACGCTGACGCACAGGCTCGGCGTCGCCCCGAGGCGCAGCCGCCCCCGGCGCAGCCCGGCCAGCTCGGCGATCTCCATCCGGGCCGTCTCGGAGTCCGCGACGATGCGCCGGGCGAGCGGCAGCAGCGCCTCGCCCGCCGCCGTCGGTGTGACGTTGTCGTGACCGCGCGTGAGCAACGTCTCGCCGAGGTCCTCCTCCAGGCTGCGGATCTGCTTGCTGAGCGTCGGCTGCGCGACACGGCACAGCGCCGCTGCCTGCGTGAATCGGCCGGTGTCCACCACAGCGAGGAAGTAGCTGAGCTGTTTGATGGTCATCGCCATAGCTCCAAGCTATGGCATGACCGTCTTGCATGCATTAGCGCTTCGTGATGTGGCGACTTACCGTCTTCACGTGGTCATCACCCCGCAGCGCAACATCGTCTCGAGGACGTGGGGCACCTCGGTCGGCAAGAAGACGGTCATCGCCACCACCGGCGCCGTCTTCCTGCTGTACGTCATCGCCCACATGCTCGGGAACCTCAAGGTCTTCTTCGGCATCGAGTCGTTCGACGCCTACGCGCAGCACCTGCGCGAGATCGGCGAGGCGATCTTCGGGTACGAGGGCGTCCTCTGGATCCTGCGCGTCGTCCTGCTCGCGAGCCTGGTGCTGCACATGTGGGCCGCGTTCTCGCTCTGGTACAAGGCGAAGAAGGCCCGCCCGATCGGGTACCAGCACCGGCAGCGCTGGGAGGGCAGCTACGCCGCCCGCACGATGCGGTGGGGCGGGGTGATCATCTTCCTGTTCCTCGTCTGGCACATCCTCGACCTGACCACCGGCACGGTGAACCCGCTCGGTGGTGACGAGAGCGCCTACATGAAGCTCGTCGCGAGCTTCGACCGCTGGTACGTGTCCCTGTTCTACGTCCTCGCGGTGGTGGCCCTGGGCTTCCACATCCGGCACGGCCTCTGGTCGGCCATCCAGACCTTCGGCGCGAACAGCGCGCTGAAGCAGAACGCGCTCAAGACCTTTGCCTTCGTCGTGGCAGCGGTGATCACGATCGGCTTCGCGATCGTCCCGCTGTCCGTGATGTTCGGTCTGGTGAGGTGACCATGTCTGAACTGCATCAGGAACCGACGGCCGTCCAGGGCGAGGGCCGCTACGTGCTCGGCGACCCCATCGCCGACACCCGCGCCCCCGACAGCCCCATCGCCGACCGGTGGAGCGACCGCAAGTTCTCCGCGCGCCTGGTCAACCCGGCCAACCGCCGCAAGATGAGCGTCATCGTCGTGGGCACCGGCCTCGCCGGCGCCGCGGCCGCCGCGACGCTCGGCGAGGCCGGCTACCACGTGAAGTCGTTCTGCTACCAGGACAGCCCGCGGCGCGCGCACTCGATCGCCGCCCAGGGCGGGATCAACGCCGCCAAGAACTACCGCTACGACGGCGACTCGATCCACCGGCTGTTCTACGACACGGTCAAGGGCGGCGACTTCCGCTCGCGCGAGTCGAACGTGCACCGCCTGGCCGAGGTCAGCCTCAACATCATCGACCAGTGCGTCGCCCAGGGCGTCCCGTTCGCCCGCGAGTACTCGGGTCTGCTCGACACGCGCTCGTTCGGCGGCACGCAGGTGTCCCGCACCTTCTACGCGCGCGGCCAGACGGGCCAGCAGCTGCTGCTCGGCGCGTACCAGGCCCTCGAGCGCCAGGTGCACGCCGGCACCGTCGAGGTGCACCCGCGCACCGAGATGCTCGACCTGATCGTCGTCGACGGGAAGGCGCGCGGCATCGTCACGCGCAACCTGTTCACCGGCGAGCTCGACACGCACCTCGCCGACGTCGTCATCCTGTGCTCGGGCGGCTACGGCAACGTCTACTACCTGTCGACGAACGCCAAGGGCTCGAACGTCACCGCGGCGTGGCGGGCGCACAAGCGGGGCGCGCTGTTCGCGAACCCCTGCTACACGCAGATCCACCCGACCTGCATCCCGGTCTCCGGCGAGTACCAGTCGAAGCTGACCCTGATGTCGGAGTCGCTGCGCAACGACGGCCGCGTGTGGGTGCCCAAGGAGCGCGGCGACGACCGTGACCCCAACGACATCCCCGAGGACGAGCGCGACTACTACCTCGAGCGCCAGTACCCGGCGTTCGGCAACCTCGTCCCGCGCGACATCGCGTCGCGCGCCGCGAAGAACATGTGCGACGCGGAGCACGGGGTCGGCCCCAGCGGGCTCGGCGTGTACCTGGACTTCAAGGACGCCATCGAGCGTCTCGGGCGGCCGGCCGTCGAGGCCAAGTACGGCAACCTCTTCGAGATGTACGAGCGCATCACCGGGGACGACCCCTACGAGACGCCGATGCGCATCTACCCGGCGATCCACTACACGATGGGAGGGCTCTGGGTCGACTACGACCTGCGCTCCACCATCCCGGGCCTGTTCGTGGGCGGCGAGGCCAACTTCTCCGACCACGGCGCCAACCGCCTCGGCGCCTCGGCGCTGATGCAGGGCCTGTCCGACGGGTACTTCGTGCTCCCGACGACGGTGGCCGACTACCTCGCCGACGCCCCGTTCGACGAGGTCCCGCAGGACCACCCGGCCGTGCAGGAGGCCGTCGACGCCGCCCGTGGGCGCATCGACAAGCTGCTCTCGGCCAACGGTCACCGCACCGTCGACTCGTTCCACCGCGAGCTGGGTCAGCTCGTGTGGGACCAGTGCGGCATGGCCCGCAGCAAGGAGGGCCTGGAGAAGGCGCTCGACCGCCTGCCCTCGCTGCGCGAGGAGTTCTGGCGCGACGTCAAGATCGTCGGCACCGGCGACGGGTTCAACCAGTCCCTGGAGAAGGCCAACCGCGTCGCCGACTTCATGGAGCTCGCCGAGCTCATGTGCATCGACGCGCTGCACCGCGAGGAGTCCTGCGGCGGCCACTTCCGCGTCGAGTCCCAGACCGAGGACGGCGAGGCCCAGCGCGACGACGAGAACTTCTCGTACGTCGCGGCGTGGGAGTACGCCGGCGACAACCAGCGGCCGGTGCTGCACAAGGAGGACCTCGAGTTCTCCTACGTGCACCCGACCCAGCGCAGCTACAAGTAGCTGCTTCGACTACGGAGTACCGACTGTGAAGCTCACCCTGCGCATCTGGCGGCAGGCCTCGCCCGAGGCCAAGGGCAAGATGCAGAAGTACGTGCTCGACGACGTCGAGCCGGACATGTCGTTCCTCGAGATGCTCGACGTGCTCAACGAGAAGCTCGTGATCGACGGCAAGGACCCGGTGTCGTTCGACCACGACTGCCGCGAGGGCATCTGCGGCTCGTGCGGCATGGTCATCAACGGCAACGCGCACGGCCCGCAGCAGTACACGACGACGTGCCAGCTCCACATGCGGCACTTCGCCGACGGCGACACCATCGACATCGAGCCGTGGCGGGCCCGGGCGTTCCCCGTGGTCAAGGACCTCGTGGTGGACCGCAGCGCCTTCGACGAGATCATCAAGTCGGGCGGCTACATCTCGGTCAACACCGGCTCGGCGCCCGAGGCGCACGCGATCCCGGTGGACAAGGTGTCGGCGGACGACGCGTTCGACGCGGCCACCTGCATCGGCTGCGGCGCGTGCGTCGCGGCCTGCCCGAACGGCAGCTCGATGCTGTTCACCGCCGCCAAGGTCACCCACCTCGGGCTGCTGCCGCAGGGCCAGCCCGAGCGCCAGACCCGCGCGATCAACATGCTCGCCCGCCAGGACGAGCTGGACTTCGGCGGCTGCACGAACGTGGGCGCCTGCCACGAGGTGTGCCCCAAGGGCATCCCGCTGGCCTCGATCGCGCAGCTCAACCACGACGTCCTCGGCGCCACCCTGGCCGGGGCACGCTCGGACTAGGTGTCGTGACAACGAGGCGGCGCGGCACCACGACGTGAGCGAAGGGCCCCTCCGGTCGAACTGGTCGACCGAAGGGGCCCTTCGCTCAGTTCCGGCTCAGTACCGGCTCAGTACCGGCCCGGCACCGCGTGCGGCTCAGGACGACGCCAGCGCCGGGCGCGGTTCCGCGGTGGCGACGGTGACGTCGCCGGCCCCGGTGCGGGCGCGGACGGACAGCGTGCCCGCCGTCCCGCCCGACGCCGACCCGTCCGGCCGGTCGGCGCGCACCGGCAGCTCGCTGCGCACGCGCCCGACGGCGGCGTGCAGCGTCACCTTCGCGTCGACCCCGGCGTGCACGCCCACCCACAGCGAGCCCACCCCGGTGCCGAGCTCGAGCTCGCCGGCCACCGCGTCGGCGACCCGGACGTCGCCGGCCGCGGCGCGGACCGCCACGTCGGCGTGCACCTCGCCGAGGCGGATCCGCCCCGCCCCGGTGCGGATCTCCGCGGGCGCCAGGACGTGGTCGACGCGCACGCCGCCCGCCCCGCCGTGCATGCGCAGCGGGCCCTCGAGCCGGCCGATGCGCACCTCGCCCGCCCCGCAGCGCAGCTCGGTGCGCCCCGCGACATCGTCGAGGTGGATCTCGCCGGTGCCGTGCACGGACACCTCGTCGGCACGACCCTCGACGCGGAGGCGGGCGGCGCCGGCCCGCAGGCGCAGCGTGGTGCCGCGTGGCGCCCGCACCGTCACGGCGAGCGGGACCCCGCGCAGCGCCAGGTCGCCGGGACCGCGCACCGTGAGGCGGCGGGGCTCGGCGTCCCACTCGAGCGTGGTGGCGTCGACGGCCGCGGCCGCGCGCTCCTCGGGCGAGGTGGGCGCGCGGTCGGCGCCGAGGAGGCCCAGCAGCCCCGAGAGCCCCCGCAGCCACCCGGGAGGGGCGTCGGGATCGGGCTCCACGCGCACCCCGACCGTGGTCGCCGTGGCGTCCGGGTCCAGGTGCACGCGCACGGTGCCCGCGTCGATCGCGAGGTCCAGGGTCACCGGCTCGGCCCCGGTGCCGGTGACCTCGCGGGCCGGGGCGCTCATCCCCGCACCCAGCCCGACACGTCACCGCCGCCGTCGTCGTCGCGGCGGTCGTCGCCCTTCGCGGAGGGGTCGCCGTCGGTCGGCGTGTCCTTCGGCGGCGCCTCGTCGGCCGGCCCGCCCGGCGAGCCGCCCGGCTCCGGGCGGCCCTGGTCCCAGCCCTTGCGCCAGTTCTCGTCCCACGACCGGTCGCCGCTCGGGCCCCACGGCCCCCCGCGCTGGCCGCCGTACTGGCCCTTGAGGGCGCCCTGGACGGCCTGGCCGATCCAGGAGTTCAGCGACATCCCCTGCGAGGCGGCGGCCTTCTCGGCCTGGCCCTTGATCTGGTCGACCAGGCGCAGGGTCATCCGCGAGATGTCGCCGACATCCGGGCCGCCCTGCCCCCCGAAGCCCTGCCCGCCGAAGCCCTGGCCGCCGCCGAAGCCGGGGAAGCCGGGCGGGGGCGGCGGGGTGTGGCGGTGCGACCCGGCGCCGCCGCCCGCCGCGCCGGCGAACGGCGACGAGGACGGGCCGGCGAAGAAGCCGTCGGCGGGGGAGTCGCCGGGGTCGCCGGCGGGGTCGCGGTCGACGACGACGTCGACCTCGCGCCCGGAGAGGCGCAGCGAGACCGTGCGGTCGCCGAGCTTCTCGGAGACCTCGCCGGCGAGGTCGGACAGGGCGTTCATGAGCGCCAGCCGGACGGCCGGCTCGAGGGCGGCGGCGAGCGAGGAGCCCGCCCGGGTCGTGGCCTCGTCGCCGACCGCGGCGGCCGCGGCGAGGTCGTCGCGCAGGGAGGCGACGTACGGTGTCAGGTCCATGACACCACTGTGACACCACACCTCGCTGATCGCCACCATCGTGGTGTCATCATGCTGTCAGCGAACATCGTCGGAGGCGGCTTGTACCGTGGGCCCGTGCCTCCCGAGACCGTGACCCCTCAGGTGACGCTGATCGCGAAGACCGAGTTCTTCGCACCGCCCGGGGTCCCGTGGGAGACCGACGTCGACGGCGGGCAGGCGCTCGCCGAGTTCGCCGGGCGCGCCTGCTACCAGTCGTGGAGCAAGCCGAACCCCGCGACGGCGACCAACGCCGGCTACCTGCGGCACATCCTCGAGGTCGGGCACCTCTCGGTGCTCGAGCACGGCACGGTCAGCTTCTACCTGACCGGCATCTCGCGCAGCCTCACCCACGAGCTGATCCGCCACCGGCACTTCTCGTACTCGCAGCTCTCGCAGCGCTACGTGCCCGAGAAGGACGCGGCGATGGTCGAGCCGGACGTCATCGCCGACGACCCCGAGCTGCACCAGATGTTCGCCGAGGCGAGCGCCGCGGCCCTCGCCTCCTACGAGAAGCTCCTCGCGGGCCTCGAGGAGCGCTTCGCCGACGAGCCCAACCGCACGCTGCGCCGCAAGCAGGCCCGCCAGGCCGCGCGCGCGGTGCTGCCCAACGCCACCGAGACCCGCATCGTCGTCACCGGCAACTACCGGGCCTGGCGCCACTTCATCGCGATGCGCGCGAGCGAGCACGCGGACGTCGAGATCCGCGACCTCGCGATCGCGTGCCTGAAGGTGCTCCAGGCCGAGGTGCCCAACGTGTTCGCCGACTTCGAGATCCGCCGCCTGCCCAGCGGGTCCGAGGTCGCCGCCAGCCCGTTCGTCACCGAGGGCTGAGCCGGGTGGCGTCCGGGTAGGAGAGACCCATGAGTGCCGCCCAGATCGCCGACGCCGAGCGTCGCGATCTCGCCGACCTGCTCCTGCGGCTCGGCCCCGACGAGCCCACGCTCTGCGGGGGCTGGACCACGCGCGACCTGCTCGCGCACCTGATCACCCGGGAGCGCCGTCCCGACGCCGCGCCGGGCATCCTGCTCCCGCCGCTCGCGGGCTGGACCGGGCACGTGCAGGCGTCGGTGGCCCGCGGCGACTTCGGCGAGCTCGTGGCGACGCTGCGGTCCGGTCCGCCGTTCTGGAGCCCGATGGCGCTGCCGCCGCTGCGCGCCGTCGACGTCCAGGAGTTCTTCATCCACCACGAGGACGTGCGCCGGGCCCAGGCCGGGTGGTCGCCGCGTCCGCCGGACGAGGCGCGCGACCGCACGATCTGGCGGATGGTCGGCCTGCTGGGCCGCCTGACCTACCGCTCGAGCCCGGTGGCCGTCACCCTGCGCCGCCCCGACGGCGAGGAGCACGCCGTGCGCTCCGGCCCCCGCACCGTCATCCTCACCGGGGAGCCCGGCGAGCTGCTGCTGCACGCCGCCGGCCGCGACGAGTGCGTCGTGCACCCCGAGGGCGAGCCGGCCGACGTCGCCACCGTGATGGCGCTCGACCGCGGCCTGTAGCCGCACCCGATCCTTCGACCCACCCGCCCTCGCACCAGGAGGCCCCGATCACCACCCCCGTCCCCGGTTCCACCCGATGAGCCGTTCCACCGCCCGCCGCCCCGACGGCGGCCAGCAGACCCAGCAGCACGACCACGCGAGCCACGACTGCGCGCAGGGCTCCGGTGTGCCGACCCAGTCGGTCCCGGGCTCGGAGGGCACCCCGCCGCCGACGCCGGACGGCGCGCTGCGCGTCGTCGCCCTCGGGGGCATCGGCGAGATCGGCCGCAACATGACCGTGCTGGAGTACGGCGGCCGGCTGCTGATCGTCGACTGCGGCGTGCTGTTCCCGTCCGAGGACTCGCCCGGCGTCGACCTGATCCTGCCCGACTTCCGCGCCGTCGAGGACCGCCTCGACGACGTGGACGCGCTGATCCTCACCCACGGGCACGAGGACCACATCGGCGCCGTGCCGTTCCTGCTGCGCCAGCGCCCCGACCTGCTCGTGGTGGGCTCGCGGTTCACGCTCGCGCTGGTCGAGGCCAAGTGCCGCGAGCACCGGCTCACCCCGCACCTGCTCGAGGTCCGCGAGGGCGAGCGCAACCACCACGGCTCGTTCGACTGCGAGTTCTTCGCGGTCAACCACTCGATCCCCGACGCGCTGGCCGTCGCCGTCCGCACGCCCGGCGGCACCGTCCTGCACACCGGCGACATCAAGCTCGACCAGCTGCCCCTCGACGGGCGCCTCACCGACCTCGCGGGCTTCTCGCGCCTGGGCGACGAGGGCGTCGACCTGCTGCTCGTCGACTCGACGAACGCCGAGGTCCCGGGCTTCGTCACCCCCGAGCGCGACATCGCCCCGGTGATCGACGACGTGTTCCGCCGGGCGCCGAGCCGCCTCATCGTCGCCTGCTTCGCGAGCCACGTGCACCGCGTCCAGCAGATCCTCGACGCCGCCGCGCAGCACGGCCGCAAGGTCTGCTTCACGGGCCGCTCGATGGTGCGCAACATGGGCATCGCCAACGACCTCGGCCTGCTGCGCGTGCCCGAGGGGCTGCTCGTCGACCTCGACGACGCCCTCGCGATGCCCGAGCGCGACGTCGTGCTGGTGTCGACGGGCTCGCAGGGCGAGCCGCTGTCGGCGCTCGGGCGCATGGCCCGCGGCGACCACCGCCAGATCACGATCGTGCCCGGCGACACGGTGGTGCTGCTCTCGAGCCTCATCCCCGGCAACGAGACGGCCGTGTTCGCCGTCATCAACGGCCTGACCCGCCTCGGCGCCGAGGTCGTGCACTCCGGCGTCGCCCGCGTCCACGTCTCCGGCCACGCGTCGGCCGGCGAGCTGCTGTTCCTCTACAACGCGCTGCGCCCGCGCAACGTCATGCCGGTGCACGGCGAGTGGCGCCATCTGCGGGCCAACGCCGAGATCGCCCGGCGCACCGGGGTGGAGAACGTCGTCATCGCCGAGGACGGCGTCGTCGTCGACCTCGTCGACGGCCGCGCCGCGATCAGCGGGCGGGTCGAGGTCGGCCACGTCTACGTCGACGGCAACCAGGTCGGCGACGTCGGCGAGTCGACGCTGTCGGACCGCATGGTGCTCGGCGAGGGCGGGTTCATCGCCATCACGGTCGCGGTCGAGGCCGCCACCGGGCGGGCGGTGGCCCCGCCGCGCATCTCCGGGCGCGGGTTCTCCGACGACCCCAAGGCGCTCGAGGACGTCGTCTCGCTCGTCGAGATGGAGCTCTCGCGCACCGAGGCCGAGGGGATCACCGACACCCACCGCATCGCGCAGTCGGTCCGGCGGGTGGTCGGGAAGTGGGTGGGGGAGACCTACCGGCGCCGGCCCATGATCGTGCCCACGGTCCTGCCCGTCTGAGTCCGGCGTCGGCGGAATCCATCAAACGAGCTTGATGCATCGGTGGCGGCAGGCGCATACTCCCCGCCATGTCGCCCACGGGTCGAGGAGGGCTCCCGCCCTTCGTGCGGCTGGCCGCGCACCCGCTGCGGTGGCGGCTGCTGACCGAGCTCGCCGCCAGCGACCGCCGGGTCCGCGAGCTCGCCGCGCGCACCGGAGAACCGCAGAACCTGGTCTCGTACCACCTGCGGCTGCTGCGCGACGGCGGGCTGGTCCGCAGCGCGCGCAGCAGCCTCGACGGCCGGGACACCTACTATCGCCTCGACCTGGACCGATGCGCTGACGGCCTGCGCGACACCGGTGCCGCGCTCCACCCCGCGCTCCACCCCGCCGCGCCGGCCGGCCCGGCCCCGGGACGCATCGAGGTGCTCTTCGTGTGCACCGGCAACAGCGCCCGGTCACCGCTCGCGGAGGCCCTGCTGGACCACCACTCCGCCGGGCGGGTGGCGGCGACCAGTGCCGGCACGCGGCCCCAGGACGAGCTGCACCCCGACGCCGTCCGCGCGCTGCGCGAGGGGTTCGGGATCGACGTGTCCGGCCGGCGCCCCCGCGGCCTGGACGCCCTCGCCGACCGGCGGTTCGACGTCGTGGTGACCCTGTGCGACAAGGCCCGGGAGATCTGTCCGTCGTTCCCCGGGCAGCGCCGGACGATCCACTGGAGCGTCCGCGATCCCGCCGCCCCCGGGACCCCCGAGGGCGGCGACGGGGCGTTCCACCGCGCCGCGGCCGACATCGACACCCGCGTGCGCCACCTGCTCCCCGTCCTCGCCGCGACAGGACCGACTGCGACAGGACCATCGGAGGATCCGCGATGACCACGACCGACGCCGGCACCGCCGTCCGCTACCTCGTCGACGACGTCGACGCCGCGGTCGCCTTCTACACCGACCACCTCGGCTTCACGCTCGCCATGACGGCCGCCTCGGCCTTCGCCGACGTGCGGCGCGGCCCGCTGCGGCTCCTGCTCTCCGGCCCGGCCAGCTCGGGCGCCCGGGCCACCCCCGACGACGCCGCGACGCCGGGCCACAACCGCATCCACCTCGTCGTCGACGACCTCGACCGCGAGATCGCCCGGCTCCGTGCCGCCGGCCTGGACTTCCGCAGCGAGCTGGTCGCCGGGCCCGGCGGGCGCCAGGTCCTCGTCGCCGACCCGGCCGGCAACCTGGTCGAGCTGTTCCAGCCCGCCGGAGCCGCTGCCGCGCGGTGAGCTCAGCGGCGCCGGATCGTGTTCTCCAGGTGGTGGCGCACCGGCGCCCAGAGGTCCGGCAGCACCATGTCGACCTGGTCGTGGAGGTACCAGCCGGCGCGCACGCTGTCGGGGATCTCCTCGGGATCGACGTCGTGCACGGGGCTCGCGGCGACGTAGATCGTGACGATGCCGTCGTGGTTGAAGCGCCCGAGCTGGCGGCCGGGGCGGATCTCCACCCCGGTCTCCTCGAGGCACCCGCGGGCCGCGGTCGCGCCCGGCGACTCCTTGTCCTGGGGGCGCCCGCCGGGCAGCACCGCGGGCGGCACCTCCCCGGGGCGGTGGACGAGCAGGAGCCGGCCGGGCGGCGCCGTCACCACGGCCAGCACGAGGTGCACCTGCCGACTCACGCGAACCCTCCCTCGGTAGGCCGCCTAGGCTACGGCGGGTGACCACCTCCGACGCCGCCGAGGTGACCACGCCCGCGCAGCGCGTCGCCGCCCGCGTCACGACCGCGACGTCGCCGACGCTGCTGCTCGCCGTCCTCTACCCGGTGGTCGGGGCGCTGGCGGCGGGCCCGGCCGGCGTGGCGTGGTCGCTGGTCGGGATGCTGTTCACCGTGGCGATCCCGGCGCTCATCGTCGACCGCGGCGTGCGGTCCGGCCGCTACACCGACCACCACCTGCGCGAACGCGAGCAGCGGGCGGTGCCGCTGGGCCTGGCCGCGGCGTCGGTCGCGGTGGGCGTCGTCGTCCTGGTCGTCGCCGGCGCACCTCGCCCGATCACCGCCCTGCAGATCGCCGTGCTCGTCACCGTCGCCGTCGCCACCGCGATCACGCTGGTCTGGAAGGTCAGCTTCCACGTCGCCGTCGTGGCGGCCGCGGCGGCCGTGCTGACGCTGCTCGGCGGGGGCTGGTGGGCGCTGGCCTGGCTCGCCGTCCCCCTCGTCGGCTGGGCCCGCCTGGTGCTCCGCGCGCACACCCTCGCGCAGGTCGTGGCCGGGCTGGTCGTGGGTGCCGGGGTGACGACGGCGGTGCTCGTGCTGGCCGGGGTGCCGTGAGGGCGGGCACCGGGGGGCTGCGCCGCGAGGCGCGGCCCGGCGGCGCGGCCCACGTGGCGCGCCGGCGCTGGCGTGCCCCGCGCGAGGTGGCGCTCACCGGGCACGCGGTGGAGATCGCGGCCCGGCGCACGCGGCTGGTGATCCCGTGGGAGCAGGTGACGGCCGTCCGCCCGCACGGGCCCGACCGCGCCGACGGCCGCCCGCGGCGCATCGCGCTCGACGTCGACGGCCCGCTGCCGGGGGGCCCGCTGCTCGACCGCCTGACCGCCCCGCGGGCGGGACGTCCGGGCGAGCGCCGGACGCTCGTGCTGCGCACCGCCGGCCTGGACGCCGACCCGGCGCTGCTCCTCGCAGCCCTCGACCACTACCTCGAGCTGCCCGCGGAACGACGCCGTCTCGCCGAGCACGACTGGGCCTCGCGTCCGACCCACTGACGACGGGGCCGGGGAGGGGGATCCACTCCTGCGACCGCGCGAGTGACGTCGATCACCAGTCGTCGCAGAATCGAGGCGTATGAAGGCTGTCGCGTACATCGAACCGATGAAGGTCGAGATCCAGGACATCGAGTACCCGGGACTGGAGCTCAAGGACGGGCCGGGGGTCAACCCGGCCAACGTGGGCCGCCAGGTGCCCCACGGCGTGATCCTCAAGCTGATCGCCACCAACATCTGCGGCTCCGACCAGCACATGGTCCGCGGACGCACCACCGCCCCGCCCGGCCTGATCCTCGGTCACGAGATCACCGGCGAGGTCGTGGAGGTCGGCCGCGACGTCGAGTTCATCAAGGAGGGCGACCTCGTCTCCGCGCCCTTCAACATCGCCTGCGGGCGCTGCCGGATGTGCAAG
Organism: Actinomycetospora rhizophila; assembly: GCF_042657905.1. Classification (NCBI taxonomy): domain Bacteria; kingdom Bacillati; phylum Actinomycetota; class Actinomycetes; order Pseudonocardiales; family Pseudonocardiaceae; genus Actinomycetospora; species Actinomycetospora rhizophila. Next base: position 142,890 of record NZ_JBHSKG010000015.1, on the reverse strand, counting down.
GAGGGGCACACCGGCGTCTGCCTCAACGTCAACCCCGACCGCCCGGGCTCCGCCTACGGCTACGTCGACATGGGCGGCTGGCAGGGCGGCCAGGCGGAGTACGTCATGGTCCCCTACGCCGACTGGAACCTGCTGAAGTTCCCCGACCGCGACCAGGCGATGGAGAAGATCCTCGACCTGACGATGCTGTCGGACATCTTCCCCACCGGCTACCACGGCTGCGTGACCGCCGGCGTGACCACCGGCTCGACGGTCTACATCGCGGGCGCCGGGCCCGTCGGGCTCGCCGCCGCGGCGTCGGCGAAGCTGCTCGGCGCGGCCGCGGTGATCGTCGGGGACATGAACGAGGAGCGCCTCCGGCACGCCCGCGACGTGATCGGCGCCGAGACCGTGGACCTCACCGAGGAGGGCTCGCTCCCGGACAAGATCGAGCAGATCGTCGGGGAGCCCGTGGTGGACGCCTCGGTCGACGCGGTCGGCTTCGAGGCCCGCGGGCACGGCAAGGACTCCGACCACGAGCAGCCGGCGACGGTCCTCAACTCGATCATGGAGATCACGCGCGCGGCCGGGAAGCTCGGCATCCCGGGCCTCTACGTCACGGGCGACCCGGGTGCCGCGGACGACGCCGCCAAGGAGGGCAGCCTCTCGATCCGCATCGGCCTGGGCTGGGCGAAGTCGCACTCCTTCACCACCGGCCAGTGCCCGGTGATGCGCTACCACCGGCAGCTGATGAACGCGATCCTGCGCGACCGGGTGGAGATCGGGAAGGCGGTCAACGCGACCGTCATCTCTCTCGACGACGCGCCGCAGGGCTACGCGCAGTTCGACTCGGGCGTGGCGAAGAAGTTCGTCATCGACCCGCACGGCTCGATCGCGGCCTGACCCCCCTCGGCGACCCGGTCGGCACTCAGGTGTCGACCGGGACCCCGCCGAAGAACACCAGGCTGACGGCGAAGTACGCCGCGTAGGCGGCGAGCAGGACGACGCCGTGGCGCCGGCGCAGGCGCCCGGTCGCGAGGAAGACGGCCGAGGTCGCCGTGACGAGGACGAGCACCGGCAGGTGCCAGCGCACGACGTCGGGCGTCACGGCGAGCGCGCCGCCGGCGAGCAGGAGGATCCCGAGCTTGCCGGTCACCGAGAACACGACGCTGCCGACGACGTTCGCCACACCGATCTCGGGGGCGCCGCGGCGGGCCGGCTCGACGGTGAGCAGGAGGTCCTCGAGCGAGAGGGCGAGCGTCGCGATCGTGACCCCGAAGACCGTGCCCTCGACGGCGAACTCCTCGAGGATGCCCTCGGTCCCTGCGCCGGCGACCGCCGCGCCCACGACGAGCCCGGCGAGCGCGAGGACGGCGAGCACGACGGTCCCGGCGGGGGAGTGCCGGCGGGCGCGCAGGAAGCCCTCGTCGACGCGGCGGCCGGGCGGGGGATCGGCACGGGGGCCCCGGCGCCCCTCACCGGGCCCGTCCCCACGGCCCCGCCGCGACGCGATCCCGCCGCCGAGGGTCACGCGGTCGATCTGCTCGTAGAGCGCCGCGTCGCGCCAGACGGGACGGCGCGCGGCGTACTCGCGCAGCGCGATCCAGCCGACGAACGCGGCGAACAGCACCAGGAGCACGACGCCGGCCGCGGCCGTGAGGGTCCCGGTGAGCGCGAGCGCGTACATCACCAGCGGCGCGCCCGCGTAGAGGCCGAGGTAGTCCCGGGGCACCTCGACGGCGGTCGGCGCGACGATCGCCGCGACGGCCAGCACGAGGCCCGGCATCGCGATCGTCGTCCCGATGACCGTGCCGAGGGCGACCTCGTGCAGGTCCTCGAGGCCGAGGGCCAGGCCGAACGCGAGGTCGTCGAACTCGATGCCGGTGAACACCACCGCCACGAGGAAGAGCGAGATCGCCCACCGGCTGGCCACCCCGACGAGGTGGCCGATGAGCTTCTCGGCGCACCAGACGAGGACGGCGACGCCGAGGACGAACTCGACGACGGGGATCACGGGTGGGTCATCCCCGGATCGCCTCGACCGCGCTGATCACGGCGAGCACCACCATGATCGCGGCCGCGACCACGGCCACCCACTTCACCGGGACGACCCGGCGCAACCGATTGCCGCCGTAGACCGCGAGGGCCGACACGGCCCAGAGACCGAGGAGCGCCCCGATGCCGACGAGCAGCGGGTCGCCGTACTGCGCGGTCAGCGTCGCGGTGAGGATCTGCGACGGGTCCGCGAGCTCGGACAGCGCGGTGATGCCGAACGCCGTCGCCACCACCGCCCAGCGCGTCCGCGGCGCCTCCCGCTCCTCGTCGTCGTCATCGTCATCGTCGTCGTCCTCCAGCCCCTCGCGGAGCGTGAGGGCCGCACCGATGAGGAACATGACGGCGAGGATCGCCTCGAGGGGACGCTCCGGGAGCAGGCCGACGAGGCTGCCCGCCGCCACGGCGATGCCGACGTGCACCAGCATCCCGGCGCAGACGCCGAGGAGCACCCAGCGCGCCGGGAAGCGGGTGGCGAGCACGAGGGTGACCAGACCGCTGGTGTCCGCCACCTCCGCCAGCGCGATGACGACGAAGGTGATCGCGACCACGGACACGGGACCTGAGTACTGGACGCGGCCCCCGCCCGCAAGGACGGGGCGCCGCGCGGCGGCTCAGCGCAGGGGCTGCGGGGCGGCGACCGACGTCCGCGGCCGGTCCGAGGACGGCTCGCTGTTCGAGTTCGGCCAGACGAGCTCGAACTCGAGCTCGATCTTCTCGCCGTAGGGCTCGAGCTCCAGCTCGACCTCGAACTCCTCGGGCAGGTTCAGCGCGACGGTCGGCCCCACCAGCGCGACGTCTGCCGTGCCGCCGTTCTCCAGGGCCGTCGCCAGCTGGTGGAGCCAGCGCGCGGCCTCCTGCCGGGTCAGGACGACACGCTGCTCGATCTTTCCTCCGCCACCGGACATCGCGGCCTCCTCCTCGGGTGTCCCCCGCTGCTGCAGGACCCGAGGAGGGTAGCCGCTGTGATCACGACCGGGGAGGTCTCAGTCGGCGCGGTGGGGGCGGACGGCCGGCATCGGGACCAGGACCGGCTCCGCCGTGGAGCCTCCGGCGGGCGCCGCCGCCGGGTCGTTGGCCGCCGCGACCGCCTCGTCGATCAGGTGGCGGTCGGGGGAGAGCACGCAGACCGGGTCGGTGCGGTACATGTCGCCGGTGAGCTGGAACGCCTGGCAGCGGCACCCGCCGAGGTCGACCTCGCGGCGGTCGCAGCTGCGGCAGGGGTCGGGCATCCAGTCGGTGCCGCGGAACGCCGAGAACAGCGGCGACTCGCGCCAGATCCAGGGCAGGTCGTGCTCGCGGACGTTGGCGTGCGGCAGCGGCAGCTCGTGGGCCGAGAGGCAGGGCCAGGCGTTGCCCTCGGGGCCGACGACGAGCTGGCGCGACCCCCAGCCGCCCATGCACGGCTTGGGGTACTCGGCGTAGTAGTCCGGGATGACGTAGATGACGTCGGTGCGCCCGCGCAGGCGCTCGCGGGCCGCGCGGGTCACCTCCCGGGCGTGCTCGAGCTGCTCGCGGCTGGGCAGCAGGGCCTCGCGGTTGGCCAGCGCCCAGCCGTAGTACTGGGTGTTGGCCAGCTCGACCCGGTCGGCATCCAGCTCCTCGACCCAGTCGAGGATCGCGGCGATCCGGTCGATGTTCTGCCGGTGCAGCACGACGTTGAGCGTCAGCGGCCAGCCCAGCTCCTTGACCAGCCGGGCCGCCTCGATCTTCTTCTCGAACGAGGAGATGCCGGCGAGGCGGTCGGAGAGCACCGGCTCGTCGGCCTGGATGCTGACCTGGACGTGGTCGAGGCCGGCGTCGCGCAGTGCCTCCGCGCGGGGCCGCGACAGACCGATCGCGCTGGTGACGAGGTTGGTGTACATCCCGAGCCCGCTCGCGTGGGCCACGAGGTCGACGAGGTCGCGCCGCAGCAGCGGCTCGCCGCCGGAGAAGTGGCTCTGCAGGACGCCGAGGTCGGCGGCCTCGTCGAGCACGCGGCGCCACTCGTCGGTCGAGAGCTCCGCGGAGCGCTTGGTGAGCTCCAGCGGGTTCGAGCAGTAGGAGCACGACAGCGGGCACGCGTGGGTCAGCTCGGCCAGCACGCCCAGGGGGCCGTCGAGGACCTGGTCACTCATCGGTGATCACCACCCAGCGCCGGGACGCGAGGCGCGACAGGAACGCGATCACCTCGTCGTCCACGACGCGGTCGTACCGGCGGCCGAGCTCGTCGACGATGTCGCCGACGGTGCGCTGCCCGTCGCAGAGGGCGAGGATGTCGGCGCCGGTGGGGTTGAGCGCGACGACCGTCTCCGGCCCGAGCAGCACCTGCCGCTCGCGCGCCTTGTCGTAGCGGGTCTTCACGAACCGGGCGAGCGCGGGCCGCCCGGTGCGGGGGACGGTGCTGGTCACGACGGGGAGGGCCGATCTGCCGGATACGCGATGTCGATGGCGTCCATCATGCTCCAGAGCACGTCGTTCTTGAACGCGAGCGCGGCGACCGCGGCGTCCTGCGACTCGGCGGTGCGGCAGTGCTCCTGGACGATCTCCAGCGCGTGCTCGGAGTCGCGCGGCGCCTGGTGCAGCCGGTTGCGGAAGTAGTCGAGCCCGTCCTTGTCGATCCACGTGTAGTGCTTCTCGAACGCGGCGAGGCGCTCGGCCATGAGACCCGGCGCGAAGAGCTCGGTGAGCGAGGACGCGACGGCCTCGACCCAGGGCCGGGTGCGCGCGAAGGTCACGTAGGCGTCGACCGCGAAACGAACGCCGGGGACGATGTGGCGCCCGTCCTCCATCTCCTCGCGCGGCACCCCGCAGGCCTCGCCGAGCCGCAGCCACGCCTCGATGCCGCCCTCGGTGGTGTCGGTGCCGTCGTGGTCGGTGATCCGGCGGATCCAGCGCTTGCGGATCTCGCGGTCGGGGCAGTTGCCGAGGATCGCGGCGTCCTTGCGCGGGATCGCCTCCTGGTAGCAGAAGCGGTTGGCCACCCAGCCCCGGATCTGCTCCGGCGATAGCTCGCCGGCGTTCATGCGCACGTGGAAGTCGTGCTCGCTGTGGTAGCGCGTGGCCTGGGAGCGCAGCCGCTCCACCAGGGCCTCCGGGCCGACCGCCGTGCCGGGCCCTGCCCCGGCGCCTGCGTCGGTGCCGGTGCCGTTGGTCGCGTGGGTGACCGTCATGCCGCTCCTCAGACCTCCACCTCGAGCCCGTCGAGGGCGATCTCCACCCCGCGGGCGGCGACCGTCGCGTACTCGGGGGAGTCCTCGAGCAGCATCGGGTTCGTGTTGTTGATGTGCACGTAGATCTTGCGCTCGGCCGGGAGCCCGGCGAGGACCGCGAGGCTCCCGGCCGGCCCGTCGACGGCCAGGTGGCCCATGTCGCGGGCGGTCTTCGACGCGAGGCCCAGGCGGATCATCTCGTCGTCGGTCCACGTCGTGCCGTCGACCAGCACCACGTCGGCGCGGGACAGCTCGTCGTGCACGGCGGGCGTGACCTCCTGGACCCCGGGCAGGTACACCGCGGTCCGGCCGGTCGCGGTGTCGGTGAAGCGGTAGCCCACCACGCGGCCGACGTCCTCGGTGCCCCCGAACCGGGCCTTCTTGACGGTGGGGACGTCGAAGGCGGTGTAGGCGAGGCCCTCGCCGAGCCCGACCGTCTCGCCGGGGACGACGCGGCGCGGCGTGACCTGCGTGTAGCGCTCCAGCGTCGGCAGGAAGCCGGTGCCGCCCCGCAGGGTCTCGAACGACGCCTCGGTGGCGTGCAGCTCCACGCCCGGACCCTCGCGCAGGAGCAGCAGGCCCATCGTGTGGTCGAGCTCGGCGTCGGTGAGCAGGACCGCGGCGATCGGGCTGTCGCGCTTCGAGCGGGGCCTAAGGACGCGGGACGCCTCGATCTGTGCGCGCAGGTCGGGGGAGGCGTTGACGAGGTACCACGTGGCGCGGTCGGCGCTCACGGCGATCGAGGACTGCGTGCGGGGCGTGGCCGGCCGGGAGCCGTCACGGACCGCGCGACAGCCCGGGCAGCCGCAGTTCCACTGGGGGAAACCGCCGCCCGCACCGGCGCCGAGCACCCGCAGCCACATCGCCGTTCGTCCTCCCTGGTGGAACCCGGTCGTGCGACAACGGCGACAGGGGCGCCGGAAGAACTACATTCCGACGCCCCTGTCGCGTTCGTCGTCAGTCGTCGAGCTGTGCGACGTACATCGTCACCTCGGGGGCGACACCGAACTCCTCGAAATCCGGGGTCTCCCAGATGGAGAGCGACTCCATGATTGCTGCCACCTCCTCTCGATCTCTGACTGATCAACCGTACCTGCCGCGCGCCGCCGGGGCAGCGCGCGAGATCACCAGAACTTGATGCCGACGGACTTCAGGCGACGCTGATGGAGGTGCTCGACCTTCGCGATGTCGTCGTGGGAGATCAGATCCCCCCATGCGGAGGCGGCCTTGACACCCTGCGTGAGCAGTTCTTCCATCTCGTCGTCGACGATGTCCGCACTCTGGATGACGCGGGACCCGAAGCCGATGTGCCAGCGCTCGTCGCGCAGCACGAGCTCCATTCCCTTGTGCGTGCCCGGCAGCTTCGCCGACAGCCCCGAGATCGTCTGGAGCAGCGCGTGCTGACCCGCCGTGAGCACCACGCCCTCGAGGATCATGTGGTAGAGCCCGACGGCCGCGGTGAGGTTCTCGTGGTCGTCGGCGACCGAGGCCGCGATGGCGGGGAGGCGCTCCTCGAACAGCTCGACCAGGGCGGGGCTGACCCGGTCGCGCAGGTGGTCCACCCGCTCGGTCATGTTCGCGCCCGGAACGCCCGCGACCTCGCGGACGACCCGGTCGAAGAAGCGGGCGTGGCGGGCCTCGTCACGGGCCTGGGCCTGGAACACCTCGGCCATCCGGTCGTCGGTGCTCGCGGCCGCGTGGAACGAGGTGAGGTGGGTGGCCACCGAGGTCTCACCGATGCAGAAGCCGGCGAGCAGGCCGAGTACCTGGTCGTACTCGTCCTGGTCGAGCTTCGGCCAGGCCTCGATGTCGGCGGTCAGGTCGATGCTGTTCTCGTCCCACTGCAGCGATTCCGCGAGCTGGGCGAAGTGGCCGTACCCGGTGATCATGTATGCCGCATCCTCACATCTCCGGGAACTCGCCCGGTTCCACTTCGCGGAAGTCCGCCTTCTCGGCGCCGCAGATCGGGCACATCCAGTCGTCGGGGATGTCCTCGAAGGGCGTCCCGGGTGGGATGCCGCTGTCGGGGTCTCCCTCCTCCGGATCATAGATGAAGCCACACATTTCGCAGAGCCAGCGCTTGGCCGCGGGCCGCGCCTCGGTCTGCTCGACGGTCATGGGAACTCTCCTGACGGTTCGCCGACGCCGGGGGCACCGAAACGCCGCGAAGGGGCGCCGGAACTGGTCCGGCGCCCCTTCGCGATCAGTTGTCGATCAGTCGTCCATCTGGGCGACGTACATCGTCACCTCGGGAGCGACCCCGATCTCCTCGAACTCCGGGGCCTCCCACACGTGGAGCTCCATGTCGTGTCTCCTTCCTGCCGGCGGGTGTCGATCCGTGCCGGCGTGACGTCCTGTCTGGGGTGGTCTAGCTCTCGGGCAGCGCGAAGCAGAACAGCGCGTCGCCCGCGGCGGCGCCGAGCAGGCCGGGCAGGAAGCCCTCGACCCAGCCGCCCCACCCGGTCGGGACGGCGATGTACTGGCGGCCGTCCACCTCGTACGGCGTGGGGCTCGAGTGGTGCCCGCTGCCGCACTGGAACGACCACAGCTTCTCGCCGGTGTCGGCGTCGAGCGCGACGAACTCACCGGTGGGCGTGCCCTGGAACACCAGGCCACCCGCGGTGGTCAGCGTCGAGGCGCACATGGGGTACTCGTTGTTCCAGCGCCACTTCTCCTCGCCCGTGACCGGGTCGATGGCCGCGACGTAGCCGTAGAAGTCGTCGAGGTCGACCGCGACCCCGGCGCCCCAGTACGGGATGCTCTCGCGGAACTCGCGGCGCCGGCGGGTCGCCGTCGCCCCCACCTCCTGGACCGGCACATAGATCAACCCCGTGCTGGGGTTGTAGGACATGTGCGTCCACTCCTTGCCGCCGGCCGGGCCGGGCCAGAAGTGGACGGGCACACCCTCCTCGTCCGGGTACACCTTCGGGGTGACCTTGCCGTCCGGCTCGATCTCGCCCCAGGTGATGCGGTCGACGAAGGGGAAGACGCGGACGAGCTCGCCGTTGGTGCGGTCGAGCACGAAGAAGTAGCCGTTCTTGTCCGCGTGGGCGAGCAGCTTGCGCCCGTCCGGAGCGTCGAAGAGCAGGTTCTCCATCGTCGAGTCGTAGTCCCACAGGTCGTGCGGGGTGAACTGGTAGTGCCACCGGATCTGCCCGGAGTTCACGTCCACCGCGACGACGCTGTCGGTGTAGAGGTTGTCGCCCGGACGGACGCCGCCGTCGAAGTCGGGCGCCGGGTTGCCGGTGCCGTGGTACAGCAGCTCCAGCTCCGGGTCGTAGGTGGGCGTGACCCAGCAGTTCGCGCCGCCGCGCTGCCAGGCCTCGGCGTTCTCGTCGCCCCAGGTCTCCGAGCCGGGCTCACCGGGCTTCGGGACCGTGTAGCAGCGCCACTGGCGCTCGCCGGTCTGGGCGTCGAAGGCGTCGATGTGGCCGCGGAGGCCGAACTCGCCGCCGGCGCTGCCGACGATGACCTTGTCCTTGACGATCAGCGGGGCGACCGAGCCGCTCTCACCGGCGCGCACGTCGCCGTTGACGGTGTCCCACACCAGGTCGCCGGTCTGGGCGTCGAGGGCGATGAGGTGGGCGTTGAGGGTGTAGAGGTACACCTTGCCGTGGCCCACCGCGACACCGCGGTTGACGTTGCCGCAGCACAGCGACACGTCGTACGGCGACGCCCACTTGTAGCGCCACAGCTCCTCGCCGGTGGCCGCGTCGATCGCCCAGACCTTGCCGTCGGGGCCCGAGACGTACATGACGCCCTCGACCACCAGCGGGGAGGCCTCGAACGAGTACGTCGAGGCGCCCGAGTGCAGGCCGTTCATGCCGGCCTGGAAGACCCACGCGGGCGTGAGCTTCTTGACGGTCTCCTTGTTGATCTGGTCCAGCGGGCTGTAGCGCTGGCCGTCGTAGCTGCCGTAGTAGGTCAGCCAGTTGGCCGGCTCCGACTTGGCGTTCTTGATGCGCTCGAAGTCGACGTTGCCGGTCGCCGGGGCGCTGCCCTTGGTGGCGCTGAGGGTCTTGTGCGGGACGGCCTCGCCGGCGTCCACGTAGTCGGTCATGTGACGTTCTTCCTCTCTACGGGCTCGACGGGGCTCTTACGGGCGCGGCTGCGGCGGACGGTCCTGCTTGGCGGAGTCGGGGACCTCGCCGCCGAACACCAGCGCACCGGTCAGGCCGCGGCCCTCGTCGTTGCCGGTCGTGGAGCCGTAGTAGTAGGTGCCCGGGCCGGACAGCGAGAGCCGGGCCGTGCCCTTCGAGTGGTTGACCAGCCAGATGATCTTGGGGTCACCGTTGTGCGGGAGCACCGCGCAGTGGGTGTTCTTGTCGTCGTTGATGAGCGTGAGCTCGACCTCGCCGCCCTCGGGGAACACGAGGATCGAGGGCTCCCAGATCAGCTCGTCCTCCGGGATCCGCACCGTGGCCCGCATGATGCCGTCGGACCCCTTCTCGGCGTGTCCGACGGAACCCGTGCCGAGCAGCCGTCCCAGAGCTGTCCTGTTCTGGCCGTCCAGGCCGGCCGCGGCCAGCTCGGCGTCTCGATCTGTGGACGTCATCCGACGTACCTCCTCATGGATGCCCTTGTCTTCTCCACCGACGGACCCGGGCGCGGGATCGGCCCCGGGGTCGCTGGGGTGTGGCTCATCGAACGGGGAGGGTCGAGCGGGAGGGCTCTAGCTGGCGCCACCGGTCACTCGACCGTCCGGCCGACGACGTCGACCACTGGGCGGCAGGACACGTCCGTCTCACGGCGGCCGGTTGATCTCGGGCGCCGAGCGGTGTGTGCTGAGCCACAGGCGACAGTAGGCAGCCGGTGCGACGTCGGCAAGAGGCATGCGAGGGGAATCAGATGTCGATCATGCTTGCCTCGCCATGATCACGCTTTCGGCCTGCGTTGATCACTCATCGTAATTTTCGGTGCCGTTCCGTTCTCCGGAAACGGGCGCGTGTCGGTCCGGGCACGGAGGGGACCTGTCCGACCGGTCGGGATCGGTCCGACGAGGTGTCGTGGATCACCGGGCTGCGGCTATGGTCGGTCGCAGGGCGGCGGCGCCGGCGGGGGCGGACGGCGCCGGACGGGAGGACCATCTGGTGGGCAGGTTCGGGTCGGCCGAGGCGCTCCGATGGCTGAGCACGCACGGGGCACACGCGGACAGCGTGGAGATGAAGACCCTGCTGGTGCCGCCGGCCGGAGCTGCGGCCGAAGCCCTCACCGGGCGCCTCGGCCCCGCGTGGAGCGTGCGTCAGAGCTACCTCCTCGACACCGCGGAGCTCGACCTCCTGCGCGTCGGTGTGGAGGTCCGCCTGCGCCGCCGGGCGCGCGGGAAGTTCGACCTCGCCGTGTCCGCGCGCCGCCGCGGCACCGAGCTCGGGTGCTACCGGCCGCGGGGGGCGCGCGTCGAGTACGACGTCGTGCCCGAGGGGGTCTGGAAGGACATCGAGGTCCGCCGGGACATCGACTCGGCGATCGCCGCGTCGGTCATCGCCGGCTCGGCCAAGGCGCGGGAACTGCTCTCGACGACCCAGAGCCAGTGGGCCCTGACCGGCGGGTACGAGACGCTCGACGACGCCCGCCTGTCCGAGCTGCGCGTCCACGGGCCGATGGTCGTGCGCCGGGTCAAGGTGGCGGCGACGGGGCTCGGGCTGCGTCGTGTCGATCTCGAGCACTTCCGGTTCCCGAGCGGCCGGGAGCTGGTGGAGCTGTCGACGCGCTGCTGCCCGCAGGAGGTGCGCGAGGCGGCGGCCGGGTTCGAGCAGCTGCTCGCCGAGCGGGACGTCGTGGTCGCGCCGGAGTACTGCACGAAGACCTCGGTGTGGCACGACGAGATCGTCGGCCGCCGGCAGCGGGAGTAGGGGCGGGTGACGCGGTCCTGAGCGCGGCCTCACCCACCGGGACGCGTGTGGCTACCGGGGCCCGTGGGATGCCGGGGATACCGTGTGGCCATGGCCGGGCGGACCGAGACACCTGACAAGCGCGGGTCCCGCAGCCGCCCGATCACGGGTGGACGGACCCCGCGCCCGAAGGGCGGCGGGCCCGACACCGCGACGAGGTCGCCGCAGCAGCGCCGCCCCGCGAAGGGGCGGAAGCCCGCCGCGCGCTCGACCGGGCGGGGGCGCGCGCCCGCCCGGCGCACCGGGCCCGGACCCGTCGTGCGCACGCTGCGTGGCGGGTGGGTGCTGACCGCCCGCGGGCTGGGCTCCCTCGTCCGCACGCTCGGGCGGGCCCGCGACGTCGACGCCGCCCACCGGCGCGACGGCGTCGCCCTCGGCCTCGTGGTGCTCGCGGTCCTCACCGCGGCGGGCGTGTGGTGGCGCGCCGGCGGGCCCGTCGGCGCCGGCCTCGACATCGGGCTGCGGACGGTCATCGGCGCCGCGGCCCTCGTGCTGCCCGTCGTGCTCCTCGGCGTCGCGGTGGTGCTGCTGCGCACCGACCCCGTGCCCGAGACCCGCCCGCGCACGGTCATCGGCGCGCTGCTGCTCGGCGCCGGCGTCCTCGCGGTCTGGCACCTCGTCGTCGGGGCGCCCCGCGACCTCACCGGCCGCCGCGACGCGGGCGGCGTCCTGGGCGCCGTGATCGCCGACCCGCTGGCGCGCGGCGTCACCGTCTGGATCGCCGGCATCGTCCTCGTCCTCGTCGGCCTCTACGGGCTGCTGGTGCTCACCGGCACGCCGGTGCGCGAGGTCGGCGAGCGTCTGCGCGCCCTGGTCACCGGCGAGCACCCCGACGACGAGTGGGGCGGCCCGGAGGACGTCGACGTCGACGCCGACGGCGTGCCCATCGACGACGACGGCACCGCGCCCACCACGGCCATCCCGCGCCGTCGGCGCCGCCGCGGCGAGGACGAGGCCACCGACGAGGACGACCCGGACGCCGCCGGCCACCCGGCGCGGCACCGCGAGCGCAACGCCGCGGCCGTGCCGGACCTGACGACGCCGCCCGAGGGAGTGCCGGCCCCCGAACCCGCGCCCGATCCCGCTCCCGCCGCGGGTGGGGGCCGGAGCCGGTCGTCCGGGGCGAAGCGCGCGGCACCGGCCGCGGCGGCGCCGGCGGCCGTCCCCGACGCGACCGCGCCGCCGGAGACCGAGACCGACCCGCAGGCGGCGACGTCGTTCAGCTCTCACCGCGAGGACGCCGACGGCGACTACCGCCTGCCGCCGCCGGACCTGCTCACGCCCGGCGAGCCGCCCAAGGCCCGCAGCGCCGCGAACGACGCGATGATCGAGGCGATCACCGGGGTCCTCGAGCAGTTCAAGGTCGACGCCGAGGTCACCGGCTTCACCCGCGGCCCGACCGTCACCCGATACGAGGTCGAGCTCGGGCACGGGGTGAAGGTCGAGAAGATCACCGCGCTGCACCGCAACCTGGCCTACGCCGCGGCGACCGACCGGGTGCTGCTGCTCGCGCCGATCCCGGGCAAGTCGGCGGTGGGCATCGAGGTGCCCAACTCCGACCGCGAGATGGTGCGCCTGGCCGACGTCCTGAACTCGCCGACGGCGCGCGCCGAGACCCACCCGATGGTCATCGGGCTCGGCAAGGACATCGAGGGCCGGATGGTCACGGCCAACCTGGCGAAGATGCCCCACCTGCTGGTCGCCGGCTCCACCGGCTCCGGCAAGTCGAGCTTCGTCAACTCGATGCTGGTCTCGCTGCTGACGCGGTCGACGCCGGACGAGGTCCGGATGATCCTCATCGACCCGAAGATGGTCGAGCTGACGCCCTACGAGGGCATCCCGCACCTCATCACCCCGATCATCACCTCGCCGAAGAAGGCGGCCACGGCGCTGCAGTGGCTGGTCGAGGAGATGGAGCAGCGCTACACGGACATGCAGGCCAACCGGGTGCGGCACATCGACACCTTCAACGAGAAGGTGCGCAGCGGGGCGATCCAGGCGCCGCCCGGCTCGGAGCGCGTCTACCGGCCGTACCCGTACATCATGTGCATCGTCGACGAGCTCGCCGACCTCATGATGACCGCGCCCCGCGACGTCGAGGACGCGATCGTCCGCATCACCCAGAAGGCCCGGGCCGCCGGCATCCACCTCGTGCTCGCGACGCAGCGCCCGTCCGTCGACGTCGTCACCGGTCTGATCAAGACGAACGTGCCGTCGCGGCTGGCGTTCGCGACGTCGTCGCTCACCGACTCGCGGGTCATCCTCGACCAGCCCGGCGCCGAGAAGCTCATCGGCATGGGTGACGCGCTCTTCCTGCCCATGGGCGCGGGCAAGACCAACCGCCTGCAGGGCGCGTTCATCGCCGACGACGAGATCGCCGCGGTGGTCGACCACTGCAAGGAGCAGGCCGACCCCGACTACGACGAGACGGTCACGACCGAGGCCGCCGGCGAGAAGAAGGAGATCGACCCGGACATCGGCGACGACCTCGAGCTGGTCGTCGCGGCCGCCGAGCTGATCGTCACGAGCCAGTTCGGGTCGACGTCGATGCTGCAGCGCAAGCTGCGGGTGGGGTTCGCGAAGGCCGGGCGGCTCATGGACCTGCTCGAGACCCGGGGCGTGGTCGGCCCGTCGGAGGGCTCCAAGGCCCGCGACGTGCTGTTCAAGCCCGACGAGCTGCCCGACCTCCTGGCGTCCCTGCGCGGCGAGCCGGCCCCGGCGCCCGCGGCCGACCCCGACTCGGACGCCCCGCCGCCGACGGAGGACGACCGGTAACCGCGTCGTCGGCCCCCAGACGTCCGCTCCTCGTCGTCCGGTCCTAGAAGGGCGGCGGGTCGTCGGGGTCGAGCGAGCGTGCCGCCGGTGTCGGATCGGCCGGCCGGGGTGGTCGCCGCGCGGCGAGCTTCGGCGCGATCCTGCGGAACCAATCGGGGTCGAGCTCCTCGCCGGGGTCGCGCCGGCCGTCGTCGGGCAGCGGGCGGGCCCCGGCCGCGTAGCGGGGGCCGGGCATGGGCGTGAGGACCTTCTCCGGGCGGGTGGTGTGGGTGACCCCGGCGCGGGTCCGGATCACGAACCACCCGGGCCGGGGCTGGGTGACCCGCCACCGGGCACGGTGCTTCGCGCGGTGGTGGTGGGAGCACCAGGCGCCGAGGTTGCCGGTGAGGGTGGGTCCGCCGAGCGCGTGCTCGCGGGTGTGGTCGATCTCGGTGCGGTGCGCGGGGCGGGGGCAGCCCGGGACGACGCAGTGGCGGTCGCGCGCACGGATCCAGCGCTCGGCCTCGGCGCCCGCGCGGCGACGCCGCCACTGGTCGGGGCCGGCGCCGGCGTCGGGTGGTCGCCCGAGGCCCCCCGTGTCCACAAGGTCCTGCAGGCGGTGCCGGAGCTCGGTGATCAACGGTGCCCAGGCGGGGTGATCATCTGTATCGAGGGCAGCGAGCACCGTCGTCGGAACCCGGAGTTCGACGATCGTCCCGGTGCGGACAGCACCGGCGGTACGCCCCCGCGTGCGGGGGCCGGGTTGTCGGTCGGGTCGGCGGCGGGCGAGCAGGACGTGCTGGAGGTGGCCGTCGGCGTCGGTGAGGACGACGCGCCATTCGCCGTGGTGGCGGCGGGCGAGCAGTTCGCGGACGATGGGTGCGGAGACCGCGCCGTGACCGGGGACCGTGGCGGGGTGCTGGTCCAGTCCGAGGGCGGTGGTGAGCCGCAGGCGCACCTCGAGGTTGCCCTGCCGCAGCCGCCCGGACCGGGGTTCGGGTGCCTCGAGAGGCGGTGACCCGTCGTCGGGGCCGCGGGCGTCGGTGCTGTGGCTGTCCTGCCCGTCGCGCGGCCCGGCGTCCTCCGGCGCGCTGTCGTCCGGGTCGCTGTCGTCCGGGTCGCTGTCGTCCGGGTCGCTGTCGTCCGGACCGCTGTCGTCCGGACCACCGTCGTCCGGACCACCGTCATCAGGCCCCACGCCGCGGTCATCGGTTCCGCCGGTGGCGGCGTGGTACTCGGTGGCGAGCAGCAGGGCGATGTCGCGGTCGTCCATGCCGGCGGTGGAGCCGTTGAGCAGCCGCATCCCGACCTGCAGCCGGAGCTGGTTGATCGGCGTTAGCACCCCGAGCCGGCGCACCGCCGCGGCCAGCGCCTCGACCCGCGCGGTGGAGTCCATCCCGTCCTCGCCCGGGGCGTCCACGAACGACAGCGTCGCGGTGCCCGACGGGCTCAACGTCAGCGTCATGTGCCCGCGGGCCTCGGCACGCTTGCGGCGACGCTCGGCCCAGTCCGGGTCGAGGTCGAGCACCACCTCGGTGAGCCGCTCGCGCAGCGCCATCACCGGCAGCCCCGCGGCCTCGGGCAGCACCACCTCGACGGCGTGGCGGGCGTGGTCGTCGCACAGGTCGATGGTCAGCTCGCTGATCGCCCGCACCTTGGGCTCGTCGATCCACCCCTGCCACAACGCCGCCCCCAGCGCCGGCAACCGGACGAAGAGGTCGTCGGCCAGGTCGAGGCGCCGCGAGGTCATGGTGCGCGACCACCCGAACAGCGCCGCGGCCTCGTCGCCGGAGAACTCGTCCGAGCTCCCCAACCGCCCGGTGTGCCCGTCCTGCGCCGTCCCCAGCTCGCGCAGGCCCGCGAGCAGGGCCGCCTCGGCGCGGTTGTGGACCCGCCACCGGCCCCGCACGTAGGCCGCGAGCTCCTCCCCGGTCAGCGCCGAGGGATCGATGGCGTCGAGCATCCCGGCCAGGTCCGCGTCCGGCTCGGCGTCGTCCAGCACGGCCGCCACCGCGGCCCCCAGGTGCTGCTCGACGCTCATGAGAACGACGTTAGATCGGACCCCCGACAACGCCGCCCCGGAAGCGGCCCCACCGAGCCCTGCGGCCGGTCACGAAACCGTCACGATGTCCGGCCGGCAGACTCGGCACGGGCGGTAGCCGGCGGCGCGGGCGGTCGCCGCGTCGGCGAAGAACACGCGGTGCCGCGCGTAATGGCCGCGCGCGAGCCACCGCGCTGCGCCGGGGCAGTCGAGCCGCCCGTAGAGGCGCAGGCGCCGGTGCCCGCCGAGGGCGCCGGGCGTCGCGGAGTCGTACGGGCGGCCGTCGACACCGACCAGCCGGTACATCAGGCGAGCCCCGACACCCGCAGCGTGATGTTGATCCGCTGCCCGGGCGCGGTCCCGACGGCCGGGACATCGCGGTCGGGCAGCAGCCTCGGCACGCCGTGGTAGGCGAGGCGGTGCTCGCCGCCGAACACGACGAGGTCGCCGGAGAGCAGCTCGACGTCCTGCCACGGGCCGCGGCGGTGGTGCGGGCTGCCGATCCGGAACACGCACGCCGCGCCGAGGCTCAGCGACACCACGGGGTCGGGCGCGCGCTCCTCGCGGTCCTGGTGCAGGCCGAGGCGGGCGTCGCCGCGGTAGGAGTTGACCAGCGCGACGTCGGGCCGGTAGTCGACGGGCCGCCCGTAGGCGTCGGCCACGGCCGCCGCGCCGAGCTCGGCCAACCACGCCGGGAACGGCGCCACCGGCGATCCGTCCTGGTCGTCGCGCGTGCGGCTGTAGCGGTAGGGCATCCAGTGCCAGCCCAGGCAGACGGTCTCGACGCTCATCCGCGCCCCGCTGGGCAAGGTCGCGTGGCGCGCACCGGGCCCCTCGCGCGCCCACTCCTGGGCCGCGACGACGAGCACGCGCTGCGCGTCCTCGGACAACCAGTCCGGGATGTGGACGACGCCGGGGGCGAGCGTGCGCCGCTCCCGCGGGATCAGTTCGAGCACGGGGCCTCCGTCACGTCCGGGAGAACACCGGGCGCCACCTCACCGTGGCACGGCGCGGTCCCGGGCCGGGGCGAGCAGGGCGGCGGCGCTGCCCGCGCGGACCTGCTCGGCGTCGGCGGGGCTCGAGCTCCCGGCGCACCCCGTCGGGCCGGTGACGTGGGTGCCGAGCTCCACGCCCGCAGCCCGCCGGCGACCGCCGTCCGCAGGACCTCGACGGCAGGACAGGGAGCTGCAGCGACGCCGTGCGTCCTGCCTGATCGCCCCCATGGGCGTGCCCTCCGCATCGCGAGTCGGTGTGGTCGCGACCACGAGGCGGGCGGCGAGCGCGACGCCGGAAGGTCGAACCGCTGATGCCGGGCATCCGCGAGGCTGATGCCCGTGCAGCTGACCCTCGACGAGATCCGCGCCGTCACCGCCTACGCGGTGGTCTGTGCGGAGCCCGCCCTGGAGCTGGCCCGCGACGACCCGCGGGCACGCGCCGCCGTCGACACGGCGCGGGTGTTCGCCACGGGGGCCGCGCGCACGAAGGCGCTGCGCGACGTCGCGTTCGCGGCGCACCGGGCGGCGCGCGAAGCTCCCGACGCCGCGGCGCGCGAGGCCGCGCGGGCCGCCGGCCACGCGGCCGGTGCGGCGTACCTGCACCCGCTGGCGACGGCCACCCAGGTCGGGCACGTGCTGGGCGCGGCGGCCCACGCGGCGCTCGCGTTCGAGCTGGCCGGGCACGACGGCGATCACCTGGAGCGCTGCCGGGACCTCGCGACGCCGCTGGTCGTCGACGTCCTGCGCCGCTACCCGCCGGCTCCCCCCGGATACGGACGCGCCGGGGAGCTGATGCGGGCCCTCGACGCGGCCCTGCGCGGTGGTATCCCTCCGTGATGGACGAGGGTGGGGCACCGTCGTCCGCGGCTGGCGGACCTCGAGCTCATCCTGCTGCTGTCGCTGCGCGCGTTTCTCACCGAGCGCACCCCACCCTGCTGACCTGGGCGCCGGCCGGCCTGTCCTTCGCCGAGCGCGGCCGCGGCACCGGTCTGTCCGCGGCCATCCTCGCGCTCGGTGTGCTGACGGCGGCGGTGGCGGCTCTGGCCCCGGTGATCGTGTCTCAGCGGTCGAGCCGCGCGGTGACCACGCCCGTCTCGTAGGCCAGGACGACCGCCTGCACGCGGTCGCGCAGGTCGAGCTTGGTGAGGATCCGCCCCACGTGGGTCTTCACCGTCTGCTCGGCCAGCACGAGGTGCCCGGCGATCTCGCCGTTGGACAGCCCGCGGGCGACGAGGACGAGCACCTCGCGCTCGCGGGCCGTCAGCGCGTCGAGGCGCGTCGAGGTGGCGCGGGCGGGCACCGCCCGCGACGCGAACTCCGCGACCAGCCGCCGGGTGATCGACGGGGCGAGCAGCGCGTCCCCGCCGGCGACCACGCGCACCGCCCGCACCAGCTCCTCGGCCGGCGCGTCCTTGAGCAGGAAGCCGCTCGCCCCGGCGCGCAGGGCCTCGTAGACGTACTCGTCGACGTCGAACGTGGTCAGGACGAGCACCCGGACCGTGTCGTGGCGCGCGAGGATCCGCCGGGTGGCGGCCAGCCCGTCGAGGCGCGGCATGCGGACGTCCATGAGCACGACGTCGGGGGCGTGGCGGTCGACCGCGGCCACGGCCTCCTCGCCGTCGGCGGCGTGCCCGACCACCTCGAGCCCCTCCTGCGCGGCCAGCAGCGCGCCGAACCCCTCGCGGACCATGGCCTGGTCGTCGACCACGAGCACACGGGTCACGCGTCGCTCCCGATCACGGGGTGCAGCGTGGCACGCCCCGCCGGGAGCCGGGCGTCCACCGTGAACCCGCCGTCGCCGGCGGGGCCGACGGTCAGCGCGCCGGCCACGGCGGCGGCCCGCTCGCGCATCCCGGGCAGCCCGAGCCCGGAGCCGGGACCCGCCGCGGAGCGCCCGGGCCCGTTGACCACCCGCAGCCGCACGGCGTCCGGGGTGTGGTCGATGCTCACCGCGACCGGCGCGTCGGCCGCGTGCCGCGAGGCGTTGGCCAGGGCCTCGGCCAGGATCCGGTACAGCGAGACCGACGCCGCCGGCCCGAGCCCCGCGGGGTCTCCGGTGGTGGTCACGGTCAGGTCGACTCCGGCCGCGGACGTCGCGGCGAGCAGCTCGTCGACGTCGGCGGCGCTCGGCTGGGGCGCCAGGTCGGCGTCGCCGTCGTCGGCGCGCAGCACGGTCAGGACCCCGCGCAGCTCGGTGAGCGCCGCCCGGGCGGCGCCCGAGATGGCCGTGAACTCCGCCGCCGACGCCGCGTCGACCCCGGGCAGCCGGTAGCGGGCGGTCTCGGCGCGCACCGCGACCATCGACATCGCGTGGGCGACGACGTCGTGCAGGTCGCGGGCCACGCGGGCGCGCTCCTGCAGCACCGCGCGCCGCGACGCCTCGCCGGCCCGCAGCTCCTCGGTCTCGGCGATCTGGCGGCGCTGGGTGCGCACGCGGCGCCCGAGCAGCCCCACGGCCAGCACGACCACCGTGAAGAAGATCCCGAGCCCGGTGCCCTCGCTCGACCCTGTCGCGAGGACGAACAGCGCTACCAGCCCGGCGGTGCCGGCCGCCGCCGCCCACGGCGCACACCGCGCGACGACCAGGGCCGTCAGCCCGCAGAGGACGACGAGGTGCACGGCCTGCAGGCCCAGCGCCGCGCCGGGCGCGGGCCCGACGAGCAGCGCGATCAGCACCCCGCCGAGCGCCGACGCGCCCCACGCCCGCCAGGGGTGCTCCGGCGCCGCGAGCACGGGCAGCGCGACGACGAGGGCGACCGGCAGCGCCGTCGCCGGGGTCACGGCGAGCTCCTGCAGCGAGGTGGGCCAGGCGATCGCCAGCAGGATCCCCGCCAGGACGATGCGGCCCGCCCACGACCAACGCGATCCCGGGGCCATGGACCGCAGGCTAGGAGGGCCGCGCGCGTCCTGTCGTCACCCCGAGGTCCTGCCCCCGGGGTATGACGTCGTGCCCGGCGCACCGCCCGCGTAGCGGCCCGGGGACGGCTCCGCGGGGCGACGCCCGGCGAGGCCCGCGGCGATGATCGTTCCGTGGCGTGACCAGGCTCCTCGCGGCGATCGCCGCCGCCGTCGCCGTGCTGCTGCTCGCCTCCGGGACCGGGCGGGCGACGGTGCCGCAGCAGGGCCCCGAGGACGCCGCCACCGCCCGGGCGGTCGCCGCGCTCACCGGGCCGGACCGGACCGCGGTGCCGCTCCCTCCGTCGTTCCCCGCCGATCCCCGCGCCGATCACCGCCCGGTCGTCGTCGCCGGGAAGCTCCTCGACCCCCGGGGCTCGTGCTCGTCGCCGGTCGCGCTGCCCGCGGCCTTCGACGACGCGTGCCGCGCCCACGACCTGGGCTACGACCTCCTGCGTCACGCCGCCGCCCGGGGCGGGCCGCTCGGGCCCTGGGCGCGGCGGGCGATCGACGCGCAGCTGGCGCGCGACCTCGCCGCGGCGTGCGGGGGCGAGGGCCCGCGCTGCCGCCTGCTCGCGGGGGTCGCCGACGTCGCCGTCGCCGTGAACTCCTGGCGCCAGGGCTGGAGCGTGCCGGTGGTCGAGCACGGCCCGTTCGTGCGGGACCCGCGGTGATCGCCGCGGTGCTGCTGGCCGTGTCGACGTTCCCGTCGATGCTGCCGCGCGGCGTGGTCACCCAGCTCGTCGAGTCGGCCGTGCTCACCGGCGCCGGGTGGCGGGTGGACCGGTGGGCGGGGGCTCGCGGGCCCGGCCCTCTCCTGGTCGCTCCCGTCGGCGCGTGGGTCGCGGTCACGCTCGGGATGCAGGACGCGCAGCGCCTCGACACGGGCCTCGCATCCGTCGGCTGGGCGCCGCTCGCGGTGGCGGGGACGGCGATCGTCCTCGCCGGGCGGCGGGGTCGGGAGCGGGGTCCGGCCGCGACCCGTGTCGCCGTCGCGCTGACCGCGGCGCTCGTCGTGTCCGCCGGCGGGTTCGCTGCCGGCGAGGCCGCCGCCGGCGGGCTCCCTGGCGGCGCCGTGACCCCGACCGCGGACGGCGGGCCGGGGGTCGTGCCGGTGCACGTCGCCGTGCCCCTCGGGCCCGGGTCGCCCGGCGAGCGGGCCGACGCGGCCGTGCGGGCCCTGCGCGAGGCCGGCGGTCTCGCGCGGCGGACCGTGGTGGTGGTCGTGCCGACGGGGTCGGGGTGGGCCGACCCGATCGCGCTCGCCACGCTCGAGGCGGCGACCGGCGGGGACGTCGCGACCGTGACCCTGGCCTACGACGACGCGCCGAGCTGGCTGTCGTACCTGACCGCCCGCGACGACGCCGTCGCCACCACGGGAGCGCTGCTCGCGGCGGTGGGGCGGACCCGTGTCCCGGGGACACGGGTCCTGCTCTACGGCCAGAGCCTCGGCGCCCTGGCCGGTGCCGAGGCGTGGGCGCGCCACCCGGCGGCCGCGGACGGCGCGCTGTGGGTCGGGCCGCCCGCCGACACCCGGACCGCGGGCGGCACGGTGCTCGCCCACGTCTCCGACCCCGCGGTGGTCTGGTCGCCCCGCCTGCTGGTCGCCCCGCCCGACCGGCCGACGGGGACGCCGTGGGTGCCGCTGGTGTCGTTCCTGCAGACCTCGGTCGACCTGCTCGGCGCCGTCGGCGCGCCCGCCGGTCACGGGCACCACTACGGCGCCGAGCAGCGCCCGGCGTGGGACCTGCTGCTCAGGACCGGATCGTGTCCCGCCACGCCCCGATGCCCGTGAAGCGGGGCCGCCAGCCCAGCTCCTCCTTGGCCCGGGTGGTGTCCATGACCGCCGGGTAGGAGGTGGCCGCGACCCACTGCATCGGCAGGGGCAGCGGGAGCGTCATGGTGGCCCGGGACGGCACCTCGGCCACCTCGGCGGGCAGCTCGAGCACGCTCGCCCCGAGCTCGCGGACGAGGTCGGCGAGGGTGACGGTGCCGTCGCCGGCGATGTTGTACGGCCCCGCCGGGCCCTCGCCGAGGGTGCACCGCGCGAGGGCGTGGCCGACGTCGTCGTGGTGGACCAGCTGCAGCGGGAACGCCGGGACCGCCAGCGGCAGCCCGAGGCGGGCGTACTGCCGCGCCGCGGCGAGCAGCCCCCGCCCGAGGGTCGCGAGCGGGCCGGGCAGCGGCAGCTTGGCGCCGGCGAGCTCGGGGCCGACGACCCCGCACGGGCGCAGGACGTGGACCTCGATCTCGGGGTGGTCCGCGGACTCGGCCGCGAGCAGCTGCTCGCTCCGGGCCTTGTCGCGGGCGTAGAAGAAGGCGTCGTCGACCGCGAGCCGGTGACTCTCGGGGATGTGCGGCGGGTGGTCGGGGGAGAAGCCGTACGCGGCCAGGGACGACGCGTACACGAAGCGCCGGGCCCCGGCGTCGACCGCGGCCCGGAAGGCGCTGCGCACGCCCTCGGAGTTGACCGTCTCCGTGGCGCCCGGGTTGGTCGCGCCGGTGATGTCGTAGGCGAGGTGCACCACGACGTCCGCGCCGCGGAAGGCCGAGGGGAGCGAGGCGGGGTCGGCGACGTCCCCGCGGCGGTACTCCGCGCGGCCGTGGAGCCCGGGGCCGCTGTCGGGGTGGCGCGACACCCCGACGACGTCGGCGACGCGGGCGTCCCCGGTGAGCAGCGGCAGCAGGCTGCTGCCGAAGGTGCCGGTCGCGCCGGTGACGGCGACGGTCAGGTCGCCGGTGCGGGGGGAGGGGCCGGTGGTGGCGGGTGAAGCGGACACCGGGGCGGTTACCCACGGGTCCTGGCACGATGCGGCCCGTGGGGATCCGGGTGCTGCTCGTCGACGACCAGCCCATCGTGCGCACCGGTTTCCGCACCGTGCTCACCGCCGCGGGCGGCATCGACGTCGTCGGCGAGGCGGGCGACGGGCCCGCCGCCGTCACCGCGGTGGCGTCCTACCGCCCCGACGTCGTCCTCATGGACGTCCGCATGCCCGGCGGCGACGGGCTGACCGCGACCGAGCAGATCACCGCGTCGCACCCGGACACCCGCGTGCTGGTGGTCACCACGTTCGACGTCGACGACTACGTCCGCCGCGCGCTGCGCGGGGGCGCCAGCGGCTTCGTGCTCAAGGACTCCGACCCCGAGGACCTCGTGCGGGCGGTCCGCACGGTGCACGCAGGCGAGTCGCTGCTCGCGCCGTCGGTGACCACCCGGCTCGTGCGCGACTGGGTCGCCCAGGAGCCGGCGCCACCCTCACCCGACGGCCCGCCCGAGGGCCTCACCGCCCGCGAGCACGACGTGCTCGTCCTCGTCGCCCGCGGGCTGTCGAACGCCGAGATCGCCGCCGAGATGGTGGTCGCCGAGTCGACGGTGAAGACCCACGTCGCCCACCTGCTGCGCAAGCTCGGCCGCCGCGACCGGGTGCAGCTCGTCGTGCACGCCTTCGAGCGCGGTCTGGTGCCCGCGCGCCCGGTGTGAGCCGCCGGTGGTCGGGCCTGCTGCCCGAGCTGCGCCCGGTGGACGGGCTCGTGGTGGGCGTGCTGCTGGTCATGGTGGCGCTGTCCGCGCTCTCGGTGGGGGCGTGGCGCCCGGAGGCCGGGGGCGGGCAGGTCGCCGCGGTGATCGTCGCGGGCGCCGTGCAGACGCTGCCGGTGCTGTGGCGCCGGGAGCGCCCGATCGCCGCGCTGGCGGTGTTCACGGCGAGCGTCCCGGTGGGGTGGGCGCTGGTCGAGGCCCTCCCGGTGTGGACGCTGGCGGTGCTCGTCTTCGCCGTCGCGCGGCGGTCGCGCCCGCTGCCCGGCGCGGTGGCCGTGGTGGTGGCGGCGCTGACCGCGCCGCTGCTCGCGGGGTTGGCGGCCTCCCCGCGCGAGCCGCGGGCGGCGCTCGCCGTCTGGGCCTCGCTCGAGATCACGCTGGTGCCGATCGTGCTCGCGGCCGGGGGGCTGGCGATCGTCGCTCGCGTCCGCGCCGCCGGGATCGCCGCCCGACGGCGCGAGGGGGAGCACGACCGTCTCCTCGAGGCCCTCGCCGCCCAGCGTGACCGGCTCGCCGGCGACCTGCGCGAGCTGGTCGCGGTGCGCGTCGAGCGGGTCGTGACCCGGACGCGCGCGCTCGGCGAGGCGGCCGACCCCGGGCCGGGTCTGTCGGCCATCGCCGCCGAGGCCCGCGCCGCGCTCGCCGGGATGCGCCGCGCCCTGGGCGTCCTGCGCGGGCCGGGCGACGAGCTCGACCCGCCGCCCGCCCCCGCGCCGGGCCCACCGGCACCGTCGCCGTGGCGGCCCTCGCGCGGCGGGCTCGCCCTCGCCGCGGTGGTCGCCGCGCTCGCCGGGCTGCTGGCGGCGTTGGCCGCGTTCGCCGCGCCCCACCTGCGCCCGGGGCCGCTGGCCGACACCATGGCGCTGTTCGACATCGACCCGACCCGCCCGCTGGGCCTGCTGCCGCTGGTCGTGCAGGTGCTGACGCTGGGCTGGTGGCGCCGGGCGCCGCTGCCCGCCCTCGTCGTCGCCACGCTGGCCTCGGTCGCGGCGACGAGCCTGGGCAGCACCCACCTGGTGCTCGAGGCGTCGTGGAGCGTGCTGGTGTTCGGGGCCGGGCTCGGCGCGGGGGTCGTGGCGTCGGGGATCACCGTCCTCGCGTGCACGGCGGTCATCGCGGCGGCGACGGTGACCCTCGGCCTGCCTGCGGCGCTCGCTCCGGACCGCGCGACCGTGGCGCTGTCGTACGTGATCGTCCCGGCGATCTGGGGCCTGGGCGTGCTGCAGCGCCGGGCCGCGCGGGCCGCCGCCGAGGTCGTCGACGCCCGCGCGGCCGCCGCCGCGACCCGCGCCGTGACCGCCCAGCGGCTCGGCCTGGCCCGCGAGCTGCACGACGTCCTGGCCCACGAGCTGTCCGCGCTGGTGGTCACCGTGCACGCCGCCCGCGTGGCTCCGGAGCCCGCGACCCTCGCGACGATCACCGAAGCCGGCGAGCGGATCGCCGCCGCCCTGCCGACCCTGCTCGAGGGCCTCGACCCCGGCGTGCCGTCCGGGGACGCGGCCGAGCACCTCGAGCTCGACACCGCGGCGGTCGAGGCGCTCGCGGCGCCGGTGCGCGACGCCGGGCTGCCCGTCGTCGTGGACGTCGTGGGCACCGCCCCCGCGGACCGCCCCGAGGCCGACGTCATCGCCGCCCGCATCGTCACCGAGGCGCTCACCAACACCCTGCGCCACGCCGGCCCCGCCCCGACCCGCGTGACCGTGCGCCACGAGCCCGACGCGGTCGCCGTCGAGGTCGTCGACGAGGGCGTGCGCGCCGGGCACCGCCGCGCCGCGGAGGGCTCCGGGCTGGGCATCGTCGGGATGCGGGAGCGCGCCGCGCTGGTCGGCGGGACCGTCGAGGCCGGGCCGGACGGCGGCGGCTGGCGGGTCGCCGCGCAGCTGCCGCGGCAGGAGGCGGGCCTGCTCCCCGAGATCCAGACCGTCTAGAGCTCGAGCAGCATGCGGCTGTTGCCCAGGGTGTTGGGCTTCACGTAGGCGAGGTCGAGGAACTCGGCGACGCCCTCGTCGGCCGACTGCATCATCTCGGCGTAGACGTCGGGGCTCACCGGCGAGCCCTCGATCTCGCGGAAGCCGTGCTGCTCGAAGAACGTCACCTCGAAGGTGAGCACGAACACGCTGCGCAGGCCCAGCGCCCGCGCCTGGGCCAGCAGCTCGTGCACGAGGCCGTGGCCGATGCCCGCGCCCTGCATGCACGGGTCGACGGCGATGGTGCGGATCTCCGCGAGGTCCTCCCACAGCACGTGCAGCGCCCCGCACCCCACGACGTGGCGGCCCCGGACCGCCACGCGGAACTCCTGGACGGTCTCGTAGAGGGTGACCAGCGGCTTGCGCAGCAGGATGTTGTCGTCGGCGAACGAGTCGACCAGCGTCTTGATGCCGCGGACGTCGGCGGTGCGGGCGCGTCGCAGGAGGACGGGCGCGGCCCGGTCGGCCGCGCTCTCGGTCGTCTCGGTCACCGGGCGCTCACACCAGCGGAGGGTAGGCGAGGGGGCGGGCCGATAGGCTGGGGAGGTGGTCGAGCGCTCCCCCCGTAGCCCAGAGCGCCCCCGTGTGGCGCTGGTGACCCTCGGGTGCGCCCGCAACGACGTCGACAGCGAGGAACTGGCCGGCCGGCTGGCCGCCGAGGGCTGGGACGTCGGGGCCGACGACGACGGCGCCGCCGACGTCGTCGTCGTCAACACCTGCACGTTCGTCGAGCAGGCCAAGAAGGACTCGGTCGACGCCGTGCTGGCCGCCGGCGGCGGTGACGCGAAGGTCGTCGCGGTCGGGTGCATGGCCGAGCGGTACGGGGCCGAGCTCGCCGAGGCCCTGCCCGAGGCCGCCGCGGTGCTCGGCTTCGACCACTACGGCGACCTGCCCGCCCGCCTCGACGACGTCCTCGCCGGGCGCCCGCTCGCCTCCCACACGCCCACCGACCGCCGCACGCTGCTGCCGATCAGCCCGGTGAAGCGGCCCGAGGCGGTGCGCGACACGAGCATCCCCGGGCACGAGTGGGTGCCGACGGTGCCGCGGCGGCGCCTGGACGACGCCCCCGTCGCCCCGCTCAAGCTGGCCTCGGGGTGCGACCGGCGCTGCACCTTCTGCGCGATCCCGTCGTTCCGCGGCGCGTTCGTCTCCCGCGACCCCGGCGACGTCCTCGCCGAGGCCGCGTGGCTGGCCGACCACGGCGTCGCCGAGGTGCTGCTGGTCAGCGAGAACTCCACGTCCTACGGCAAGGACATCGACGCCCGCGGCGCCGCCGGCGGGGCCCTCGAGCGCCTGCTCGGCGAGCTCGCCGGGGTGCCGGGGATGCGCCGGGTGCGCGTCTCGTACCTGCAGCCCGCCGAGGTGCGGCCCCCGCTGCTGCGCGCCATCGCCGAGACCCCGCGCGTGGCGTCGTACTACGACCTGTCCTTCCAGCACGCGAGCGCGACGGTGCTGCGCCGGATGCGGCGCTTCGGCTCCCGGGAGACGTTCCTCGCGCTCTGCCGCGAGATCCGCGCGCTCGACCCCGAGGCGGGCATCCGCTCCAACGTCATCGTCGGCTTCCCCGGCGAGACCTCCGACGAGCTCGCCGAGCTCGAGGCGTTCCTCGCCGAGGCCGAGCTGGACGCCGTCGGGGTGTTCGGCTACTCCGACGAGGACGGCACCGAGGCCCTCGACCTGCCCGGCAAGATCGATCCCACCGAGATCGCCGCGCGCGTCGAGCGGATCACCAGCCTCGCCGAGCACGTCGCCGAGGACCGGGCCGCCCGCCGCGTCGGGACCGGGGTCGAGGTCCTGGTCGAGCGCTTCGACGACGAGGAGGGCGCCTGGGTCGGCCGCGCGGCCCACCAGGGCCCCGACGTCGACGGCGAGTGCCGCCTCTCCGGTGACGAGGAGCTGCTCGACGCGCTCGTGCCCGGCGTCGTGGTCACCGGGCGGGTGGTCGACGCCGAGGGGATCGACCTGGTCGTCGAGGCGCTGGCCCTGACCGGTGAGCACCCGGAGCGGGCGTCCGTCGGGGCGGGGGCCCGGTGACGACGCGCGGGTCGGGCGGGCGGACCCCGTCCACCGCGTCCACCGCGGGCGTCGTCACGCCGGCGCCCGTGCCGCTGGTCAACATCGCGAACGCGCTGACCGTCGTGCGCCTCGTGCTGGTGCCGGTCTTCCTCGTCGTGCTCTTCGTCGACGACGGGCACAGCACGCCCTGGCGGTGGGCGGCGTTCGCGGTGTTCGCCGTCGCCTCGCTCACCGACACCTTCGACGGCGACCTCGCGCGCCGCTGGGGGCTCGTCACCGACTTCGGCAAGATCGCGGACCCGATCGCCGACAAGGCCCTCACCGGCGCCGCCCTCGTCGGGCTCTCGGTGCTGGGCGAGCTCGCGTGGTGGGTGACCATCACCATCGCGGTGCGCGAGCTGGGCGTCACCCTGCTGCGGTTCTGGGTGCTGCGCCACGGCGTCATCCCGGCCAGCCGCGGCGGCAAGATCAAGACGGTGCTGCAGACCCTCGCCCTGGGCCTCGCGATCATGCCGTTGCCGCCGGTGGTGGCGCCGGCGGTCGCCGTGCTCATGGTGGCCGCGGTCGTCGTCACCGTCGTCACCGGCGTCGACTACCTGGTCCGCGCGCTGCGGCTGCGCGCGCGGGCGCGGGCCGCCTGAGCTGTTCGCTCAGGACGAACAGCCCCGGGCCCGCTCCGGGGTGCCCCTCCCGGCGATCTCGGTACGGTGGACGGACACGGTCGTCGGCCCCCGCTCGGGGGGTCGTCACGGGGACACCCACGACCGGTGCTGGGAGGTGCGGCATGGCGCTGCTGTTGCGCGAGGCCATCGGCGGGAGCATCCGGCGGGCCCGGACCGGGCGACGCCGCACGCTGCGGGACGTCTCGCGGGAGGCGCGGGTCAGCCTGGGCTACCTCTCCGAGATCGAGCGGGGCCGCAAGGAGCCGTCGAGCGAGCTGCTCGCGGCCATCTGCGAGGCCCTGGACCTGCCGCTGTCGGAGCTGCTCGACGAGGTCGCCGACGTCATGCGTCCTTCGCCGCGGCGCGTGCCGGTGGGCGCCGGGGCCGGGGGCCGGGGCGGGTTCGACACCGCTGACGGCACGGTCGACCCGGAGCTGCGCTCGGCGGTCGAGGAGGCGTTCGAGCCGGACGCCGGGGAGGGCGCGAGCATGTCCGCGCGCATCCCCACGCCGCCGGAGCCCACGGAGCCGGCCGCGCCGCGCACGGTGGCGCTGCCCGAGCCCGAGGGCGCGCCGGTCGTCGACGACGGCGAGGAGGTCGTGGCGCCCGTGGAGGGAGCGACGACCGTGCGTCTCGTGGGCCTCGCGGGCGGCGTCGGCGGACCGCGCGCGACGACGGTGGTCTGCGTCGCGGCCTGAGCCGTGTGATCGGTGTGAGCGCTGTTCTCAGCGTGATCGTCGGGTTCGGCGGGTCGGTGGAAGCCTCCGCGGGGAGGTGAGACGATGGACCGTGAGACCAGGCGCGGATGTCGCCGCCTGAGCCGGATCGACATCATGAATTGGGCGGGAGCAGATGGCCAACCCCTTCGTCAAGGCCTGGCGGTACTTCCTGGCCGCGTTCTCTTCGAAGATCGATGAGCACGCGGACCCGAAGGTCCAGATCCAGCAGGCCATCGAGGACGCGCAGCGTCAGCACCAGGCGCTCTCGCAGCAGGCCGCGTCGGTGATCGGCAACCAGCGCCAGCTGGAGATGAAGCTGAACCGTCAGCTCGCCGACATCGAGAAGCTGCAGGCCTCGGCGCGCCAGGCGCTGGTCATGGCCGACGACGCCCGGGCCAAGGGCGACGAGGAGGGCGCGCAGCGCTACGAGCAGAGCGCGGAGCAGTTCGCCTCGCAGCTCGTCACGGCCGAGCAGAACGTCGAGGACCTCAAGACGCTGCACGACCAGTCGATCGGCGCCGCCCAGCAGGCCAAGCAGGCCGTGGAGCGCAACGCCCAGACGCTGCAGACCAAGATCGCCGAGCGCACCAAGCTCCTCAGCCAGCTCGAGCAGGCCAAGATGCAGGAGCAGGTCTCCGCGTCGCTGCGCTCGATGAGCGAGGTCGCGGCGCCGGGCAACACGCCCTCGCTCGACGAGGTGCGCGACAAGATCGAGCGCCGGTACTCCACGGCCCTCGGGCAGGCCGAGCTCGCGCAGAACAGCGTGCAGGGCCGCATGCTCGAGGTCGAGGCGGCCTCGCGCGACTACGCGGGCAAGAGCCGGCTCGACCAGATCCGCGCCTCGATGGGGCAGGGTCAGGGCCAGGTCCCGGCCGGGCAGCAGGCCCAGCCGCAGGCCCAGCCCGCGCAGCCCGCGGCGCCGCAGCAGCAGCCCACGCAGCAGCAGGTGCCGCGCCAGAACTGACGGCGACGGCTCAGCCGGGGCGGCCCGCGAACCGCCCCGGCGTCGTCCCGGTCACGCGGCGGAAGTGCCGCGTGAGGCGCGCCTGGTCGTGGAAAGCCCGCGGTCGTCAAGGGGTCGCGGATGCACCCCTGACCGGCGCGACCGGGACGTCGGCGCCGCCCACGTCCCAGCGCTCCATGCGGTCGGGCGGGGAGACGAGCGCCGGGTCCTCGCCCGCGGCCGGGTCGGTCGCGTCGACCGCGGCGCGCGCCGCGTCGAGGGGGGCGGCGTCGGTGGCCAGGTGCAGCCCGCGCATCGAGCGCGAGAGGCGGTCCCACAGGAACAGCAGCCGCACGGTGCCGGGCAGCGCCCGCACCGCGGGGATGACGCGGTCGTGGTGGATCCGGTCCATGGCGGCCCGCCCGGCGTCGCTGAAGGGCCCGTCGAACGTCGCGACGGCCGCGACGGTGGGCTCGGCGTCCCCGGCGGGGCCGGGCTCGTCCTCGGTGACCTCGTAGACGACGTCCTCGTCGATGACCGGGCGCGGCAGGTCCCCGGTGGCGGCGCGGGTGCGGTCGGACGCGGCGCGGGCGTCCTCCTCGGTGGACCACAGGGTCAGCAGGGCCCGCATCGCGGTCGGGCCGGAGACCATGAAGTAGGCCCCGCCGTAGCCGGCGTGCCGGCGCAGGATGTCGGTGAGCTCCCCGCGGCGGGCGTAGGGGTCGTCGGGCCCGCCGGTCGGCGGCAGCGAGCTGATGGTCTGGAGTCGGGCGAACACGGCGTCCACGTCCTCTCGGTGGTGCGGGTGGATGCCGTCGAGCGTGGGGCGCGGGGCCGGGGGCGGACCTCCGTGCCAGCACGCAGATCGCGGTACGCAGGGCGCGCTCAGAGGGCCTCGGTGGCCCAGGCGGCGAGCTGCGTGCGGTTGTGCAGGCCCAGCTTGGCGAGCGCGTTGCGGACGTGGCTCTCGACCGTGCGCTCGCTGACCACCAGCCGGGCGGCCACCTCGCGGTTGGCGAGGCCGGTCACCACGAGGGCGACGGTCTCGCGCTCCCGGGCCGTCAGGGACCCCGCACCCGGCCCGAGCCCGGTGAGCTCGGCGAGCAGGGCCGCCGCGCCCTCGTGCGTCGGGCGCAGGCCGAACCGGCGCGCCACGGTGCGGGACTCGTCGAGCGCGCGCCGGGCGCGGTCCCGGTCGGCGGCGCCGCCCCGCGCCGCCAGCGCCCGCCCCAGCTCGAGGGCCGACCGCGCGAGCCCCGGCATCGCCCCGAGGCGCCGGTCCGACGCCACGGCCTGCTCGGCCAGCCGGACGGCGTCGTCGTGGTCCCCGAGGTGGCGGGCGACCCGCGTCGCGAAGCGGGCGACCGGCCCGGGGGCGCCGGTGGCGCTGTCGCAGCGCAGCGCCGTGTGCGGCTGCAGCTGCGCGTGGACGGCCCGCAGCACCTCGGTGTCGTCGAACGCGACGGCGAGCTCGCTGCCGCAGCAGATGATCGGGCGCCACCGGCCCGTGAGCGGGACGTCGAACAGCTGCGGGCGCAGCTCGTCGTACAGGGTCCGGGCCAGGTCCTCGTCGCCGCGGTCGAGGAACGCGACACCCCCGGTGGCCCAGAAGACCGGGAAGTGCCGGGTCGCGGCCATGGCCGCCTCGTCGGGGTGCCACGAGGGGAGGGTGCCGAGGTCGCGGTGCAGCAGGCTCACGAAGGCCTCGAACAGCGGGCCGGCCGTGGGGTCCTGGGTGCGCCGGCCCAGCTCGCGGAACCGGCGGGCCAGCCTGAACGCCTCGTCGTACCGCCCGACGAGGTGGGCGCGGGCGGCGCGCGCCCGCAGCTCGTGCCAGCGGGCGAGGGTGCCGCCGACCTGGTCGGCCACGGCGCCGAGCGCCTCGACGCCCGCGTCGACGACGTCGAGCGAGCCGAGCTCGAAGGCGTCCTCGATGCGCCACACGTGCCCCCACACCAGGGCCTCCGGGCGGCGCGTGGTGGCCCCGAGCGCGATGGTGCGGCGGCCGACGGCGAGCCGGTCGGCGACGAGGTCCGGGCCCCCGCTGACCTCGTAGCGGGCGTGCAGGGCGTGCAGGACCGCGTCGACGCCCTCGGAGTCGCCGGCGTGCCGGTCGGCCATCGCCAGCGCCCGGGCGGAGGTCTCCGCGGCCTCGTCGCGGCGCCCGCGCACCGCCGCGATCATCGCCTCCTGGGCCAGCACCCGCGCCCGCCGCGCCGAGTCCTCGTCGGCGAGCAGCGCGCCGGCGCGCTCGACGAGCCCCTCGATCCGCCCCGCGACCAGGTCCGGGCCGATCCCGCGCACGACGACCGCGGCGGCCGCGGCGAGGTCGGCGCGGCCCGCCCGCTCGGCCGCGTCGAGCACCGCGTCGGCCTCGTCGAGGGCGTCGGTGGTGCGGTCGGCACGGACCAGGGCCCGGGCCAGCGCCAGCCGCACCTCGGCGCGCCCGACCGGGTCGTCGGTGACGTCCAGGGCGCGCCGGTACCAGGCGGCGGCGTCGTCGGGGGCCCGCCGGGCGGTCGCGTCCTGCGCCGCGGCCCGGCAGGCCTCCGACGCCGCGGCCCGCGCCTCGGGGGAGTCGGCGGCCGCGACGAGGTGCCCCGCCACCTCGCCGACCCGGGCGGGCGGCAGGGCGTCGGCGAGCCGGCGGTGCTCCTCGCGGCGCCGCGCCGTCGAGAGCCCGTCGCGGCACGCCGCGCGCACCAGCGCGTGCGACCAGCGCACCCGCCCCGCGTCGCGGGGGTCCTCGCCCAGCAGGCCCGCCGCGAGCACCTCGGCGAGCGCGGCCGGGCCGTGCTCGTCCAGGACGTCGAGCTCCACCTCGTCACCGGCGACCGCGGCGGTGGCCAGCAGGTCGCGGGCGGCGGGGGAGAGCAGGGCGACGCGGCGCCGCACCAGGGGCGCGACCGCCTCCGCGTGCACCTCGGGGGCGCGCAGGAGCTCGCGCAGGTGCAGCGGGTGCCCGGCGCTCACCCGCAGCAGGGTGTCGACGGCGGCCTCGTCGGGCTCGGCCCCGTCCCGGCGGCGCAGCAGCTCGCGCAGCGCGTCGCGGCCCAGGCGCCCGGGGCGCAGCACCACCGGGACCGCCGCCTCGAGACCGGCGGGCACCGGCTCGCGGGTCGTGGCCACCAGCAGCAGCGACGGCCCCCGGGTGGCGACGACCTCGCCCGTCAGGTGCGCCAGGAGGGCCAGCGAGGCCTCGTCGGCGGCGTGCACGTCCTCGACGGCCACCACGAGCCCGCCGTCCGCGGCGCCCGCGAGGGTGTCGGCGGTGTCGGCCATCGCGCGGAAGCGGGCGCGGGCGTCGCTGCCCTCGGTGGCCGCGCCTCCGAGGTCGAGCACGGACGGGTCCAGGCCCCGCCCGCGCGCCGCGGGGCTGCCCAGCAGGCGCAGCCAGGGCCAGAACGCCGGCGTCCCGAGGTCGGCGCTCGCCCGGCCCAGCAGGGCGGGCACCCCCCGGTGCTCCGCCGCGTCGAGCACCGCGCCCAGGAGCGTCGACTTCCCGATGCCCGCCTCCCCGACCACGAGCACCGCGGCGCCGCGGCCCGCCCGCGCGTCGTCCAGCGCCGCGACGAGCACGGCCGTCTCGTGCTCGCGGCCGGGCGGGACGGGGTGCACCGGAGCAGTGTGACCCGCCGCACACCGTCGGCCTAGTAGCGCGCCTGCCGGCCGGACTGCTGCTGGGGCCGGCGCCCCGCGCGCCGCGGCGGGAGCTGCGGGTGGGGGCCCGGCTGGCAGGTGGGGCAGAAGTAGGCGATGCGGTCCTCGCGATCCGGGCTCCCGTCGTCCTGGCCGGCGGTGCGCACGACGTCGCGGCAGCGCCGGCAGCCGCGCCCGCCGCGCTCGAAGACCCAGTGCTGGGCGTTGCCGCCGAGGTCGCCGGTGGTGGACTGCTCGGGCCGCCAGGCGTTGCGGACCAGCAGCTTGTGGGCCCAGGCGACGGCGTCGTGCACCTGGCGGTCGGTGAGGTCGCCGACCCGGGTCCACGGTGAGACGCCCAGCAGGAAGCAGATCTCCGCCTTGTAGAGGTTGCCGACCCCGCACGCCACGCGCTGGTCCAGCAGGGCGGCGCCGAGCTCGCGGTCGGGGTCGGCGCGCAGGAGGCGCTCGACCTCGGCGTGCGTGTCGGGCCCCCAGTCGTCGCCGAGCAGGTCCGGCCCGAGGTGCCCGACCCAGGTGTCCTCGCGCTCGGTGGGCACCAGGTCGAGGTCGTGGAGCCGGTAGCCGACGGCGACGCGGTCGGGGACCTCGAGGATCGCGCGGATCGAGTGCTCCGGGCCGCCGCGCCAGGGCCGTCCGGGCCGGTAGAGGTGCCAGGTGCCGTCCATGCGGAAATGGCTGTGCAGGCTCGTACCGTCGTCGAAGCGGGTGAACAGGTGCTTGCCCACGCTGACCACCGCGAGCACCGTGCGCCCGGCGAGGTCGTGCTCCACCAGCCGCGGGTGCCGCAGCTCCCCGCGCGTCAGCTCCCGGCCGGCCAGCGCGTCGTGCATCCGCCGGCCGGCGAGGAAGACGGTGTCACCCTCCGGCACCCCGCCATGGTCCCACCGCGCGCCCCGCTCGTCCGGGTCAGTCGTCCGGCTCAGTCGTCGGGAGGTCCGGGGCGCGACGGCACCTGCTCCTCGCCGACCCCGTCGCGCGGGTCGCCCGCCGTGACGTCCACGGGTGCCAGCGCCGACGCGAGGCGCCCGCGCAGCGAGCCGAGATCGCGGGTGTGCGGGTCCTGCGGGTCGGTGGTGGCGCGGTCGACGCTCTGCAGGACGTCGACGAGCTGCTCGACCAGGGCGCGGGCCTCGACGCCGAGCAGCGCGAGGTCCTCGGCGTCCAGATCGCGCGTGACCGTGCCGGCACGCAGCGCCGCGGTGGCCTCCCGGACGGCCACCACCGGGGTGTCGTCGCTGGTCATGGATCCCTCCGCGTCGTCGGGGTCGGGACGCGTGAGGAGTGCCACGCGCCGGGCGGCGCACAAACACCCGGGGATCAGGAGCGCGGGGTGCACCCCGTCGGCGCGGCGGCGGTGCACTCGGCGCCCGTGATCGCCGCGAGCGGGGCGCGGACCGGGCGCAGCACGAGCGGGTCGGCGAGCGTGTCCTGGCCCGGCGCGACGTGCACGGCGGTCGGCCGCGCGCCGGCCAGCGCGGCGATGAGCAGCACCGGGCGTTCCGGGCCGGGCTCGGCGGCGAAGGCGCCGTCGGGGTCGACGGGGGCGACGGCGAGCTGGCGCCCGTCGTTGCCGACCAGCGTCACCCGCGCGCCCGCCGCGGGGCCGCCGTCGTCGTGCAGGACGACACCGCGCAGGACGACTCCGCGGACCGGGGGCTCGGCCGGCGCCGTGACGTGCTCGACGTGCTCGACGTGCTCGACGTGCTCGCTCGGCTCCGGCAGGTTCGGCACCGCCAGGCTGACCAGCAGCGCGAGCACCGCGCACCCGGCGGCGATGAGCAGGGTGGTCTGGATCGCGCCCAGCGACGGGACGAGCGCCCCCTCGACCCGCACCGTCGCCGCCCCGAGCACCACCGCGGCCACCGCCGACGCGGTCGACGTGCCGATCGAGCGCATCAGGGTGTTGAGGCCGTTGGCGGCGGCGGTCCGCGTCGTCGGCACCGCGCGCATGATCAGCGCCGGCAGCGAGCCGTAGGCCAGGGCCACGCCGGCACCGATGACGGCGATGACCAGCGAGATCTGCCACGCCGCCGACAGCAGGAACGTGCCCGCGGCGTACGCCCCGGCGATGATGACCAGGCCGATCCGCAGCGACGCCCGCGGCCCCCAGGCCGCGGAGACCCGGGCGGTGACCGGCGACATCAGCATCATGACCAGGCCGTTCGGCGCGAGCGTCAGCCCGGCGACGAGCAGGCTCAGCCCCAGCCCGTGCCCCGACGCGAGCGGCGCCGAGAGCAGCTGGGGGAAGACCACCATGCCCGTGAACATCGCGACGCCCACGGGGATCGAGATCAGGTTGGGCAGCAGCACCGCCCGCTGCGCGTTGAGGCGCAGGTCGACCAGCGGGTCGCGCACCCGCAGCTCGTAGAAGCCCCACGCCAGCAGCGCGACCACGGCCACCCCGGCCGAGGTCAGCGTCGCCGCGCTGCCCCAGCCCCACTCGCCGCCCTTGGACACGGCGAGCAGCAGCCCGATCAGCCCGATCGACAGCCCGACCGCGCCGCCGGCGTCGAAGCGTCCGCCCGAGCGGGTCGACGACTCGGGGATCACCAGGGCGACGAGGAGGAGCCCGGCGAGACCGAGGCCGCCGGCCACCCAGAACAGGGCGTGCCAGTCGGCGATCTCGACGATGACGGCCGCGAGCGGCAGGCCGAGCCCGCCGCCGATGCCCAGCGTCGCGCTCATCAGCGCGATGCCGGAGCCGAGGCGCGCCGGCGGGAGGGTGTCGCGCATCAGGCTGATGCCGAGCGGGACCGCGCTGACCGCGACGCCCTGCAGCGAGCGCCCGACGAGCACCGGCACGAGGTCGTTCGTCACGGCGCAGAGCACGGAGCCGACGACCAGCAGCCCGAGCGTCGCGACGAGGACGCGGCGCTTGCCGATCATGTCGCCGAGCCGCCCCGCGATGGGCGTCGCGACCGCCCCGGCGAGCAGCGTCGCCGTGATCACCCACGACGCGGTGGCCGTCGACGTCGAGAGCAGCTGGGGGAGCTGGGGCACGAGCGGCACGACCAGGGTCATGCACAGCGACGCGACCAGGCCCACCGAGGACAGGACCGTGACGACGAGGGCGGGGCTGGGCCGGGTGCCGGTGGGCTCCGGCTCGGCGGCGTGCGGCACGCACTCTCCTCGGGACGGGCGATCGTTGGCTGTGCCAACCAACTGTAGCCCGCGGCGGCCGCCCCGGAAGGGGCCGGAGGGCGTGAATCCGCTCGGTCCGTGCCTCCGTGCACCCCTGCGCATGGTTCGTGTCACACCGCCCGATGTCATCCGCTACGGTCCGTGAGCATGATCGCGACGCGGGCCGTGACCGCCCTCGCTCTCGGCGCCCTGCTCGCGCTCGCGGCCTGCGGGAGCGGGCCCGGCGGGGGAGCGGCGCCCCAGGCGGCGCCCGCGTCCTCGCCGTCGGCCGCCCCGGCGCCCACCGGCGACCCCGGGCTGGCCCGGCGCCTCGCCGAGCAGGTCACCGGCGACGGCGCGTACGCGCGGCTGGAGGAGCTGCAGCGGATCGCCGACGCGAACGGCGGCAACCGCGCCTCCGGGCAGCCGGGCTACGACGCGAGCGTCGAGTACGTCGCCGGGCAGCTGCGCGCGGCGGGCTACACGGTGGAGACGCCGAGCTTCCCGTTCGACACCTTCGCCGCCCAGGCACAGACGCTCACGGTCGGCGGCGCGCCCGGCCCGGCCGTCACCGCCCTGACCTACTCGCCGACCACCCCGCCCGACGGCGTCACCGGCCCGCTGGTCGTGGCGCCCGACGCCCCGGGCGACCCGACACCGGGCTGCGAGGCGACCGACTACGCGACCCTCCCCGCCCGCGGCGCGGTGCTGCTGGTCCGCCGGGGCGCCTGCACGTTCACGCAGAAGCAGCAGGTCGCCGCCGAGGTCGGCGCCGCGGCCGTGCTCGTCGGCAACAACGTCCCCGGCCCGCTCGGCGGCACCCTCGGCTCGGTGGCCGAGGGCCGCCTGCCCACCGGCGGCCTCGTGCAGCCCGACTTCGACGCGCTGCTCGCCCGGGCGGGCCAGCCGGCGACGGTCACCCTGGTGACGCAGTCGCAGACGATCACCACGCGCAACGTCGTCGCCCAGACCACGACGGGGCGCACCGACGAGGTCGTCATGGCCGGCGCCCACCTCGACTCGGTGCCCGAGGGGCCGGGGATCAACGACAACGGCTCCGGCTCGGCCGCCCAGCTCGAGATCGCCGTGCGCCTCGGCGGCGCCCCGCCCGTGACCAACGCGGTGCGCTTCGCCTGGTGGGGCGCCGAGGAGGTCGGGCTGCTCGGGTCGACGGCCTACGTCCAGGGCCTGACGCCCGAGGCGCGCCGCGACATCGCCGTGCTGCTCAACGCCGACATGCTCGGCTCGCCGAACCCGGCCTACTTCGTCTACGACGGCGACGACTCCGACCGCCAGGGCGCGCCGCCCGGGCCCCGCGGGTCC
The DNA here is from genome assembly GCF_042657905.1 of Actinomycetospora rhizophila. Classification (NCBI taxonomy): domain Bacteria; kingdom Bacillati; phylum Actinomycetota; class Actinomycetes; order Pseudonocardiales; family Pseudonocardiaceae; genus Actinomycetospora; species Actinomycetospora rhizophila. The sequence goes on along the minus strand of NZ_JBHSKG010000015.1, from coordinate 105,141 downwards.
GAGGGCATCGAGCGCACGCTCGCCGGCGCGCTGACCGCCGCGGGCGCCCAGCCGCAGGGCACCGACTTCGACGGCCGGTCGGACTACGGGCCGTTCGTGGAGGCCGGGATCGCGTCCGGGGGGCTCTTCAGCGGCGCCGAGGAGATCAAGACCCCCGAGCAGGCGACGCGCTGGGGCGGGCAGGCCGGCGCGCCGTACGACGCCTGCTACCACCAGGCGTGCGACACGCTCGCCAACATCGACCGCGTCGCCCTCGACCGCATGCTCGACGCCCTCGCCGTGGGGGTCGGCACCTATGCGGTCGATCTCGGTGGGCCGAACGGCGTCCCCCCGCGTGACCAGCGCCAGACGCGCTGACACGGAGTAGGGTTGCGGATCACGCAACCCGAGCGGCGCCGGTTCGACCACGACGGACCCCCGCTCCCCGGCCGGGCGCGCCCGATCGGAGAGGATGGGGATCGATGACGGCCACCGACGGTGATCCCGACGAGACCGGACGTGGGCGGAGCGAGCCGTCGCTCGTCCGCTCGGTCGACCGGGCGGTGACGGCTCTCGAGGTCGTCGCCGCGCGCGGCGAGGTCGGCATCACCGAGCTCGCCGAGGAGCTCGGCGTGCACAAGTCCACCGCCTCGCGGCTCGTCGCCGCCCTCGCGCGCCGCGGGATGCTCGAGCAGCTCGGCGACCGCGGACGCGTCGCGCTCGGCTTCGGGGTCGTGCGCCTCGCCGCGTCCGCCACCGGCCGGATGGACATCGCCCGCCTCGGCCAGCCGACCTGCCAGCAGCTCGCCGAGCAGGTGGGGGAGACCGTCAACCTCGCCATCCACGACGGCGAGGCGGCCATCAACGTCACCCAGGAGTTCGGCACCGCGTCGGTGACCACGCAGAACTGGGTGGGCCGGCGGACCCCGCTGCACGCGACCTCGGCCGGCAAGGTGCTGCTGGCCTACATGAGCGACCCGGAACGGCGGGCGTTCCTGCGCCGTCGCCTGCCCCGCTTCACCGAGTCCACGATCACCGAGCCGGCCGCGCTGCGCACCGAGCTCGCCCGCGTCGTCGACGAGGGTCACGCGCGCTCGTTCGAGGAGCTCGAGGTCGGCCTGCACGCCGTCGCCGTCCCGGTGTGGGGCGCGGCGGGCGACGTCGTCGCCGCCCTCAGCGCGGCCGGCCCGTCCTACCGGCTCCCGCGGCGCCGGGCGCGGGCGATCGTGCCCGACCTGCGCGCCGCGGCCGAGGACCTGTCGACGCGCCTGGGCTGGGTCGGCTCCTCGGGCTGATGCGCGGGTTCAGCCGGCCCGCGAGGCGCCGTGCTCTCCCACCAGCTCGTAGCGCACCGCGAGCGAGGCGGCCTCGAGCCGGGAGTGCGCCCCGAGCTTGCGCAGCAGCGAGCGCACGTGGCTGCGCACCGTCATGACCGAGATGTGCAGGGTCCGCTCGATCTGCTCGGTCGTGGCGCCGTCGACGAGCAGGGCGAGGCACTCCCGCTCGCGCGCCGTGAGGCTCTCGGCCCGCTGGCGCAGCCGGCGCGCCTCACCGGAGCGCGGCGCGCCGTCGCGGCCCGCGACCACGGTGACCACCTCGCCGTCCAGGACCCGCCGGAGCGCGTCGAGCAGCGTGCTCAGGCCGGCGCGCTTGTCGAGGACGCCGTCGACGCCCAGCGCGCCGGCGGTGTCCCCGCGGTGACCCGCCGGCCCGCAGCTGACCACGACGACCTTGGTGTGGCCGCCCGCCGCAGCGACCAGCTCGTCGAGGAGGCGGCCGCGGCCGAACTCCAGCGAGCGGTGGTCGACCAGGCAGACCGGCGGACGTCGTCGCCGCACCTCGGCGATGAGCGCCTCCGCGTCGCCGACCCCCTCCGGCTCCTCGTAGCCGCGTTCGGCCAGGGCCTCCGACAGCAGGTCGGCGAAGAGCACGTGACCGTCGCCGATCATGACATCGACCATGATGGTTCCCCCCGGAATCCCCACGCTCGTCACCGCTCGTCCTCTTGCCCGCGGTGGCGCACCATGCTAGCTACGCCGTCATGGTCATCACATATGTCCGATGTGGTGACGATGTGTCGATTTCGCCCGACCGCTCTCACCAAGATGAGGGACGCCCGTTCCCGGGCCGCTTCCTACCGTGCTGCACGTGCACCCCATCCGGGTCCAGCTGGTCTGCGACCAGCAGATGCTGGCGGACGCCCTGCGCGTCCGGCTCGCGCGCGAGCCGGACGGCTTCGTGCTGTCCCACCGCCGCAGCGGCGACGAGCGCCTTGCCGACGCCGTGCGCACCCGCCGGCCCGACCTGCTCCTCATCGACGCCCGCTCGATCGTCGGGCACTGGTCGGCGCTGGTGGACACGCTCGCCGACGCGGCGCCCCGGGCCCGGGTCGCCGTCCTGTCCGACACCGTCGACCCCGAGGACGCCGTGAGCCCCGCCCGCCGGTGCGTGGCCGCGTGGCTGCATCCGCAGGTCACGGCCGACCACCTCGTCGACGTCCTGCGCGTGGTGGCCGACGGGCACACCGTGTACCCCTCGGCCGTGCTCGGCGACGTGCTGCGGCGCTTCGCCGTCGAGCTGCGGGACGCCGCGACCGGCGGCGGCCCGCTCATGCACCTCACCGAGCGCGAGCGCGAGGTCCTCGCGTGCCTGGTCCAGGGCAGCCGCGGCCGGGAGATCACCGATCACCTCGACCTCTCGGAGAACACCGTCCGCAGCCACACCAACCGGATCTTCCGCAAGCTGGGCGTGCACAACCGGCTCGAGGCCCTCCGGATCGCCCGCCAGAGCGGGTTCGAGCTGTGGGCGCCACGCGCCGCCGGGCACGCGGGCCGACCCGCGGGGCCACCGTCGTCGACGGAGCGGTTTCACCTGGTCACGGGGCGGACACCGGGGCCGTCCCGACGCCGCGGAGATCCCTCATCCGAGCAGGGCGACTGATGCACGTGGGCGATGCCGCCACGATCGGCGCCGCCCTACCTTCGTGAGCCTGCTGATCGCGGGACGACGACGTCCGAGGGGGAGCCATGGTCGCGGGTGCGGACAACCAGATCTTCGAGCGTCGGGAGTCCGTGGTCCGCAGCTACTGCCGCGGCGTCGACGTCGTGCTCGCCGGCGGCCGCGGCAGCCTCGTCCGGGACGTTCACGGCCGGGAGTACGTCGACTTCCTGGCCGGCGCGGGCGCCCTCAACTACGGCCACAACGACCCGGACATGAAGGTCGCGCTCCTCGAGTACATCGCGGGCGACGGGATCGCCCACGGCCTCGACCTGTACACCGACGCCAAGCGCGGGTTCCTCCAGGCGTTCGAGGACCTCGTTCTGGCGCCGCGCGGCATGGACCACCACGTGCAGTTCACCGGCCCGACCGGCGCCAACGGCGTGGAGGCGGCGCTGAAGCTCGCCCGCAAGGTCACCGGCCGCACGAACGTCATCGCCTTCACCCGCGGCTTCCACGGCCTCTCCCTGGGCGCCCTGGCGGCGACCGCGAACAGCACGATGCGGATGGCGCCGCACAACGCCCTGGGCGGTGTCACGCGGATGCCCTACGACGGCTACCTCGGCCCCGGCACCGACACCGCGGAGCTCCTCGCCGCCGTCCTCGCCGACCCCTCCAGCGGGGTGGACCCGCCCGCCGCCGTCCTGCTCGAGACCGTGCAGGGCGAGGGCGGCCTGGACCAGGCGTCCCCGCGGTGGCTGCGGCGGGTGGCGGGGCTGGCCCGCGAGCACGGCGCGCTGCTCGTGGTCGACGACGTCCAGGCCGGGTGCGGGCGGACGGGCACCTTCTTCAGCACCGAGGCCGCCGGCGTGGTCCCGGACGCGGTGGTGCTGTCGAAGTCGCTCTCCGGCTTCGGCCTGCCGATGTCGGTGGTGCTCGTCCGGCCCGGGTACGACCTCTGGGAGCCGGGTCAGCACACCGGGACGTTCCGCGGCAACGCGCACGCGTTCGTCACCGCCACCGTGGCGCTGCGGAAGTTCTGGTCCACCGAGGCCTTCACCCATGACGTCCACCGCCGCGCGGGGCTCGTCACCGAGCGGCTCACCGCCCTGGCCGACGAGCTCCCGGGGGCGCGGGTCAAGGGACGCGGGCTGATGCAGGGCGTGCAGGTCGAGCCGGCGCTGGCCGCCCGGACGACCCGCGCCTGCGTGGACGCCGGGCTGATCATCGAGCGGGCCGGGCCCCGGGGCGAGGTGCTCAAGGTGTTCGCCCCGCTCACCACGCCCGACGACCTCCTCGAGCACGGCCTGGACCTGCTCGCCGGGTGCGTGCTCGCGGGTCGTCCCGCCCGGGCCCCGCAGCCGGCCTGAGCGCGGAGGAGATCGAGGTGGAGCACGCCATGCCCGACCTGCTGCGACCCCCGACCCCGCCCGCCACGGTGGTGTGGAAGTTCGGCGGGACGTCGGTGGCGGACCACGAGCGCCTGCGCGCGGTGGCCGAGCGGATGGTCGCCGCGCACCACGACGGTCTGCGGGTCGTCGCCGTGCTCTCCGCCATGGGCCGGTCCACCGACGAGCTCTGCGCGCGGGCCTACACGATGAGCAGCCAGCCGTCGCTGCGCGAGCTCGACGCGCTGCTCTCGGTCGGCGAGGCGATCTCGTGCGCCCTCGCGGCGATGGCCATCCACGAGCTGGGGTGCCGGGCCGTGTCGCTCAACGCCGCGCAGATCGGCATCGTCACCGACGGGGCGCACTCCAACGCGCGGCTGCGCCACGTGCCCACCCACCGCATCACCGCCGAGCTGGACGACGGCGCGATCGTGCTGGTCACCGGCTTCCAGGGGGTGTCGGAGACCGGCGACGTCACCACGCTGGGCCGGGGCGGCTCGGACGCCTCGGCGGTCGCGGTCGCCGCCGCCCTCGGGCTGGACCGGTGCGACATCTACACCGACGTGCCCGGGGTCTTCACCGCCGACCCGCGCCTCGTGCCGGACGCCCGCCCGCTGGAGTCCGTCGGCCACGAGGAGATGCTCGAGCTGGCCGAGGGCGGCGCCGGGGTCCTGCAGCCCCGCGCGGTGGAGCTGGCCGCGGCCCAGGGCGTGGACGTGCACCTGCGCTCCAGCTTCACCCACGAGAGCGGCACCTGGATCCGGCGGGAGCTCCCGCGCCTCGAGAGCCTCGACGTCGTCGGGCTCGCCCACCGCCACCAGGAGCGCCTCTACGCCGTCCCGGACGTGTCCCCCTCCCACGTCGCGTCGGTGCTGGCGGCGCGGGGCGCGTCGGTCGGGGCGCTGGTCCGGCAGGGGAGCGAGGTGCGCTTCACCGCGCCGGGGACCGACCCCGCGGAGATCGACGCCGCCTTCGGCGCCGCCGACGGGGGCGTCCGGGTGCACGACGACCTCGGCACCGTCAGCGTGGTGAGCACCGGGATCGCGCGGAAGCCGGAGATCACCTGCCGGGCGCTGCGCGCGCTCGAGGGGGCGGGCATCGAGGCGTTCCTGCTGACCGTGACCCCCGGGCGGGTCTCGGTCCACGTCGACGCGGCGCGGGTGCCGCACGCGGTCCGGCTCCTGCACGACACCTTCCTCGGCCCGGCCGTGCCCGCTCCCGTCGCCGACGTGGTCCCGATCCCCGTGCCCGCCCTCGACCCGGTCGACGCCGACGGGGCGCACCCGCGGGGGGAGAGCGTCCGGTGACGACGACGGCGCCCGCGGCGGGCGCGGCGACCGGTGCCGCGACCACGGTGGTCACCGTGCCCGCCGCGGCACCGCCCTTCCGCCCGTGCTCCGCCCTGGTCATCCGGCCCGAGCACGCGAACCGCGCCGCGGTGCTCGTCGCCGAGGGCCACGTGGTCCGCGGTCCGCGCCGGGCCCCGGGGGCGCGGTGCGCGGGGGAGCGGCTGCACGAGCTGTTCGAGCAGCAGGCCGACCGGCTCCGGGCGGCGGGGCACGGCGACCGGCTCGCGGTCGACGCCGGCGACGTCGCGCTGACGTTCGACGAGCTCGACGCCCGGGCGAACCGGCTGGCCCGCCACCTCCTGCGGCGGGGCGTGCGCGCGGGGGCCCGGGTCGCGCTGCTGGTCGACCGGCCGGTGCTCTCCTACGTCGGCATGCTGGCCGTCTCGAAGGTCCACGCCGCGTTCGTGCCGCTCGACGTGGGGTTCCCCGGCGACCGGATCGCCTACATCGTGGCCGACGCCGGGGTCACGACGGTGCTGTCGTCGTCGACCGCCCGGGACCGGGTGGACGGGCTGGACGGGCTGTCGGCCGACCTCGTGCTGGTCGACGACGACGCCGGCGCGATCGGCGGGCTGCCCGGCGGGCGGCTCGGTCCCGACGAGCGCGGCGACCCCGTCGAGGCGCTGGCCTGGATCATCTACACCTCGGGGTCGACCGGACGGCCGAAGGGCGTGGCGGTGGACCACCACAGCGTCTGCAACTTCGTGCGGGTGGCGGCCGAGGTCTACGGCCTGCGGCCCGACGACCGCGTCTACCAGGGCATGACGATCGCGTTCGACTTCTCGGTCGAGGAGATCTGGGTCCCGTGGGCCGCCGGGGCGACGCTCGTGCCGAAGCCGCCCGGCGCCGCCCTGCTGGGGGCCGACCTCTCGGCGTTCCTCACCGCGCGGCGGGTGACGGCCCTGTGCTGCGTGCCGACGCTGCTCGCCACCCTCGAGGACGACCTGCCCGCGCTGCGGTTCCTCCTGGTGTCGGGGGAGGCCTGCCCCCAGGACCTGATCGGGCGCTGGCACCGGCCGGACCGCCGCTTCCTCAACGTCTACGGGCCGACCGAGACCACGGTGACCGCCACCTGGACCGTGCTGCACCCCGACCGCCCGGTCACCATCGGGGTCCCCCTGCCGACCTACTCGGTCGTCGTCCTGGACCCCGAGGACCCGCGGCGGGCCCTGCCCCGCGGCGAGATCGGGGAGATCGGCATCGCCGGGGTCGGGCTGGCGCGGGGCTACGTCAACCGCGAGGACCGCACGCAGCAGGCGTTCGTCCCCGACTTCCTCGACCTGCACCGCATCACGGCCAACCCCTCGGGCCGGATCTACCGGACCGGGGACCTCGGCCGGATCGACGACCGGGGCGAGGTCGAGTACCACGGCCGGATCGACCTGCAGGTCAAGGTCCGGGGCTACCGCATCGAGCTGACCGAGATCGAGTCGGTGCTGCTGGCGGTGCCCGGTGTCGCCGCCGCCGTCGTCGACACCCACGAGCCCGAGCCCGGCACCGTCGAGCTGGTCGGCTACTACACGGTGCGCCGGGGGGAGGCCGTCGACCCCTCCGACGTCCTCGCGCGCCTGCGCGAGCAGCTGCCGCCGTACATGGTCCCGGCCTACCTCGAGCAGCTCGCGGCGATCCCGATGACCACCAGCGACAAGGCCGACCGCAAGAACCTCCCGCCCCCGACCGGCGGGCGCCTCGTCGTCGGGGAGCACGTGCCCGCGGCCACCGCCACCGAGCGGGTGCTCGCGGAGACGCTCGCCGCGGTCGTCGACACCGAGCAGGTCTCGGTGACCGCCGACGTCTTCGACGAGATCGGGGCCACCTCGCTGCTCGTCGCCCGCTTCACCGCCCGGCTGCGCGAGACGCCGCACCCGCCGCCGGTCTCGACCAGGGACGTCTACGAGCACCGGTCGCTGCGGGCGCTGGCGCTGGCCCTCGACGCGGCCGCCCCGGCCGGCGAGCCGGCCCCGGCGCCGGACCGGGTCCCGGCGCGACGCGCCCCCGGTCTCCGCTACGCCCTGACCGCGCTGGCGCAGCTGGTGCTGCTGCTGGCCGGGGTCCACGTCGTGGCCCTGGTCCTCGAGGCCGCGTACCGGTGGGTGCCCGACGCCGCCGATCTCCGGGGCGTGGTGGCGCGGGGAGCGGTGTTCACCGCGATCACGCTCCTCGCGCTCTGCGTGGCGCCGGTCGTGGTCAAGTGGGTGCTCGTGGGGCGGTGGACGTGCCGCGAGATCCCGCTCTGGGGGCTCGACCACCTGCGCTTCTGGGTGGTCCGGACCCTGACCCGGCTGAGCCCGCTGACCCTGTTCGTCGGCTCGCCGCTCTACGTCCTGCACCTCCGCGCGCTCGGCGCCCGCATCGGGCGCGACGTGCTCATCCTGTCGCGCACCGTCCCCGTGGCCACCGACCTCGTGACGATCGGACCGGGCACCGTGATCCACCGGGACGCGTCGTTCACGGGGTACCGGGCCGTGCCGGGGCGCCTGCAGACCGGGCGCGTCACCCTCGGCGCGGACGTGCTGGTCGGCGAGAAGACCGTCCTCGACGTCGACACCCGCATGGAGGACGGCGCGCGCCTGCACCACAGCTCGGCCCTGCACCCGGGCGTGGTGGTGCCGGCGGGGCAGACCTGGCACGGCTCCCCGGCCGAACCGACCACCGCCCGCCCCCGCCCGGTGCCCACCCTGCCGGCCCGCCGGCTGCGCGCGGCCGTCTTCTGCCTCCTGCAGCTGGCCGCCCTGTTCGTCGTGGCCTGCGGCGGGCTGACGCTGCTGGTCGTGGCGCTCGCGCACGCCTCGCTCTGGCTGAGCCTGCTCGAGCCGACGTGGCCGGCCACGCTCGGCTGGCGGATCCCGCTGGCGATGCTCGCGGTCATGGTCGCGGCCGGGCTGGCCGTGGTGCTGCTGCGGCTGGCGGCGATGGCGGTGGTGCCCCGGCTGCTCGCGCCGCTCGTGCGGCCCGGCCGCGTCCGCCCGCTCTACGGGCTGGCCGACGTCGCCCGGCGCACCACCGAGAGGATCACGAACGCGCGCCTGTTCGTCGTGCTGCTCGGCGACAGCTCCTTCGTCACGGCCTACCTGCGCACGCTGGGCTACGACCTCTCGCGCGTCGAGCAGACCGGCTCGAACTTCGGCACCCAGCTGCGGCAGGACACGCCCCTGGCGACCCGCATCGGGACCGGCACCGTGGTCTCGGACGGCCTGTCGGTGATGAACACGGAGTTCTCCGCCACCGCCTTCCGGGTCGGCCGGGTCACCGTGGGGGAGCGCACCTTCCTCGGCAACGACGTGGCGTTCCCCGTCGACGCCCGAGTCGGCGACAACTGCCTGCTGGCCACCAAGGTGCTCGTCCCGGTCGACGGACCGGTGCGCCACGACGTCGGGCTGCTCGGGTCGCCGCCCGTCGAGATCCCGCGGTCCTCGGCACGGCCGCCCGGCGATCGGTTCGACGTCGCCGACCGCCCCCGGGAGCTGCGCCGCCGGCTGCGCGGCAAGAACCGGCACAACGCGCTGACCGTCGCCGTGGTGCTGCTCGCGTGGGCGGTGCAGGACGCGGTGGCGCTGCTGCTGGTCGTGCTCGCCATGCCCTTCCACCCGCGGTTCCTCGAGTGGGCCTTCACCGGCGGGCTGGTGAGCGTCGCGCTGTTCCTGCTCGCGTCCTCGGTGCTGCTGGAACGCGCGTGCCTCGGTTTCCGCTCCCTGCGGCCCCGGCAGCTCTCGCTCTACGAGCGCGCGTTCTGGCGCCACGAGCGGCTCTGGAAGCTGTTCACGACGCCGCCGCTGCCCGGCACCCCGTGGCAGAACCTCCTGTGGCGCCTCGCCGGCCTGCGCGTCGGTCGCCGGCTCTTCGACGACGGGTGCGTCATCCCCGAGAAGAGCCTGGTGACCCTCGGCGACGACGTCGTCCTCAACGCCGACACCGTGCTCCAGGGCCACTCGCTCGAGGACGGGGTCTTCACCTCCGACCGGATCGCGGTCGGGTCGCGCAGCTGCCTGGGCGTCGGCGCCTTCGTGCACCACGGCACCGCGATCGGCGAGGGCAGCGTGCTCGAGGCGGACTCCTTCCTGATGAAGGGCGAGCAGGTCCCCGCGGGCAGCACCTGGCGGGGCAACCCGGCGGCGCCGTGGCGCACCGCCCGGACCGGGACGGTGCCGCCGTGAGCTGGTGGAGACACCGCGGCCCCCGGCCGGTCGCGGTGGTGTACAGCGACGACGCCACCGGACCCCGCGACGGCGACGACACCGGCGCGCTGGCCGCGATGCTCGCCGCGACGCGGTGGGGCTTCCAGGTGATCACGGCCGGGCCCCGGGGCAGGACCTCCGTGCAGGAGGCGCTGTCCCGGCCGGACGTCGTGCTCTACGCCCAGCCCGGCGCCGACGGCGACGACGACCAGGCGTTCCGTCGCCAGAAGCGGGACAAGCGCGCGATCCGCCGCTTCGTGTCCGACGGCGGCTTCTACCTCGGCGTCTGCATGGGCGGGTTCCTCGCGGAGCCCGGCCACTTCGACCTCTTCCCGGGCCGGGTCGACGAGTACTACTCGTCCCCGGGCGCCTCGGTGACCACCGACGACCCGGCCGTCGTCCCCGTCCTGTGGCGCGGGACCCCCCGCGCCATGTACTTCCAGGACGGCGGGTTCATGGTCCCGCGCCGCCGTGCCCGGTCCGCGATGACGGTGCTGGCCGAGTACACCAACGGGTCGATCGCCGCGGTCGTCGCGCCCTGCGGGGCGGGCCGGATCGCGCTGTGCGGCCCGCACCCGGAGGCGCCGCCCGCCTGGTACCGGGAGGCGGGACTCGCCTACGGCGGATCGACCCAGGACCTCGGTGACGACCTGGTCGACACCCTCATGGGCCTCCGGGACGGCAGTCCGGGCTGACGCGTACGTCACGTTCCGCGATCGCGACGGACGCCGCTGCGCCGGGAGCACGGCGCGACGCCGCAGGTCAACCCGTCTGTGTGATCGTTCTCCGGATCGTCATCCCTCGTTCGGGTAAAGGTCTCTTGACCTGTCGTTCTCCCGCCGTTCGCGAGGCACACCTAGCGTGGCCGCGGGCCCGGCTGAAGGGGAGAAGCGGGTGGACCTGTCCTTGATCGTCATCGTCGTGGTGATCACGGCGTTGGTGTTCGACTTCACGAACGGCTTCCACGACACGGCCAACGCGATGGCCACCTCCATCGCCACCCGCGCGCTGACGCCGAGGACGGCCGTCCTCATCGCCGCCGTCCTCAACGTGGTCGGCGCGTTCCTGTCCGTCGAGGTCGCCAGGACGATCTCCAGCGGGCTGGTCGACGAGACCCGCATCTCGCCCGTCGTGATCTTCGCGGGGCTCATCGGCGCGATCATCTGGAACCTCGTGACCTGGCTGCTCGGCCTGCCGTCGAGCTCCTCGCACGCCCTGTTCGGCGGGCTGATCGGCGCCACGCTGGTGGCCGCCGGGCTCGGGGCGGTGGACTTCGGCGCCGTGTTCTCGAAGGTCATCCTGCCCGCGATCGTGTCGCCGGTCCTCGCCGGGATCACCGCGCTGATCGCGACCTGGCTGGCCTACCGCACCACCGCGCGCGCCGACGACGGCACGGTGAAGCGGGGCTTCCGGGTCGGCCAGGTCGCGTCGGCCTCGATGGTCGCGCTCGCCCACGGCACGAGCGACGCGCAGAAGACGATGGGCGTCATCACCCTCACCCTCATCACCGCCGGGGTGCTCGCGCCGGACTCCGGCCCGCCGTTCTGGGTGATCCTCTCCGCCGGCCTCGCGATCGGGCTCGGGACCTACCTCGGCGGCTGGCGGATCATCCGCACGCTCGGCAGGCGGGTCAGCGACATCGAGACGCCGCAGGGCTTCGCCGCCGAGGCCAGCACCACCGCGGTCATCCTCACCTCGTCGCACCTCGGTTTCGCGCTCTCGACCACCCAGGTGGCCACGGGCGCGATCTTCGGGGCCGGCGCCGGCCGTCGCCTCGCGGTGGTGCGCTGGAGCGTGGCGGGCCAGATGGCGATCGCCTGGGTGCTGACCCTGCCGGCCGCGGCGGCCGTCGGCGCGGTCGCGGCCTGGGTCTCGTCCACCGGCACCGTGGGCACCGTTCTGGTCGCCGTCGTCGCGATCGCGCTCGCGGCCGGGATCTGGGCGGCGTCGCGGCTGCGCCCGGTGACGGCCGAGAACGTCAACGACGTCGACGACGACGCGGCGGTCCGCCCCGAGCCCGCCGTCGCGGCGCGCTAGGAGAGGTCATGAGCATCGACTGGGGGTCGCTGGGCCTCGTCGTCGCGGTGTCCCTGGCCGCGGGCGTCGCCGTCGTCGTGCTGGTGTCGTTCGCGCTGGTCGGGCTCTCGGCGCGCGAGCGTCCCCGGCCCGGGGGACCGGAGGACGGCACGCCGACCCTGAGCCCGGGCGCCGGCACCGCCGTCGCGGTCGCCTGCCTCGCGGCCGTCGTCGCGATCGTCGCCTACGGCCTGTACGTCATCGCCTTCTGAGCGCGCGGGGGGTTGCCGCGAACGCGCTGTTCGCTGCTTCTAGGCGTCCGAAGTCCCCGTTGATCACGCCAGGTCGGGATGGTCCTTGACCCACCACAGGAACTGGCGGGCGTGGTCGAGGTCGACGAAGCGGTTGCCGATCAGCTCGACCAGCAGGTCGTTGCTCCAGTACGCGAGCCGCCCGATGGTCTGCGACGTCGTCTCCGGGGACGGCAGCTCGATCCCGAACACCTGCCGGGCGATCTCGCGCTTGCCGCCCGCCGGGCTGGTGTAGATCAGGATGGGCAGGAAGCGCTCCGGCTCGGCGATGCACAGGACGCGGGTCAGCATCGCCTCGCGGAACCCGGGCATCGCCGGCGCGTCGTCGGAGGTGATCAGCTCGGTCAGCCGGTCCTCCGGGGCGGGCGGGTCCTCGCCGCGCAGCAGGTGGTCGACGACGCCGCGGAACGCCTCGGCGGCCCGCACGTTGCCCAGCGCCCGCCACTCGTCGTTGAACCGGCTCATGTTCCCGGGCCGGGCGACGACCTTGCTGTTCGCGAAGTCCTTGAGCGCGACCGGCGTCGTGTACGGCAGCGCGTCGGCCTCGAACGCCTGGCGGTAGACGTCGCGGTAGCGCCCGGCCTCCTCGTCGGGGTGCGGGAAGTCGGTGAGGAACTCCCGGCGCAGCGCCTCGATGATCCGCCAGCGCTCGGGCGGCACCATGTCCGCGGTCGCGGTGAACCGCGCCCGCGCGGTCTCGACGTCCTCGAGCGGGCGCCGCTCCCGCTCGCGCACCGGCCCGCGCGTGCCCGCGGTCCGGCCGGCCGACCCCGTCACGCTCGTCGACGAGCGCGTCGGGGGCCGGCTGGTCGTGGCGGACTTCTTGCTGGTGGAGCCGGTGCTGCGCGACCGCGTGGTCTGGCTGACCGCCCGCGGCGAGACCGGCTTGGCGCCGAGGACCCACTCGTGCCCGCAGGCCGTGCAGCGCATCATGTTGCGGCCGTCGTCGGCCATGCCGAGGTACTCGGCGGCGGACTCCTGACACGTCGGGCACGCCAGCGCCATGCTCTCCCCAGGTTCGACTGTCGTTCGGGTCCGGGACGGTGCGCGCTCCAGCCTGCCGTGGGCGCCGCGGGAGCGCACGGGGAGGTCCCCTGTGGACCGCGGCCGGCCGGCCCGGGTCCGACCCTGCGGCGGGCGCCGGAGCGTCGTGCGCCGTCCGGCCCACGCGCGCCGGGCTCCGTCCCCAGGCTGCACCGAAGCGCCCGCACCGGCGGACGCCGCACCGGACCCTGCGGTCATGACGATCCACGCACTGCACATCGACGCCGGGGCGCACACGGTCACCGTGGAGGTGGTCGGCGAGCACGCCCGCCTCGAGCTGCGGCCCGCACCCGGCACCGGCGGCGGCCCCGAGGACACGGTGGCGTTCGAGGTCCCCGCCCGCGCCCTCGTCGCCGCGGTGCGGGCCTCCTGGGCCGACGTCCACGACGCGCGGACCTTCGAGCCCTGGCGCGACGAGCCGTCCCGGCACGGCCCCTCCCGCGGCGGCCTCCACGGGGTCGACGACCGGCCGCGGCGCGGTGACCTCGGCGACGGCGATCCGGACGGCTTCCACGACGGGTCGGTGGTGCCGTTCCCGTACCGCTACCCGGTCCGCCCGCCCCGCCCGGCCCGTCCGCCCCGTCCGGCCCGCAGCGGTCAGCCGTGGGAGCCGGAGGAGGAGGTCACCATCCGGGAGCGCTGGCTCGCCGCGTCACCGGACGCCGACCGGGACGGCCTCCTCGCTGAGATCGCGGCGACCCTCGAGCGCGCCGCCGGCGGGGTCGCGGCCCGGCTCCCGCAGGTCGGCTGCGACCCCTACCGGCCGGGCTGCCGGCTCGAGCGCTCGTGGAGGCCCACGACCGGGCACCCCGCCGGCGGGTGAGGCCCCCGCGTCAGGCCCGCAGCCGCAGGCCCTTCGGGCTGTGGCGGAACCCGGCCTCGGTGAGCACGTCGGCCAGCACACCGTCCAGCGCGCCCGAGCCGTCGGCCTTCTCGACCGCGATGCTGCCCAGCCAGCCCTCGCGCACGGCCGTGGCCAGCGCGGCCGCGGCGGCCGCCAGCGACGCGCGGGACGTGGTGAAGCTCAGCAGCGACTTGCCGCCACGCTCCACGTAGATCGCCGGCTCGCCGTCGACGAGCACCACCAGCGCGCCCGCCTTCCGTCCGGGCCGATGGGAACCGTCCCCGACGGTCGCGGGCCACTCCAGCGCCGCGCCCCACGGCTGGGCGGGGTCGGTGGCCGCGAGCACGAGGGCCGTCGGCTCGCCGGCGCCGTCGTCGTCGCGCGACTCCGCCCGCAGCCGGTCGATCGCCCCGGGCACCGCGAACTGCGCCGCCCCCAGCCCCTCGATGACGTAGCCGCGCCGCGCGCGCCCGGACTCCTCCATCGCGCGCAGCACCGGGTAGATGCCGGCGAAGCCGCCGGTGGCGCGCTCGGTGTCCAGCGCGCCGCGCGTGAGCACGCCGTGGCGCTCGAGGAACGCCTCCGTGCGGGCCTGCGCGCGGCGGGTCGGCTCCTCCTCGCGCGCCGGCACCCCCGACCACCGGCCCGCGGCGGTCGGGGGCCCCGTCCGGGAGGGCATCGGGGCGCGGCCGAGCCGGGCGTAGCGGCCGCGCGACGGCGCCCGGCGCTGGCGGTGGGCCCCGCCGCGCGCGCCGCCGGAACCGCGCGAGCCCCCGCCGGACACGAGCGCCCGGACCGGGGCGAGCGTGTCGTTGGTGGCGAGCCCGGCCCAGACCAGGTCCCAGAGCGCGGCGACGAGCGTGGCGTCGTCGGGCATGTCGGTCTCCGACCCACCGGCCTGGCGCAGCGCCGCGTGGGTGCGCTCGCCGAGCTGGCGGAAGAACAGCGCCCCGCCCGCGTCGAGCGTCTCCAGCAGCGCGCGGTGCAGGGGCGTGTCGACCATGTCGGGCTCGGCGTCGGGCAGCAGGAGGTCGGCGAGGTCGGTGGGCGCGACCGCCAGCCAGCCGTCGCCGCCCGCGAGCGTGCCGCAGCCGGTCCACGTGACCTCGCCGGCGCTGGTGAGCTCGTCGAGCAGCGCGGGGGAGTAGCCCGGGAGCCGCGCGGGGAGCACGAGGCTCTCCAGCGCGCTCGCGGGGATCGGCGCGCCGGCCAGCTGCTCGACCACGCCCAGCACGTCGTCGGGACCGGGCGCGCGGCGGATGCGGCGCCCCACCCCCTGCCAGGCGGGCAGGAACCGGCCGAGCGCCGCCGGCTCGACGGGCTCGACCTCGGCACGCAGCCGCGCCAGCGAGCCGCGGCGCAGGCGGCGCAGGACCTCGGCGTCGCAGACGTCCGGGCCGGTGCCCGCGAGGTCGGCGGGCACGCCCGGCAGCGGCGGCGCGCCGTCGGGCCGCAGCTCGCCGCGCACCAGCCGCCCCGACGACACCAGCCGGTCGACCACGCCGCCGACCACGGCCACGCCCAGCCCGAAACGGTGCGCCGGCGCCGCGACCGGGAAGGGACCGCGGGTGCGGGCGAAGCGGGCGAGCAGGTCGCCCAGGGGGTCGGTGACCGGCTCGGTGAACGCCTCGGGCACCCCGACCGGCAGGCCCGCGCCGAGGGCGTCGCGGAACCGGCCGGCGTCCTCGATGGCGATCCAGCGTTCCTCGCCGGCGACGCGGACGCGGATCGCGCGGCGGGACGACTCCAGCTCCCGGAGCCACTCCTCGGCGACCCCGCGCGCCGCGGCCTCGGCAGTGGTGAGGTCGCCGACGAAGCGCAGCAGGTCGGCGGTGCCCTCCATGTCGCGGACGTGGCGCTCGGGGTCGGTGCGCTGCAGCTGGCCCTCGATCTCGGCGAGCACGTCGCCGTCGAGCAGCTCGCGGATCGCCTCCGAGCCCAGCAGCTCGGCGAGCAGCGCCGAGTCGAGGGAGAGCGCCGCGGCCCGCCGCTCGGCCAGCGGCGCGTCGAGCTCGTAGAGGAACATCCCGACGTAGCCGAACATCAGCGTGCGCGCGAACGGCGACGCGCTGGTGGTGGCCACGTCGACGACCTGCACCCCGCGCGAGCGGACGTCGCGCATCAGCTCGGTGAGCCCCGGGACGTCGTAGACGTCCTGCAGACACTCGCGCATCGTCTCGAGCACCACCGGGAACTGCTCGAAGCGGCTCGCGACCGAGAGCAGCTGCGCCGCGCGCTGGCGCTGCTGCCACAGCGGGGTGCGCCGGGTGGGGTCGCGGCGCGGCAGCAGCAGCGAGCGGGCCGCGCACTCGCGGAACCGGGAGGCGAACAGCGCCGAGTTGCTGACCTCCGCGGTGACCATCTGCTCGACCTCGTCCGGGTCGAGCAGCACGTCCTCGGCGGTGGGCAGGATCTCCTCGCCGGCGTCGTCGAGGGCGTCGGGCAGGCGCAGCACGATGCCGTCGTCGGCGCTCGCCGCCGACACCTCCAGGCCGCGGGTCTCGCGGAACCGCGCCGCGATCGCCAGCGCCCACGGCCCGTTGACCTGCGCGCCGAACGGGGAGTGCACCACGAGGCGCCAGTCGCCCAGCTCGTCGCGGAAGCGCTCGACGACGATCGTGCGGTCGCTCGGGACGTGGCGTGTCGACTCCTTCTGCTCGCGCAGGTAGGCGAGCAGGTTGGTGATCGCGTTCTCGTCGAGCCCGGCGGCCGTCGCGCGCTCGCGGGCCGCCTCGTCGTCGGCGGCCGAGAGCTCACGCACGAACGCCCCGAGCGCGCGGCCCAGCTCGAGCGGGCGGCCCAGCGCGTCGCCCTTCCAGAACGGCATCCGCGCCGGCACGCCGGGCGCGGGCTCGGCCACCACCCGGTCGCGCGTGATGTCGAGGACCCGCCAGCTCGTGGAGCCGAGCAGGAAGGTGTCGCCCACGCGGGACTCGTAGACCATCTCCTCGTCGAGCTCGCCGACCCGCGAGCCCCCGGTGCCGCCCTCGCCCGACCCCGGGGTGACCACCGTGTAGAGCCCGCGGTCGGGGATCGTCCCGCCGCTGGTGACCGCGAGCCGCTGGGCGCCGGGGCGGCCGGAGAGCTGGTCGGTGACGCGGTCCCAGGTGATGCGCGGGCGCAGCTCGCCGAAGTCGTCGCTGGGGTAGCGCCCGGCGAGCATGTCGAGCACCGCGCCCAGCGCCGAGTCGGGCAGCCCCGCGAACGGCGCCGCGCGGCGCACGAGCGCGGTGAGGTCCTCGACCGACCACGGCTCCATCGCCGTCATCGACACGACGTGCTGGGCGAGCACGTCGAGCGGGTTGCGCGGGTAGTGCATCGCCTCGATGGCCCCGCTCGCCATCCGCTCGGCGACGACGGCGCACGAGACGAGGTCGCCCCGGTACTTGGGCATGACGACGCCGGTGGAGACCGCGCCGACCTGGTGGCCCGCCCGGCCCACCCGCTGCAGCCCGCTGGCGACCGACGGCGGCGCCTCGACCTGCACCACGAGGTCGACCGCGCCCATGTCGATACCCAGCTCGAGGCTCGACGTGGCCACGACGCACGGCAGGTGCCCGGACTTCAGCGCCTCCTCCACACCGGTGCGCTGGGTGCGGCTCATCGAGCCGTGGTGGGCGCGGGCGACGATCACCTCGGCGGGCTCGGCCGTGCCCGACTGCCCGACCGCCTCCGCCGGGAACGGCCCGATCACCGGCGCCAGCTCGTCGGCCTCGTCGTCGCCGGGCCCGTCCAGCTCGACCGGGGGCCGTTGCTCGGCCTCCGCGTGCGCCCGCTCCGTGGCCAGCTCGTTGATCCGCGCCGTCAGCCGCTCGGCCAGCCGCCGGGAGTTGGCGAACACGATGGTGGAGCGGTGCTCGCCGACGAGGTCGAGGATGCGCTCCTGCACCGCGGGCCAGATCGACGCGCGCTGCGCCGCGCCGGCCGCCGACCCCTCGACCTCCTCCTCGACGCCGGGCCCCGAGGAGTTGTCGCCGCCGCTGTCGAGGGCCGCCATGTCCTCGACCGGCACCTCCACGCGGACCTGCACGGTCTTCGTCGACTCCGGCGCGACCACCCGGACGGGGCGCCCGCCGCCGAGGAACGCCGCGACCTCGTCGATCGGGCGCACGGTGGCCGACAGGCCGATGCGCTGGGCCGGCGCGTCGAGCAGCGCGTCGAGCCGCTCGAGGCTCAGCGCGAGGTGGGCCCCGCGCTTGGAGGCGAGCACGGCGTGCACCTCGTCGACGATCACCGTGTCGATGCCGCGCAGCGACTCGCGCGCCGCCGAGGTGAGCAGCAGGAACAGCGACTCGGGCGTCGTGACCAGGATGTCGGGCGGCGTGCGGTTGAACGTGCGTCGCTCGTCGGCGGGGGTGTCGCCGGTGCGCGAGCCGACCGTGACGTCGGGGCGGGGCAGCCCGAGGCGCTGCGCGGCCTGGCCCAGCCCCGCGAGCGGGGAGCGCAGGTTGCGCTGCACGTCGATCGTCAGGGCCTTCATCGGCGAGACGTAGAGGACGCGGCAGCGGCGCGTGGGCTCCTCGGGCGGCGGCGTGGTGGCCAGCCGGTCGAGCGCCCAGAGGAACGCCGCGAGGGTCTTGCCCGAGCCGGTGGGCGCGACGACCAGCGCGTGCTGCCCCTCCGCGACCGCCTCCCACGCACCCTCCTGCGCGGGGGTGGCCCCCGCGAACGCGCCGGTGAACCAGTCGCGCGTGGCGGGGGAGAAGCGGTCGAGGACGTCCATGGGCACCATCGTGCCCCCGACCCCCGACAGTCGCTCTTGAGCGGATCGGACACCGCTAGCGTGAGCGGATGAGGATCGCGCTGGCGTTCCAGGGCGGCGGCAGCCACACCGCGTTCACCGCGGGCGTCCTGGCGCGCCTCGTCGAGCGCGGGGCGTTCGACGGCCACGACATCGTGGCGGTCAGCGGGACCTCGGGCGGGGCGATCAACGCGCTGCTCGCGTGGACGGCGCTGCGCGAGGACCGCCGCGACCGCATCCCGGCCCTGCTGGAGGCCTTCTGGGAGGACAACGCGGCCCGCGGGCCCCTCGAGCGTGTCGGCAACGCCGTGGTCGTCGGGGCGGGGCTCGCCCAGAGCCTGGGCCTCGCGCCGCCGCTGAACCCCTACCTGCTGCTGCCCCCGTTCGACGGCCGCGAGGAGTTCCGCCGGCTCCTGCGCCGCCACGTCGACTTCGCCGCGCTCACGGTGGACACCGACGCGCACGACCCCCGGCTCGTCCTCGGCGCCGTCGACGTCCGCAGCGGCGCGTTCCGGGCGTTCGACAGCCGCCGCGACGTCATCACCCCCGACACGGTGCTCGCGTCGGCCGCGATCCCCACCCTGTTCCGCGCCGTGCACGTCGACGGCGGCGCGTACTGGGACGGGCTGTTCTCGCAGAACCCGCCGGTGGCCCCGCTGCTCGACGACGACCCCGACGAGCTCTGGGTCGTCCAGATCAACCCGACGCGGCGCGACGACGAGCCCCGCACCACCCTCGACATCGCCGACCGCCGCAACGAGCTCGCCGGCAACCTCTCGCTCTACCAGGAGCTCGCCTCGATCGAGAAGATCGACCAGCTCCTGGCGGCCGGCACGCTGACCGCGGCCAGCGGCTACCGGCAGGTGACCGTGCGCGTGCTCGAGCTCGCCCGCCCACCGGCGGCGGGGTTCCTCGGCGCGGCGTCGAAGATCAACCGGGACGTCGCCTTCCTGCGCGAGCTGCGCCGCCGCGGGCGCTACCAGGCCGACGTCTTCCTGGCCGCGCTGCGCTTCGAGCAGGCGTGGAGCGACGGCGACGTCGCCGCCCTGCGTGACCTGCTCGCCGGCGCCGCGATCACGATCGAGGCCCCGATCCGGCCGCCCGCCGACCTCCCGGCGTTCCTCGCCGACGCGGTCGTCCGCGACGACACGCGCAAGGAGCTGGTGGGCCAGGACGTCACCTGGCGGGTGACCGTGCAGGGCGCGCCGGGCGTCCTCACCGCGACGATCGTCGGCCACCGGCTCCTCGCCCTGGCGCTCGGTCCCGTGCCGCAGGACGAGCGGTGAGCACCCGATGAGCCCCGAGGCCCTCGTCCTCGGCCTGATCAGCGCCGTGCGCGGGGTGACGCTCGCGATCGTCTACGCGCTGCTGCTCTCCGAACGCGCGCGCCGACTGCTCGTCGCCTACGTCGTGGCGGGCGCCGTCGTCACCCTCGGCGTCGGGATCGTGGTGGTCACCTGGCTGCACACGGGCACGCGGGCGTCGGGGTCCACCACCGGGCGCCTGTGGGTCGACCTCGTGCTCGGTGTCGCCGCTGTCGTGTGGGCGGGGTTCCACCTCGCCGGGCACCCGATCCGGCTGCGCCGGCCCGGTCGCGAACGGCGCCGCGAGCGCAGCACGGTGCTGCCCGAGGCCCTCGACCGCCGGCTGCGGGCGCCCACGGTGCCGATGGTGATCGGCGCCGGGGTGCTGACGAACCTGCCCGGGCTCTACTACCTCGCCGCGCTCGTGGCGATCCTGCAGACCCACCCGAGCGCGGTGGACGGGATCGCGCAGGTCACGGTGTACACGGTGCTGCGCTTCGCGACGCCGCTGGCCGCGCTGGTCCTGGTCGTGCTGCGGCCCGACCGGACGATGGAGATCGTGCGGTCGGCGCACGCGTGGGGGCACCGCAACTCCCGGGTGCTGCTCGGGCTGCTCGTCGGCGCCGTGGGCCTCTACCTGGTGGGCAAGGCGCTCAGCGGGCTCCTGGGGTGAGCCCGTCGCCGCCGGACAGGCCCGCGTCGTGGGCGAGCAGCGCGAGCTGCGTGCGGTTCTCGAGGTCGAGCTTGGTGAGCGCGCCGGACAGGTAGGTCTTCACCGTCGAGAGCGAGAGCAGCAGCTCCGCGGCGATGCGCGCGTTGCTCCAGCCCCGCCCGACGGCCGCGGCGACGGCGCGCTCCTGCTCGGAGAGCGTCGCGAGGCGCTCCCCGGCCTCGCGACCCGGTGCGGCCCGCCCGGTCGCCGCCGCGATCAGCCGCCGGGTGACCGACGGCGACAGGCTGGTGCCGCCCGCCGCCACCCGCCGGATCGCGTCCTCGATGTCGGCGGGCGGGGTGTCCTTGACGAGATAGCCCGTGGCGCCGGCGCGCAGGGCGGCGAGGACGTCCTGGTCGGAGTCGAAGGTGGTGAGCACGAGCACCGCGGGCGGGTCGGCCCGCGCGAGCAGCTCCGCGGTGGCGCGCACCCCGTCGACCCGCGGCATCCGCAGGTCCATGAGCACCACGTCCGGTCGGTGCTCGGCGACCGCCGCGGGCACCTCGTCGCCGTCGCGCGCCTCGGCGACGATCGTGATGTCCGGCGCCTCGCCGAGCATGAGGCGCAGGCCCGAGCGCACGAGCGCGTCGTCGTCGACCACCAGCACCCGCGTCACGCCATCTCCTCCCGGGGCTCGACGACCGCGGCGACGCGCTCCTCGTCCCGGCGCGGGACCCGCACGGTGACGCGGAACCGGCCGCCGTCGGGCCCGCGGAGGTGCACGCGCCCGCCGGCCAGCTCGACCCGCTCGGTGATGCCCACCAGGCCGTTGCCCGGCGGCCCGGTGGCGCCGCCGGCGGGCAGCGGGTTGCTGACGTCGAGCTCCACCTCGCCGCCCGCCACCGCCGCGAGGCGCACCTCGACCGGCCGCCCCGGGGCGTGGCGGGCGGCGTTGGTCAGCGTCTCCTGGGTGATGCGGTAAAGGGTGCGCCCGCACTCGTCGGGCACCGGGGTGCCCGCGAGCCCGTCGTGCAGCGTCACCGGGGTGCCCGCGGCGCGCACCCCGGCGAGCAGCCGGTCGAGGTCGGCCAGCGTCGGCTGCGGGGCGACCGAGGCCGTGCCCACCTCGCCGGGCGCGGTGGGGTCGGTGGGGTCGGCGTCCGGGTCGCGCAGCACCCCGAGGATCGCGCGCAGGTCGACCAGCGCCTCGCGGGCCCCGGCGCGGACGACCTCGAGGGCGTCGCGGATCTCCCCGGGCGACGCCGTGCGCCGGTGGGCCAGGGCGCCGGCGTGCAGCGACACCATCGAGAGCCGGTGGGCCAGGACGTCGTGCATCTCGCGGGCGATGCGCGTGCGCTCGGCGGTGCGCGCGGCCTCGGCGCGCAGGGCGGCCTCGCTCTCGGCCCGCTCGGCCCGCTCGACCAGCGAGTCCATCAGCTCGTGGCGGGCCCGGACGGCGGCCCCGGTGGCGACCACCACGACCGTCGAGCCCGCGGCCCACGCGAGGGCGGTCCACGACGCGTTCTCGGGGGTCTGCACCCGGAGCAGTCCCTGGAGCGGCCCCAGCGCGAGCGAGAGGACACCCAGAGCGGCGGCCGTGGGCCAGGGCCGGCGCACGGCGATCGAGAACGTCGCCACGGCCCCGGCCAGCCACGCCGACGTGCACACCACCGACAGCCCGTAGACGACGAGCGCGCAGCCGACCGGCGCGCGGCGGCGGCCGAGCACGACCCCCGCCGCGGCGAGCCCGCCCAGGAGGTCGACCCACCACCACGCGGGAGCCTCCGTGGGCAGCGTCGAGGGCTCCACCCACAGCGCGACCCAGACCCCGAGCAGGGACAGCGCGACCGCTCCGGCGTCCCAGAGGCGCGGGGTGGGCCCGGTGGTCGGCACGACGGCCACGCTAGTGGCACCGTCCGACGGCGGCCCCGGTCGAAGGTCGATCGACGGTCGTCCTTTCGGCGGGCAGGCCGGGACGTCGCGCCGTGGTAGGCGCCGCCCGCGGCTCGTGACGATCTCTCCCATGACCGTCACCGCGACCGCCGCGCCCGTCACGACGCCCGGGCCCCGCCCCGCGCACCGCCTCGCGCGGTGGCCGGTGGGGATCGTGGCCGCCCTCGTCGCGGCCGCCCACCTGGCCGTCGCGTGGCGCCCGGGCTGGTGGTTCGACGAGGCCCTCATGCTCGCGATCGGGCGCGACCACCTCGACTGGGGATCGGCCGACCAGCCGCCGGGGGCCCCGCTGATCGCCGGCCTGATGGACCTCCTCGCGCCCGGGAACGTGCTGGTGCTGCGGCTGCCGGCGATCGCGGCGACGGCGGCGACGGTGGTGCTCGCCGCGCTGATCGCCCGCGAGCTCGGCGGTGACGCCCGTGCCCAGACGCTCACCGCGATCGCGCAGGGCACCGGGATCTGGCTCGCGTTCACCGGGCACTGGGTCACGCCCTACACCCTCGAACCGCTGACCTGGCTGGCCCTGGGCTGGCTGCTCGTGCGCTGGTGGCGGGTTCGGGACGACCGGCTGCTGGTCGCCCTCGGCGTCGTGGTCGGCGTCGGGGCCCAGATCAAGTTCCAGATCCTGCTGCTCGCGGCCGTGCTCCTGGTCTCGGTCCTCCTGCTGGGCCCGCGCCCGATGCTGCGCCGTCCCCAGCTCTGGGCCGGGGCCGCCGTGGCGACCGCGATCGCCGCCCCGACGCTGGTCTGGCAGGCGCTGCACGGCTGGCCGCAGCTGCGCATGGCCCCGGTGGTCGCGGCGGAGGCGGCCTCCCTCTACGGGGGACGGACCGGGGTCGTGCTCGGGATGGTCGTCTCCGCGGGCGTGATGGGGTCGGTGCTCGTGCTCCTCGGCCTGTGGCGCCTCGTCCGCGATCCGGCCCTGTCCGAGCTGCGCCACCTCGCCCTGGCGACGGTGGTGCTCTACGCGTTCTTCGCGGCGACGATCGGCCGCCCGTACTACCTCGTCGGCATCTACGGGCTGCTCGCCGCGGTCGGCGCCGTCGGGCTGCAGCGCCGGCGCGAGGCGGGGCACCGGCGGCTGCGCTGGGTCGCATGGCCCGCGGCCGCGCTGAGCGCCGCCGCGGCGATCGCGATGCTGCCGCTGTCGGTGGCGGCGGCCGCGCCGCAGGTCGCCGACACCGTCGTGGGTTCGACCGTCCGGGCCTGGGAGGCGCTGCCCGCGGAGCAGCGGTCGCGGACCGGGGTGATGGCCGGGTCGTACATCTACGCCGCCTACCTCGACGTCGCCGCGCCCGGGGACGCGCTGCCGCCGGCGCTGAGCAGCAACCGCAGCTACGGGTGGTTCCCGCCGCCGGGCGACGAGATCGACGCGGTGCTCTACCTGGGGGCGGGCGCGGACGAGCTGCGGCCGTGGTTCGCCGACGTCCGGCCCGTCGGGGCGGCCGGGAACGACGCGACGCTGTGGCTCGCGACCGGGCGGCTCGTGCCGTGGGACGACTTCTGGCCGACCCTGCGGCACCTGGACGTGCAGTAGGGCGCTCAGCGCCGGTTCTGGAACCACCAGCGCAGGAGCACCACGAGCGCCGCGACCAGGCCGAGCAGCGCCACGATCGTGCCGAGCGTCCCCCCGGTGGGGTCGAGCGACGCGGCGGCGGAGGGGTCCACGGGTCCGAGGTTACGCCCGGTTCGTCCGGGTCGGCCCGTGCCGGGCGGCGGGGGAGCGGCGACCTATCGTGGTGGGCGTGCGGCTGACCCACTTCCGCCGGCTGATGGACGACGAGTTCGGTGCCGTGCGCGCCGGCTCCATCTCCCGCGACCACGTGTTCGGTGGCCTCGGGGGACGCACCGTCGAGCAGGCCCTCGAGGACGGTGACGAGCCGCGCGACGTCTGGCGCGCGGTGTGTGCGGAGTTCGAGGTGCCGGTCGAGCGCCGGTGACCGTCCCGGTGACCGCTCGACACGCCCGAGGCCTCCCGGACTCCCGGATCGAACACCTGTTCGTCTACCCTGCTCCGTACGGTCGTCCGGCGACGTCAGCGTCGCCGCCGTCCGTCCACAACCGTTCCGTCCGTCCCCAGGGCGGCCGGCTCCGACATCGCGATGTCGGACCCTCCGCCTAGCGTCGGCGCCCGAGAGTCGGACCCCTGACACCCCCACGACCGAGCAAGGTGGCACTCCCCATGGCACAGGCACCGGATCGCGACAAGGCGCTCGAGCTCGCCCTCGCCCAGATCGACAAGCAGTTCGGCAAGGGCTCGGTCATGCGTCTGGGCGACGAGGGCCGGGCGCCGGTCAACGTCATCCCCACCGGCTCGATCGCCCTCGACGTGGCGCTCGGGGTCGGCGGTCTGCCCCGCGGGCGCGTGGTCGAGATCTACGGCCCGGAGTCCTCGGGCAAGACGACGGTGACGCTGCACGCGGTCGCCAACGCCCAGGCCCAGGGCGGCATCGCGGCGTTCATCGACGCCGAGCACGCGCTCGACCCCGAGTACGCCAAGGCCCTCGGCGTCGACACCGACGCGCTGCTGGTCTCGCAGCCCGACACCGGCGAGCAGGCACTCGAGATCATGGACATGCTGATCCGCTCGAACGCGCTCGACGTCATCGTGGTCGACTCGGTGGCCGCGCTCGTGCCGCGCGCCGAGATCGAGGGCGACATGGGCGACAGCCACGTCGGCCTGCAGGCCCGGCTGATGAGCCAGGCGCTGCGCAAGATCACCGGTGCGCTGCACGCCTCGGGCACCACGGCGATCTTCATCAACCAGCTGCGCGAGAAGGTCGGCGTCATGTTCGGCTCGCCCGAGACCACCACGGGCGGCAAGGCGCTGAAGTTCTACTCGTCGGTCCGGCTCGACATCCGCCGCATCGAGACGCTCAAGGACGGCTCCGACGCGGTCGGCAACCGCACGCGGGTCAAGGTCGTGAAGAACAAGGTGGCCCCGCCGTTCAAGCAGGCCGAGTTCGACATGATCTACGGCCAGGGCATCTCGAAGGAGGGCTCGCTGATCGACATGGGTGTCGAGCAGGCGATCGTCCGCAAGTCGGGGGCCTGGTACACCTACGAGGGCGACCAGCTGGGGCAGGGCAAGGAGAACGCCCGCAAGTTCCTGCGGGACAACCCCGACGTCGCGCTCGAGATCGAGAAGCGCATCAAGGAGAAGCTCGGCATCGGCCCCAAGCTCGACGCCGACGAGAGCGCCCCCGCCCCGGTCGACTTCTGAGCCGGTGGGTGCTCGCGAGGGGGTCGGGCGGCGCCGGTCGTCGCGGGGGCGCGCGCCGGAGCCACCCGTCCCCGACCGCGAGGTCGACGCGCCCGCCGACCCCGAGTCGGTGGCGCGCACGATCTGCCTGAACCTGCTCACCACCCGCGCCCGATCCCGCGCGGAGCTCGCCGACGCGCTCGCCCGGCGCGAGGTCGAGGACGACGTCGCGGCCCGGGTGCTCGACCGGCTGGCCGCCGCGAAGCTCGTCGACGACGCCGCGTTCGCCGAGCAGTGGGTGTCCTCGCGGCACCGCCACCAGGGTCTGGGCAAGCGCGCGCTGGCCGGCGAGCTGCACCGCAAGGGCGTCGAGCGCGAGACGGCCACCACGGCGGTCGACGAGATCAGCCGCGACGACGAGCACGCCCGGGCCCGCGCGCTGGTCGACCGGCGCCTGCCCGCGCTCGCCCGCCACGACCACGCGGTGGCGGCGCGGCGCCTGGTCGGGATGCTCGCTCGCAAGGGCTACGACGCCGGGGTGGCCTACACGGTCGTCCGGGAGGCGCTGGCCGAGCGCCCGGTTGCGGAGGGTGACGATGAGGCCCTCGACGATCTGCTCGCCGACCCGGAGTCTGATCACCACTAGATCGCTGCGGGACGGTGTCGATCACAGACGTGGCCATCGTCACCCCGGGTGCCGGGGTGACCCGGGCGACACCGGGGTTTCGTGCGTCGTAGTGTGCGGCCCACCACAGAGCGTCGCCCCGCCGAGTCCGGCATGCCGTCCGGATCGCGGCGGCCCGGTGACGCGGGACGACGTCATCGCCGACGAGGACCACCAGACGAGGACCGGTGCCGTGACCACCACACACGACTCCGGGACGTACCGGCCGCCGGCGCCGGGACGACCCGACATCCGACAGCGCACCCTGCGCACCGACCGCTGGTGGCTGCCGCCCCTGGCGAACGCGCTGGGGCTCGCGACCTTCGTGGTCTACGCGACGATCCGGTCGCTGTGGGGCTCGGCGTACTACGTCGCGGAGTACCACTACCTCTCGCCGTTCTACTCACCGTGCGTGAGCGCCTCGTGCATCCCCGAGGCCAGCCACCTGGGCCAGTGGTTCGGCGAGATGCCGTGGTTCCTGCCCTACGCGCTGGTGTCGCTGCCGTTCCTGCTCGGCTTCCGGCTGACGTGCTACTACTACCGCAAGGCGTACTACCGGGCGTTCTGGGCGTCGCCGCCGGCGTGCGCGGTGGCCGAGCCGCACGCGAAGTACACCGGCGAGACGCGGTTGCCGCTGATCCTGCAGAACGCGCACCGGTACTTCTTCTACGTCGCGTTCGCGATCTCGATCCTCAACACCTACGACATGGTGCTGGCGTTCCAGAGCACCGACCCGGCCACGGGGCAGACGTCGTTCGGGCTGGGGCTCGGCACGCTCATCCTGCTGATCAACGTGATCGGGCTCTGGCTCTACACGCTGTCGTGCCACTCGTGCCGCCACGTCACCGGCGGGCGGCTCAAGCACTTCTCCAAGCACCCGGTGCGCTACAAGATCTGGACGAGCATCTCCAAGCTCAACACCCGCCACATGCTCTTCGCCTGGCTGACGATCGGGACGCTGATCCTCACCGACTTCTACGTCATGCTCGTGGCGAGCGGGACCATCTCCGACCTGCGGATCGTGAACTGATGACCGACCCCGGAACCACCACGGCATTCGAGGCGGCGGGCGCGCCGGCGACCGGCGAGGCCCCCGTCACCCACCACACCTACGACGTCCTCGTCATCGGTGCGGGCGGCGCGGGCCTGCGGGCCGCGATCGAGGCCCGCCTGCGGGGCAAGCGCGTCGCGATCATCTGCAAGTCGCTGTTCGGCAAGGCCCACACGGTCATGGCCGAGGGCGGGATCGCGGCGTCGATGGGCAACGCGAACCCGCGCGACAACTGGGAGGTCCACTTCCGCGACACCATGCGCGGGGGGAAGTTCCTCAACAACTGGCGCATGGCCGAGCTGCACGCCAAGGAGGCGCCGCAGCGGGTCTGGGAGCTCGAGACCTACGGCGCGCTGTTCGACCGCACGCCCGACGGCAAGATCAGCCAGCGCAACTTCGGCGGGCACAACTTCCCGCGCCTGGCCCACGTCGGCGACCGCACGGGCCTGGAGCTGATCCGCACCCTGCAGCAGAAGATCGTCTCGCTGCAGCAGGAGGACTTCGCGCGCACCGGCGACTACGAGTCCGACCTGGCGGTCTTCCACGAGTACACGATCACCGAGTTGCTCAAGGACGGCGACCGGATCGCCGGCGCCTTCGGCTACCGGCGGCCCACCGGCGAGCTGGTGTGCTTCCACTCGGCGGCGGTGGTGCTCGCGACCGGCGGCGTCGGCAAGTCGTTCAAGGTCACGAGCAACTCGTGGGAGTACACCGGCGACGGCCACGCGCTGGCCATGCGCGCCGGGGCGAAGCTGCTCAACATGGAGTTCGTCCAGTTCCACCCCACGGGGATGGTCTGGCCGCCCAGCGTCAAGGGCATCCTCGTCACCGAGTCCGTGCGTGGCGACGGCGGCGTCCTCAAGAACTCCGAGGGCGAGCGCTTCATGTTCAACTACATCCCCGAGGTGTTCCGCGAGCAGTACGCCACGAGCGAGGACGAGGGCGACCGCTGGTACACCGACGCGGACAACAACCGGCGCCCGCCGGAGCTCCTGCCCCGTGACGAGGTCGCGCGCGCGATCAACAACGAGGTGAAGGAGGGCCGCGGCTCGCCGGCCGGCGGCGTCTACCTCGACGTCTCCAGCCGCATGCCGGCCGCGGAGATCACCCGGCGCCTGCCGTCGATGTACCACCAGTTCAAGGAGCTGGCCGACGTCGACATCACCGCCGGCCCCATGGAGGTCGGCCCGACCTGCCACTACGTCATGGGCGGGGTCGAGGTCGACCCCGACACGGCGGCCTCGGCGGTGCCCGGGCTCTTCGCCGCGGGCGAGGTCGCGGGCGGCATGCACGGCTCCAACCGGCTGGGCGGCAACTCGCTGTCCGACCTGCTGGTGTTCGGCTGCCGCGCCGGTGCCGGGGCGGCGGCCTACCTCGACGGTCTCGGCGAGGTCCCGACGGTGTCCGACGCGTCGGTGACCGCGGCCCGCGAGGACGTCGAGCGCCCGATCCACAACTCGGGCGGCGAGAACGCCTACACGGTGCACCAGGAACTGCAGCAGACGATGAACGACCTCGTCGGCATCATCCGCAAGGCCGACGAGATGGAGCTGGCGCTCAAGAAGCTCCACGAGCTCCGCGACCGCATCCCGCGCGTCGCGGTCGACGGCCGCCGGGCCTACAACCCGGGCTGGCACCTCGCGCTCGACCTGCGCAACATGCTCATGGTCAGCGAGTGCATCGCGATGGCCGCGCTCGAGCGGCAGGAGAGCCGCGGCGGCCACACCCGCGACGACTACCCGACGATGGACGAGAACTGGCGCCGGGAGCTGCTCGTCTGCTCGCTGCGCGACGGTGAGGTGCAGCTCGAGCACCAGGGCCAGCCCGCGATGCGGTCGGACCTGTTCGACCTGTTCGAGTCCGACGAGCTCAAGAAGTACTACACCGGCGACGAGCTGGGCGGGCACCGCTCGGACGCGCCGCCGCGCACGGAACGCGGCACCGAGGACGCGGGCGGCGACCCGGGCGGCGAGCTCACCGGAGGGGGAGCGTAGGCATGGGTTACCAGGCGAAGTTCAAGGTGTGGCGCGGCGACGCGGAGGGCGGCGACTTCGTCGACTACCGCGTCGACGTCGAGGAGGGCGAGGTCGTCCTCGACATCATGCACCGCCTCCAGGCCACCCAGGCCGGCGACATGGCGGTGCGCTGGAACTGCAAGGCCGGCAAGTGCGGGTCGTGCAGCGCGGAGGTCAACGGGCGTCCGCGCCTCATGTGCATGACGCGGATGTCGACGTTCGGCGAGGACGAGGAGATCTCGGTCGCGCCGATCCGGACGTTCCCGGTGATCCGCGACCTCGTCACCGACGTGGACTTCAACTACGCGAAGGCACGTGAGGTCCCGGCGTTCGCGCCGCCCGAGGGCGTCGCGCCCGGCGAGTACCGGATGTCCCAGGTGGACGTCGAGCGCTCGCAGGAGTTCCGCAAGTGCATCGAGTGCTTCCTGTGCCAGAACGTGTGCCACGTGGTGCGCGACCACGAGGAGAACAAGGAGCCGTTCTCCGGTCCGCGCTTCCTCATGCGCTTCGCCGAGCTGGACATGCACCCGCTCGACGTGCGCAACCGCAAGGAGGACGCGCAGGAGGAGGGCGGCCTCGGCTACTGCAACATCACCAAGTGCTGCACCGAGGTCTGCCCCGAGCACATCAAGATCACCGACAACGCGCTCATCCCCATGAAGGAGCGCGTCGTCGACCGGAAGTACGACCCGCTGGTCTGGCTCGGTAAGAAGATCTTCAAGCGGCAGGAGCTGGAGCAGCGCGGCGCCACCGGGGCCCGGTCGCTCGAGCACCCGGGTCCGGACAACGGCTCGGCGCTCGACGCCGACCGGATCGGCCCGGTCGGCAGCAGCTGATCAGCAGCACGACGGACCCGTGTCCCGAGGACACGGGTCCGTCGTGTGTCCGGGGCGGAGGGGGCGCCTCAGGAGTCGTCGGCGTCGCCGGGGGCGTCCTCGGGGGCGTCGGGCTCCTCGGGCGGAGCCAGGCCCAGCGCCGCGCCCAGGGTGAGCAGCGCCGCGACGCCGCAGACGAACGCGAGGAACAGCGGCATGACCGTGGCGAGCCACGGCCAGCCGTCGCTGGCGAGGTCGGCGCGGCCCGGGTCCTGCGGGTCGACCACGATGTCGACCACCGCGCCGACCCCGAGGTCCTCGCGATGGGTGCTGACCGTGGCGGCGACGTCGCTGCCGGCGGGCACGACGACGAGGTCGTCGGCCATGCCGAGCCTGGTGTGCAGCTGGGCGTCGACCACCCGGGCCGACACGACCTCTCCGCGCACCGCCAGCACCGCGGCGTCCCACGTGGCCGTGCCCGCCTGCCAGAGCAGCCAGAGGGTCGCGGCGACCAGCGCCAGCGTCACCACCGACCACCACGCGCGCGATCGGGCGCGGGGCCGCTCGTCCACGTCGGCCACGGCGCCACCTCCCCCCCGTGATGCGCACGGAGAGTAGCAGAAGTGGCCGTCTCGTCACTCGAGAAGCCGCAGCTACCGATCACCCGACGTGAGATCACGGCGCATCGCCGCGCGGGGCCAGCGATCGAGGCCCCGCGCGGCCTCGGCGCGGCGGACCGCCCGCAGGCCGGGCCCGAGCTCGTCGTCGGCGAGTGCGCGGAAGCCCAGGCGGGCGTAGTAGGGCCCGTTCCACGGCACGTCGACGAAGGTGGTCAACGTGACCGCGGTGCGCCCGGCGGCCCGGGCGCGGTCGACCAGGTGCTCCACCAGCCGCGCCCCGATCCCGCGGCGGGCGTGGTCGGGGTGCACCGAGACCTGGTCGAGGTGGGCCTCGCCGTCCACGAGGTCGTCCATCAGGTAGGCGACCGGGCGGTCGTCCCCGTCGGCCGCCACCCACAGCCCGCCGCGCTCGGCGGCGCCCGCGAGAGCCACCGTCGAGGGCGGGGTGTCGTCGGCGATCGCGTCCATCCCGACGTCGCGGAACGGCGCGCCCGCGGCGACCTCGATCTGCCGGAGCAGCTCGAGCTCGCCGGTGCGCGCCGCCCGGATCGCGACGCCGGGGCTCACGCGTCGTCCGGCCGCTCGGTGGGGGCCACGGTGAGGACGGCCGGGTTCCGGCGCGTCCGGCGCTCCAGCCACGACGCGAACGCCGAGAGCAGCAGGCACAGCGCGATGTAGATGACCGCGACGACCATCGCCACCGGGATCAGCGGCGAGCCCAGGGTGGCGTTCGACCCGAGGAACTGGGCCTGGAACAGCAGCTCGGGGTAGGTGATGAGGAACCCGAGCGCCGAGTCCTTGAGCAGCACCACGAGCTGGCTGACGATCGCCGGGAGCATCGAGCGCACCGCCTGCGGCAGCAGCACGAAGCGCATGACGCCCGACTTGCGCAGCCCCAGCGCGTACGCGGCCTCCGACTGCCCGCGCGGGACCGCGAGCACGCCGGCCCGGAAGACCTCGGCGAGCACGGCGCCGTTGTAGAGCGTCAGGCCCAGCACCACGGCGGCGTAGGTCGAGACCGTGATCCCGACCGAGGGCATGCCGTAGTAGAAGAGGAACATCAGCACGACCAGCGGCACGGCCCGGAACAGCTCGACCACCCAGGTCGACAGCGACCGCAGCCACTTCTGGTCCGAGAGGCGGCCGAGGGCGAGCAGCGCGCCCAGGATGAGCGCGAGCACGGCGCCGGACGCGAACGCCCGCAGCGTGTTGACCAGCCCGTCGAGCAGGGCGAGCTGGACGTTCTCGTAGAGGATCCACTCCCACGCGCGGGCGTCGAGCTGGCCGGTCGCCGCCAGCCGCCAGATGATCACGGCGACGAGCGCGGCGAGGACGAGCAGCGTGACGACGCCGGCCGCGGTGTTGCGGGCCTTCGCGCGGGGCCCCGGGACGTCGAAGAGGACCGCGGTCGGGGCGCTCACGGCGTCGACTCCTTGGTTCGCACGCTCACCGGGCCACGCTCCAGCGCTTCTCGAGCCGGCGCTGCAGCACCGTGAGGGGGATGACGAGGATGATGAACCCGAGGGCCACCCAGAGCAGGGCCACGAGCGTCGACCCGCCCTGCTCGTTGACCGCGCGGTAGAACCCGCCGGCCTCGAACACCGAGAAGCCCGCGGCCACCGTCGTGTTCTTCAGCAGCGCGATCTGGACGCTCGTCAGCGGCGGCATCACCGAGCGCACCGCCTGCGGGAGCACCACGAGGGTGAGGGTCTGGCTGAAGCCGAGCCCGAGCGCGCGGGCCGCCTCGGACTGGCCCGCGGAGACGGTGCTGATCCCGCCGCGCACGACCTCGCAGACGAACGCCGCCGTGTAGAGCGAGAGGCCGATGACGGCCAGCAGGAAGAACGGCAGGTAGAAGAAGAGCTTGGTGAAGCCCAGGGCGAAGAAGAACAGCACGAGGGTCAGCGGGGTGTTCCGCAGCAGGATCACGTAGCCCGTGCCGACCGCCCGCATCGCCGGAACCGGGCTGACGCGCATCGCCGCCAGCAGCACACCCAGGATCAGCGACGCGATCGCCGAGAGCACGAACAGCCCGATCGTGCCGCCGAAGCGGGTGAGGAACTCGGAGAGGTTGCCGAACAGGACGTCCATGGGTCTCCCCTCGTGAGTGGTCCGGGTCGCCGCGACGACCCGGACCACTCACGTGCGCGGAGCGCCTAGTAGCGCTCGATGGGCGGGGGCTGGGGCGCCGGGGTGCCGGAGCGGCCCAGCGTCTCGTTGTAGAGCCGCGTCCAGGTCCCGTCGTTCTCGGCCTGCTGGAGCAGGTCGTTGACCTTGTTGCGCAGCGCGACGTCGTCGCGGTTCATGCCGATGCCGTAGGGCTCCTCGGAGAACGTCACGCCCACGACGCGCAGCTGGTCGGGGGTCTGGGCCGCGTAGCCCTGCAGGATCGCGTTGTCCGTGGTGACGGCGTCGACCTGGCCGCCGCGCAGGGCATCGACGCACTGCGAGTAGTTCTGGAACTCGACCACGTTGGTGGTCAGGTTCTGCTCGCGGACGCGCTGGATCGGCGTCGAGCCGGTCGCCGAGCACACCCGCTTCCCCTGCAGGGTCTGCGGGCCGGTGATCGACTGGTCGTCGGCGCGGACGAGCAGGTCCTGGCCGGCGACGAAGTACGGGCCGGCGAAGCCCACGCGCTGCTTGCGGCTGTCGTTGATCGTGTAGGTGCCGACGTAGAGGTCGACGTCGCCGCGGGAGATCGCGTCCTCGCGGGCGGCCGACGGGATGACCCGGTACTCGATCTGCTCGGGGGCGAAGCCGAGGCCGGCCGCGACCATGCGCCCGATCTCGATGTCGAACCCGGTGTACTGCCCGGTGGTCGGGTCCTGGATGCCCAGGCCCGGCTGGTCGTTCTTGACGCCGAGCACGAGGCGCCCGCGCTGCTGCATGGCGGCGAAGGTGGGCGAGCCGGGCACCTGCACGTTCTGGGCGACCGGGGTGCCCGCGACCGGCTGCCCGCCCGGGCTGCCCTCGCGGCCGCACGCGGCGCCGAACGCCATCGCGAGCACCGCGAGGAGCACGCCGAGGGACCGGAGCGAGACGAGGCGTCTCATGGGACGGCTCCTTCCGTGATAGGCCGAACTAGTGGGTGAGGATCTTCCCGAGGAAGTCGCGGGCCCGTTCCGTGGCGGGACGGGAGAAGAAGCTGTCCGGCGTGGTGTCCTCGACGATCTCGCCGTCGGCCATGAACACGACCCGGTGCGCGGCACGGCGGGCGAAGCCCATCTCGTGGGTGACCACGACCATCGTCATGCCGTCCTTCGCCAGGCCGCCCATGACGTCGATGACCTCGCCGACCATCTCGGGGTCGAGGGCGGAGGTCGGCTCGTCGAAGAGCATCACCTTCGGCTCCATCGCGAGCGCCCGGGCGATGGCCACGCGCTGCTGCTGGCCGCCGGAGAGCTGCGCGGGGTACTTGTCGGACTGGTCGCCGATGCCCACGCGGTCGAGCAGCGCGCGGGCCCGCTCCTGCGCCGCGGACTTCGACGTGCCGCGCACGCGGGTCGGCGCGAGCGTGACGTTGTCGAGGATCGTCAGGTGGGCGAAGAGGTTGAACTGCTGGAACACCATGCCGACGTCGGCGCGCAGCTTCGCCAGGTCGCGGCCCTCCTCGGGCAGCGCCACGCCGTCGATCTCGACGGTGCCGCCGTCGATCGGCTCCAGACGGTTGATCGCCCGGCACAGCGTCGACTTGCCCGAGCCCGACGGGCCGAGGACGACGACGACCTCGCCGTGGGCGACCTCGAGGTCGATGTCGCGCAGGACGTGCAGGTCGCCGAAGTGCTTGTTCACGCCGGTCATGCGCACCATCGGGGTGCCGGAGGACGGCACGGACGGTTCTGCGATCTCGTCAGCCATGCTCACGCTCCTCCTCGTCACCCCACCGCCGGGCGGTGAACGGGAAGGTGCCAGCGCCCCGAACGGGGCGTCCACGCTCTTGAGGAAGACTTAGGGTTACCGGACCGCTCCGCAATGCGAGGGAAACGCGGGGGACACGGGCCGAGAGGAGGCCGCCGTGCGGGTGCTCGTCGTGGAGGACGACGACCGCGTCGCCGCGGCCCTGCGCGCGGCCCTGTCCCGCCACGAGATGGAGGTCGAGCGAGTCGCCCGGGGCGCCGAGGTGCTGCCGAACCTGCCCGGCACGGACGTGGTGCTGCTCGACCTCGGTCTGCCCGACGTCGACGGGCTCGAGGTGTGCCGGCGCATCCGGGAGGCCGGCGACGTCCCGGTGATCGTCGTCAGCGCCCGCGGCAGCGTCGACGAGCGCATCCTCGGGCTGCACCACGGGGCCGACGACTACCTGGTCAAGCCCTACGACGTCGGCGAGCTCGTCGCCCGGATCCACGCGGTGCGCCGCCGCCGGGGCACCGCCGGCCCGCCGGCGGCGTCGGACCCCGTCACCGAGCTGGGCGCGGGCGTCGTGCTCGACCGTGCCCGCCACACGCTGACCGTCGACGGCGCGGACGTGGCGCTGGCCCGCAAGGAGTTCGCCGTCCTCGCCCTGCTCGCCGACGCCGACGGGGCCGTGTGCACGCGCGACCGCCTCGTGGCCGAGGTGTGGGGACGCCGCTGGCCGGGCGCCGACCGCACCCTCGACGTCCACGTGGCCACCCTGCGCACCAAGCTCGGCCGCCCCGGGATGGTCGCGACCGTCCGGGGCGTGGGCTACCGGCTGGCGCGAGCGGTGTAGCGATGCGCGCGCGGCTGCTCGTCGTCTTCTCGGTGCTGGTCGGGATGCTGGTGCTCGGGCTCGGGCTGCCGCTCGCGGGCGCGTCGGCGTCGACGGCGACGTCGCGGCTGTTCGCCGACCGGCTGGGCGACACCTCGCGCTTCGCGGCGCTCGCGCAGCGCGCGGTCGGCGACGGGGACACCAGCGCGCTCGCGGCGGAGCTCGCCCGCTACGACGACGTCTACGGCATCGCGGCGTTCGTCGTCGACCGGGAGGGCCGGGTCCTCGCGTCGTCGCGCCCCGAGGTGCCCGAGCCCGCCGCGCGCCGGGTGCAGCTCGCGCTCGCCGGCCAGCGCTCCGAGCCGCCCGACCCGGTGTGGCCGTGGGACACCGCGCCGCTGCTGCTCGCCGAGCCGGTGCTGGTCGGCGGCGAGGTGCGCGGCGCGGCGGTCACGATCTCGCCGATCGCGCCCGCGCGCGCCGAGACGCTGCGGGCGTGGGCGGCGCTCGCCGCGGCGGGCCTGGTGGCCCTGGCCGCCGCGGCGGGGCTCGCGCTGCCGCTGGTGCGCTGGATCCTCGCCCCGGTCGAGGGTCTCGACGAGGGCACCGCGCAGGTCGCCGCGGCGGTGCGGGCCGGGCGCGCGCCCCGGCCGGTCGGCGACGGGCGCGGCCCGCCGGAGCTGCGCCGCCTGAGCCGCCACTTCGACCAGATGGCCGCCGGGGTGACCCACGCGCTCGAATCGCAGCGCGCGTTCGTCGCCGACGCCGGCCACCAGCTGCGCAACCCGCTGACCGCGCTGCGGCTGCGGATGCAGAACGTCGGCGCCGCCCTCGCCGCGCCCGACGCCCGGGTCGACCCCGACCAGCTGGCGGCGCTCCGCGAGGAGCACGGCGCCGCGCTGGAGGAGACCGACCGGCTCGCCGGCGTGCTCGACGCGCTGCTCGCGCTCGCGAAGGCGGAGGGCCGGCCCGCCCAGCCGGTGCCGATGCCGCTCGACCCGCTGCTCGACGACCGCGCCGACGCGTGGCGGGTGCTCGCCGAGCACGAGGGGCTGTCGCTGCGCCGCCGCGGCCCGGGCGGGCTCGTGGCGCGTTCCGACGTCGACTCCGTCGTCGCGGTGCTCGACGCGGTGCTGGACAACGCGCTGAAGTACGCCCCGCCGGGCACGGAGGTCGAGCTGTCCACCGCCCGCGTCGAGGGCCGCGTCGAGATCGCCGTGCGCGACCACGGCCGCGGCCTCGACCCCTCCGAGCTCGAGCGCGCGACCGACCGGTTCTGGCGGGCGCCGGCCCAGGACGGGCACGACGGCACCGGCATCGACGGCACGGGGCTCGGTCTCGCGATCGCCGCGCGGTCGGCCGAGCGCGCCGGCGGGGAGCTCGTCCTGCAGCTGCCCGACGACGGCGGGCTGCGGGTCGTCCTGCGCCTGCCGCCGGCCGCGGCCCGGGACGCGGCGGGGGAGCGGGCGGACGCGGCGGCGGGGGAGGCGGCGGGGGAGGCCGGCGACGCGACTCAGACCCCCTTGAGCGCCCGGTAGGCCGCCAGCGCGCCGGGGTGCAGGGCCACCGGTTGAGTGCCGATCGCGGTGCGCGGGTCGATGCTGCGCCCCGCGGGGTCGGCGAGCGCGAGCGCGTCGCGGCGGGCGAGCATCGAGCCCACGAGGGACTGGGCGAGCGTGGGGGCCATGTCCGCGGTGACGAGCAGGACGTTGCGCACGGAGGTGGTGCTCACGGGGTCGGGGAGCCGGTAGGTGCCGGCCGGGACCGTGGTGACGTCGTAGACCGGGTAGCCGGTGCGCAGCCGTGCGGTCTCCTCGCCGAGGTCGAGCAGGCGGACCGGGCGGCGCCGCGCGAGCGCGTCGACGCCCGCGGTGGGCACGCCGCCGGACCAGAAGAACGCGTCGATCTCGCCGCGCTCCAGGGCGGCGATCGAGTCGTCGAGGGCGAGCATCACCGCGTCGGTGTCCCGCTCGGCGGTCAGCCCGACGGTGGCGAGCAGGCGGGGGGCGATGACGAGGACGCCGGAGTTCCGGGCGCCGACCGACACGCGGCGCCCGGCGAGGTCGGCGAGACGGCGGATCGGCGACTCGGCGGGCACGACCACGTGGATCGCGTCGTCGTGCACCCGGGCCAGCGCCTGCAGCGGGTGGCGCGGGCGGGCCCCGTCGACGGCCCCGTCGACGGCGACGTCGGCGGCGCAGAACGCGACGCGCGCCCGCCCGGAGACGAGCATGCCGACGTTGTCGACCGAGCCCTCGCTGCCCAGCACACCGGTGGGCACGCCCGGGTCGACGCCCCAGATGCCGGCCAGCGCGTCGCCCAGGCGCCGGTAGACGCCCTGCGGGCCGCCGGTGGCCACGACGACCGGGGTCGTGTCGGCCGGGGCGCACCCCGCGAGCAGCGCGACCGCGCCCAGCCCGGCCGCACCCACGCCCGCCCGCAGCACCGTGCGGCGACGCGGGGCCGGGCTCATCCGCGCATCCTGTCAGGACACGCGGCGGCGAGGGGTGCGCATCGGGGACGACCCGGGCAGCATGCCCACCGTGCCCGACGACTCGGCGAAGGCCGCGACGACCGACGCCACGAGCGGTGAGCCGAGCCTCGTCCGGGCGATCGGCCCGAAACTGCTCGTCTTCTTCATCATCGGCGACATCCTCGGGACCACGATCTACGCCCTCACCGGGACGGTGTCGGAGCGGGTCGGCGGGGCGCTGTGGCTGCCGTTCCTGCTCGCGTTCGTGGTCGCGTTCATGACCGCCTTCAGCTACCTCGAGCTGGTCGGCAAGTACCCGCGGGCGGC
Source organism: Actinomycetospora rhizophila (assembly GCF_042657905.1). Taxonomy (NCBI): domain Bacteria; kingdom Bacillati; phylum Actinomycetota; class Actinomycetes; order Pseudonocardiales; family Pseudonocardiaceae; genus Actinomycetospora; species Actinomycetospora rhizophila. The sequence goes on along the minus strand of NZ_JBHSKG010000015.1, from coordinate 66,612 downwards.
GGGCGCGGCCCTCTACACCCAGCAGGCGTTCCGCAGGCCGTTCCTGACGTTCCTGGTCGCCTTCACGGTGATGTGCTCCGGGATCACCTCGGCGGCCTCGGCCGCGCAGGCGTTCGGCGGGACCAACCTGGACGCGATCGTCGGCGAGGTCCCCGGCTGGGTCACGCCGCTGGTCGTCGTGGCGTTCCTGCTGATGCTGGCCGCGATCAACTTCCGGGGCGTCGGCGAGTCGGTGCGCGTGAACGTGGTGCTCACGACCATCGAGTTGCTCGGCCTGGCCATCGTCATCGTGCTGGGCGCCTGGGCGGTGATCAACGGGGCGGGCGACGCGTCGCGGCTGACGGAGTTCGCCACCTCGGCGCCCGAGAGCTCGATCTTCTCCGAGCCCGCCGTGCTGCTCGCGATCTCGTCGGCCACCGCGCTCGCCTTCTTCGCCATGGTCGGCTTCGAGGACTCGGTGAACATGGCCGAGGAGACCGTCGACCCGCCGCGGACCTTCCCCCGGGCGATGCTGCTGGCCATGGGCATCACGGCGACGATCTACCTGGTCGTCGCGCTGCTGGCCTCGACGCTGGTGCCCACCGAGGAGCTGGCCGCGGCCGAGAGCGGCGCGCTGCTGCGGGTCGTCCAGACCGCGTCGCCGTCGTTCCCGGCGGTGGTGTTCGCGGCCATCACGCTGTTCGCCGTCACGAACACCGCACTGATCAACATGATGATGGCCAGCCGGCTGCTCTACGGGATGGCGCGGGAGCGGATCATCCCCGACGCCTTCGCCAGGGTGCACCCGGGCCGGCGCACGCCGTGGCTCGCGATCGTCGTCACCAGCGCGCTCGCGATCGTGCTCGTGCTGCTGCTCGACATCTCCGAGCTGGGCAGCATGACCTCGCTGCTGCTGCTCGCCGTGTTCACACTGGTCAACATCGCGGTGCTGGTGCTGCGCCGCGACGAGGTCGACCACCGGCACTTCCGGGCGCCGACGGCCGTCCCGATCGTCGCCGCCGTGCTGTGCGCCTTCCTCGCGAGCCCGTTCTCCGGGCGCCCGCCGAAGGAGTACCTGTTCGCCGGGGTCCTCCTGCTGCTCGGCGTCGCGCTGTGGGGCGTGAACCGCGCGACGACGGGCCGGCGCGACGACTTCGACGCGAGCACGCTCGGCCGGTGACGGGCGCCTACCCTGGGCGGTGATGACCGCCCCGACCTTCCACATCCGCACCCACGGGTGCCAGATGAACGTGCACGACTCCGAGCGCCTCGCGGGCGTGCTGGAGGAGGCCGGCTACGAGCACACCACCGACGCCGACGGCGCGGACCTGGTCGTGTTCAACACCTGCGCGGTGCGCGAGAACGCCGACAACAAGCTCTACGGCCAGCTCGGCAACCTCGCCCCGGAGAAGGCCCGGCGGCCCGGGATGCAGATCGCGGTCGGCGGCTGCCTCGCGCAGAAGGACCGCGACACCGTCGTGGCGAAGGCGCCGTGGGTCGACGTCGTGTTCGGCACCCACAACACGGGGTCGCTGCCGGCGCTGCTCGAGCGCGCCCGGCACAACGGCGAGGCCCAGGTCGAGATCCTCGAGGCGCTCGAGACGTTCCCGTCGCACCTGCCCGCGCGCCGCGACTCGGCCTACGCCGGCTGGGTCTCGATCTCCGTGGGCTGCAACAACACGTGCACCTTCTGCATCGTGCCCGCCCTGCGCGGCAAGGAGGTCGACCGTCGCCCGGGCGAGATCCTCGCCGAGGTCGAGGCGCTGGTCGCCGAGGGCGTGCTCGAGGTGACGCTGCTCGGCCAGAACGTCAACGCGTACGGCGTCTCGTTCGACGACCGCACCAGCGGGCGCACCGCGTTCGCCGACCTCCTGCGCGCCTGCGGGCGCGTGGAGGGCCTCGAGCGCGTGCGGTTCACCAGCCCGCACCCGCGCGACTTCACCGCCGACGTCATCACCGCGATGGCCGAGACGCCGAACGTCTGCCCCCAGCTGCACATGCCGCTGCAGTCCGGCTCCGACCGGGTGCTGCGTGCGATGCGCCGCTCGTACCGCGCGAAGCGCTACCTCGACATCGTCGACGACGTGCGCAGGGCGTTGCCCGACGCCGCCCTGACCACCGACATCATCGTCGGCTTCCCGGGCGAGACCGAGGAGGACTTCCGCGAGACGCTGCGGGTGGTCGAGGCGTCCCGGTTCTCGCAGGCCTTCACGTTCCAGTACTCGCCGCGGCCCGGCACGCCCGCGGCCACGCTGCCCGACCAGGTGCCCAAGGCCGTCGTGCAGGAGCGCTACGACCGGCTCGTCGCGCTGCAGGAGGAGATCTCCCTGGAGCTCAACCGGGAGCAGGTCGGGCGCGACCTCGAGCTGATCGTCTCGACCGGGGAGGGCCGCAAGGACACCGCCACCCGGCGGATGAGCGGCCGGGCCCGCGACGGGCGCCTCGTGCACTTCACGCCGGCGGGGACCACCGAGGAGATCCGGCCCGGGGACGTCGTCACCGTCCGCGCCACCTACGGCGCCCCGCACCACGTCGTCGCCGACGGCGACGTCCTGACCCACCGCCGCACGCGCGCCGGCGACGCCCACGCGGCGGGGCAGCGGCCCACGACGCCGCGCACCACCGGGCTGGGCCTGCCGACGCTGGGCCCGCCGGCCCCGGTCGCCGAGCCGGCGTCGGCGTGCTCGGCGACGCTCACGGAGGTCTGAACCATGACCGAATCCTCCACCGCCCCCGCGCCCTCGGGTCGCGTCGCCTTCGGGCCCGGCGCGCTCGTCGCCGCCGTCGCGGTCCTCGTGCTCCTGCTCGCCGCGGTCCTGCCCTGGACCGGGCTCGGCGCCTCGGGCTGGGAGGTCGTCCTCGGCCGTCCCGGCGTCACCGGGCTCCCGCGCCTGTTCGGCACGCTCGCGGTGGTGTTCGGGGTGGTCGGCACCGCGGTCACGCTGTCCACCGGGCGCTGGCCGGCCGTGTTCGTCACGGCGGCCGGGTGCGCCATCACGTCGGTGACGGGCCTGTGGGCCATCTGGTCGCAGAACACCAGCGCCGGCACCGGCCCCGGCATCGGGCTGTGGCTGGCGCTGCTGGCGATGATCGTGCTCGCCGTCCGCTGGGCGAGCTACGCGTTCTCGCGGCGGTAGCCGCACGCGATCCCGCGACCGTGCGCGTCGGCGGCGGCCCGCGTGGTGTCGAGGTGGTGCGCGACGGCGGCGGCCGCCGCACCGGGGTCGCCGGCGGCGATGGCGTCGACGATCGCGTGGTGCTCGGTCAGCACGGCCTTGTCCCGCTCGGGCCGGGTGAGGGCCTCCTGCCCGAGCAGCCACATCGCGCCGCGGAGCCGGCCGAGGGTCTCGCCGGTCCGGGGGAGGGCGGCGAGCCTCGGCATGAGCAGGTGGAACTCCTCGTCGAGCACGAGGAACTCGGAGCGTGTGCCGGTCTCCGCGACGCGGGCCTGCCGCTCGAGCACGGCGCGCAGGTCGGCGACCGCGTCCTCCGGGGTGTCCTCGGCCAGGCGGCGCACGACGTGGGTCTCGAGGAGGCCGCGCAGGTCGAAGACCTCCGCCTGCTCGTCCGCGGAGAGCGCCCTGACGCTGAAGCCGCGTTGCGCGGACACCTCGAGGAGCCCCTCGCGGGTCAGGGCGATCACGGCCTCGCGGACCGGGGTGCGTGACATCCCGAGGGTCTCGGCGAGCTCGTTCTCCGAGTAGAGCGGCCCGTGCCGGACGACGCCGTCACGGATGGCCTCCTGCAGGCGGAGGTAGGCGCTGCGGGCGAGTGTGTCGGGCCGTTCCACCGCGGTGAGACCGTTGACCTTCGCCATGGCGGCGACGGTACACGTGGTGTCTCACGTACTTGTATACGAGATACCAGTGTCCTACCGTCGGGGACCCGAGCCGAGGAGACGCCGTGTCGACCCTCGCCGGATCGGCGCCCCGGCCCCGGCCACCCGAGGCCCCGGTCCCGAGGAGGAACACGATGACCCTGCGACTGCGCGTCGCCCGGACCGGCGACGAGCTGCGGGTGGAGCCCGCTCGTCTCGTCGTGGCGGGCTACACGGCGCGTGACCAGGATGCCGTCGCCCGGCACATCGCCGAGCTCGCCGCCATCGGCGTCCCGCCGCCCGCCTCCGTCCCGGTGTTCTACGACCTCGACCCCGCGCTGCTCACCACCGACGACGTCGTCGGCGTCGCGGGGGGCAACACCTCCGGCGAGGTCGAGCCGGTGCTGCTGCGCGCGGCGGGCCGCTGGTACCTCGCCGTCGGGTCCGACCACACCGACCGCGACCTCGAGCGCGACGACATCGCCGCCGCGAAGGCCGCCTGCCCCAAGCCGATCGGTACGGCCGTCCTGGCGCTGCCCGACGACCCCGCGGCGTTCGACCTCGACCACGTCGCGGCCGTCAGCGCCGTCGACGGCGTCCCCTACCAGTCGTCGAGCCTCGCTGCGCTGCTGCCGCCCGGCGACGTCCTGCGCCGGATGGGCGCCGCCATGGCCGACGACCCGCTCGTCACCGACGCGGACCTCGCGGTCTTCGGCGGGACGACGCCGCTGCTCGACGGGGCGTTCGTGCCCGGCACGCGCTGGGAGCTCGCCCTGCGCCTGCCCGACGGCACCGACCTGACCCACACCTACGAAGTCAAGATCGACAAGACCGGGGAGTGCCCGCGATGACCACCACCGAGCCCGGCGCCACGGGTGCCGCCACGGGCCTGCGCGGGGGCAAGAGCTACCTCGCGGCGCTGCGCGACGGCCGGGACGTCTACGTCGACGGGCACCGTGTCGACGACGTCACCGTCCACCCCGCGTTCGGTCCCGCCGCCCGCACCGTCGCCGAGCTCTACGACCTCGCCGCGGACCCGGCCTCCGACATGCGGGCGATCGACCCGCAGAGCGGCACCGAGACCAACCGCATCTACCTGACGCCGCGCAGCCGGGAGGACCTCGCGGCCTTCCGGGGCGCGGTCCGGACCTGGGCACGGCACACCCACGGGTGGATGGGGCGCACCCCCGACCACGTCGCGGCGTTCCTCGCGGGCTTCGCCGCCCACCCCGAGGCGTTCGCGAGCGACGGCACCCTCGGGCACGACTTCGCCGCCAACGTCCGGGCCTACCAGCGCAAGCTCGCCGCCGAGCAGCTCTACGTCTCCTACGCGATCATCCCGCCCCAGGTCTCGCGGGCCACGACGGCGCACGCCTGGGAGGGCGAGCACATCCAGGCCGGCGTCGTGGAGGAGCGGGCCGAGGGGCTGGTGCTGCGCGGTGCCCAGATGCTCGCCACGGGCGCCGCGGTGGCCGACGAGCTGATGATCTCCTGCATCAAGCCGCTGACCGAGGACGACCGGGACTTCGCGATCAGCGTCGTCGTGCCCGTGGCCACCCCCGGGCTGAAGCTGTACTGCCGCCGCCCGTACGCGCCTGCCGCCACGAGCGCCTTCGACTACCCGCTCTCGACCCGCTACGACGAGACCGACGCGCTGCTCGTCCTCGACGACGTCCTCGTCCCCTGGGACCGGGTCTTCGTCGACCGCGACGTCGCGGGCCTGCGCCGCCAGTTCTTCGACACCGGCGCCCACCAGCTCGGGAACTGGCAGGCCCAGATCCGGCTCGCGGTGAAGATGGAGTTCCTGGCGGGTCTCGGTCGCAAGATGGCCGCCGTCAACGGAGTGGACAGGTTCCCGGGCGTCGTGGAGAAGCTCGGCGAGCTGGCGAGCCTCGCGGCCACGGTCGAGTCCGGCGTCCTGGCCGCGGAGTACACCGCCGCCGCGGACGCTGCCGGGGTGTTCCGGCCCGGCTCGCGTGCCCTCTACGGCGCCATGGGCCTGCAGTCCGAGGTCTATCCGCGGGTCCTCGGGATCCTGCGCGACCTCGCGGGCGGCGGGGTGCTCCAGGTCCCGTCCGGCGTGGAGGACCTGCGCGTCCCCGCGATACGCGCCGACATCGACCGCTACGTCCAGTCGCCCGGGGTCGAGGCCGCCGAGCGGATCAAGCTGTTCAAGCTCGTCTGGGACGCCGTGGGCAGCGAGTTCGGCGGTCGCCACCACCAGTACGAGATGTTCTACGCGGGCGCCCCGTTCGTGGTGAAGGGCTACGCGTACCGCAACTACGGATTCGAACCCGCCGTCCGGGCCGTCGACGAGTTCGTGGCCTCCTACGACGAGTCCTGACGTCCGGCCGGCCCCTGCGAGGAGGTCCACCCGTGCCCAAGCCCGAGTACGAGTTCTTCGACGTCGAGAAGATCCCCTACACCCCGTGCGCCGGGGTGGTGCCCGCGCTGACCGAACGCGTCCTCGCCGCCGACGACGCCGCCGGCACCGCGACGCGCATCCTGCACTTCGAGCCCGGCACCGACACCACGCCCAACGGGGTGCAGGTCCACGACTTCTGGGAGGAGGTCTACATCGTCTCCGGGTCGCTCACCGACCTCGAGCTCGGCGAGACCTTCACCGCGGGCATGTACGCGTGCCGGCCGCCGGGGATGCGGCACGGTCCCTGGCGCAGCGACGAGGGCTGCACCACCTTCGAGGTGCGCTACCGCACGGGCTCGCCGTGACCGGGTGCGGCTCGGTGGCGGGGGCGCCCACGAACCGGGGCGCACCCGTCGACACCCGCGCCATGCGCGCGGCCATGGGCGGCTTCGCCACCGGGGTCGCCGTCGTGACCACCCGCCACGACGGCGTCCCGCACGGCATGACCGTCAACTCCCTGACCTCGGTGTCGCTCGACCCGCCGCTCCTGCTCGTCTGCCTGACCACCGGTGCCCGCACCACCGACGCCGTCCTGTCCGCGGGCCGGTTCGTGGTCAACGTCCTCGCGGCGAGGCAGGAGCACATCGCCCTGCGCTTCGCCCGCCGCGGCGAGGAGCACTTCGCCGGCCTCGACGTCAGCCGGAGCGGACCGCACGACCTGCCCGTCGTGCCTGGCGCCCTCGTCCACGCGGAGTGCGCCGTCGACCGCAGCACCACGGCCGGCGACCACGTCGTCGTCTTCGGCCGTGTCGACTCCCTGTGCCGCACCGACGCGACACCGCTGGCCTTCCACGGCGGCCGGTTCGCCGACCTCCGCCCGCACGGTGAGGAGCTCGATCTCTGGTTCGCCTGACCCGTGACGGTCGCCGCGGTGGCCGGCGCTAGCGGGTCGCGTCCTCCGCGGCCGCGAGCCACTCCCGCCACTGCGCGGCCTGGCGCTCCGCCTCCTGGGCGCGGCGGCGGTCGCCCGCGGCGTGCGCCTTGGCCGCCTGGGCCTCGAACTGCTCGACGCGCGCGCGGAACTGGCCGACGCGCGCCTCGGTCTCGGGGTCGGCGGCCTGCCAGCGGCGGTCGACCGCCGCGCGGACGCGGTCCTCGACCTCCTTGAGCCGCGCCGAGAACTCCCGGACCCGCTCGCGGGGCACCTTGCCGATCGCGTCCCAGCGCTCCTGCACGTCACGCAGCGCGGCACGGGCGGCGTCGACGTCGGAGAGGTCGATGCGCCCGGCCTCGGCGAGCAGCGCCTCCTTGGCGCGGGCGTTGTCGGTGAACTCGGCGTCGCGGGCGGAGAAGGCCTCCGACCGGCGCGAGAAGAAGGTGTCCTGGGCGCCCCGGAACCGCGCCCACAGGGCGTCGTCGGCGTCCTTGCTCGTGCGCCCGGCCGCCTTCCACTCGGCCATGAGCTCCTTGTAGCGCCCGGCCGTCGGCCCCCAGTCGGTGGACTCGGTGAGCGACTCGGCCTCGACGACGAGCTCCTCCTTGCGCGCCTTCGCGGCGGTGCGGGCGCGGTCGAGCTCGGCGAAGTGCGCGCCGCGGCGGCGGGCGAAGGTCTCGCGGGCGCGGGAGAAGCGCTTCCACAGCGCGTCGTCGGTCTTGCGGTCGATCCCCTTGACCGACTTCCACTCCTCGATCATCGCCTGGAAGCGGTCGCCGGCGTGCTTCCAGCGGGTGGTCTCCTCGGCGAGGGTCTCGGCCTCGGCGATGAGCGCCTCCTTGCGGGCGACCGCGTCGTCGCGGGCCCCCGCGCGGGCGGCCCGCTCGGTCTCGTCGGCGCCCTCGGCGGCGGCGACCACCGCGTCGAGCCGGTGGCCGAGCCCCACGACGTCGCCGACGACGGCGGCGTCGACGAGGCGCTCGCGCAGGGTGGTGGCGCTGCGCAGGATCGCGCGGGCCTCGCCCCGGCCGCCCGTGAGGCGGCGGACGAGCAGGTCGACCTCGGTGCGCAGGTCGTCGAAGCGCACCGCGAAGTGCGCGAGGCCCTCGACGGCGTCGCCGGCCTGCCACGACCCGACCGCGCGCTCGCCGTCGGCGGTCCTGACCCACACGGTGCCGTCGGCGTCGACCCGGCCCCAGCGGCCGGGGTCGGCCGCCGCCGAGGCGACGGAGGGGAACGACGGCGCGCTCCCGGCGGGCCCGGGGGTGGGCACGGTGACCGCGGCGGGCGGGGCCGCCGGTGGCGCGCTCGGTGGGGCGGGGTGCGCGGGGGCGTCCGTGCGGACATCGGTGACGGCCTCGGGTGCGGCCTCGGTGGCGCCGTCGGGGCCCGCCCCGTCGACGGCCTCCGCAGCCTGCTCGTCGGTCATCGGCCCCGACACCTCCAGCTCCTACGGTTCGGGCATTCAAGCAGGTCCGCCGAGCGCGCAGGAACTCCCTGCCCCCTTCGGCGGCCTCGCGCACCCGCCGGGTCGGGCGTCCGGCATCCTGGCCGCGATGACCCGTCCGATCGCCCTGGTCGGCCCCACGGCGACCGGCAAGTCCGACCTCGCGCTCGACCTCGCCGAGGAGCTGGCCCGGCGCGGGAGCGGCGCGGAGGTCGTCAACGCCGACGCGATGCAGCTCTACCGCGGCATGGACGTCGGCACCGCGAAGCTCCCGCCCGACGCGCGCCGCGGGGTGCCGCACCACCTGCTCGACGTCCTCGACGTCACCGACACGGCCACGGTCGCCGCCTACCAGCGCGACGCCCGCGCGGCCGTGGACGCGATCCGGGCGCGGGGGCGCGTGCCGCTGGTGGTCGGCGGGTCGGGGCTCTACGTGCAGGCGGTCCTCGACGACCTGGAGTTCCCGGGCACCGACCCCGTCCTGCGGGCCCGCCTGGACGCCGAGCTGGTGGAGGCGGGGCCGGCGGCGATGCACGCCCGGCTCGCCGCCCGCGACCCGGACGCCGCCCGCGACATCCTCGCGAGCAACGGGCGCCGGATCGTGCGCGCGCTCGAGGTCGTCGAGCTGACCGGGCGCCCGTTCGCGGCGAGCCTGCCCGTGCCGGGCACGCCGCGCCACGATGCGGTGCTGGTCGGGCTGGACCGCGACACCGCGGTCCTCGACGAGCGCATCGCCGCCCGGGTCGACGTGATGCTCGCGGGCGGGCTCGTCGACGAGGTGGCCGGGCTGGCCGCGCGCGGCCTGCGCGAGGGGGCGACCGCCTCGCGCGCCGTCGGCTACCGCGAGGTCCTCGAGCACCTCGACGGCAGGATCGACCTCGACGAGGCGCGCCGGCGCACGGTCGTCGCCACCCGGCGTCTGGTGCGCCGCCAGCGCTCGTGGTTCCGGCGCGACGCCCGCGTGCACTGGCTCGACGCCGCCGCGCCGGACCTGGTGGTGACGGTGCTGGGCGTCGCCGGTGGGGCGAGCCGGTTCTGAGCGAAGGGCCCCCTCGCTCGGACTAGCGGGCGAGGGGCGCCCATCGCCACGGGTGGTCCGGCGCGGCGGGGACATCAGCAGACCGACAGGCACGCCCGGCGGGCCCGTCGAGGTGTCTTTCCGCCTGCTGATCTCGAGCGGGGCGGTCCACCGGAGATCACGAGCACACCGTGCACGTCACCCGGCGCGAGGAGGTGGACGAGGTGCCCGTGATCTCGCCGCGCGCCCGCCCCGATCCGAGCGAAGGGCCCCTTCGCTCGATAGAGCCGAGCGAAGGGGCCCTTCGGTCAGAACGCCGGCGTGCGCGCTACCGCTGCGCCCCCAGGGCCACGGTCGGCGCGTCGAGTGCCTCGAGGCGGGCGTGGCGCCCGCCGTCCGGAGCCGTGCCGGTCAGGGCGATGTCGCGGTGCTGCGGCCCGGTGGCCCCGCCCAGCGCCTCGACGTGCGGGTGGCCCCGCCACTGCACGACGAGCAGGTGCGGGCGCCCGGCGGACGCGGCGTCGACGGTGTACGCGCCGTCGTCGCCCGCGACGGCGCGCCCGAGCTGGCGCCCGTCGGCGTCGACGACCGTGAGCACGGCGTACGGCGCGGGCTCGCCGTCGTGGCGCACGACGCCGCGCAGGGACGGGCGGCGCAGGCGGACGGTGTCGGCGCCCGTCGCGCCCGTCTCGGTCTCGGTGAGCGCGGGCAGCGCCGGCGTCTCCTCGAGGTCGATCGTGTGCCGCAGCGGCACCTCGCGCAGGAACAGGATCGCGACCAGCGCGATCAGCGCCAGCGGCGAGGCGACGAGGAAGAGCAGCCCGATCGCATCGCCGTAGGCGTTCTCGATGACCCCGGCGACCGGCGCGGGCAGGGTCGCGAGGTTGGGGATCTGCCCGCCGGAGACGCCGGTGGCCGGGATCCCCAGCGACGCGAGCCCGGACGTGATCGAGCTCGTGACCTGCGTGGACAGCAGCGCGCCGAGCGCGGCCACGCCGGCGGCGCCGCCGAGCGAGCGGAAGAACGCGACCGTGGAGCTGGCGGCGCCCATCTCGCTCATCGCGACCTGGTTCTGCACCGCGAGCACGAGGTTCTGCTGGGTGGCACCCACGCCGACGCCGACCATCGCCATGAACACCGCGAGCAGCGGGTAGGGGACGGCGGCGCTGACGAACAGGCCCTCGCCGAGCAGCCCCAGGGTCAGCAGGATGCCGCCGCCCACCAGGTAGGGCTTCCAGCGGCCGTAGCGGCTGATCAGCTGGCCGACGATCGTCGAGGCGAGGAAGAGCCCGGCGATCATCGGGAGCGTCAGCAGGCCGGCCTCGGTGGCCGTCGCGCCGCGGGCGAGCTGGAAGAACTGGGACAGGTAGACCGTCGAGCCGAACATCGCGACGCCGACGAACAGGCCGGCGATCGTGGCCAGGGCGACCGTGGGGTTGCGGAACAGGTGCAGCGGCACGATCGGCTCGCGCACCCTCGACTCGACGACCACGGCCAGGACGAGGGCGAGGACGCCGCCGCCGACCCAGGCCACCGAGGTCCAGGAGCCCCACGCGAACTGGTGCCCCGCCAGCGAGGTCCAGATGAGCAGCGCCGAGACGCCGGCGGCGATGAGGACCGCGCCGAGGTAGTCGATGTGCACCTCGCGCTTGACCGTCGGCACCGTCAGGGTCCGCTGCAGGACGACGAGCGCGACGACGGCGATCGGGACGGTGACGTAGAAGCACCAGCGCCAGCCGATGCTGTCGACGATGACGCCGCCGATCAGCGGGCCGCCGACCGTCGCCACGGCCATGATCGCGCCGAGGTAGCCGGAGTACCGGCCGCGCTCGCGCGGCGGGATGATCGCGGCGATCACGACCTGGGCCAGCGCCATGAGCCCGCCCATGCCGAGGCCCTGGACGACGCGGAAGCCGATGAGCTCGGCGGTGCCCGTCGTCAGGCCGCAGAGCATCGACCCGACGATGAACATCGTGATCGCGATCTGGACGAGCAGCTTCTTCGAGAAGAGGTCGGCGAGCTTGCCCCAGATCGGCGTGGACGCCGTCATCGCCAGCAGCGACGCGGTGACCACCCACGTGTACTGCGCCTGGGTCCCGCCGAGGTCGGCGAGGATCCGGGGGAGCGCGTTGGACACGATCGTCGAGGACAGGATCGCGACGAACAGGGCCATGAGCAGGCCCGAGAGGGCCACCAGCACGTGGCGGGTGGCGGGGGGTCCGTCGCCGTCCGTGAGAGCGGACGGCGTCGTCGCCGGTGCGGACATCAGGAGTTCTCCGGGAGGGGAGCGCAGGGGTGGTGGGTGCGGGAGCGGCGCGGCTCAGGGCGCCCGGGACAGGCCGCCGGCGAGCAGGTCGATCACCTGGTCGACGACGCCGACGAGGTCGCCGTGCTCGTCGGACTCGAGCCAGCGCGTGGTGGCCACGCGCATCGCCGACATGACCGCGGCGGCGGTGACCGCCGGGTAGAGGTCCTGCGGGGTGCGGCCGGTGCGCTCGGCGATGATCGCGGTGAGGTGCGCCTCGGCGGCGACGTAGGCCGCGAGCTGCTGGGGGACGAGCGAGGGCTCGGACCTCACCAGCCGGGCCTGGGCGATCCACTCCCGCGAGCGCGGCGCGTCGCCGACCATCTCGTGCATCACGGCGCGCACCGCCTCGAGCACCGGCTCGCCGACCGGGCGCTCGGCGAGGCGCTCGCCCATGTCGCGGGCGCGCTCCACGTCGGCGGCGACGACCGCTTCCTCCTTCGACGAGAAGTAGTTGAAGAAGGTGCGCGGCGAGACGTCGGCGGCCTCGGCGATCTGCTCGATCGTCACCTCGGCCAGCCCGTGGGTGACGGCGAGCTCGAGGGCGGCGGCGCCGAGCGCGCGCCGCGTCCGGAGCTTCTTGCGCTCGCGCAGTCCCGTGGTCACGCCGTCCACGGTAGACTTTTCTTGCAGTCTCTGCATTTTTGCGCGACGCGGTGTTTTGCAGATCACGCAGGGCTGGAGCGTCTCGATACGCTGGTCGCCGTGGAGTTCGTCAAGGGACACGGGACCGAGAACGACTTCGTCGTGCTGCCCGATGCCGACGGCTCGATCGACCTGGACGCCGAGGACGGCCACCTGGTCCGCGCGCTCTGCCACCGCCGCCGCGGCCTCGGGGCCGACGGGGTCCTGCGCGTCGTGCGCACCGACACGCCGGTCGCGACCGCGGCGGGGATCGAGGGCAGCGACGCCACCTGGTTCATGGACTACCGCAACGCCGACGGCTCGCTCGCCGAGATGTGCGGCAACGGCGTGCGGGTCTTCGCGCGCTACCTCCTCGACGCGGGCCTCGTGGCGCCGGGCACCCACCCGGTCGCCACGCGCGCGGGCACGCGCTGGGTGACGGTCGACCGCACGGGCCCCGTCACCGTCGACATGGGACCCGCCGTCCTCGGCCCGGCGTCGACGACGGTCGTCGACGGGGTCGAGCTGACCGGCGTCGCGGTCGACGTCGGCAACCCGCACCTGGCCTGCGTCACCGGCAGCGCCCTCGACGGCTTCGACCTCGCGGCGCCGCCCGCCTACGACCGGTCGCTCTTCCCCCACGGGGTGAACGTCGAGGTCCTCACGCCGCTGTCCGGGGGCGCGGTGCGCTTGCGGGTGCACGAGCGCGGCTCGGGCGAGACCCGCTCGTGCGGCACCGGGACGGTCGCCGGGGCGGTCGCCGCCCTGGATGCCGCGGGACGGCACACGGGCACCGTCACCGTCCACACGCCGGGAGGCACGCTGCTCGTCGGCGTCGACGGGGCGACGACGACCCTGACCGGTCCGGCCGAGCTGGTCGCGCACGGCACGTGGGGCGCGCCGGTCCCGGCCACCGTCTGACGCGCCGGGAGTGGTTATCGCGTTGCTCCTCGTGGAACCATGGACGGCAACATGACAGAACCCGCACCGCAGGACCCCCGCCCGTCGACCCGGCCCGCGAGCCCGGCGCGCTCGTCGCGCCGCTCGAGCGACATCCGCCTCGACACGTCGGCCGAGCCCGTCGAGCCCGCCGAGGAGCCCACCGGCGGCAGCCTCGACCTCGAGGAGCGCACGTCGCTGCGCCGGGTCCCCGGCCTCACCGGGTCGTCCACCGAGCTCACCGACGTCACCGAGGTCGAGTACCGGCAGCTGCGCCTCGAGCGCGTCGTGCTCATCGGCGTGTGGACCGAGGGCACCTCCCGCGAGGCCGAGGCGTCGCTGGTCGAGCTCGCCCGCCTCGCCGAGACCGCGGGCTCCGAGGTGCTCGACGGCCTCATCCAGCGCCGCCAGAACCCCGACCCCGGGACGTTCGTCGGGTCGGGCAAGGTCGTCGAGCTGCGCGAGACCGTGCAGTCCACCGGCGCGGACACCGTCATCTGCGACGGCGAGCTCTCGCCCGGCCAGCTGCGCAACCTCGAGGAGAAGCTCAAGGTCAAGGTCGTCGACCGGACCGCGCTGATCCTCGACATCTTCGCCCAGCACGCGCGCTCGCGGGAGGGCAAGGCGCAGGTCGAGCTGGCCCAGCTCCGCTACTTCCTCCCGCGCCTGCGCGGCTGGGGCGAGTCGCTGTCCCGGCAGGGCGGCGGCGCCGGCGGCGGTGGCGGCGCGGGCGGTGGGGGCGTCGGCACGCGCGGCCCCGGTGAGACCAAGCTCGAGACCGACCGCCGCCGCATCCACCGGCGCATCTCCAAGCTGCGCGGCGAGATCGAGGCGATGTCGACGATCCGCGAGACCAAGCGCGGCGGGCGGCGGCGCAACGCCGTGCCGTCGGTCGCGATCGCCGGCTACACCAACGCCGGCAAGTCGAGCCTGCTCAACGCCATCACCGACGCCGGCGTGCTCGTGCAGGACGCGCTCTTCGCCACCCTCGACCCCACCACGCGGCGGTGGGAGACCGAGGACGGGCGCGAGGTCACGCTCACCGACACCGTCGGCTTCGTGCGCCACCTGCCCCACCAGCTCGTCGACGCGTTCCGCTCGACGCTGGAGGAGGTCGCCGAGGCCGACCTGCTGCTCCACATCGTCGACGGGTCGGACCCGTCGGCGCAGGACCAGATCGCCGCGGTGCGCGAGGTCATCGCGGGCCTCGACGCGCCCGCGCCGCCCGAGCTGCTGGTGGTCAACAAGGTCGACGCCGCCGAGCCGATGGCGCTGGCCGAGCTGCGCGGGGCCCTGCCCGGCGCGGTGTTCGTGTCGGCGACGACCGGCGAGGGGCTGAAGCGGCTCACGGCGCGCCTCGCCGAGGAGCTGCCGCACCCGGACGTCGAGCTCGAGGTGCTGCTGCCCTACACCGAGGGAGCCCTGGTCGCCCGCGCCCACGGCGAGGGCGAGGTGCTCGCCGAGCGCCACTCGCCGGAGGGCACCGTGCTGCACGCGCGCGTCTCCGAGGAGCTCGCGGCGTCGCTGCGCGCGGCGGCGGTCGATCCGGCACGGGTGCCCTGAGCAGGTCGTTCCTGGTCGTCCTGGTGGCGCTCGGGCTCCTCGTGCCGGGTGTCGCGTGGGCCGACCCGGACGTGCGCTGCACCCTCGACGACCCCCGGCTCGCCGAGGCGTCGGGGCTGGTCGCGGGCCCTCCCGGGGCCTACGCGGTCGTCAACGACAGCGGCAACCCGAGCACCGTGTACCGGCTCGACGGGTCCTGCGCGGTGGTCGGCGAGGTCGAGGTGCCCGACCGCGGCCGTGACGTCGAGGACCTCGCCCGCGGCACCGACGGGACGCTGTGGCTCGCCGACATCGGCGACAACGACCGCGAGCGGCGCACCGTGGCGATCCTGCGCGTCGGCCCCGGGGGCGACGAGACGATCACCCGGCTGACCTACCCCGACGGCGCGCACGACGCCGAGTCGCTGCTGATGCCCGGCGACCGCCGCGCGGTGATCGTCACCAAGGAGCTCAGCGGGCGCAGCGGCGTCTACGTCGCCGACGAGCCCGTGGGTGACGGGGGGACGGGCACGCTGCGGCGGGCCGGCGAGGTCGTGGTGCCCGGCGAGGCGATGACGTCGCTCGGTGCGGGCGCGTACACCGGCGGGGCGCTCTCCGCCGACGGCCGGGTCGTGGCCCTGCGGACCTACGCCGACGCGTGGCTCCACCCCGCGCCGGGCGGGACCGCGACCGCCGACGACGTCGTGGCGGCGCTGCGGGCGACGCCGGGCCGGGTGCCGCTGCCCGACGAGGTGCAGGGCGAGGCGGTGGCCTTCGCGCCGGACGGGACGCTGCTCGCCACCGGCGAGACGCCGCGGGACGGCCCGCCGGCGCCGTTGCACGCCGTGCCGGGCGCGACGGCGCTGGTGGAGGGGCCCGCGCCGCCGTCGTCGTCGCCGGCTCCGGTCGCCGACCGCGCCGGCCTGCCCGAGCCGCTGGCGAGCATCGGCGTGGTGCTCGCCGTCGCGGTGGGGGCCTTCGCGCTCGTCGCCGTCGTCGCGGTGGTGCGCCGGCGGCGGTGAGGCCGCCCGGAGGCAGCGAACGCGCGGCTCGCTGCTTCTAAGCGTCGAAAGTCCCCGTTCGCTCGGCCCCCCAGCCTGCGGCCCGGACGTAGGCTGCGCTCCCGTGCGCTACGACCTGCTCGACCTGCGCCTGTTCCGCACGGTCGTCGCCGAGGGCTCGATCACCGCCGGGGCGGCGCGGATGCACCTGAGCCTCCCGTCGGCGAGCGCGCGCATCCGGGCACTCGAGCACCACGCGGGCGTGGACCTGCTCGTGCGCGGGCGCCGCGGGGTGCGCCCGACACCGGCGGGCAGCGCGCTGGCGCGGCACGCCGGGGGCGTGCTCGACGACCTGGGCCGGCTCGAGGGCGCGGTGGCGGGGTACCGCCGGCCGGCGGGCACCCCGGTGACCCTGCTGGCCGGGAGCTCGGCGATGCGCCGCCTGGTGCCCCGCGCGCTGGTGGACTTCCTCGTCGCGCACCCGGACGTCGACGTCGTCACCCGCGAGCGCCGCAGCGCCGACACCGTCCGGATGCTCGCCGACGGCGAGGCCGACCTCGGGGTCGTGGTCGTCGACGCCCGCCAGGACCCGCCGCGCGCGCAGGACCGCCTCACCGACGACTCGCTGGTCGTCGTCGGTCCCGCCGCCGGGGCGCCCGCGGGGCGGGCGGCGATGACGTTCGCCGAGGTCGCCGAGCACCCGCTGGTCGGCCTCGAGCCCGACGCGCCGCTGACCCTCACCCTCGAGGCGAACCTCGGCGAGCACGCCCCGGTGCCCCGCCACCGCGGGCGCGCCGTGGACCTCGGCACGGTCGTCGACCTCGCCGCCGCCGGGGTGGGCCTCGCCGTCGTCCCGCGCCACGTCGTCGACCCGGCCCGCGGCCTCGCCGTGTGCGAGCTCGCCGAGCCCTTCGCTCGCCGCACGCTGGTGCTGCGCCGCGGAGCACGCCCGGCGCCCGGCGTCGAGGAGCTCGCCGAGCACCTGCGCCGGGCTGCCTCTGTCTGAGGCAGAGGCTCCCTGCGGGGATCGCGTATGGTGCCCGCCCGCGCCGGGCGCCACGCTCGGGACCGTGGAACGCCCCGACGTCGCCGCCGCCGTGCATCGCGTGCTGTCGCTGCTGCTCGTCCCGCTGGTGCTCGCCGGCGGGCTCGTCGCGTCCCGCGGCGACGCGGCCGAGCGGTTCTGGGGGCTCGGTGTCGCGCTCGCGGTGCTCGCGGCCGGCGCCGTCCTCGTCGCGGTCGGCGTCCGGGACCTGCTGCGGGAGCGCCGGCGCGGCGACCGGGACGCAGCGAACGGGCGGTTCGCTGCTTCTAGGTGTCCGAACTCCCCGTTCGCTCCCCATTGGGATCGCGCAGCGCCAGCGTCAGCACCGCCGCGAGCAGCGGGCCCGCGACGAGCACCGCGAGCGCGACCGTCGTGCCGCGGTGGTCGGCGAGCGCGCCGAGGAACGGGGACGCGAGCCCGCCGGCGCTGACCGCGAGCCCCAGCGTCACCGACGCCGCGAGCCCGAGGTGGCGGGGCAGGTAGGCCTGGCCGAGCGTGGTGTGCACCGGCACGGGCACGCCCAGCGCCGCCCCGAGCAGGCCGGTCGCGACCAGCGCGAGCAGCGCCGACGGAGCGAGGAGCACCGCGGCCAGCAGCGGCACCGCGACGACGTAGGACCAGCGCAGCACGGCGGTGCGCCCCCACCGCCGGGTCAGCGCGCTGCTCGCGATCGTGGCAACGGCGCCCGCACCCGTGAAGATCCCGAGCGTCGCCGCGGCCGTCGCCGGGCCGAACCCGAAGCGCATCGTGAGGTGCACCGCGAGGAAGGCGCTGAGGCCGTAGAACGCCACGGAGCGCGTGACGACCACCCCGGTCAGCCAGCCGAAGCGGCGCCAGTCGTCGTGGCCGGAGACCACCGTCGTGTCGGTGGTCGCGGTCGCGGGCACCGGCCGGCGACGGGGGAGGAGCCCGATCGCCGCGGCGGCCAGGGCGGGCACGGCGAGCAGGGGCGTCGCGCCCAGCCCCAGCCCGCCGACGACGAGCCCGACCGCGGCCGGCCCGGCCGCGAACCCCGCCAGCCCGCCGACGGTGAACCACCCCATCCCGCGGTCGCCGATGCCCGTCGCGTGCACCGCGCGCGCCGCCTCCGGGTGGTACGCCGCGACGCCCAGGCCCGAGAGCAGGACCGCGCACCAGGTGGCGGCGTAGGAGTCGGTGAGCCCGACGGCACCGACGCCGACGCCCGCGAGGACCATCCCGAGGATGCGCAGGCGCGGCATCCGCCGGCGATCCGTGACCAGGCCGAACAGCGGCTGGGCGAGCGAGGACAGCACGGTCGCGGCGAGCACGATGCCCCCGGCGCGGGTGAGGTCCCAGCCGCGCACGGCGACCAGCGCGGGCACGAGCGCCGGGACCGCGCCCTGGTAGAGGTCGTCGACGCCGTGCTCGACGGCGAGCCCGAGCGCCCGGCGGCGACCGGTCACCCCGTCCCGCCCGACAGGGTCCCGCCCAGCAGGTCGCGCAGCTCGTGCTCGCACGCGTCGAGATAGCCGCGGGTCGCCGCGGCGGCCGCCTCGGGGTCCCGCGCCGCGATCGCGGCCACGAGCGCGTCGTGCTCGGCGGCGGTGTCGACGCCGGAGCCGGGGTCGGCGTCCTGCTGGGTGAACGAGTCGTGCACGCCGTCGGCGAGCGCGTCGAACAGCCGCCCGAGCACGGGGTTGTGGGTGGCGGCGACGACGGCGCGGTGCAGGGCGAGGTCGGCGGCCGCCCACTCGCCGATCGCCCCGCACGTCCGCGCCGCGCGACGGGCGCCGATCGCCGCCTCGATCGCGGCGAGGTCGTCGTCGGTGCGGCGCAGCGCGGCGAGGCGGGCGGCCTCGATCTCCGGACCGCGCCGGGCCTCGTAGACGTCGAGGGTCGCGGTGCGGCGCAGGCGCAGCGTCCAGGTGCCCTGGTCGGGCGCGGGCTCGGCGACGAACGTGCCGCGCCCCTGGGCGACCTCCAGCAGCCCGCGGTGGGCGAGCGCCTGGACGGCCTCGCGCACCGTCGACCGGCCGACCTCCAGCTCGGCGGCCAGGTCGGTGACCGCCGGCAACCGGTGCCCCGGCGGCCACTCCCCGCTCTCGATCGGCGCGGTCAGCGCGTCGATCACCTGCTCCACCAGACCGCCACGACGCACGGGACGCACCACTACTCCTCAGGTCATCAGATGACCTGAACTGTACCTGCGACGAGTGTGAGCCGATCCTCGGTGCCCGCGCGCGGTGCCGGGTCGATCATCTCGTCGTGGATGTCCGCCGGCGCGTCGCCGCGACACGCGAGGGAGAGGAGTCGCGCATGGACGCACCCGGGGCACGGAGCGGCTCGCTGGTCTCGGGACCGGTGCACGGTCCGCTGCCGATCCTCCTGCTGGTGATGACGACGGCGACGGGCCTGGTCGACGCGGTGAGCGTCCTCGGGCTGGGCCGGGTCTTCGTCGCCAACATGACCGGCAACATCGTCTTCCTCGGCTTCGCGGTGGCCGGGGCGCCGGGGTTCGCCCTGGCCGCGTCGCTCGCCGCCCTCGGCGGGTTCCTCGTCGGCGCCCTGGCCGGCGGTGCCCTCGCCACCCGTCGAGCGCACCGGCGCGGTCACCTGCTCCGCGACGCGGCGCTCGTGGAGACGGTGCTCCTGCTGATCGCCGCCGGCCTGCTCGTCGGCGTGACGGGGACCCCGGACAGCGGCCTCGCGTCGGTGGTCGCGGCGCTCGCGGCCGTCGCCCTGGGGCTGCAGAACTCCGTGGTGCGCCGCCTGGCCGTCCCCGACCTCACGACGACGGTGCTCACCATGACCCTCACCGGGATCGCCGCCGACGTGCGCTCCTCGGGCCGGGCGGTGGTCACGCGACGGGTGCTCGCGGTGGTGACGATGTTCCTGGGCGCCGCGGCCGGGGCGATCCTCGTCCTGCACGTCGGGCTCGCGTGGGCGCTCCTGCCCGCCCCGGTGCTGATGCTGGCGATCGTCCTCGCGCTCGCCGTGGGGGTGCGCCGCCCCGCGCCCTGGCAGGAGCCGGCGGGCGCCCGGTCGTGACCGTGGTCAGAGGCGGCGCAGGACCGCGACCACCTTGCCCAGCACCGTCGCATCCTCGCCCGGGATGGGCTCGTAGTCGACGTTGTGCGGCATCAGCCAGATGCGGCCGTCCTTGCGCTTGAACGTCTTGACGGTGGCCTCACCCTCGATCATCGCGGCCACGATCTCGCCGTTGTCGGCGACGGGCTGCTGGCGGACGACCACCCAGTCGCCGTCGGTGATGGCGGCGTCGACCATCGAGTCGCCGGCGACGCGCAGGAGGAACAGCGACCCCTCGCCGACGAGCTCGCGGGGCAGCGGGAAGACGTCCTCGACGGCCTGCTCGGCGAGGATCGGGCCACCGGCGGCGATGCGCCCGACCACCGGCACGAACGTCGGTGCGGGGCGGTCGGCGCGGATCTCCTCGGTGTGGTCCGGCGCGTCGTGGCCGGCGGCCTCGAGCTCCTCGGGGAGGCGGACGTCGAGCGCGCGCGGCCGGTTGGGGTCGCGGCGCAGGTAGCCCTTCTTCTCCAGGGTGCGCATCTGGTGGGCCACCGAGGACGTCGAGGTCAGCCCCACCGCGTCGCCGATCTCGCGGACGCTCGGCGGGTAGCCGTTGCGCTCGACGTGGTCGCGGATGACCTCGAGGACCTTCCGCTGGCGCGGGGTGAGGCCCGGTGACGCGTCGGCGTCCGCGGGCTCGGGGAAGGGGTGCACCCGGGCCGGCACGACGGCGTCGGCCACCTCTGGCGGCTCGGCCACGCCGGGCCGTGCCCCCGGCTCCTCGGGGCCGTCCGGGCCCTGGGGCGTGCGTGCCATGGCCGTGTCCTTTCCGACGTCGTCCGCGGCACCCTCCGAGGGCGCCGCGCCCCGCGCAGGTGGCGGGGGGTTCGACGGCGAAGTTAGCGCCGAGCACCGACGGGATCAAACACGTGTTCGAACGACACGCCGGTCGATTCGTCGACGTTGTCGGGGGTCGATGCTAGACATCGCACACGCGTTCGATCGAACGCGTGTGCGAGGCGAGGAGGTCGACATGTCCGTGGGGACGACCGGTCCGCGGGGCCGCTGCGACGTCGAGGTGCCCGGCCAGGTGTCCGGCCAGATGTCCGGCCAGGGGCCGGGTCGGGTGCCGGGCCCGCGTGCCGAGGAGGCGGGCCGCGCGGTGCCGCCCGGTGGCGCGGCCGCCGACCCGCCGGTCCGCCCGGCTCCCCGCCCCGCCGGGCGCCCGCAGCCCGCGGGCACCCGTCCCGCACGCCCCGAGGACGGGCGCGGTCCGGTCCGCCCGGCCGGCCGCCGCGGGCCGGCGGCGCTGCCTCCGGTGCGGCCGCGGATCGCCGGGGGAGGGGCGTCGCCCGCGCCGCACCGGGATCGCCCCGCGACGGTCCCCGTCGTCGTGCGCCGGCGGCGCCTGGCCGCGGTCGCGGTCCTGGGTGTCGTGCTGGGCCTGCTGGTGGGCGTGCTCGCCGGCCTGGTCGTGCCGTCCGGTGCCCCTGCCGGCCCGGCCCCGACGGGCACGAGCGTGGCGGTCGTGGGGGCGGGGGAGTCGCTCGCCGATGTCGCCGGCCGCGTCGCCCCGGGGGCCGACACCGCCGCCGTGGTCTCCCGGATCCGCGAGCTCAACGGCCTCGAGGGCTCCGCCGTCGTGCCCGGCCGCCCGCTCGTGGTGCCGTCCGCGGGATGAGCCGGTCGGTCGGTGCGTCGCCCGGACACCCACTCGGGCACCGCGTGCCCCGCTGATCCTCCCCGCGGCCCGCTGATCCTCGGGCGACGTCCGCTCGGCGCCCCGGTGGCGGGTGGGCGGCTGGGGAGTTGCATCGCGCGTCAGCGCGTCGCTACCGTCCCACCCCAACATCTAGTGGTTACACTGGTGTAGTTAGTCCACAGCTTGTGCACACTGGTGAAGGCCCTTCCACAGGGTCTTCCACCGGAACGACGGTGGTGCTCCACCGGCGGGGGCGCTCGATCCACGGGTCGGGCCCGGCGATCCCCAGGTCCGTCCCCAGGACGGCGGGAATCCGGGGCCGGACCACAGGGGGTTGGGGACAACTCCGCGGAGGGGCCGCGACGCGGGAGGGGGAGTCGACATGCGGTGTCCGTTCTGCCGGCACACCGACTCCCGGGTCGTCGACTCGCGCGAGGCCGACGAGGGGCAGGCGATCCGGCGGCGCCGGTCGTGCTCGTCGTGCGGCAAGCGCTTCACCACCGTCGAGGAGCCGGTGCTCGCCGTGGTCAAGCGCAGCGGGGTCACCGAGCCGTTCAGCCGCGACAAGGTCGTGCGCGGGGTGGCCCGGGCCTGCCAGGGGCGTCCGGTCGACACGGACGCGCTGGCCCAGCTGGCCCACCGGGTCGAGGAGACGATCCGGGGCGCGGGCACCGCGGAGGTGCCCAGCCAGGAGGTCGGCATGGCCATCCTGGGGCCGCTGCGCGAGCTCGACGAGGTGGCGTACCTGCGCTTCGCCAGCGTCTACCGGAACTTCTCGTCCGTGGCCGACTTCGAGGCCGAGATCGCCGACCTGCGCGCCGCGGCGCGCGCCGGCGATGTCGGGGGTCGGGGCGACACTGCGGGGGAGCCGGGGGCCGACGTGCGGGACGTGCCGGCGGCACGGGCCGGGGACTGACGGTCGGGGAGACACAGTCGGGGATCACAGTGACGGGTCGGAGCGTGGGGAAGCGCCGCCGGACCGTCGCGAGCGACGAAAGAGGGATGGCACCGATGACGGAGACCGTCGGCACCACGTCCGAGGAGTCGGGAACCGCCGCGCCGCGGCGGGGTCTGACCATCGAGCGTGTCCACACCACCGCGGGGGTCCACCCCTACGACGACGTCGTGTGGGAACGCCGTGACGTGGTGATGACGAACTGGCGCGACGGTTCGATCAACTTCGAGCAGCGTGGCGTCGAGTTCCCGCAGTCCTGGTCGGTCAACGCCGTCAACATCGTCACCAGCAAGTACTTCCGCGGCGCGCAGGGCACCGACTCGCGCGAGTCGAGCCTGCGCCAGCTCATCGACCGCGTGGTGAGCACCTACACCGCGGCGGGCACGCGCCACGGCTACTTCGCGACCCCCGACGACGCCGAGGTCTTCTCCCACGAGCTGACCTGGATGCTCCTGCACCAGTACTTCAGCTTCAACTCGCCGGTGTGGTTCAACGTCGGCACCAGCTCGCCGCAGCAGGTCAGCGCCTGCTTCATCCTGTCGGTCGACGACACGATGGAGTCGATCCTCAACTGGTACCGCGAGGAGGGGCTGATCTTCAAGGGCGGCTCCGGCGCCGGCCTCAACCTCTCGCGCATCCGCTCGTCGAAGGAGCTGCTGTCCTCGGGCGGCACCGCCTCCGGGCCGGTCTCGTTCATGCGCGGCGCCGACGCGTCGGCCGGCACCATCAAGTCCGGCGGGGCCACCCGCCGCGCGGCCAAGATGGTCGTCCTCGACGTCGACCACCCCGACGTCGCCGAGTTCGTCGCCACCAAGCGCGACGAGGAGCGCAAGATCCGCGTGCTGCGCGACGCCGGGTTCGACATGGACCTCGGCGGCTCCGACATCACCTCGGTGCAGTACCAGAACGCCAACAACTCGGTGCGGGTCTCCGACGAGTTCATGCGCGCGGTGCAGTCGGGCACCGAGTTCGGCCTGCGGGCGCGGATGACCAACGAGGTGATCGACACCGTCGACGCCAAGTCGCTGTTCCGCAGCATGGCCGAGGCCGCCTGGGAGTGCGCCGACCCGGGCCTGCAGTACGACGACACCATCAACGACTGGCACACCTCGCCCGAGTCGGGGCGCATCACCGCGTCCAACCCGTGCTCGGAGTACCTGCACCTGGACAACTCCAGCTGCAACCTCGCGTCGCTGAACCTCATGAAGTTCCTCGACGACGACAACACCTTCCGCGTCGACGACTTCGTGCGCTCGGTCGAGCTGGTCATCACCGCGATGGACATCTCGATCTGCTTCGCCGACTTCCCCACCGACGCGATCGGCGAGACGACGCGCGCCTTCCGCCAGCTGGGCATCGGCTACGCCAACCTCGGCGCGCTGCTCATGGCCACGGGCCGGGCGTACGACTCCGAGGGCGGCCGCGCGCTGGCCGCCTCGATCACCTCGCTGATGACGGGCGCGGCCTACCGCCGCTCGGCCGAGCTCGCCGGCGCGGTCGCCCCGTACGACGGCTACGCCCGCAACGCCGACGCCCACCGCCGGGTCATGCGCAAGCACGCGGCGGCCAACGACGCCATCCGCACGGTGCACCGCGAGGACGCCCGCGTCCGCGACGCCGCCACCCGCCAGTGGCAGACCGGGCTCGAGATCGGGGCGACGAACGGCTGGCGCAACGCCCAGGCCAGCGTGCTTGCCCCCACCGGCACCATCGGCTTCATGATGGACTGCGACACCACCGGGGTGGAGCCGGACTTCTCGCTGGTCAAGTTCAAGAAGCTGGTCGGCGGCGGCTCGATGCAGATCGTGAACCAGACCATCCCGCGCGCGCTCGACCTGCTGGGCTACCAGGCGGAGCAGGTCGAGGCGATCGTCGAGTACATCGCCGAGCACGGCCACGTCATCGACGCCCCGGGGCTGCGCCCCGAGCACTACGAGGTGTTCGACTGCGCGATGGGCCAGCGCTCGATCGCGCCGATGGGCCACGTGCGGATGATGGCCGCGGTGCAGCCGTTCATCTCCGGCGCCATCTCCAAGACCGTCAACATGCCGGAGCAGGCCAGCGTCGAGGACGTCGAGGAGATCTACTTCGAGTCCTGGAAGCTGGGGCTCAAGGCCCTCGCGATCTACCGCGACAACTGCAAGGTCGGGCAGCCGCTGTCCACCGGCAAGAAGAACGCGGCCGAGTCGACCACCGAGGCGGCGCCCGCGGTCACCGAGCAGCGCCCGGTCCGCAAGCGCCTGCCCAAGAAGCGCCCCAGCGAGACGGTGTCGTTCGCGGTGGCCGGCGCCGAGGGCTACATGACCGCCGGGTCGTACCCCGACGACGGCCTGGGCGAGATCTTCGTCAAGATGTCGAAGCAGGGCTCGACGCTCGCCGGTGTCATGGACGCCTTCTCGATGGCGATCTCGATCGCGCTGCAGTACGGCGTGCCGCTGGAGACCTACGTCTCCAAGTTCGTCAACATGCGCTTCGAGCCCGCGGGCATGACCGACGACCCGGACGTCCGCATGGCCACCAGCGTCGTCGACTACCTGTTCCGCCGCATCGCGCTCGACCACCTGCCCTACGAGAAGCGCGCCCAGCTGGGCATCTTCTCCGCGGACGAGCGCTCGGCCCAGGTCGCGGCCACCGACTACGGCACCGGGGCCCCCGCGGCGCCGGCACCGGCCGTCGACGTCGAGGCGCTGCGCACCTCCGTCGACGTCGCCGCGCCCGAGGCCGACGAGAGCCCGGCGGCGCGCAAGGCCGACGTGTCGGTCGGGAGCTCCACCGAGCTCCTCGAGCTGCAGCAGGGCAAGGCGGCCGACGCGCCGCTCTGCCTCACCTGCGGCACGAAGATGCGCCCCGCCGGTTCCTGCTACGTCTGCGAGGGCTGCGGCTCCACCAGCGGCTGCAGCTGACGGGCACCCGAAGCCAGGTCCGCTCCCCAGTGGTCCTCGGCCCGGCCGGACCGCGCGTCCGGCCGGGCCGAGGACGCCACGGCCGCGGCGACACATGATCGCCGTAGCCTGGTCCGGTGCTCGAGGTCGGCGTGCTGGGCGAGGTCCGCGCCCACCTCGACGGCCGCCGGCTCGATCTCGGCGGGCCCCGGCAACGTGCGGTGCTGGCGCTGCTCGTCGCGGCGAACGGCGCCGTGGTGCCCACCGACCGGTTCGTCGAGGACCTGTGGGCGGGCGAGCCGCCGCCGCGGGCGATCGGGGCGCTGCAGGCCTACGTGTCCCACCTGCGCCGGGTGCTCGAACCCGACCGCGGGCCCCGTCGGCCCGCGCAGGTGCTCGTCAGTGCGGCACCCGGCTACCGCCTCGAGCTTCCCGCCGAGGCCGTCGACGCCTGGCACTACGTGGCGCTCGTGGCGGCGGCTCGCGCGGCGCTGGCCGTCGACGACCCCGAGGGCGCCCTCGGCCACCTCGCCGCGGCCCGGGCGTGCTGGGCGGGCCCGCCTTACGCGGCGTCGGCCGACCAGGCCTGGGCGGCGGCCGAGGTCGACCGGCTGATCGCCACCCGCGCGTCGGCCGCCGAGCTCGCCGGGGCCGCCGCGAGCGCCGTGGGACGCCCCGACGAGGCGCTCGCCGACCTCGAGGCGGTCCTGCGCGACGACCCGCTGCGTGAGCGGACCGCAGCCGTGCTCGTGCGCACCCTCGCCGCCGCCGGGCGCCAGGGCGACGCGCTCGCCGTCGTCCGGGCCACCCGCGACCGTCTCGTCGACGAGCTCGGCGTCGACCCGGGCGCCGACCTGCGCGCCGCCGAGGCGGCCGTCCTCGCGGGGGAGGTCGCGACGACCACACCGGGCCGACGTGCCCCCGAACGGCTCGCGCCCGAACAGCCCGCCCCCGAACGAGCGCGTGGCGACACGGACGCTCAGCGTCAGCGACGCCACGCCGCTGACACCCCGGCGGACGGCATGTCCTTCCTCGGGCGCGTCGAGGAGCGGGCGCGCCTGCACCGGGCGGTGGGCGCGACCACCGCCGGGCGGGGGGCAGGGATCGCGTGGGTCGAGGGGGCGGCGGGGAGCGGGAAGTCGGCGCTCCTGGAGCAGGTGGCCGGGGAGCTCGACGGCGAGGTGCTGCGCGCCCAGTGCTCGGAGGTCGACGGCGCCCCGCCGGGGTGGGCGTGGCGCGACCTGCTGACCCGCCACCGCGGCGCCCCGCCCGCGGCCCGGGACGCCTTCACGCTCACCGGGGAGCTCGCGGCGGCGCTCGGCGAGGTCCGGGCGGGCGGGCTCGCGGTGCTCGTCGTCGAGGACGTCCACCGCGCCGACGGCGAGACGCTGCAGGTGCTGCGCCACCTGGTGACGACGTCGACCGACCCGGTGCTCGTGCTCGCGAGCTTCCGCGACGACGAGGTCACCGAGGACCTCGCCCGCACCCTCGCGCTGCTCGCCGGGCGGACCGTCGACCGGGTCCGGCTCGGCGGGCTCGACGAGGTCTCCGCGCGCACGCTGCTGCGCCGGGTCGCCGGGCGGGAGCTGCCCGAGGGCATCTGGCGCGCGCTGGTGGAGCGGGCGGCGGGACACGCCCTGTTCCTCGGCCAGCTCGGGCGCCTCGTCGCGTCCGAGGGCGTCGAGGTCGCCGCCCGCGGGGTGCCCGCCGGGGTGCGCGAGCTGATCGACCGCCGGGTCGAACGGCTGCCGGCGCGCGCGGTGGCCACGCTGACCCGGGCCGCGGTGCTGGGCCGGGACGTCGACGTCGACCTGCTGCTGGCCGTCGACCCCCTGCGCGGCGGGCTCGACGACGACGACCTGCTCGACGACCTCGACACCGGCGTCGTCGCCGGCCTGCTCGCCGAGCGCCCCGACACCGGGCTGCGGTTCGCGCACGCGCTGATCCGGGACACGTTCGCCGAGCGCACCCCGCCGCTGCGGCGGGCCCGCATGCACCTCGCGCTGCTCGACGTCCTCGAGCGCGACCACCCCGACCGCGTCCACGCCCTGGCCCACCACGCCGAGGTCGCCCTGTCGGCGGCCACCGCCCCGCGCACGCTGCCCCATCTGCAGCGCGGCGCCCGGGACGCCCGCGAGGCCGGGGCCGTCGACGACGCCGTGCGCTGGTGGCGGGCCGTGCTGCGCGCGCACGACCTCGGCGCGGGCACCCCGGCGAGCCGGATCGGGGCGCAGGGCGAGCTGGTCCGCGCGCTGGCGGCGAGCGGCGACCTCGTCGCGGCCCGCGCCGAGCGCGCCCGGGCGGTCGCGGCGGCCCGCACCCTCGGCGACGTGCCCCTCGAGGCGCGGGCCTGGCGCTGGGACGTGACGACGCTGTGGAGCACGCGCCCCAGCGACGAGGACAACGGGCCCGGCATCGCCCGGCTGCAGGAGCTCCTCGCGCTCACCGACCCCGCCGACCGCGAGCTGCGCGTCGACCTCCTGCTCGCGCTCGCGCACGAGTGCGAGCCCTGGCTCCTCGAGACCGGTCGGCCCGCCGCGGTCGAGGCGCTGGCGATCGCCCGCGAGATCGGCGACCCGCGGCTGTTGTGCCGGGCGCTCAACGTCGAGTACCTGCACACGTTCGCCGTCCCCGATCCCGACCACCACCGGCGCACCGGCGAGGAGATGCTCGCGCTCGCCACCCGCGCCGGGCGTTCCGAGCACCGCGCGCTCGCCCACCTCGTGCTCTCGAGCGAGGCGGTCGGGCGGGGCGCGCTCGACGAGGCCCGGCGCCACCTCGACGCCGCGGCCGCCGTGGCGACGGGCGGCCAGCTCCCGGTCCTGCTGCTCTCGGTCGCCCTGTTCGAGGCCACCCTCGACCTCGTCGCCGGGCGCGCCGCGGCGGCGTGGGCGGCGTTCGACGACCTCACCGCTCGGCTGGCCGCGACCGGCGACCCCAACGGGCGGGTCATCCGCGCCTGGGCGATGACCACGCTCGCGGTGGCCGCGGGCGACGCGTCGGCGCTGCTCGGCGAGCTGGAGGAGATCGCCGCGCGCGATCCCGCGCTCGTCGCGGTGCTGCTCGTGCACGCCCGCCTGGACGCGGGGCAGGAGGAGCGCGCCCGCTCCGGGTGGCCGCTGCCGCCGCTGCCGCGCGAGGGCACCTGGCTCCTGGAGACCGCGCTGCAGTGCCTGGCCGCCGCCCGCCTGCGCGACGACGAGGTCCTGCGCCGCACGCGCGCCGACCTCGCCCCGTGGCGCGGGCGCCTCGTGCACACCGTCAACGGCCAGCTCGTCCTCGCCCCGGTCGACCTCGTCCTCGCCCGCGCCGCGATCGCCGCCGGCGAGCCCCGGGAGGCCGCCGCGGCCCTCGACCGGGCCGCCGACCTCGCCCGGCGCCTCGGCGCGCCCCACTGGCTCGCCGAGTCCGCGGCGCTGCGCGACGGGCTGCAAGCCGTTCACAAGTACGGGGAGTGACGCTCGGCGGCACCAGGAGGCCACTCGGGTCGCCTCGGAGCAGGGAGCACCCCGTGATCGTCACCCGCCGTCTCGTCCTCACCCTCGGCGCGACCGCGCTCGCCGCCTCCGGCCTCGCCGGGCTCGCGGGCGGGATGCTGCACCCGGTGGTCGACGGCCGGTCGCACTCCGTGGCGTCGATGACCGCGGAGGGCGGCCCACCCGCCTACCTCCTGCTCTACGGCGGCGCGGTGCTGCTCATGCTCGGGCTGCCCGCGGCGTACGCCTGGCTCGCCCCGCGCGTCGGCCTGCTCGGGCTCGCCGGGTTCGGGCTCTACATGGTCGGCAACGCGCTGTCGGCGCAGTCGCACCTCGTCGTCGAGGGCTTCGTCGCCCGCGACATCGTCGCCGCCCGGCCCGACCTCGTCCCGGCCGACGGCACGATCCTCGACGCCCCGTCCTTCGTGACCCTGCAGACGGTCGGCGGCCTCGTGTTCGTGGCCGGCGTCCTGCTCGTCGGGGTCGCGCTGCTGGTGCACCGGCCGGTGCCGCGCTGGATCGGGGTGGCGTTCGTGCTCTCCGCGCTCGGGGTCCTGGTCCCGCTGCCCGAGGCGCCGGTGCTCACCGGCCTGCAGGTCGAGCTGTTCGAGGCGATCGGCACGGTCGGGCTCGCGGCCGCCATGATCCGCGCCCCGCGCCGCAGCACGCGGACCGCGGACCGGGGGGCGGCGCTGGCGAGCTGACCGGCGAGGGCGTCCCTCGCTGCCTCCCACGCAGCGAGGGACGCCCTCGCGGCCTCACTCCGCGGGCACGACCGTCGCCGAGAGCGCGCGGTGGTCCGACAGCGGCGGGTGGTGCACCCGGGGCGCGGAGGCGACGACGCCGCGCCCGAGGAGGTGGTCGATCTGGCGGCGCGGGTCGTCGGCGGGGAACGTGCGCCCGCGGACGAGCCCGCGCAGGCCGCTGCCGAGCCGGGCGCGCCGGACGCCGAGGTTGAGGTCGCCGGTGACGACGAGGGTCGTCTCGTCGCGCAGGCTGCGCACGAGGTGGCGGAGCTGGACGAGGTTCCAGCCCGGGATGAACGACAGGTGCGTGGTCACCACGTCGACCGGACCGTGCGGCCCGGCGACGCGGGCGACCAGCGCGGTGCGGGGCTCGTCGCGGACGACGACGAGGCGGCGGGGACGTCCGACGACGAGCGGCACGTCGCGGGGCAGCCGGGGCAGGGGGATCACCCGCCAGTCGGTGACCGGGTGGCGCGAGAGCAGGGCGACGCCGTAGGCCGGGGCGTCCGGGACGTCGGCCGTCGTCCACGAGCCCGGCACGCCGTGCAGGGTCGGCGCGAACCGGTACTCGGTGGCGCCCAGCGCCTCGGCGGCGACCGCGGTGAGGTCGGCGCCGCCCGAGCGGGGCTGGGCCCGGTCGACCTCCTGCAGCCCGAGCACGTCGACGTCGAGGCCCGCGACGGCGTCGGCGAAGCGTCGCAGGTCGACGGCGCCGTCGGCGGTCGCGGCCCCGTGCAGCACGTTCCATGTCCCGAGTCGCACGAGCCCCCGGGTTCCCCGGGTTCGGCGTCGCTCCACCCGGGGTAACGGACGTCCCATGAGCGAACCCGACGGTGCCGGCCGCCGCGAGGCGCTCAAGCGGGTGGCGGTCGCCCTGCGCGAGGGCGGGATCGGGTTCGCGCTGGCCGGCGGCTACGCCGGGTGGGCACTCGGGGGCCCGGAGCCGGAGAACGACGTCGACTTCGTCGTCACCGAGGCCGAGGCCGGCCGGGCGGCCGAGGTGCTGACCGCGGCCGGCCTGGACGTCCACCAGCCGCCCGAGGACTGGCTGTTCAAGGTCTACAGCGACGGCGCGATGGTCGACGTCCTGTTCCGGCTGGCGAGCGAGCCCGTCGACGCGGTCCTGCTCGACCGCTGCGTGGAGCAGGAGGTGCTCTCGGTGCGGATGCCCGTCGTCGACGCCACCGACCTCGTCATCGGGAAGCTCGCCGCGCTCAACGAGCACGCCTGCGACCTGTCCAAGGTCCTCCCGACCGCGCGCGCCCTGCGCGAGAAGGTCGACTGGCCGCGGGCCGAGGCGGCGACGGCGTGGAACGACATCGCCGTCGCGTGCCTGTTCCTGCTGCGGCGGCTGCGGGTGGTCACGGAGGAGTGACCGTGCAGGATGATCGGGTGTCCGCACTCCGACGGATCGTCGCCACCCGCTACGTCACCCCGCTGCGCGAGGGCGGGTCCCTGCCCGGGCTCGTCGAGGCCGACGACCTCGGCACCTACGTCGCCAAGTTCACCGGCGCGGGGCAGGGGCCGAAGGCGCTGGTGGCCGAGGTGATCGTCGGCGAGCTGGGCCGGCGGCTGGGGCTGCGGGTGCCCGAGCTGGTGGTGCTCGAGCTCGACCCCGTGATCGCCCGCGCCGAGCCCGACTGGGAGGTCCAGGAGCTCCTCGCGCGCAGCGGCGGCGACAACCTCGGCATGGACTTCCTGCCCGGCGCGATCGGGTTCGACCCCGTCGCCCACCGGGTCGACGCGCTCGAGGCGTCGCGGGTGCTGTGGTTCGACGCGTTCGTCGAGAACGTGGACCGCTCGTGGCGCAACCCGAACCTGCTGCGCTGGCACCGCGACCTGTGGCTGATCGACCACGGCGCCTGCCTGTACTTCCACCACTCCTGGGCCCGCGCGGCGAGCGCCGTCGCCCGGCCCTACGACGCGGGCGACCACGTCCTCGCCCCCGCGGCCACCGCGCGCGCCGAGGCCGACGCCGACCTCGCCGGGCGGATCGACGCGGGCCTGCTCGTCGACGTCGTCCACCGCGTCCCCGACGGGTGGCTCGACGACGCCGCGTTCGCCTCGCCCGACGCCCTGCGCGAGGCCTACGTCGAGCACCTGGTCGGCCGTCTCGCCGCCCGGGAAGCGTGGGTGCCGCGATGAGCGACCGCGACACCTTCGAGTACGCCCTGCTGCGCGTGGTGCCCGACATCGAGCGCGGCGAGCTCGTCAACGTCGGCGTCCTGCTCTACTGCCGCCACCGCGAGCACCTCGACGCCCGCACCGCCCTCGACGTCGGTCGCGTCCGCGCCCTCGACCGGGCCACCGACCTCGACGCGGTCCGCGACGCCGTCGAGGCCTGGGAGCGCGCGGTGCGGGGGGAGGGGCCGGCGGCGGTGCTGTCCCCGGGCGAGCGGTTCCGGTGGCTGACCGCGCCGCGCAGCACCGTCCTGCAGCCCGGGCCGGTGCACACGGGGCTCACCGCCGACCCGGACGCCGAGATCGAGCGGCTCGTCGCGCGGCTGGTGCACCCGGCCTGAATCGCTCCCGCGTTTTCCCCGGGGCGTGGACGGGGGACTACGGCAGTTGGTCGGCAGTGCGCAACCGTCGCGGCGAGCGCGGGCGCGCCGGCCACGACGGAGGAGGACGCGGTGGCCGACGAGGTCCGCTGGCTGGAGAGCGTGGGGTCCGGGGACGTCGAGGAGGTGGGCGGGAAGAACGCCTCGCTCGGCGAGATGATCGGGAACCTGGCCGGGAAGGGCATCCGGGTGCCCGGCGGCTTCGCGACGACGGCGACCGCCTACCGCTCGTTCCTCGCGGCGAACCAGCTCGACGAGCAGATCGCGAGCATCCTGGGTGAGCTCGCCGACGGCGCCCGGGAGCTCGCCGACGCCGGGAAGGCGGTCCGCGACCTGTTCGACCGGGCCGAGTTCCCGGAGTCGACGGCCGAGGCGATCCGCTCGGCGTACGCCGAGCTGTCCGAGCGGTACGAGACGAGCGACGTCGACGTCGCCGTGCGCAGCAGCGCCACCGCCGAGGACCTGCCCGACGCGAGCTTCGCGGGCCAGCAGGACACCTACCTCAACATCACCGGTGCGGACGCCCTGCTGGCGGCCTGCAAGGACTGCTTCGCGTCGCTGTTCACCGACCGCGCGATCAGCTACCGCGTCGAGCAGGGCTTCGAGCACACCGACGTCGCGCTCTCCATCGGCATCCAGAAGATGGTGCGCTCCGACCTCGGGTCGGCGGGCGTCATGTTCACGATCGACTCGGACACCGGCTTCCCCGACACCGCGATCATCAACGCCGCGTGGGGGCTCGGCGAGAACGTCGTGGGCGGCGAGGTGACGCCCGACCAGTACACGGTCTACAAGCCCTTCCTCGAGAACTCCTCGCTCGTCCCCATCCTCGCGAAGACGATCGGCGCCAAGGAGCGCAAGCTCGTCTACACCGACTCCGGCCCCGAGCCGACGGCCAACGAGGAGACCACCGACGAGGAGCGCCGCGCGGTCGTCCTGACCGACGAGGAGATCCTCGCGCTCGCCCGCTGGGGCTCGGTGATCGAGGCCCACTACGAGCGCCCGATGGACGTCGAGTGGGCGAAGGACGGGCGCAGCGGCGAGCTGTTCGTCGTCCAGGCGCGCCCCGAGACCGTGCAGTCGCGGGCCGGGGCCGGGACGCTCTCGACCTTCAGCCTCACCGAGTCCGGCGAGGTGCTCGTCTCGGGGCTGGCGATCGGGCAGGCGATCGCCGCCGGCGAGGTGCAGGTGATCGCGTCGGCCGACGACGTCGACAGCTTCACCGACGGCAAGGTCCTCGTCACCGAGATGACCGACCCGGACTGGGTGCCGATCATGCGCCGCGCCGCCGGGATCGTCACCGACCGGGGCGGGCGCACCTCGCACGCCGCGATCGTCAGCCGCGAGCTCGGCGTGCCCGCGATCGTGGGCACCGGGAACGCCACCGAGGTCCTCGGCGAGGGCCGTGAGGTCACGATCTCGTGCGTCGAGGGCGACGAGGGGCACGTCTACGACGGCCTGCTCGCCTACGAGGAGCGCGAGCTCGACCTCGAGTCGGTGCCGCAGCCGAGGACGCGCGTGATGATGAACATCGGCAGCCCGGCGGCGGCCATGCAGTGGTGGCGCCTCCCCGCGCACGGGATCGGGCTCGCGCGCATGGAGTACCTGGTCAACAACGTCATCCAGGCCCACCCGCTGGCGCTGCTGCACCTCGACGAGGTGCAGGACGCCGAGGCGAAGGCGCAGATCGAGGAGCTCACCGCGGGCTGGGACGACAAGGGCGAGTACTTCGTCGACCACCTCGCCCGCGGCATCGCGACGATCGCCGCGTCGCAATACCCGGAGCCGGTGGTGGTGCGGCTGTCGGACTTCAAGACCAACGAGTACGCGGGGCTGCTCGGCGGGACGCAGTTCGAGCCCGAGGAGGAGAACCCGATGCTCGGCTGGCGCGGGGCGTCGCGCTACTACAGCGACGACTACCGCGAGGCGTTCGCGCTGGAGTGCCGGGCGCTCGAGCGGGTCCGGGTCGGCATGGGCTTCACCAACGTCGTCGTCATGGTGCCGTTCTGCCGCACGCCGGAGGAGGCCGACCGGGTGCTGGAGACGATGAAGGAGTTCGGCCTCGAGCGCGGGCGCGACGAGCTGCAGGTCTACGTGATGGCGGAGGTGCCGTCCAACGTGCTGCAGGCCGACGAGTTCGCCGACCGCTTCGACGGCTTCTCCATCGGCTCGAACGACCTCACCCAGCTCACCCTGGGCATCGGGCGCGACGACGACCGCCTCGCGCACCTGTTCGACGAGCGCAGCCCCGCCGTCAAGAAGATGATCACGATGCTGCTCGAGGCGGCGCACGCCAAGGACCGCTACGTCGGCATCTGCGGCCAGGGCCCGAGCGACCACCCCGACCTGGCGGAGTTCCTCGTCGAGCAGGGCATCGACTCGATGTCGCTGAACCCCGACAGCGTGCTCACCGTCATCGAGCGGGTCGCGGAGGCGGAGCAGCGGCGGTGATCCGGGCGGCGCTGCTCGCGCTGCTCGTGCTGCTCGCCGGGTGCGGGTCGGCGCCGCCGGGGCCCACGGCCGCGACGGTGCCGCCCGCGCCGTGCTCGCCCGCCGTCGCGATCACCGGGTTCTCCGACGTCCTCGACGGCCGCGAGTACGGGGCGCGCCGGACGTGGCCGGTGGCCGGGCTCTCCGGGCTCGGCGTCGACCGCGACGGCACGCTGCTGGCCCTGAGCGACCGCTCGGTGCTCTTCACGCTCGACCCGCGCAGCCGCGAGCCGACGGGCGCGACGCCGCTGGCCGACGAGAGGGGCGCGGCCCTGGACGCCGAGGGGCTCGCGGTCGACGCCGACGGGACGCGGCTGGTCACCTCGGAGAACGAGCCCTCGGTGCGGCGGTACGACACCGCGGGCCGGATCGTGGGGCGCCTGGACGTCCCGCCCGACGTCGCCGACCGGGCCGGGTACAACGCCTCCCTCGAGGGCGTCGCCGTCCTCGCGCCCGGCGGGCCCGTGGTCGCCGCGATGGAGGGCGCGCTCGACGGTGACGACCCGGGGCTGCGGCGGGTCGTCAGCTGGCCGGGCGCGGGGTGGTCCTACCGGCCCGACCCCGGGCTCGACGTCTCCGAGCTCGCCGCCACCGGGGACGGGCGGCTGCTGGTGCTCGAGCGCTCGTACACCGCCGGCGTCGGCAACACCGTGCACCTCGCGCTGGCCGACCCGTCCCGGGCCACCGGGGGCGCGCTCCCGCGGACCCTGCTCGCCGACCTCGGCGCCTGCCCGAGCCTCGGGGCGACGACGCGGCAGGACCAGCTGAACCCGCTGCTCGACAACATCGAGGGCATGACCGTGCTCGGGCGCACGGGCGACGGGGCGCTGCGGGTCCTGCTCGTCAGCGACGACAACGAGGACGCCGACCAGACCACGAGGCTCTACGACGTCGTCGTCCGGTTGCCGGCCGCCTGAATCGTGCGATCCGTGACATCGGCCGTGCGGAGCGCGCCGCCGGGGTGGAGGGTGGCGCGGTGACCGCCGATGCTCCCTCCCGTCCCGTCCGCGCGCTCGTCCTCGGCGGCGGCGGCCTCGCCGGCATCGCGTGGGAGGTGGGCGTGCTCGTCGGGCTGGCCGAGGGCGGTGTCGACCTCTCCCTCGCCGACCGCGTCGTGGGCACCTCCGCCGGCTCCGTCGTGGGCACCCTGCTGACCACCGGCGTCGACCTCACCGCCGTGCACGAGGAGCACCTCTCGGGGGAGTCCGGCACCACGGGCACGCCGGCGAACCTCGACATGGACGCCCTCGGCGCCGAGCTCGCCGCCGCCATGGACGGCGCCCGCGACGCCGGCGAGATGCGCGCCCGGCTCGGCGCCTGGGCGCTCGCGGCCGACACGCCCCCGGAGGCCGACCGGCTCGAGGTCATCGACGCCCGCCTGCCGGTGAAGGAGTGGCCGGGGACCGACCTGCGCATCTCCGCCGTCGACGCGGAGACCGGCCACCTCGCGGTCTTCACCCGCGAGACGCGCGTCCGCCTCGTCGACGCCGTCGCCGCGAGCTGCGCGGTGCCCGGTGTGTGGCCGCCGATGACGGCCGGCCGGCGTCGCTACATCGACGGCGGCGTCGCCTCGGTGGTGCACGTGGCGCGCGCCGACGACGACGGGTTCGACATCGTGGGCCCGGCCGACCGGCTGGTCGTCGTCGCCCCGCTCGACCCGCCGGCGGGCGGCCCGTTCCGGTCGGTCACCCAGGAGATCGAGGCCCGGCAGGAGACGCACCCGGGCCGCGAGGCGGTCGCGATCCTGGCCGACGAGACCGCCGTGGCGGCTTTCGGCACCAACGTCCTCGACCCGGCGACGATGCCGGCGTCGGCGAAGGCCGGACGGGAGCAGGGGCGCGCGCGGGCCGCCGAGGTCGCGCGGTACTGGGCATGAGCGCCCCGACCACCACCGCGACGGCCGTGCGCCGTGGCGGCGCGCTGGCCGCGTTCGCGGTGCTCCTGCTCGCGGCCAACCTGCGCCCACCGGTGGTCGGCGTCGCGCCGCTGGTCGACCAGGCGCGCGACGCGCTCGGCGTCTCCAGCGGCGTCGCCGGGCTGCTGACCAGCCTGCCGGTGCTGTGCTTCGGCCTGCTCGCGCCCGTCGCGCCCCGCCTGGCCCGGCGCTGGGGGCTCGAGCGGCTGCTCGTGGCGGCGCTGGTGGTCCTCGCGGCCGGGATCGCGCTGCGGCTGGTGTCCTCGCTCGCCGTCATCCTCGTCGGCAGCGTGCTCGTCGGCACCGCGATCGCCGTCGGCAACGTGTCGCTGCCGACGCTGGTGAAGCGCGACTTCCCGCACCGCACGGGCGCGATGACCGGCGCGTACTCGATGGTGCTGACCGGCGGCGGTGCCGTCGCGGCGGCCGTCACCGTCCCGCTGCAGCGGATCACGGGCCTCGACTGGAGCGACACCCTCGGGCTGTGGGGACTGCTCACCGTCGTGACCCTGGTCGTGTGGCTCCCGCGGGCACGGCGGCGCACCGTGCCCCCGCCGCCCGCCCGCGAGGGACAGACGCTGCGCAGCGCGCTGCTGCGCGACCCGCTCGCGTGGCAGGTCACGCTGTTCATGGGGCTGCAGTCGCTGCAGTTCTACGCGATGTCGGCCTGGATCCCGACGATCTTCGTCGACGCCGGCCGGACGCCCGCCGAGGGCGGCCTGCTGCTCTCGCTCGCCGGGTTCGTGGGGCTCGTGTTCTCGGCGACGGCGCCGTCGTTCGCGATGCGCCGCCCGTCGCAGAGCATCGTCGTCACGACGACCACCCTGTTCTACGTCGCCGGCTACGTGGGGCTGCTCGCGGCGCCGGGGTCGCTGGCCGCGCTGTGGATGGTGCTGCTCGGCATCGCGCAGGGCTCGAACATCGCCCTCGGGCTGCTGCTCATCACGCTGCGCTCGCCCGACACCGAGCACACCGCCGAGCTCTCCGCGATGGCCCAGGGCGTCGGCTACACGCTCGCCGCGCTCGGGCCGTTCGCCCTGGGCGCGCTGCACGACGCGAGCGGCGGATGGACCCTGCCGCTGGTCGTGATGCTGGTGCTCGTCGTGCCGCTGCTCGTCGTGGGCTGGGGTGCCGGGCGGGACCGGCACGTGCTCAGCTGATCATCCTGAGGAGCACCCGGGCGGTTCCGTCGGGGTCGGTGACCATGGCGTCATGCCCGGTGTGGAGGACCTCGACGCCGCGCCAGCTCCCGTCGTCGCGGGCGGCGGCCGCGACGCCGGCGAAGGCGTCGTGGCCCGGCTTGTCCGTGCAGTGGACGTACCAGCGGTCGAGCGTCGGCACCGGCAGGTCGGGCAGCGGGTCGTCGGGCACGCGGCGGGGCTGCGGGGTCAGGCGCGGGCCCACCCAGGCGCGCAGGGCCGCGTCCCGGATCGCCCAGCCGTCCATCGCGGCGTCGGGGTCGAGCACGATCCGGTCGTCGACGTCCACCCGGCTCAGGAAGAACTCGCGGCGGGCCGGCGGCATCAGGTCGTGGAGGGAGCGCCCGGGCTCCGGGACGAAGGCGTCGAGGTAGACGAGCCCGGCGAGGCGGTCCGCGGCCCGCTGGGCGACGCCGGTGATGACCGCGCCGCTCGAGCTGTGCCCGACGAGCAGGACGTCGCGCAGGTCCTCCATGGCGAGCAGGGCGACGACGTCCTCGACGTGCGTCGCGAGTCCGACGTGCGGGCCGTGGAGGTGCGCGCGCTCGCCGACGCCGGTCAGCGTCGGCGTGTGCACCTCGTGGCCGGCCGCCCGCAGCCGCGCGGCGACGGGTCGCCACACCCAGCCGCCATGCCACCCGCCGTGCACCAGGACCACCACCGCCATCGGGACAGGGAAGCGCGTCCGCGCGCGCGGGCCAAGGCCCCGGTCAGCCGACCAACGCCGCGAGGCCGTCGAGCACGCGGGCGAGGCCGAAGCGCCAGGCCCGGTCGGGGTCGCGCGCCGACTGCTGGGCGGCGCCCGCGGCCGCGCCGACCCGGACCGCGCGCGGGTAGCGCCCGGGGTCGAGCACCTGCTCGAGCACCGGGGCACGCGCGGCCCACCAGGCCGCCGCGTCACCGGTGCCCGCCGACTGCTGCTCGGTCAGCGCCGTGGCCCGGGTGACGTCGAGCAGGAAGGTCAGGGCGGCGTCCCGGTCGACGTCGTCGAGCCCCGCGAGCGCGGCGAGCTCGTCGAACGCCGCGAGCTCGTGCTCGTACTTGGCGGTCTCGCCCGGCCCGAGCACCGGGCGGCCCGGGTCGACGCGCGCCGCCCACGGGTGGGCGCGGTACAGGGCCCGGTTCTCCTCGGCGACCGCGGTGAGGCGCTCGCGCCATCCGAGCCCCGTCGTGTCGCGGCGGGTCATGGCGGCGTAGGCGGCGTCGACGACCAGGTCGGCGAGCTCCTCGCGCCCGGGCACGTAGGTGTAGAGCGTCATCGGAGCGACGCCGAGCTCGCGGGCCAGCGCCCGCACGCCCAGCCCCGCCAGCCCGTCCGGCCCGCCCGCGTCGGCGAGCGCGGTCGCGCGGGTGACGACGGCGTCGAGGTCGAGCCCGCGCCGGGGCCCGCGGGAGCCGGCGGGCTGCTCGACGCGCCAGAGCAGGGCGAGCGTGCGCGCGGGGTCGGGGGCCACGGCGGCGATCCTGGCACAGTTTCTCTGTACGGCGTACGTTGTACAGCGTACGGAGAGGAGTGCCCATGAAGATCACCGCATCCGCGGTCTCCCTGAACGTCGCCGACCCCGAGGCCTCGGCGGCCTTCCTCGTCGAGCACTTCGGGTTCGAGCAGGTGATGGCGGCCGACGGGTTCGCCTCGCTGGCCCGCGAGGACGCCGGCGTGTCGGTGGTGTTCCTGCGGACGGGGCTCGCGTCGCTGCCCGCCGACCAGCGCGACGAGCACGCCGCCGGGCTGATCCTCGCGTTCGTCGTCGACGACCTCGAGGGCGAGCTCGCCCGGCTCGAGCGCGAAGGCGTCATGATCACGATGCCGCTGACCACGGAGCCCTGGGGCGAGCGCGCGTTCCAGGTTCGCGACCCGAACCGCGTGATCGTCCAGCTCGTGGACTGGGAGGGCGAGGTGGCGCCGGAGTACCGCTGAGCGGCCGTCAGGATGGAGGCGTGGAGATCGCGCTGACCGCCGTGCGCCCCGACTCGCCCGACGGGCTGACCGCCCTGCGTGCCTACGCCGGGGAGCTCGCGCGCCGGTGGCCCGAGCGGGCGCCGGAGCCGGAGTGGTCGGAGGAGTTCCTCGCCGACGACCCGATGGCGCTGGCCCCGCCGTCGGGGATCTTCGTCGTGGCGAGGCAGGGCGAGCGCGTCGTCGGCTGCGCGGGGCTGCGCTTCGAGGGCGCCGACGTCCCGCCGGGCGCCGGGGAGGTCAAGCGGATGTGGGTCGACCCGGCGATCCGCGGCCAGGGGCTGGGCCGGCGCCTGCTCGCGCACATCACCGACCTGGCCCGCGAGGCCGGGCTGCGCCGCCTGGTGCTCGACACCGCCGAGGACCTGGCCGAGGCCCGCGCGCTCTACGTGCGCGAGGGCTTCGTCGAGACCGGGCCCTACAACGCCAACCCCTACGCGCACCACTGGTTCACCCGCGACCTGTGGTGACGGGGCCATGTGAGCGAACTTCGGGGCTATAGCCCCGAAGTTCGCTCACATACGCCGTTCAGCCCACCTGCCGCCAGCAGAACTCGAACACGAGCGCCCACTGGAACGCGCGCTGGGCGTTGTCGGCCGCGCCGCCGTGGCCGCCCTCGATGTTCTCGTAGTACTCGACGCGGTGGCCCTGCTCGCGCATCCGGGCCACGGCCTTGCGGGCGTGGGCGGGGTGGACGCGGTCGTCGCGGGTCGAGGTCGTCACCAGCACCGGCGGGTAGGCCTCGTCGGCGCGCAGGTTCTGGTACGGCGAGTACTGCGAGATCCACGCCCATTCCTCGGGCACGTCCGGGTCGCCGTACTCGGCCATCCAGGACGCCCCGGCGAGCAGCAGGTGGAAGCGGCGCATGTCGAACAGCGGCACCATCACCACGATCGCGCCGAACAGCTCCGGGTAGCGCGTGAGCATGACGCCCATGAGCAGCCCGCCGTTGCTGCCGCCGTGGATCGCCAGCTGCGACGCCGTGGTGATCCCGCGGTCGGCGAGGTCGCGGGCCACGGCGGCGAAGTCCTCGTAGGCGCGGTGGCGGTGCTCGCCCAGCGCCGCGGTGTGCCAGGTGGGCCCGTACTCGCCGCCGCCGCGGATGTTGGCGACGACGTAGGTGCCCCCGCGCGCGAGCCAGGCGCTCCCGATCAGCCCGCTGTAGCCCGGCGTCAGCGCGATCTCGAAGCCGCCGTAGCCGGTCATCAGCGTGGGTCCGGGGGTGTCCGACACGCGGCCCACCACGAAGTACGGGATTCGCGTGCCGTCGTCCGAGGTGGCGAAGAACTGCCGGACCTCGAGCCCGGTCGCGTCGAAGCGCGCCGGCGCCGTGCGCAGCACCTCGGGCTCCGGGTCGCCGTCGAGCCCCAGCTCGCCGCGCAGGAACGTCGAGGGCTGGACGTAGCCGTCGGTGTCGAGGAAGTACTCGTCACTCTGGTCGGGATCGACGCCGACCAGGTCGACCGACCCCAGGTCCGGGCCCGCGGGCAGCTCCCGGCGCGCCCAGTCGCGCGACGGCGTCAGCACCTCGAGGCGGGTGACGACGTCGGTGAGCACGGAGAGGACCAGGTGGTTCCTCGTCCAGGCGTGCGAGCTCAGCGAGCGGCTCGCGGTCGGCTCGAACAGCACGCGGGCGGTGCGGTCGCCCGCGAGGTAGGCCTCGAAGTCGAAGCACAGCAGGGCGCCCGCCGGGTACTCGGTGCCCCCGACCTGCCACGGCGAGCGCGTCCGCACGAGGAGCCACTCGCGCTCGACGTCGGTGTCGGCGTCCGGCGGGACGTCGATGAGCACCCGGGTGCCGTCCGGGCGGAGCAGGAACTCCTCGGTGGTGTGGAAGTCGGGGCTGCGCCCGACGAAGTCGCGCTCGTAGCCGGGTGTGTGGTCGTGGCCGGCGAAGGCCGACACGTCGGTCTCCGCGGCCTCGAACACGACCTCGGCCTCGGCGACGGGCTGCCCGCGCCGCCAGCGGCGCATCACCCGCGGGTAGCCCGACGTCGTCTGCGACCCGGGGCCGAGGTCGGTGCCGACGAACACGGTGTCCTCGTCGATCCAGCCCACGCGGCTCTTGGCCTCGGGCAGCGTGAACCCGTCGGTGATCCACTCCAGGGTGCCCAGGTCGAACTCGCGCACCACGGTCGCGTCGGCGCCGCCGCGCGAGAGCTGCACGAGCGCGCGCGAGTAGTCGGGGTAACGCACGCCCGCGCCGGCCCACACCCAGTTCTCGTCCTCGGCGGCGGCGAGCGCGTCGACGTCGAGCAGCAGCTCCCAGTCGGGGTCGCCGGAGCGGTAGCTCTCGAGCGTCGTACGGCGCCACAGCCCGCGGGGGTGCTCGGCGTCCTGCCAGAAGTTGTAGAGCAGCTCGCCGCGGCGGCGCACGTAGGGGATGCGGTCGTCGGCGTCGAGGATGTCGCGCAGCCCGTCGCGCAGCTCGGCGAAGCGCTCCGACCCGGTCAGGTCCGCGAGCGACTCGTCGTTGCGCGCCTGCACCCAGGCCAGCGCGTCGTCGCCGGTGACGTCCTCGAGCCAGAGGTAGGGGTCGTCGGTGGCCGGGGGAGTCGTCGGGGAGCTCACCGGACCATCCTCACCCATCACCGCCGGACACGGCCCGCGGGTGATCTGATGACCGCGTGACCGGGACCGACGGGCGCGGGTACTACACCGCCGCGCAGCAGGGCGAGCACGACCACCTGGACCTCGGCTCCTTCGTCCTGCAGTCCGGGTACACCCTGCCCGCGGCGACGCTCGCGTACCGCACGCACGGCACGCTGAACGCCGCGAAGGACAACGCGGTGCTCTTCCCGCACATGTACTCGGGGACGCCGTCGTCGCTGGACGTGCACATCGGGCCGGGCCTGCCGCTGGACCCGGAGCGGTTCTTCGTCATCTGCCCCGGGCAGCTCGGCGGCGGGATGTCCAGCTCGCCGTCCAACACCCCGGCGCCGTTCGACCGCGGCCAGTTCCCACCGGTGTCGATCGCCGACGACGTGCTCGCCCAGCACCGGCTGGTCACCGAGCACTTCGGGATCGCGCGGCTGCACGCGGTGCTCGGCTGGTCGATGGGCGCGCAGCAGACCTACGAGTGGGCGGTGCGGTTCCCCGCGATGGTGCCGCGCGCCGCCGCGTTCGCGGGCACGGCGCGGACCCCGGTCCACCACCGCGTGTTCATCGACCTGCACCTCGAGCTGCTGCGCTCCGACCCGGCCTTCGCCGGCGGCTTCTACGCCGACTCCGCCGACGTGCGCCTCGGCCTGACCCGCCACGCGCTGGCGTTCTCGCTGCAGGGCCTCACCCCCGAGTGGTACCGCGGGGAGCACTGGCGCCGGCTCGGGTTCGCCAGCGCCGACGACTTCCGGCAGGGCTTCGTCCGCGGCTGGTTCGCACCGATGGACCCCAACAACCTGATCGCGCAGGCGTCGAAGTGGTGGCGCGCCGACCTCTCCCCGCACGGCCACGGCTCGCTGCACGCGGCGCTGGGGCGGATCCCGGCGCACTTCTTCGTCGTGCCCTTCGGCGGCGACCAGTTCTTCCCCGTCGCCGACTGCGAGGAGGACGCCGGGCACCTCCCGCACGGCGAGCTGCGGGTGATCGACACCCCGTCGGGGCACTTCGCGATGTTCGGGCTCCTCGACGAGGACACCCGG
Organism: Actinomycetospora rhizophila; assembly: GCF_042657905.1. Taxonomy (NCBI): domain Bacteria; kingdom Bacillati; phylum Actinomycetota; class Actinomycetes; order Pseudonocardiales; family Pseudonocardiaceae; genus Actinomycetospora; species Actinomycetospora rhizophila. The sequence continues at coordinate 23,081 of NZ_JBHSKG010000015.1, read as the reverse complement.
CGCATCCACGAGGTGATGGCCGAGATGCTCGCGAGCTAGTCGCGCCCCGTGCGCAGCAGCTCGCGCCAGGTCTTCGCGCTCCAGCGCGCGGGCTCGGTGTCGGCGAGGAAGGCGCGCAGCGCGGCGAGCACGGCGTCGGGGTGGGTGTGGAACGGGAAGTGCCCGGCGCCGTCGAACACCACGAGGCGGCTGCCGGGCATGGCGTCGTGGGCGGTCCGGGCGTGCTCCACCGGGACGACCACGTCGTCCGACCCCCACAACAGCAGCGTCGGCATCCCCGCGGTCAGGTAGCAGCGGTCGAGCATCGTGACCACCTGCCCGCGCCAGTCGACGACCGCGCGGAGCGTGCGCAGGAAGGCGCTGCGGCTCGTGGCGTCGGGGAGGGCGTCGACGAGCCGGACGAGGTCCTCGGCGTCGCGGCCCAGCGGGTGGTCGAGTCGCGCCAACGCCCACATCGCGGCCCCGGTCGGGCCGCGGACCCCGGGCGCGCCCAGCATCCCGAGGACGAGCTGGGCGCCGGGCAGGGACGCCGCGCGCAGCGCCGGGCTCACCGACCGCGAGACGCCGCCGGCGCCGACGAGGACGATCCGCTCGGTGCGCTCGGGGTACTGGTAGGCGAACTGCATCGCCACCCCGCCGCCCAACGAGTGCCCGACGAGGGTGGCGCGGTCGATGCCGAGGACCCCGAGCAGGTCGCGCATGCCGTTGGCGTAGGCGGCGACGGAGTAGTCGCCGCGGGGCTTGTCGGAGCCGCCGTGACCGAGGAGGTCGGGGGCCAGGACGGTGTGGTCACGGGCGAGGTCGTCGAGCAGCGGGCCCCAGGTCGACGAGTCGTCGCCGATGCCGTGGATCAGGAGCAGCACCGGGCCCGAGCCCGCCATGCGGAAGGCACGGCGATACCCGTGCACGGTGCGGTACTGCAGGGCCCACGCCTCGCCCGGCACGTCCCGCAGGACGGGGCCGGGCGAGGGGGGCCCGGACGGTGGTCGGCGCAGCAACACGGCCGCCGCGGCCTCCTCGGTCTCGCGTTCTCGGCGGGACCCGGAGCCTAGGCCGACCGTGTGACGCGACGTGTCGCGCGCGTTGCCGGCCGGTGACGGTCACCCGGCGTCGTCGGGGGTCTCGGGGCCGGCGGTCTCCTCGCCCGCGAGCAGCAGGTAGAGGCGCCGGCGGGTGTCGTCGAGCAGGCGGACCGCCTCGGCGACCTGCTCGTCCCGCCCGACCTGGGCGACCTGCGCCACGGCGCCGGCCAGCCCCGCCCCGGCCTCGCGCAGCGCGCTGAAGCCGTCCTCGGCGGCGGCCGTGTTCCAGACGGCGTCGAGCTCCTCGCGGTGCTCGTCGACGTAGGTGCGGCCGGCGTCGGTCAGGTGGATCACCGAGCGGCCCTCGGCCTTCTCGGTGCGCACCAGACCCTCGTCGGCGAGCTGCGAGACGGTCGGGTAGACCGACCCAGGGCTGGGTCGCCAGGACCCGCCGGAGCGCTCGCCGATCTCCTGGATGATCTGGTAGCCGTGCATCGGCTCCTCCGCGAGGAGGGCCAGCACCGCCGTGCGCACGTCGCCGCGCGCCCGGCGTCCGCGGTGTCCGCCGCGCGGGCCGCCGCCCGGGCCGAAGCCGCCGGGTCCGAAGCCGCCGAACCCGCCGGGTCCGCCCGGGCCGAAGCCGCCGGGCCGCCCGAACGGGCCGCCCCGACGACCACCGCGGCGGAACCCGCCGCGCGGACCGCCCGGGTGCTCGCCGAACATCGCCGCCCGGCCGAAACCGGGGTGACGGCGCGGGCCGTGGTGGCCCTGGTGACCGCCGTGACCGCGGCCGCCGTGCCGACGGCCCTCGGGGCCGTCTCCGACGTCCCGGCGCTCGCCGGGGAAGTCGTGGGAAGTCATGTCGCTCCTCCTTCATCGTTCGTTCGCGACACGTCAACGATATATCGCGACTATCGGCAGTGCAAGGCTCCGGGGGAGGAGGCCCGGTACTCAGTGGTGGGCGGCGCGCTCCACGGTCACCTGCAGGGCCGCGAGGAGCTCACGGGCGGAGTCGAGGCTCAGCTCCACGGCCACCCGCGCGCCCGGTCCGCGCTCGGGGTTGAGGAAGTCGATGTTGACGGTGTGCTCGTCGGGCGCGTGGACGGGGTGGTCGTAGTAGACGGTGGCCGTCCGCAGCGGGAACCAGCCCTCGGGCCCCTTGCCGCTGGACTTGTCCAGGCCGAGCTTCTCGGTGCTGTAGGTGCACATGGCTCAGGCTCCGAGGTGGCGCGCGAGGAAGGCGGTGATCCGCTCCCAGCCGTCGACGGCCGCGGCGGGCCGGTAGCTGGGCCGGTCGACGGCGAAGAAGGCGTGGCCGGCGTCGTCGTAGCGGTGGAACTCGTAGGTCTTGCCCTTCTCCTGGAGCAGCTTCTCCAGCTCGTCGACCTGGTCGGGGGAGGGGTAGGAGTCCTCGTTGCCGAACAGGCCGAGCAGCGGCGCCTGCAGGTCGCCGATCCGGTCGGCGAGCGGGGAGACCTGCAGCGGGAAGCCCTCCGGCGGCGTGCCGACGACGAAGGCGCCGTAGCAGTCGACGGCGGCCTGGACGTCGACCTCCATGCCCGCGAGGACCGCCTGGCGCCCGCCGGAGCAGAACCCGATCGCGCCGACCTTGCCGTTGGACGTCGGCAGCGAGCGCAGCCAGCGCGTCGCGCCCGCGGCGTCGCCGGCGAAGCGCTCGTCGGGCACGCCGCCCTGCGCGCGGGCGGTGGCGGCGGCGTCGTCGGGATCGGCGCCGGGCGCCTCGCGCGTGTAGAGGTTGGGGCAGATCGCGTGGTAGCCCATCGTCGCGAACCGCCGGGTGATCTCCTTGGTCGCGGCGTCGTAACCCGGCATGTGGTGGATGACGATCATGCCGCCGCGGGATCCGCCGTCCATGGGCCGCGCGGTGTAGGCCTCGATCTCGTCGTCCGCGTGCCCGCGGATCGCGATCGTCTCGGCCAGGATCGCGTCGTACTGCATGCTCCGACCTCCGCTGTCGACGGCGTGTGCTCCTCGATCAGAGCACTCCGCGGACGCCCCGGCACGACCGGGCGGGCGTTCCGTCCCGGTCCGGCGCGCGTGGTCCGGGGTGTGTCAGCGTGGCGGCCACGCTGGCGTCCAACGCCAGGAAAGCCCCCACGATCACCGGGGTGCGCGCCGCCAGCGGGCCGGGCCGTCGCGGTAGAGGTCGCCGCCGTGGAGGTCGTTGACGACGAGCGCGGGGAAGTCGCGGACCTCGAGGCGGTGCACGGCCTCGGCGCCCAGGTCCTCGTAGGCGATCACCTCGGACGACAGGACGCACTGCGACAGCAGCGCCGCCGTGCCCTCGATCGCGCCGAAGTAGACGCAGCCGTGCTCGCGCATCGCGTCCTTCACGGTGTCCGAGCGCCGGCCCTTCCCGATCATGCCGCGCAGGCCCCGCTCGACGAGCAGCGGCGACCAGGCGTCCATCCGTGACGCGGTCGTCGGCCCGGCCGCGCCGATGGCGTGCCCGGGGCGGGCGGGGGTGGGGCCGACGAAGTAGAGCGTCTCGCCGTCCGGATCGAACGGGAGGCGCTCGCCGCCCTCGATGGCCCGAGCGAACCGCTCGTGCGCCGCGTCCCGCCCGGTGACCAGCGGGCCGGACAGGAGCACCGAGTCGCCGCTGCGGAGCTCACGCACCGTGTCCCTCTCGAGCGGCAGCCGGATCGAGCGCGTGGGGTTACGGACACTGGGTGTCAGCGACGCGCCGCCGCTGACATGGGGGGAGTCGCTCACAAGGTCACCGTCCGCACACGGTGGGAGTGGCAGTCGAGGTTGATCGCGACGGGGAAGGCCGCGATGTGCGTCGGGTAGGCCTCGACGTGCACGGCCACCGTCGTCACCGTGCCCCCGAAGCCCGCCGGCCCGATGCCCGTCGCGTTGATCGCCTCGACCAGCTCGGCCTCCAGCTCCGCCAGTTTCGGCTCCGGAGACGGCGATCCGGTGGGCTCGCGGGTCAGCGCCTTCTTGGCGAGCACCGCGGCGCGGTCGAACGTGCCGCCCATCCCGATCCCGACGGTCACCGGCGGCGACGCGCTCGGCCCCGCCGCCTCGATCGTCTCGACGACGAAGCGCCGCATCCCCTCGACCCCCGCGGCGGGGGTGAGCATCCGCAGCGCCGACATGTTGTCGCAGCCCGCCCCCTTGACCAGCAGGGTCAGCCGGACGCCGTCGCCCTCGACGAGGTCGTAGTGGACCATCGCCGGGGTGTTGTCGCCCGTGTTCACGCGGTCGACCGGCGAGCGCACCAGCGACGCGCGCAGGTAGCCCTCGCGGTAGCCCTCGGCCACGCCGCGGTCGAGGGCCGCGGCCAGCGAGCCGCCGGTGAAGTGCACGTCCTGCCCGATCTCGAGGAAGCACACGGCGTAGCCGGTGTCCTGGCAGAACGCGATGCGCTCGCGCGCCGAGACCTCGGCGTTCGCGAGCAGCCGGTCGAGCACCTCCTGCCCGATCGGGGACCGCTCGTCCTCCCGCGCCCGGCGCAGCGCCTCGACGTGGTCGCCGCGGAGCTCGTGGTTCGCCTCGACGCACAACCGCCGGACGGTGTCGGCCATCTCGTCGACCGCTATCTCCCGCACGTCGCACGGCTTACCGCACTCGGGGCGGGGACGCATGTGCAACGGGGTGTTCGGGTAGGCGGGGGACACCGAGAGAACCGACCCCGCGACCCTCGCGGGATCAGAGGAGGAACACCGGATGGACCTGTCGCGCACCCGAGAGATCTTCGAGCGGCCGGGCCCGTTCGCGACGGTCTACCTGGAGGCCGTGCAGGCCGGGGAGAACTCGGCGAAGCAGGTCGAGCTGCGGTGGCGCGACCTGCAGAAGCAGCTCAAGGAGGCCGGCGCGGACGACAAGACGCTCGCGGCGCTCGACGACGAGCTCGGCGGCGAGCGCTCCGGCTCGATCACCGGCGTCGGCCGCGTCCTGGTGGCGTCCGCCGACGGCGTGCTCTTCGACGACGAGGTCGAGGCCGTCGACGCGGCCGGCGACATCGCCGTCTGGTCGCCGCTGCCCGAGCTCGGCCGGTACTACCGCAGCCAGTCCGGATCGGTCCGCGTGCTGCTCGCCGTGGTCGACCAGACCGGCGGCGACCTGTACCAGGTGATCGCCGACAACAGCGAGGGCGCCCGCGAGCTCGACGAGGAGACCATCAAGGGCCAGGCCATCGAGATGGTGCACAAGGCCCGTGGCGGCGGCGTCGGCAACCGGACGCGGCAGAACCGCCACGAGATGGCCTCGTACGAGAACGCCGACGAGGTGGTCAAGGGCATCCGCAGCACGGTCAAGCAGTTCCGCCCCGAGGTCATCGTCCTGGCCGGCGAGGTCCAGGGCCGCTCCTCGGTCCGCAACGAGCTGCCCGGCGACCTCGCCGAGATCACCCGCGAGATCGAGGCCGGCAGCCGCGCCGCGGGCGCGTCGGAGGACGCGCTCGAGGACGCGATGCTCACGGCGGCCGGCGTCGTCGCCACCGAGCGCGAGACCCGCGTGCGCCAGCGCTTCGAGGAGGGCAAGGGCCACGCGAACGCCGTCGAGGGCCTCGAGCCGGTCCTCGAGGCCGCCCGCACCGGCGCGGTCGACACGCTGCTGCTGGTCGACGGCCAGGAGATCCCCGGGGAGCTCTACGTCGGCTCGTCGCCCGAGCAGATCTCGACGGACCCGGCGAACCTCGAGGAGATGTCGGACACCGAGCCCGTCGCCCGCCCGGCCGAGCAGGTCCTGCTGCGGGCCGTCGGCGCCCTCGGCGGCGACGTGCAGGTCCTCGGCGGGGGCGCCGAGCTCCAGGACGGCGTCGGCGCCAACCTGCGCTTCCCGACCGGGAGCTGAGCCGCCCGGCCCCGGCCGATCCCGCACGACACGAACGCGCCGTTCGCTGCCTCTACCGCAGCGAACGGCGCGTTCGTTGCTTTCCGGGGCGGGGCTTCAGAGCAGGGCGGCGAGCTCCCGGGCCGCGGTGCGGGCGTCGTCGAGGGTCACGTACGGCGCCGCGAACCCGAAGCGCAGCAGGTCCGGCGGGCGCGCGTCGACGACGACGCCGCGCCGGGCCAGGGCCGCGCAGAGCCCGTCGGCGTCGCGCACCCGGACCGCGATGTGCCCGCCGCGGCGCTCGTGCTCCCGCGGGGTGACGACGTCGACCCGCGGTGGCAGCGCCGCGAGGAAGGCGTCCCCGAGCGCCAGCGACGCCGCGCGGACCCCGGCGATGTCGGGGCTATCGGGGTCGTCGAACACGCCCAGCGCCCCGTCGAGCGCGAGCATCGAGAGCATCGGCGGCGTCCCGACGCGCAGGCGCCCCACCCCCGGCGCCGGTGTCCACGCCTCGGTCATCGCGAACGGGTCGGCGTGCCCGGTCCAGCCGGTCAGCGGCGGGTCGAGGACCTCGTGGTGGCGCGCCGCGACGTAGGCGAACGCCGGCGCGCCCGGGCCCCCGTTGAGGTACTTGTACGTGCAGCCGACGGCGAGGTCGACGGCGAGCGCGTCGAGCTCCACGGGCATGACGCCCACCGCGTGCGAGAGGTCGACGAGCACCACCGCACCGGCCTCGTGCGCCCGACCGACGATCGCGTCGAGGTCCCAGCGCTCGCCGGTGCGGAAGTCGACGGCGGGGACGGCCACCACCGCGGTGCCGGCGTCCGGCGCCATCGCGTCGGGGGACGCGGTGACGAGCTCCAGCCCGGTGAGGCGGGCGACGGAGGCGGCGAGGTAGCGGTCGGTGGGGAAGTGGCCGCCGTCGCTGAGCAGCACGTGCCGACCCGGACGCAGCCGCGCGGCCGCGATCAGCGCGCCGAAGAGCTGCACCGACGTCGAGTCGCCGACGACGACCTGGCCCGGCGCCGCCCCGACGAGCGCGCCCACCCGGTCGCCGAGACGCTGCGGGGTCGCCCACCAGCCGCAGTCCTCCCAGCCCGCGACGCCGACCGCCGCCCACTGCTCGTCGACCGCGGACAGCAGCGCCTCCCGCGCGGCGTGCGGCTGCGCGCCCAGCGAGTTGCCGGCGAGGTAGACGGCGTCGGAGCCGTCGGGCGCGCGGGGCAGGGTGAACGAGGCGCGCGCCCACCCGGGGTCAGGCGAACTGTTCGAGGGCACGGATCTTGTTCGTGGCGTCGAGGGCGGCGACCTTGTAGGCCTCGGACAGCGTGGGGTAGTTCAGGACGGCGTCGACGAGGTAGTCGACGGTCCCGCCGCACCCCATGATCGCCTGGCCGATGTGCACCAGCTCGGTGGCCGAGGTGCCGAAGACGTGCACCCCGAGCAGCGCGTGGTCCTCGGGCGAGACCAGCAGCTTGAGCATGCCGTAGTCGTCGCCGACGATCTGGCCGCGCGCGAGCTCGCGGTAGCGCGAGATCCCCACCTCGTAGGGGATCGCCTTCTCGGTCAGCTCGGCCTCGGTCGCCCCGCAGTAGCTGACCTCGGGGATCGTGTAGATCCCGTACGGCGACACCTCGGCCATGGAGTGCGCGGGCTCGTCGAACGCGTGGTACGCGGCCTGGCGGCCCTGCTCCATCGAGGTCGCGGCGAGCGCCGGGAAGCCGATGACGTCGCCGACGGCGTAGATGTGGGGCACGGCGGTGCGGAAGTGGTCGTCGACCTTGATGCGTCCGCGGCCGTCGGTCTCGAGCCCGGCGCGCTCCACCTGGAGCTCGTCGGTGACGCCCTGGCGCCCGGCCGAGTACATCACCGTCTCGGCGGGGATCTTCTTGCCGGAGACGAGCGTGGTGACCGTGCCGCGCTCGGACACCGAGACCCCCGAGACCTCCTCGCCGAAGCGGAAGGTGACCGCGAGGTCGCGCAGGTGGAACTTCAGCGACTCGACGACCTCGGCGTCGCAGAAGTCGAGCATCTGCGGGCGCCGCTCGACGACCGTGACGCGCGTGCCGAGCGCGGCGAACATCGAGGCGTACTCGATGCCGATCACGCCCGCGCCGACGACGACCATGCTCGACGGGATGTGCTCCATGGTCAGGATGCCGTCGGAGTCGAGGACGCGGCGGTCGTCGAACTCGACCTGGGGCGGGCGTGCCGGGCGGGTGCCGGTGGCGATGACGATGCGGTCGGCGGTGACGACCTGGTGCTCGCCGCGGCGCTCGCCGATGACCTCGACGGCGTGGTCGTCGACGAACCGCGCGGCGCCGGCGAGCAGGTCGACCCGGTTGCGCTGCAGCTGCGCCCGGATCACCTCCTCCTCGCGGCCGATGACGAAGTGGGTGCGGGCGAGCAGGTCCTGGACCGTGATGTCCTGCTTGACGCGGTAGCTCTCGCCGTAGAGCCCGCGCATGGCGTAGCCGGTGAGGTAGAGGACGGCCTCGCGCAGCGTCTTCGACGGGATCGTGCCGGTCTGGGTGCAGACGCCGCCGATCATGCCGCGGCGCTCGACGACCGCGACGCGCCTGCCGAGCTTGGCCGCCGCGATCGCCGCCTTCTGGCCGCCGGGCCCGGAGCCGATGACCACGAGGTCGTAGTCGCGGCGTGGCTGCGCGACGGGATCGGTAGCGGTCGAGGGCTCAGCGGGTGGATCCACCGGGTGCACGTGCTCACCCTCGCCGTCGCCGCCCGGCCCGGCAAGCGAACACTCGCGGGCGGAGTTGTCCACAGGCGCGGAATCCGCCGGATCCGGGGGAACCGGCGCTGCGTCCGATCCCGTGTGAGCACCGAACCCCGACCCCCGCTCCTCCACCTCCGACTGCACGATCCCGGCGAGCTCGTGGCCGCCGTGCCCCACCTGCTGGGGTTCCGTCCCGACGACTCGCTCGTCCTCGTCGCCGTCCACGGCACCGGTCGCGACCGTCGTCTCGGCGTCGTCGCGCGCGCCGACCTCCCGCTGCCGGACGACGTCGACGCGGTGGTCGGGGGGTGCGCCGCGCGCGTCGCGGCGACCGGGCCGCCGGAGGTGCAGGCCATCGTGGTCGGGGGTCCGGCCGCCACCGGCGACCCGCCGCGCCAGGACGTCGCCGACGCCGCGCGCGCGGCGTTCGCCGGCCACGGCATCGGGGTCCCGACGCGGCTCTGGGTCCCGCGCATCGCCGGGGGAGCGGGCTGGCGCTGCTACCCGCCGTGCGACTGCCGGGGCACGGTCGGGCCGACCGACGACTCGCCGGTGGCGGCCGCGGCGGCGTGGCTGGGCCGGGTCACCTACGGCTCGCGGGCGGAGCTGGAGGCCTCGCTCGCCCCGGGCCCGCGGCGCCCGCGGCTCGCCGGGCTGCTGCACGCCGAGCGGGAGGCCGCGGTCCTCGACCGCGAGCTGGGCGGGCCGGCGGCCGCGCGGCGCGACCTCGCCGCCGTCGCCGCGGCGCGCGACGAGGTGGCGGCCGGGCGGGTGCTCACCGACACCGAGATCGCGCGCGTCGCCGTGGCGCTGGGCGACCCGGCGGTCCGCGACGTCGCCGTCGGCTGGGCGCTCGACCGCGGCGAGGGCGTCGCGGCGGCCGCCGAGGCGCTGTGGACGGTGCTGGTGCGGGCGCTGCCGGCGCCGGAGGTCGCCGACCCCGCGGTGCTGCTCGCCTGCGCGCAGCTGGCGCGGGGCGGCTCGGGGCTGGTCGGGATCGCGCTGGAGCGCGCCCGACGGGCCGACCCCGGGCACCGTCTCGCCGGTCTGGTCGCGACGCTCCTCGCCGCGGGCGCGGGCCCGGAGGCGATGCGGTCGGCCTTCCGCGAGGCGAGCGCCGAGTCGCTCGCGCACCTGCGGGGGCGGGCGGGGTGAGGGCTCAGGCGCGGGATCGGGCTGCCGGGGATCGGGCTGCCAGGGATCGGGCGAAGGCCCAGGCGTCCGCGACGATGCCGTCGAGGTCGGTGTGGGTGGGCTTCCAGCCCAGCTCGTCGCGGGCGCGCGCGGAGGAGGCGACGAGCACTCCCGGGTCGCCGGTGCGCCGCGGCGCCACGCGCGCCGGGATCGGGTGTCCGGTGACCCGCCGGCACGCCTCGATCACCTCGAGCACGGAGAACCCGGTGCCGTTGCCGAGGTTGCAGACGAGGTGGCCGCCCTCGGGGGTGTCGCTCCCGGCGAGCAGGTCGAGCGCGAGGAGGTGGGCCTCGGCGAGGTCGTCGACGTGGATGTAGTCGCGCACGCAGGTGCCGTCGGCGGTGGGCCAGTCGTCGCCGAACACCGCGATCTCGTCGCGCTGCCCCAGGGCGACCTGGAGCACGAGCGGGATGAGGTGGGTCTCGACGGCGTGCCGCTCGCCCAGGGCGGCGCCGTCCCCGGCGCCGGCGTGGGCCCCGGCGACGTTGAAGTAGCGCAGGCTCACCGCGCGGAAGGCGCCGCCGGACGCCGCGGCGTAGGTGCCGATGGCGTGGTCGACGGCGAGCTTCGTGGCGCCGTAGGTGTTGGTGGGCCGGGTCGGCGCGTCCTCGGTGATCGGCGACGACTCCGGCTCGCCGTAGGTCGCCGCGGTCGACGAGAACACCAGGCGCGGCACGCCGTGGTGGCGCAGGGCGTCGAGCAGCCGGATGGTGGTGACGACGTTGCCGTGCCAGTACTTCGCGGGCTCCGCGGCCGATTCGCCGACCAGCGAGCGGGCCGCGCAGTGGATCACGCCGTCGACGTCCCCGGCGCCGAGGACCTCGTCGGCGACCTCGGCGACGTCGCCCACCACGAGGCGCGCCCCGTCCGGCACGGCGTCGCGGTGCCCGGTGGACAGGTCGTCGACCACCACCACGTCCTGTCCGGCGTCGAGCAGGTGCTGCGCGCAGACACTGCCGACGTAGCCCGCCCCGCCCGTGACCACCAACGTCATGCGCGCCAGTGTGCCGGGCGGGTCCGGCCGGCCCCGGTGCGGGGCGGGGTGCGCCCGTTACTGGGCGCGGACCAGCACGGCGTGGGCGACGAGGGGGTCGACCTCCGAGCGCGCGCCCTTGTGCCCGACGCCCACGGCGTCGCCGAAGCGGGGGATGGCGATGACGTCGACGTCGCTGCCGGGCAGGACGCCGGCGGACTTGAGGTGGGCCATGAGCGGCTCGTTGAGCTGGATGTGCTCGGCGATGCGACGCACCTCGACCTTGCCGCCGCCGCTGCGCGCGAACTCGTCGAGGCGCACGAGGCCGGCCTCGTCGGGCGTGGGGGTGCGCTGGGGGGCGGTGATCTCGCCGTCGATGTCGGCGCCGCTGCGCAGCGACTCGAGCCCGGGGATCGGGTTGCCGTAGGGCGACACCGACGGCTCGCCGAGCAGCGTGAAGAGCTTGCGCTCGACCGCGTCGCTCATGACGTGCTCCCAGCGGCACGCCTCGACGTGGACGTGCTCCCACTCGAGGCCGATGACGTTGACGAGCAGCAGCTCGGCGAGGCGGTGCTTGCGCATGACGGCGACGGCCTTGGCGCGCCCGGCGGGGGTGAGCTCGAGATGGCGGTCGCCGGCCACGTGGACGAGACCGTCGCGCTCCATGCGCGCCACGGTCTGGCTCACGGTCGGCCCGCTCTGCTCCAGACGTTCCGCGATGCGGGCTCGGAGGGGGACGACCCCTTCCTCCTCGAGCTCGTAGATCGTCCGGAGGTACATCTCGGTGGTGTCGATGAGGTCGTTCATGTCCACCCCTTTCTGTACGCCCATGGTACCGACGGCGCCGGACACCGGGCGGCGGTCATCCCGTGGGGCAGGGCACGATCGTCCCATGGCCACCTCGCCGGGTCCCCTGCCCACGCCCGTCGTGTCCGTCGGCTGGCTGCGCGACGCGCTGCAGCGCCCCGAGGGGCGTCCCGTCGTGCTCGACGTCCGCTGGACGCTGCGCCCGCCGCCCCGCACGGCCAAGGAGCGCAAGGCCGCCGCGCGCGAGGACCCGCCGGGGCTCGTCGAGCACGACGCCGGCCACATCCCGGGAGCGGTGTACGTCGACCTCGACACCGAGCTCGCCGGCCCGCCCGGGCCCGCGGGCCGCCACCCGCTGCCCGACCCCGACGTGCTCGAGGAGACCGTGCAGCGCGCCGGGGCGGACGCCGACTCCGAGATCGTCCTCTACGACGGCGGCGACGGGATGGCCTCGGCGCGGGCTTGGTGGGTGCTGCGGTGGGCCGGTCTGGACCCCGCCCGGGTCGCCGTGCTCGACGGCGGCTGGCCCGCGTGGGTCGAGGCCGGCGGCGAGGTCTCGACGACCTCCGGCGGCGTGCGCCGGCCCGGCGACCTGCGGCTCACGGCCGGCTCGATGCCGGTGCTCACCGCGCAGGACGCCGCCGACGTGGCCGCGGGGGAGCAGGGCGTCCTGCTCGACGGCCGCGCCGCCGAGCGCTTCCGCGGCGAGACCGAGCCGCTCGACCCGATCGCCGGGCACGTCCCGGGCGCGGCCAACCTGCCCGCCGCGTCGCTGGTCGCCGACGGCCACTGGCGCGCCCCCGACGACGCCGCCGCGCTCCTGCGCCCGCTCGTCGAGGACGCCGGGGCGGTCGGGGCCTACTGCGGGTCCGGGGTGAGCGCCGCCATGCTCGTGCTCGGCCTCGAGCACGCCGGCCTGCGCCCGCCCGACGACCCCGCCGGGCTCTACGTCGGCAGCTGGTCGCACTGGTGCGGGACCGGGCGCCCGGTCGAGACGGGAGACGGGGAATGAGGGGAGCACGCCGAGAGGGGAGCGGTAGCTCGACCATGGAGAAGGGCGAGGGGACCGGGTAGGTCGGTAGGGTCCGGGCGTGACCAGCTCCGGTGCGCCGACCGTGGACCCGTCCCGCGTCTCCGTGGTGTGGGACGAGGGCCTCCTGGGCTACAAGCTCTCGGAGGACCACCCGCTGCACCCGGTGCGTCTCGACCTCACGATGCGGCTCGCCACCTCCCTCGGCGTGCTCGAGGGGATCGAGCCGCTGGTGCCCTCGCCCGCGCCGGACGAGGAGGTCCAGCGGATCCACGTCGCGTCCTACCTCGACGCCGTGCGCCGGGCCCCGAGCACCGGTGAGGACCCGGCCCACCAGCTCGGCACCACCGACAACCCGATCTTCGAGGGCATGCACGAGGCGAGCGCGCTGGTGTGCGGCGGCTCGATCGCCGCGGCCCGCGAGATCGCCGAGGGCCGCGCCGACCGCGCCGTGAACATCGCGGGCGGCCTGCACCACGCGATGGCCGACCACGCCTGGGGCTTCTGCGTCTACAACGACTGCGCCGTCGCGATCTCGTGGTTGCTCGACCACGGCTACGAGCGCATCTGCTACATCGACACCGACGTCCACCACGGGGACGGCGTGCAGGCCGCGTTCTACAACGACGACCGGGTGCTGACGATCTCGATGCACCAGCATCCGCGCACCCTGTGGCCGGGCACCGGCTTCGCCTCCGAGCTGGGCCGCGGCAGCGCGTCGGGCAGTGCGGTGAACCTCGCGCTCCCGCCGGGCACCCGCGACGCCGGGTGGCTGCGCGCGTTCCACGCGGTGGTCCCCGGGCTGCTGCGCTCGTTCCGGCCGCAGATCCTGGTCACCCAGTGCGGCGTGGACACCCACCACGAGGACCCGCTGGCCGAGCTCTCGCTGACCGTCGACGGGCACCGCGCGATCTACCGGAGCCTGCGGGCGCTCGCCGCCGAGCACAGCGACGGCAAGTGGCTGGCCCTCGGCGGCGGTGGCTACGGCCTCTTCCGGGCGGTGCCGCGCTCGTGGACGCACCTGCTGGCCACGGTGCTCGACCGCGACGTCGACCCGCACCGCACCATCCCGGCCGACTGGACGTCCTACGCCACGCAGAAGACCCGCCGGCCGCTGCCGACCTCGATGACCGAGGACGCCCCGACCGACTGGGAGCCCTGGGGCGGGTTCACCGAGGTCGAGGTCGACCCCTTCCTGCTCGAGACCCGGCGCGCGGTCTACCCGCTGCACGGTCTCGACCCCCAGGACACCCGCGATTGACGCCGGCAGCCCCTGACTCCGCGAGGGCGAGGATGACCGAGACGGATCCCGACGCCGTCACCGCCGAGGTCCGGGCGGTCCCCGACGCGCCCTACCCCGCCCACTGGGAGGCCGACGTCGTCGCCTCCGACGGGGCGACCGCCCACCTGCGCCCCATCTCCGCCGACGACGCCGACGCCGTGGTCGCGTTCCACGGGCAGCTCTCGGACCGGACCCGCTACTTCCGGTACTTCAGCCCCTACCCGCAGATCCCCGAGCGCGACCTCAAGAACTTCGTCGAGGTCGACCACCACGACCGGGTCGCCCTGGTCCTCTGGCTCGGCCGGGAGATCATCGCCATCGGGCGCTACGTGCGGCTCGCGGAGACGCCGGCCGCCGAGGTCGCGTTCGTCGTGCGCGACGACCACCAGGGCCGGGGGCTCGGCTCGATCCTGCTCGAGCACCTGGCGGCGGCCGCCCGCGAGTGCGGGCTGACGCGGTTCGTCGCCGAGGTGCTCACCGAGAACCACCAGATGGTGCGGGTGTTCCGCGAGGCCGGGTTCGAGGTCAGCCGGGCGCTCGAGGGCTCGACGCTGCACCTCGAGTTCGACGTCGCCTCGACGACGCGCTCCCGCGAGGTGCAGCTCTCCCGCGAGCAGCGCGCCGAGGCCCGCAGCGTGTCCAACGTGCTCACCCCGCGGTCGGTGGCCGTCGTCGGCGCCTCGCCGGACCGCACCAAGATCGGCCACGTGGTGTTCGCGAACCTGCTGCGCGGCGGGTTCACCGGCCCCGTCTACCCGGTGCACCCCGAGGCGCGCTCGGTGCGCGGCGTGCGCGCGTACCCGTCGGTCACCGACATCCCCGACGACGTCGACCTCGCCGTGCTCGCGGTGCCGCCCGACGAGGTGCCCGGGGTGTTCGACGCCTGCCTGTCGAAGGGCGTGCGCGCCCTGGTCGTCATCACCTCGGGCTTCGGCGAGACGGGCCCCACCGGGCTCGCCGCCCAGCGCGAGCTGGTCACCGACGCCCGGGCGAACGGGATGCGCGTGGTGGGGCCGAGCGCGCTGGGCGTCATCAACCTGGACGCGAAGGTGTCGCTCAACGCCTCGCTGGCGCCGCACCTGCCGCCGCCGGGCCGGGTCGGCTTCTTCTGCCAGTCCGGCGCGCTGGGCATCCAGATCCTCGCCGCCGCCGCCGAGCGCCGCCTCGGGCTCTCGTCGTTCGTCTCGGCCGGCAACCGCGCCGACCTGTCGGGCAACGACCTCATGCAGTACTGGGACACCGACCCCGACACCGACGTCGTCCTGCTCTACCTCGAGTCCTTCGGCAACCCGCGCAAGTTCGCCCGCGTCGCGCGGCGCCTCGCCCGGCGCAAGCCCGTCATCGCGGTGAAGAGCGGCCGCCACGTCGCGGTCGCCCCGGGCCTCGCGGGCAGCGCGCAGCCCATCGACGAGGCCGCCGTCGCCGCGGTGTTCGACCAGTCCGGCGTCATCCGCGTCGACTCGGTGGACGAGCTCTTCGACGCCGCCCAGCTGCTGGCCCACCAGCCGCTGCCGCCGGGCCCGCGGATCGGGATCGTCGGCAACTCGACCGCGCTCGGCATCCTCGCCGCCGACGTCGTGCTCGCGCAGGGGCTCTTCCTGACCCGCGACCCCGTGGACCTGGGGACGGCCGCCGGGGCGGAGGAGCTGCGGGCCGCCGTCGCCGACCTGCTGGCCGACGACCAGTGCGACGCCCTCGTCGTCGTCTTCGTCCCGGCGATCACCACCGACCCGACCGACCACGCCCGCGCGCTGGCCGACGCGGTCCGGGACGCCGAGAAGCCGGTGGTGTCGACGTTCCTGGCCTCGGAGGGCGTGCCCGAGGTGCTCACGGTGGCGAACGGGCACGACGGCGGCCCCGGGCGCGGCAGCATCCCGTCGTACCCGAACCCCGAGCGCGCGGTGCTCGCGCTGTCCCGGGCGGTGCGGTACACGCAGTGGCGCTCGCGACCGGTGGGCGACTTCGTCGTGCCCGAGGGGGTCGACGTCGACGCCGCGCGGGCGCTCGTGGACGACATCGCGCCGGGGCCGCGGACGGTGCTCACCGACGAGCAGGCCGACGCGCTCCTGCGCTGCGTCGGGGTGGTCGTCGCCCCGTTCCGCCGGGTCCGCTCCGCCGACGAGGCGGTCGCGGTGGCGCGGGAGCTCGGCGGCGCGGTCGTGCTCAAGACCGCCGACCGGCGCTGGCGGCACCGCACCGACCTGCGCGGGGTGCACGTGGGGCTCACCGAGTCCTCGGCGATCTCGAGCGCCTACGACCAGCTCGTCGAGCTCTCCGGCGCCGACGAGGTGTACGTCCAGGTGCAGACGCCGCCGGGCATCCCGTGCGTCGTGGAGATCCGCGACGACCCGTCGTTCGGGTCGCTGGTCTCGTTCGGGCTCGCGGGCGTCGTCGGCGAGCTGCTCGGCGACCGGGCCTACCGGGCCACCCCGCTGTCGACGATGGACGCCGCGACGCTGGTCCGCGCCCCGCGCGCCGCCCCGCTGCTCGACGGCTACCGGGGCGCCCGGCGCGCCGACCTGCCGGCCCTCGAGGACCTCGTCCTGCGCATCGGCGTCCTCGCCGACGCGATCCCCGAGATCCGCTCGCTGGTGCTCGACCCGGTGCTCGCCGCGGACCGGGGCGCGCACTCCACGGGCGTCACGGTCGTGCTCGGCCCGCCGCCCGGACCGCGTGACGCGGGCCCGCGCCGGTTGCGCTGACACGCACGTGAGCACTTTCGTGTGCCGGGGCACGCGAAAGTGCGCACGAGCGCCGGAGGCGCACCTACGGTCGGTCGGACCATGCGCCCGCACACGTACCGCCGCCGTCTCCTGCCGACGACCCTGCCGACGACCCTGCGCCTCGGCCTGCTCGCGGCCGCGGTGCTGCTGGCCGCGGGGTGCGGGCAGCCGGACACGCCGCCGCCGGAGCCGGGTGTCCCGCCGACGATCCCGACCGACGCCCCGCCGGCGTCGAACCGGCCCGTGCCCGCCGATCCCGACCCGCTGACCGCGGCACCCCCGGCCGGCGCGACGGCCCTGCCGACCGGGCGGGTGGACGCCGGCGCGCTGCCGGCCGGCCTGCCGACGCTGGTGTGGACGCGCGGCGACTCGGTCGTCGGGGTGTACGGGCGCGCGGGCGGGTGTACCGACGCGCGACTGAGCGTGGTGGAGCAGGGCGCCGAGCGTGTCGTGCTGCGCGTGGAGCAGTTCAGCACCGGCCCGGGCCCGTGCACGCGCGAGCTGGTCTACCCGCCGCTGGAGGTGACGCTGGAGTCGCCGCTGGGGGAGCGCCCGGTGGTCCTCACGGGCGCGGTCCCCTAGACGGGTCGGAGAGAAAAGCCGGAAGACCGGGCCGGCCCCCGACCGTCCCGGTCTCCCGTCGCCGACGGGCCGCCGCAGGGTCGGCTCGTCACGTGGTCCTGGCCGGGCCGGGTGACCCCACGTGAGTGGGGTCACATCCGGCCCGTGCGGTTCAGACTGCCGTTACCGGCGAGTCACCGTCAATGCGTCGACCCGGTGGCCCGCTGCGGGACCGATCCGGTCACGCAGCGTGCCAGCGGGTGGTGGCCGTCAGCTCGCGGCGTAGGCCTTGAGCCGGCGCGCGCGGTCGCCGTCACGGAGCTTGACCATGACCTCGCGCTCGATCTGGCGCACCCGCTCGCGGGAGAGCCCGAACTGGCGCCCGATCTGGTCGAGCGTGCGCGGCTGGCCGTCGTCGAGGCCGTAGCGCAGCCGGATGACGTTCTGCTCGCGGTCGTCGAGTGTCGCGATGACGCGGCGCATGTCGTCGTGGAGCAGGCCGGAGATGACCGTCGACTCGGCGTCGGTGGCCTCGGCGTCCTCGATGAAGTCCCCGAGCGGGGCCTCCTCCTCGGAGCCGACCGGCATGTCCAGGCTGACCGGGTCGCGGCTGTGGTCGAGCAGGTCGGCGACCTTCTCCGGCGTGAGCCCCGACTCCTCCGCCAGCTCCTCGTTGGTGGCCTCGCGGCCGAGGGTCTGGTGCAGGTCGCGCTTGATGCGGGCCAGCTTGTTGACCTGCTCGACCAGGTGGACGGGCAGGCGGATGGTGCGGGCCTGGTCGGCCATGCCGCGGGTGATGGCTTGGCGGATCCACCACGTCGCGTAGGTCGAGAACTTGAAGCCCTTGGCGTAGTCGAACTTCTCCACGGCCCGGATCAGACCCAGGTTGCCCTCCTGGATCAGGTCGAGCAGCGGCATGCCGCGTCCGGTGTACCGCTTGGCCAGCGAGACCACGAGGC
Source organism: Actinomycetospora rhizophila (assembly GCF_042657905.1). NCBI lineage: Bacteria > Bacillati > Actinomycetota > Actinomycetes > Pseudonocardiales > Pseudonocardiaceae > Actinomycetospora > Actinomycetospora rhizophila. The sequence goes on along the minus strand of NZ_JBHSKG010000015.1, from coordinate 4,993 downwards.
GCAGGTTGGCCTCGAGCAGGTGCGCACGGGCACGGCGGCCGTCGCGGGCCACCGCGCGCAGGTCGGTCGCGCGCTGCGGCTCGAGGTCCTGACCGGACTCCTCGAGCAGATGCGCTGCGTACACGCCGGCCTCGATGCGCTTCGCCAGCTCCACCTCGTCGGCGGCGGTCAGCAGCGCGGTCTTTCCGATACCGTTGAGGTAGACGCGGACGAGGTCCGCCGCAGGGCCCTGGGCGTCGAGGTCGCTCTCGGCAGGCACCGAGGGGAACACCGTCTCGGACTCGGTCTGCGGTGCGAGTGTCGCCGTCATTGCTTCCTCCCTGCGCGGCGCGAAGGTGCTGGTGGCGCCGCGTCACTAGGTCGAACGCGCCGGGATCGGCGTTCGTTCCCGCCCGGGCCGTCCGGTCAGGGGTGCCCGCTGTGTCGTGCGTGACGCATGGCGGGCGCCACTCGCGGGCAACGCGGGGCGGGGAGCGAAGATCTCGGCGTTCAGACTTCGACGAGCACCGTGAACGGGCCGTCGTTACCTGATTCAACGCGCATGTCCGCCCCGAACTTCCCGGTCGCGACGGGGGCGCCGCGCCCGCGCAGCGCATCGACGACGGCGTCCACGGCCGCGCGGGCGGCGTCCGGCGCGGCGGCGGCCGACCACGACGGCCGGCGGCCCTTGCGCGTGTCCCCGTAGAGCGTGAACTGGCTGACGACGAGCAGGCCCGCGCCGGTCTCGGCGCACGAGCGCTCGTCGCGCAGGATGCGCAGCTCGTGGAGCTTGCGGGCCATGGTGGCCGGCGCGCCGCCGCCGTCGTCGCGGTGCACGCCGAGCAGGACGAGCAGCCCGGGCCCGTCGAGCGCCCCGACCACCTCGTCGCCCACCACGACCCGGGCCCACGCGACCCGGCTCACGACGGCTCTCATGGCTTCGCCACGTGAGTGATATGGGTCGTCATGGCGACCCATACCCCTCACGTGCGACCAGCATCCCGTGGTGCACGAGGTCGCGGACGACGGGGAGCGCGGCGGCGGCGAGCTCGTCGGGGTCCCGGCCGTGCGCCACGGCGAGGAGCTCCACGAGGTCGCGCAGCGGGAGGTGCCCGCGGCACCCCGCGAGCAGCGCGACGCCGAGCTCGTCGACGTCGTGGCGCCACTGCGGCCCGTCGAGGCGCACGAGGGTCGCGGCGACCGGCTCCCACCCCTCGTCGGTGCCGACCAGCCCGCGCTCGAGGGCGACGGTGTCGGGCACGCGCAGGCGGGCGTCGAGGAGCGCCTCGCCGGGGTGCCGCGCGAGCCAGGCCGTCCGGTCGAGCCAGGCCTCGATCTCCGGGCCCAGGGGGTCGTCGTGGGACTGGCGCAGGTCCTCGCAGACGACGGTGCCCGCGACGTCGGCCGCGGTCCGGCGCAGCGTCACGAACCCGAACCCGATCGCGTGCACGCCCTGCGCGGCCAGGAAGTCCAGCCACCGTTCCGACAGCGCCGTCCCCTCCGGCGAGGCGGGGTCGACGCCGGCGTCGCGCAGCCACGTCCCGACGTGCAGGGCGGGGTCGGCGACGTCGCGCTGCACCACCCAGGCGTCGAGCCCGCCCGGCGCCGCGGACCGGGCGGCCTCGGCGAGCCAGGTGCGGGGGCGCTCGGTCCAGTCCTCGGAGGTGATCAGCCACGACGCGAGCAGCTGCGCGACGCCGCCCTCGGTGAGGTGGGCGGGCAGGGCGCCGACGAGCAGCGCGCTCGCGCCGTCCCCGCCGAGGCCCGAGTCCCGGTAGACGTGGTCGACCTGCGGCGGCCCGGGGACGAACGGCGGGTTGCTGACGATCTGGTCGAAGCGCCGCCCGGCGACCGGCTCGAGCCAGGGCCCGGCGAGCACCTCGACGTCGAGCCCGCACAGCGCGAACGTCACCCGCGCCATGTCCAGCGCCCGCGCGGAGACGTCGGTGGCGGTGCAGTGCTCCGCGTGCCCCGAGCAGTGCAGGACCTGCACCCCGCACCCCGTGCCCACGTCGAGCAGCGTCCCCACCGGGCGCCGCACCGTCGCCCGGGCCAGCGAGAGCGACGCGGCCCCGGTGCCCAGGACGTGCTCGCGGCCGGCGGTGCGGGTGGCCGGGCCGACCTCGAGGTCCGACAGCACCCACCACGGCGCCGCGTCGGGGATCGCCGCGTCCCCGTGCGGGCGCAGGTCGAGCGCCGCGCGGATCTGCCCGTCCCGGTCGGTCAGCAGCCCGGCGGCGACGGCCTCGTCCAGGTCGGCGGGGTCGAGGGCGGCCGCGACCTCGGCGCGCGGGACCGCGTCACCCAGCAGGAACAGGCGCACCAGCGTGCCCGCGACGCCGGCGTCGCGGACCGCCCGGCGCGCGGGGGTGGTCTCGCCGCGGTCCAGCGCCGCCCGGGCGGCCGGACCGAGCAGGTCGGCCACGCCGTCGACGGTGAAGCCGCCGTGAACGAAGGAGGTGCGTAAGCCACGCCACAATCGGGCATGAGGAACAGCGACACCGTCCGCATGACGACGTTCCGCGTCCGGGTGGTCGGGTCGGGGCACGCACAGATCGTCACACTGCTGGTGCAGACGGTCCTCGCCGCCCTGTCCCCGGCCCCTCCGAACGCACCGTTGTCACGGAGCGGGTTGTGCATGACGCTGCGCACACAGCCAGGGGCACACGGCGTCGACCGGCGCCGGCCGGTGCCCGCAGACCGACCGGGAGGCACACGCGGATGTCGGAACAGACGGCCACCGAGGGGAAGACCTACCCGCCGGACCCGGAGCTGTCGAAGACGGCCAACGTGCGGCCGGAGATGAAGGACCAGGACCTCCGGGAGTTCTGGGACGAGCAGGCCAAGGCGCGCCTGGACTGGTTCCAGGACTACGACGAGGTCCTCGACTGGAACCTGCCGTACGCGAAGTGGTTCGTGGGTGGGAAGCTCAACGCCTGCTACAACTGCGTCGACCGCCACGTCGAGGGCGGCAAGGGTGACAAGGTCGCCCTGCACGTGGTGCCCGACGAGGGCCCCGACTCGCCGGAGGCCCGGGACATCACGTTCTCGGACCTCCAGCGCGAGGTCGTGAAGATGGCCAACGGCCTCAAGGAGCTCGGCGTCGGCAAGGGCGTGCCCGTCGGGATCTACATGCAGATGATCCCCGAGGCGGTCGTGGCGATGCTCGCCTGCGCCCGGCTCGGCGCGCCCCACACCGTGGTGTTCGGCGGCTTCAGCGGCAAGGCCGTCGCCGAGCGCTGCAACGACCTCGAGTGCAAGGTCCTGATCACCCAGGACGAGGCGATGCGCGGCGGCAAGTCCGGCGCGCAGAAGACGAACGCCGACGAGGGCCTCGACGCCGGGCCGACCACCGTCGAGAAGGTCGTCGTCGTCAAGCGCAGCGGCGCCGACATCCCGATGGGCGACCGGGACATCTACCTCGACGACCTGACGGCGAACGTCTCGGACGACCCCGAGAGCTGCCCGTGCGAGCCGATGGACTCCGAGGACCTGCTCTTCCTCCTCTACACCTCGGGCTCGACCGGCAAGCCCAAGGGCGTCGTCCACACCACGGCCGGCTACCTGCTGGGCGTCGCGACGACCCACAACCTCGTCTTCGACGTCAAGGACGACTCGGTGTACTGGTGCGCGGCCGACATCGGCTGGATCACCGGGCACAGCTACATCACCTACGGCCCGCTGGCCAACGGCTGCACGTCGGTGCTCTACGAGGGCGTCCCCGGCTACCCGGACAAGGACGTCTGGTGGAAGATCGTCGAGAAGTACGGGGTCACGATCCTGTACACCTCGCCGACCGCCATCAAGTCGCACATGAAGTGGGGCGAGCAGCACGCCCAGGGCCACGACCTGTCGTCGATCAGGATCCTGGGCAGCGTCGGTGAGCCGATCAACCCCGACGTCTGGGAGTGGTACCGCGAGCACGTCGGCGGCGGCAAGGCACCGATCATGGACACCTGGTGGCAGACCGAGACCGGGCACATCCTGATCACGCCGCTGCCGGGCATCACCCACCTGAAGCCCGGCATGGCGCAGCAGCCGTTCCCGGGCGTGCGGCCGGAGATCCGCGACGACGAGGGCAACCAGCTCGGCGTCGAGCAGACCGGCAACCTCGTGCTCACCCAGCCCTGGCCGGGCATGATGCGCACGCTCTACAACGACGACGAGCGCTTCCGCGACACCTACTGGTCGAAGTACTCCGACGCGTACTTCGCCGGTGACGGCGCGAAGTACGACGCCGACGGCGACATCCAGCTGATGGGCCGCATCGACGACGTCGTCAACGTGTCCGGTCACCGTCTCTCGACCTTCGAGGTGGAGAGCGCGCTGGTCGAGCACGCCGACGTCGCCGAGGCCGCGGTCGCGGCGCGCAAGGACGACGACACCGGCCAGGCGATCGTCGCCTTCGTGTCGCTGCGGGGCGACAAGCAGGGCACCGAGGAGCTGGAGCAGGCCCTGCGCGAGCAGGTCGCCCAGTCGATCGGGAAGCTGGCCCGCCCGGCCACGGTCATCTTCGCGAGCGACCTCCCCAAGACGCGGTCGGGGAAGATCATGCGGCGACTCCTCAAGAACCTGGCCGAGGGCGAGGAGCTGGGCGACACGTCCACGCTCGTCGACCCGACCGTCGTCGAGGAGATGCAGAAGCAGATGAACAGCTAGGTGCCGACACGGACGACGCCCTCGCTGCTCCCGGAGCAGCGAGGGCGTCGTTCGTTCGGGGGGCGGTGGGCCAGGTGGGCCGGGCCAGGATGCAGCGAACGCGCTGTTCGCTGCTTCTACGCGCCGGAAGTCCCCGTTGATCACAGGCGGGTCGGCGGCGAGTGGAGATCACGGGCACGTCGTGCACCCGGACGGCGAGGGCCGGGTGCGGGAGGTGCTCGTGATCTCGCTAGTGCGTTGACCATGAACGTTCACCGAGTTCAGGCGGCTCGGGGACGCCCCCAGCGTTGTTGGCGTTCGCTGCGGACGCGGGCGCGTTCGCGGCGTTGGGCGGCAAGGACGTCGGGGTGGCGAG
>NZ_JBHSKG010000014.1:0-190289 GCF_042657905.1 Actinomycetospora rhizophila | reverse complement strand
CTCGCGGGCCGGCGTCGCGGGGTCGCGGGCGCGCAGCAGGTCGGCGCCCTCGGCGACCCGGGCGGCGGCGAAGCTGGTGCCGACCAGGGGCGCGGTCGCGCCGTCCGGGGCCGCGAGCGCGGTGGTGAGCCCGCCGCCGCGCGCGGCGAGCGAGGACGGGGCGCGGCCGGGGGCGGCGATGTCGACCCAGGGGCCGGCCAGCGATGACGGGTCGGGGGCGCCGGCGTCGTCCACGGCGCCGACCGCCAGGACGTCGTCGCCGAACCAGGCGGGCACCGGGATGCTCGCCACGCCGGTCCCGGTGTTGGGCGGGCAGCCGGGACCGGTGTTGCCCGCGGCGGCGACGACCACGACGCCCCGGTCGACCGCGTCGCGCACCGCCGCGCGCAGGGCGCCCAGGGCGGGCGCGTCGGCGGGGTCGGCGACCTGGCCGGGGGTGCGGCAGGCGGCCAGGGCGAGCGAGAGCACCCCGACGCCCGGGGTGCCGGCGGCGTGGCGCACGGCCCGGGCGAGCGTGGTGACGTCGCCCAGCCCCGATCGTCCGTCGGCGCCGTAGAAGGCGCTGGTCTGGCGCACCGCGAGCACGCGGACGCCGGGCGCGACGCCGACGAGCAGGTCGCCGGGCGCGGGGCCGGCGGCGAGGACCCCGGCGACCGCGGTGCCGTGCCCGTCGCAGTCGTCGGTGCCGGCGTCGCCGGCCACGAAGTCGCCGCCGTCGACCACGCGGTCGCCCAGGCGCGGGTGCGCGGCGACGCCGGTGTCGATCACGGCCACGGTCTGGCCCTCGCCGCGGCCGCCGGTCCACGCGGCGGCGGGGTCCGGGCCGGGAGGCAGGTCGCCGAACCCGAGCCCGGACGGCGCCGGCGGCAGCGCCGCGGGGCACGGCGCGAGGCGGCGCGCGCCGGGCACGGCGTCGGCGGCGGGGTCGAGCACGGCGAGGGCGGCCGGGTCGGGCGCCGGGGGCACGGGAGCGCGCGTGGGCGCCGGCGCGGCGGCGGGCAGCGCGACGAGGGCGGCCATCAGCAGAGCGGCTCCGGCGGCACGGCGTCTCACAGCAGCCGCATCGCGGTGTACAGGTCCATGACCGCGAGCGCGACCGGCAGCACCGCGGCGATCCCGACGGCCTCGGCGATGTCGACGGCCCGGCGCGCGACCGGCGAGAACCGCCGCCGGGGCACGACGACGCCCAGCACGAGCGCGCCGGCCCCCGCCGCGAGCGACACGGCGGGTACGGCGAGCAGCGCCACGAGCGGCGGGGCGACGAGCAGCCAGCCGACCACCAGGCCGGCGCCGGCCAGCAGCGCGCACACCAGCAGGGCGACCGCCTGCACGCCGTTGGCGTAGGTGCGCGAGCGCAGCGCGAGCAGGGCGGTGAGCAGCACGGCGAGGACCCAGCCGGCGACGCCGCGCCACCCGCCGACGGGCGCGAGCGCCAGCACCGCGACCGCGCCGGCGGTGACCGCCCCGCACCCCACGACCAGTCCCGAGAGGGCGGCGTGGGCGCGGTCGGCGCGCCGTTCGATGTCGGCGTGCTCGGCGACACCGGGGTCGTCGGCGAGCTCCTCGGCCGACCCCGGGACGCGGGGCAGCGGGAGGCGGGCGAGCGCGATGCCGGTGCGGGGCAGCAGCGCCGACGCGACGAGCGCCAGCGCGCCGGCCCCGGCCGCGATCCCGGCGGCGTCGCCCGCGTCGACGACCGTCGCGACGCCCGCGGCGAGCACGACCAGGACGGCGGCGGTGAGGGCGCCGAGCAGCGCGGCGACCCCGGTGCGTCCGGCGCGGCCGAGCGCGAGCAGGCATGCGGCGGCCACCGCGGCGGCGAGGGCGGCGCCGAGCAGCAGCTGGGGCGCGTCCGCGGTGGCGGTGAGCGGCCCGGGCGCGCTCCAGGGGACCGCCGCGACGCCGGCGACCGCGGCCAGCGCCACCGCCCCGGCCGCGAGCACCGACCCCGCGCCCGTCTCGTCGAGCACCCGGGTGCACACGGCCGCGAGCGCCAGCGCACCGAGCGCCGCGACGCCGGCGACGGCCGCGGTGCCGAGCCCGCCCGCGGTGCCCGGCGCGCGCCCGACCACGACGAGGGCGAGCACGGCGCCCGCGAGCCCGAGCGCGAGCCCGCACAGCCCGAGCACCCGAGCGATCCCGGGTCCCCAGGCCCGGTAGCTCGCCGGCGTCGCCTCCGCCACCGCGTCGACGACGTCGTCGAACAGGGGCGGCGGGGCGGCGTCGGCGCGGCGGCGCAGCACGAGCTGGTCGCCGTCGAGCACGCCGAGCGAGGTCAGGGTGCGCGCCGGGTCGACCGGGCCCTGGCCCAGCGGCGCCAGCGTCCAGCCGGCGCCGGAGCCCCGGGCGGACTCGCCGGTCATGTCCAGCAGCACGGGCAGCAGGTCGGCCAGCGGCACGTCGGGCGGGAGCGCGACGTCGACCCGGGTGCGCGGCGCGAGGACCGACACCCGGCTCGCCGCGGCCACCGCGCCCGACGGCAGCGAGAGCCGGTCGTCGTCGCCCGCGGGACGGCGTCCGGGCAGCGCCGCGTCACGGCCGGTCCGGGCGGTGCTCGTCATGCGCTCCTCCCGCGTCGGAGATCTGCGCGAGGATCTCTCGGGCGGTTCGTCGAGACGGACCCGGGGCGGCCCGCGGCTCCCTAGTATGGCCGGACCGACGGGGTGGGGTGGTGCGATCGGGGGAACGGGGGACGGGCGGTGGGCACACGGGTCTTCCGGCGCGCCGCGCGGCTGGCGCCGCCCGAGGTGCCCTCCGGCGAGGTCCACCTCGAGGCGCCCCCGGAGATCCCCCGCGTGACGCCGACCTCGCCGCTGCTGCGGCTGTTGCCGCTGCTCATGGTCGTCGGCTCGCTCGGGTTCATCGTCGTCATCGGCGTCGACAACCCGACGTCGTGGCTCTTCGGCGGCATGTTCGCGCTCTCGACGCTGGGCATGGTCGCCGGCGGCGTGACCCGCGGCGGCGCGCAGCGGCGGGCCGAGTCCGACGAGGACCGCAAGGACTACCTGCGCTACCTCGCGCAGATGCGCCGCCGGGCGCGGGACACCGCGGTCGACCAGCGCCGCGCCCTGGAGTGGACCCACCCCGACCCCGCGACGCTGGTCGGGCTCGCGCGGGGCGCGCGGATGTGGGAGCGCCGGCCCGCGGACCCCGACTTCGCCCACGTGCGGGTCGGCCGTGGCTCGCAGCGCCTCGCCACCGCCCTGGTGCCGCCGCAGACGGGCCCGGTGGACGACCTCGAGCCGGTGGCCACCGTCGCGCTGCGCCGGTTCGTGCGCACCCACTCGATCGTCCCGGACCTGCCCACCGCGGTGTCGCTGCGCGCCTTCGCGTCGGTGGCCGTGGCCGGCGGGGACGCCGAGGCCCGCCGGGGCCTCGTGCGCGCGATCGTGGCGCAGCTCGTGACCTTCCACAGCCCGGACGACCTGGTCGTCGCGGTGGCGGCGACCGGTCCGGCGCGCGCGGAGTGGGAGTGGGTGAAGTGGCTGCCGCACGTCGCGCACCCGCGGCTGTCCGACGGCGCCGGGCCGGTGCGGATGGTGACGTCGTCGCTGGCCGCCGTGGAGTCGTGGCTCGCCCCGGAGCTGGCCGGGCGGGGCCGGTTCACCCGCGGCGCGGCGCCCGCGGCCGACACCCGCCACGTCGTCGTGGTGCTCGAGGACGCCGAGGTCCTGGGCTCCGAGCAGATCCTGCTCGAGGAGGGCCTGGGCGCGGTCACGCTGATCGACCTGTCCGACACCCTCGGCACGCTGACCTCCCGGCGCGGGCTGGGGCTCGTCCTGGACACGGAGGGGGACGGGCGCATCGGTGCGGTCGGGCGGCAGGGCGTCGAGTGGTTCGGGCGCCCCGACGCGCTCGGCGCCGCCGAGGCCGAGGCCCTCGCGCGCCGTCTCGCCCCGTGCCGCACCCCGGCGGTCGGCGCGGGCGAGGAGGAGCCGCTGCTCACCAGCCCCGGCATCCTCGAGCTGCTCGGGGTCGAGGGCGAGCCGGACACCTTCGACGTCGCCGGCGCCTGGCGTCCCCGCCCGCTGCGCGACCGGCTGCGCGTGCCGTTCGGGGTGTCGGCGGACGGCGAGCCGGTCGACCTCGACATCAAGGAGGCGGCGCAGGAGGGCATGGGCCCGCACGGGCTCTGCGTCGGCGCCACGGGCAGCGGGAAGTCGGAGCTGCTCCGGACCCTGGTGCTGGGCCTGATCACCACGCACTCGTCCGAGGCGCTCAACCTCGTGCTCGTCGACTTCAAGGGCGGCGCCACGTTCGCGGGCCTCGCGCCGGCGCCGCACGTCGCCGCGGTGATCACCAACCTGGCCGACGACCTGAGCCTCGTCGACCGCATGCAGGACGCGCTGGCCGGCGAGATGCAGCGCCGCCAGGAGCTGCTGCGCGCGGCGGGCAACCTCGCCAACGTCACCGAGTACGAGCGCGCGCGGGAGAACGGCGCGCCGCTCGAGCCGCTGCCGACGCTGTTCGTCGTCGTCGACGAGTTCTCCGAGCTGCTGAGCCAGAAGCCCGACTTCGCCGAGCTGTTCGTCGCGATCGGGCGGTTGGGCCGCTCGCTGCAGATGCACCTGCTGCTCGCCTCGCAGCGCCTCGAGGAAGGCCGGCTGCGGGGCCTCGACTCGCACCTGTCGTACCGGATCGGGCTCAAGACGTTCTCGGCGTCGGACTCCCGGGCCGTGCTCGGGGTGGCGGACGCGGCCGAGCTGCCGGCGGTGCCCGGCTCGGGCTACCTCAAGGTCGAGTCGTCGACGATGATCCGGTTCAAGGCGGGCTACGTGTCGGCGCCGCACCGTGCGGCCGAGCGCGTCGTGCCCGACGCGTCGCCGCTGCCCCGCGAGATGCGCCCGCGGCCGTTCTCGGCGCAGTGGGTCGAGCCGGCGGCGCCGACGGTGCTGGAGAGCAACGGGCACGTGCCCGCGGCCGGCCCGCCGGCGGTGATCGGGCCCCGCAGCGGCACCCCGTCGGTGCTCGACGTCGTCGTCGAACGGCTGCGCGGGCAGGGCCCGCCCGCGCACGAGGTGTGGCTGCCGCCGCTGGCCGACCCGGCCACCCTCGACGCGCTGCTGCCGCCGCTGACCGCGACCCCCGACCGCGGGCTCACCGCGCCCGGGTTCCCCGCCAACGGCGCGCTCGCGGTGCCGGTGGGCATCGTCGACCGGCCCTACGACCAGCGCCGCGACGTGCTGTGGGCCGAGCTCGCGGGCGCCGCGGGGCACGTGGTGGTGGCGGGCGGCCCGCAGTCGGGCAAGTCGACGCTGCTGCGCACGCTGATCGCCGGTGCGGCGCTGACCCACACCCCGGCGGAGGTGCAGTTCTACGCGGTCGACCTCGGCGGCGGCACGCTCGCGGGGCTCGCCGGGCTGCCCCACGTCGGCACGGTCGCCGGGCGCGGCGAGCCCGACCTCGTGCGCCGCACCGTGGCCGAGGTCGCGGCGCTGCTCGCGGGCCGCGAGCGCTGGTTCCGCGAGGCGGGGCTCGAGTCGATGGCCGACCTGCGGGCCCGGCGGCGCCGCGGCGAGCTCGCCCCCGGGACCGGCGGCAGCGACATGCTCGGCGACGTCTTCCTCGTCGTCGACGGCTGGCACGCGTTCCGCAGCGAGCACGAGGCGCTCGAGCAGACGGTGATCTCGCTGGCCACCGCCGGGCTGTCGTACGGGGTGCACGTCGTCATCTCCGCCAGCCGCTGGGCGGAGCTGCGCCCGGCGCTCAAGGACCTGCTCGGCACCCGCTTCGAGCTGCGCCTCGGCGACCCGTCGGAGTCCGAGCTCGACCGCCGCGTCGCCGCCGTGGTGCCCGCCGGGCGGCCGGGCCGCGGGCTGTCGCGGGAGAAGCTGCACGTGCTCACCGCGCTGCCCCGCCTCGACGGCGTCGCCGAGACCGAGGACCTCGGGCGCGCCACCGGCGAGCTCGTCACCCGCGTCGCTGCCGCGTGGGGCGGCACCGGGGCCCCGCGGGTGCGGCTGCTGCCCGAGCGCGTCGGGGTCGAGTCGCTGCCCGGCCCGGACGAGGGGCGCCCGCACCTGCTGCCGCTGGGCCTGTCGGAGGAGCGCCTCGCGCCGGTGGTGCTCGACGTCGCCGCCGACCCGCACTTCGTGTGCTTCGCCGACGCGGAGTCGGGCAAGACGGCGCTGCTGCGCGGGTTCGCCCACCAGATCGTCACCCGGTACCGGCCCGACCAGGCGCGGCTGATGATCGTCGACTACCGGCGCTCGCTGCTCGGCGCGGTGGCGAGCGAGCACCTCATCTCCTACACGTCCTCGGCGCAGGCGCTCACCGAGGCGATGAGCGAGCTCGTCGGCTCCCTGCAGCGCCGCCTGCCCGGTCCCGACGTCACCCCCGAGCAGCTGCGGGCGCGCTCGTGGTGGACCGGGCCCGACGTGTTCGTGCTGGTCGACGACTACGACCTCGTCGCCGGCGCCACCACCAACCCGCTGACCGCCCTGCTCGACCTGCTGCCCCAGGCCCGCGACGTCGGCCTGCACCTCGTCGTCGCGCGGCGCACCGGCGGGGCGTCGCGGGCGCTGTTCGAGCCGGTGCTGGCCCGGCTGCGCGAGCTGTCCTCGCCCGGGATCATCATGAGCGGCAGCCGCGACGAGGGCGTCCTGCTCGGCACCGTGCGGCCCGGTCCGCAGCCGCCGGGACGCGGCTGGCTGGTCTCGCGCCGGCACGGCGAGCGCCTCGTGCAGGTGGGCTGGCGCGACCCGGATCCGCCGATCACGGCCGTGCCGGACGCCGCCGCGGAGGACGCGTGAGCGACGGTCCGGTCGTCGCGATCGACCTGGGCGTGACGACGGTGGCGGCGGCGGTCGACACCGGCCCGACCGAGCCGTCCGTCGAGTCGGTCGACCCCACCGACCTGGCGAACGACCTCGCCGCGGTGTTCGCGCCGGCCGACGGCACCGCGCTCGTGGTCGGCGCCGCGGCCCGGCGCCTCGCGCCCACCGACCCGTCGCGCTACGAGCCGACGCCGCGGCTGCGCGTCGACGAGCCCGACCTGCTGCTCGGCACCCGCGTGGTCGGGGTCTCCGAGGCGTGGGGCGCGGTGCTCGCCGGGGTCCTCGACCGCGCCGGGCCGCTCCTGCGCGGCGGGCGGCCCCGCCACCTCGTCCTGTCCCACCCCGCGGGCTGGGACGCCGGGCGCCGCGAGGTGCTGCGCCGCGCCGGGTCGGGGCTCGCCGAGGACCTCACGCTGGTCGCGGAGCCGGTCGCGGCGGCCGCCCACGCGACGTGGCTGCGCCCGCGGGAGACGGCGCGCCCGCGGCCGGTCGCCGTGCTCGACCTCGGGGCGCGCGGCGCGTCGGCGGCCGTGCTGGCCCCGGTGCCGGGCCGCTGCGGGGGCGCGCGGCTGCTCGCCCGCCGCGAGGAGCACCGGTTCGGCGGCGACGACGCCGACGAGCTGCTGCTCGGCCACCTGCTCACCTCGCTGGGCGACGACCCGGACGCCGACGACCGCGAGACCGACCGCGTGCGCGAGGTCGTCGCCGGGACCACGCTCGCCGACCGGCGCCACCGCCAGGTGCTGCTCGACGACGTGCGCGCGGCGAAGGAGCAGCTCTCGGACGCCGAGCAGGCGGCGGTCCCGCTGCCCGGGCGGGTCACGGCGGCGTGGCTGTCGCGGGGCGAGCTCACCGAGGTCCTGCGCCCGGCGCTGCGCGGCGTCGTCGACCTGCTCGCCGACACCCTCGCGGACGCCGGCACCGGGCCCGAGCACCTCGACGGGGTGCGGCTGACCGGTGGCGGCGCGCGGATCCCGCTGCTCGCGGCCCTCGTGCACCGCGAGCTGGGCGTGCCCGCCACCGTGGCCACCGAGCCGCGGTCGGTCGTCGCCCACGGCGCGCTGGTGGTGGTGCGCGAGGACGAGGCGACCCGGCGCGGGGGCGCGAGGGTGCCGGCGGCCGCCGTCGCCGCGGTCGCGGCCGGGTACGCCGGCCCGCGCTCGGGGCCGCTCCTGGACCCGCCCACCGCCCCGCTGCCGCCGGCGCCGGGGGAGCGCACCGAGGACCTGGGCGCCCCGGCCGACGTCCCGGCCTGGCTGACGCCGACCTCGCCGGAGCACACGGACGTGCGGGTGCCGGTGCGCCGGGTGGGCGACGGGGACGACGACGGGGACGACCACGGGGACGACGACCTCACGGCACCGGCCGACCCCGTCGACGACACCGACCTCGTCGAGCCGGTGCCGGACCCGCCGCGCCACCTGCCCGCCCGCCGGCACCTGCCCGCCCGCCGCCCGCCCCCCGCGCGGGGACGCGTCGGCGTGGGCGCGGTGATCGTCGCCCTGCTGGCCGTGCTCGCGCTGGTCACCGGCGTGGTGCTCGGGGTCCGGGCGCTGCAGGGCCCGTCGGGCACCACGGTCGTCGTCGGCGGGCAGACCTTCGTCGCCCCGATCGGCTGGGTCGAGGCGGGCGGTGACCCCGGGGCCCGGCGCCTGCTGCTGCGGCCGGCGGGCGCCCCGCGGGGCACCGACCTGGTCGCCGTCCAGGAGAACCCGCTCGACCCGGCGAGCGCGGCGGACCCCGCGCGCGCCCGGGCCCAGCTCGCCGGGCAGTACGAGGCGGCGCGGGCCGGCGGGGACCCGGTGTCGGGCTACGAGGAGCGCACCGAGTTCGGCGACCGCGAGGTGGCCCGCTACCGCCAGGACCCCGCGCCCGGCGTGCGCGTCGACTGGTTCGTCGTGGTGTCCGCGCCGTCGATGGTGAGCGTCGGCTGCCGGCACGGTCTCGACGACGCCGAGGCGCGCCGCGTGCTCGCGGCCTGCGCGCAGGTCGTGGAGACCCTCGAACCGACGGGCTGAGGCGACTTCCCGCGACTTCTCCGAAACGGCCACCACGCCCCGGGCGCGGTCGTCATGCTCGATCCGCAACGAGCACACGGGGCCCGCGGGCTCCGCGACGAGAGGAGGTGTGGCGTGGCGGGAGGATTCGGCACCCAGACCGACGTCATGGTCAGCGTGGCCGGCCGGCTGGAGACCATCAACGGCGAGCTCCAGGGCCAGCTGCGGTCGCTCCAGGGCCGGCTCGAGCCCCTGGTCGCCGACTGGCAGGGCCAGGGCTCCACCGCCTTCCAGGGGACGATGGTCCGCTGGCAGATCGACGCCAAGCGCATCAACGACGCGCTGCTCGGCATCGCGGAGCGGGTGCGTTCCGGCGCCGGCCGCTACGCGGCGAACGAGGCCGAGGCGGCCTCGATGCTCAACGTGCTCGGCGACGCCGGCGGGCCCTCCGGCGGTGCCGGCGGTGCGGGCACCCCGGGCGGCGGCACCATCTCGAGCGCCCTGGGCTGAGCGCCCCCGACCACCGACCGCAGACCCAGGGAGACGAGGACACCATGACCAGCCCGGACAACATCAAGGTCCGCTTCGGCGCGCTCCAGCAGGCGAGCCAGGACATCAACAGCTCGCACGCGGCCATCGAGGCGCAGCTCCAGGACGTCCGCACCGCGGTGGGGCAGCTCGCCGTGTGGGACGGCGCGTCGTCCGACTTCTACCGCCAGCAGCAGCAGCAGATCGACGCGGCGTGGAACGATCTCAAGGAGCTGCTCGCGCAGATCCGCGGGCGCACCGACCAGGCCACCCAGCAGTACATGGAGACCGAGGCCGGGGTCGGGGCGATGTTCCGGGCGTGACGCGCTGCCCCCGCAGGGGGTGGTCGGCGTCGTCCGCGAGGCGGCGCGTACTCTGGAGGATCGTTGCGCGGTGTTCGTCCCGCGCGAGCACGACCCCGCTCGACCCCGCTCGACCCCTCCACAGGCCGGGCCCCGAGCCGACCCGCCCAGCCGTCCGTGACGAGGTAGCTTCCGTGCGCACGTTCAGTCCGAAGCCCGGCGACATCGATCGCGCCTGGCACGTCATCGACGCGTCCGACATCGTGCTCGGCCGCCTGGCCAGCCAGAGCGCCACGCTGCTGCGGGGCAAGCACAAGCCCACGTACGCGCCGCACGTCGACACCGGTGACTTCGTGATCATCGTGAACGCGGAGAAGATCGCCCTCACGGGCGGCAAGCGCGACGACCGCTTCGTCTACCGCCACAGCGGCTACCCGGGCGGGCTCAAGGCCCGCACGGTGGGCGAGGAGCTGGAGCGCTTCCCGGCGCGCCTGGTCGAGAAGGCCATCAAGGGCATGCTCCCGAAGAACCGGCTGGGCCGGGCGATGGGCAGCAAGCTCAAGGTCTACGCGGGCCCCGAGCACCCCCACGCCGCGCAGAAGCCGGTGCCGTACGAGATTCGACAGGTGAGCCAGTGACCACCCCTGACGACGCGACCGACCTCCCCGAGGTCGCCGACAACGACGCGGCGCAGACGCTCGCCGAGGCGGCGGACCTGCCCGAGGGCGCCGTCGGCGGCACGCCCGTCGACGCGACCGACGAGCCCGGTGACGACCCCGCCGACGACCAGGTCGTCGCCGACGTCGTGAGCTCCGACGCCGACGAGGACGGCGCCGATGCCGACGTCTTCGGCGAGACCGCCGCTCCGGTGTTCGCCGGCATCGACCGGCCCGTCCAGACGGTCGGCCGCCGCAAGGAGGCCATCGTCCGCGTGCGCCTCGTCTCGGGCACCGGGCGCATCGTCTGCAACGGCAAGGCGTTCGAGGACTACTTCCCGAACAAGGTGCACCAGCAGCTCATCCGCGAGCCGCTGGTCGTCACCGAGCGCACCGAGCAGTTCGACGTCTACGCCACCCTCACCGGCGGCGGCACGTCGGGCCAGGCCGGCGCCCTGCGCCTCGGCCTCGCGCGGGCGCTCGTCGAGGTCGACCCCGACGACCGTCCGGGCCTCAAGAAGGCCGGCTTCCTCACCCGCGACGCGCGGGCCACGGAGCGCAAGAAGTACGGCCTCAAGAAGGCCCGGAAGGCTCCTCAGTACTCGAAGCGCTGATGGCGGGAGACGCAGCGCAGCGGAGCTCGACCCCTCGGCCCAGGCTCTTCGGCACCGACGGTGTCCGGGGCCTGGCCAACGCCGACCTCTCGCCCGAGCTGGCGACCGCGGTCTCCGCGGCGGCCGTGGGCGTGCTCTCCGAGCACGCCCGCGCCGAGGGTCGGCGTGGCGCGGCGGCACGACCCGTGGCGGTCGTCGGCCGCGACCCGCGGGCCAGCGGCGAGATGCTGGAGGCCGCGGTCACCGCGGGCCTCGCCGCCGCGGGGGCGGACGTGCTGCGCGTCGGCGTGCTGCCGACGCCGGCCGTCGCGTTCCTGACCGCGGAGCTCGACGCCGACCTCGGCGTCATGATCTCCGCGTCGCACAACCCGATGCCCGACAACGGCATCAAGCTCTTCGCCGCCGGCGGGCACAAGCTGCCCGACGCCGTCGAGGACGCGATCGAGGCGCGGGTCGGCGGGACCGATCCCGGCGCCCGTCCCACCGGCCGTGACATCGGCCGGGTGCGCGACCTGCCGAACGCGCTCGACCGCTACGTCGAGCACCTCGCCGGGGCGACGCCCACGCCGCTGGCGGGCCTGCACGTCGTCGTCGACTGCGCGCACGGCGCCGCGTCGACCGCCGCGCCCGGCGCGTACGCCGCCGCGGGCGCCCGGGTGACGGCCCTGCACGCCGAGCCCGACGGCTGGAACATCAACGACGGCGTCGGCTCCACCCACATCGAGGCGCTGGCCCGCACGGTGGTCGCCGAGGGCGCCGACCTGGGCATCGCGCACGACGGCGACGCCGACCGCTGCCTCGCGGTCGCCGCCGACGGCAGCGTGGTCGACGGCGACCAGATCCTCGCGATCCTGGCCCTCGACCTGCTCGAGCGCGGCGAGCTGGCCGACGCGACGCTGGTCGTGACGGTGATGAGCAACCTCGGGCTGCACCTCGCGATGGCCGACGCCGGCGTCGCGCTGCGCACCACCGCGGTGGGCGACCGCTACGTGCTCGAGGAGCTGCGGGCCGGGGGGTTCTCCCTGGGCGGCGAGCAGTCCGGGCACGTGGTGCTCCCGACGCACGCCACCACCGGCGACGGGCTGCTCACCGCACTGCGTCTGATGGCGCGCATGGCGCAGAGCGGGCGGACCCTCGCCGACCTCGCCGCGGTCATGACCCGGCTGCCCCAGGTGCTGGTCAACGTGCCGGTCGCCGACAAGGCCGCGGTCGGCTCGTCGGCCGAGGTCGCCGACGCCGTCGCCGCCGCCGAGGCCGAGCTCGGGGGCCGGGGCCGGGTGCTGCTGCGTCCCTCGGGCACCGAGCAGCTCGTGCGCGTGATGGTCGAGGCGCCCACCCAGGTGGTCGCCGGCGAGGTCGCCGACCGTCTCGCGGGGCTCGTCTCGACCGTCCGCTGACGCGACGACCACACACCGTGGTGGCGTCGTCACCAGCGGCGAGGTGCCCGCGTGTCCGGGCGCGCCGGTACCGGGTTCCCGCCCACCGTCGTGCCGCCACGCGTTAACCTGGCGGACGTCGGCACAGCCCCGCGCCTCGGCGCGGGCCGGACGCGGAGGACGCGGATGGACTCGGTCCCGCCCGTTCACGGCCCGGCCCGTCATCTCGACGACCTGCTCGCCGACCTCGGCCACGACACCGCCGGGGCGGACGACACCGACGACACCGACGAGCCCGGCCCGCCGCCGGATCTCCCCGAGGTCGTCGAGGCCGTCACCGGCCGCGCCCGCGACCTGCACCGCCTCGCCGACCGCCTGAGCACCGAGCAGGGCGAGGCCCCCGACGGCACGCTCTCGGCCGTCGCGCTGCTGCGCGCCCACGCCGGCGCGGTCGGCGACCTCGCCGAGCACCTCCAGGCGGCGGGCAGCGACCAGGGCACCCCCGCCGATCCCGGAGCTGCCCCGCAGACCCCGGCCACCACCGGCGCGGACGTCCCCGGCCCCGACGACGCCGACCCCGCGCCCGACGGCGCCGGCGGGTCGAGCGCGGCGGGTCCGCGAGGCGTGCCGCGCCCCGTCGGGTGAACCGCCCCGCGCGCCCGCTCCGGCTCGCGCCCGCTCCCGGTCCGGTCGACCTCGCCGGCCCGGACCGCGCGACGCTGCTGACCACCGTCGACGCCGCGGTCGGCGTGCTGACCACACACCTGGCGCGCTGGTCGGCGCTGCCCCCGCGGTGGCGCGGCGTCCCGGCGGGCCCCGACACCGACCCGGCGACGGTCCGGCGCGCCGGCGCGGAGGCCCGCGAGCTGCCCGACCCGGCCGCCCTCGCCGCCCAGGCCGAGGCGCTGCGGGAGGCCGTGACGCTGGTGCGCCGCCAGCACGTCGAGACGGCCGAGGACCTCGGGCCGCTGTGGGACACGTGGGCGGGCCCGTCGGCGGACGCGGTGCAGAAGCGGGTCTCGGCGCTCGCGCGCTCCGCGCACGGCCTGGTCTCCGAGCTCGGCGACACCGCCGACGTGTTCGAGGTGGCCGCGGCGCACACCGCGGCCGCGGTGCGCGACCTCGCCGCCGGCGCCGCGGCGGTCCGCCCGGCCGACCCGGTCGGCGGGCTGCTCCCCGCGCAGGTGGACGCGCTGCTCGGGCGCGTGCGCGCCGGGGACCCGGCGGCCGAGCCGGCGCTGCGCGCGTGGGCGGCCGACCTCGAGGAGCGCACGCGCGTGTTCCTCGCGGCAGCGGGCCGCAGCCGCGCGGTCGGGCGGGAGGCCGGGGCGCGGGTCCGCGAGCGGCTCGCGGCGGGCGGGGGCGACCCGCTCAGCCCGAGCCGGGCTCCGTCCCCTTGACGATCCCGTCGAACGCCGCGGCGTAGCGCGCGTCGCCGCCGAGGCGGTGCAGCAGGAAGCCCGTCAGCAGCGCCCGCACCAGCGTGCGCGTCGCGGGCTCGCCCTTGCCGTCGAGCAGGACGTCGCTCCAGTGCCGGCCCTCGAGCAGCCCGAGGTGGGTGGCCTTCTTCACGGTGCGCAGCGACGACTCGCCGCCCCAGGCCTTGTCGAGCAGCTCGGCGCCGGCGGCCGGCGGCGAGACGAGGTCCCGGCCGAACCCGAGGTGCATCCCGGGCAGGTGGACCGCGCGGGCCGCCTCGACCGCCGAGGGCTGGGTGTCGGTGAGCGCGATGGTGGCCACGGCCTGGACGGCGACGCCGTGCCCGACCTCCCAGTAGGGCTCGCCGACCTCCTGCACGCGCGTGTCCGCGGCCGGGACGGCGGCGGCGAGGACGGCCGAGCCCGCGCCCATGCCGTGCCCGGCCACCCCGAGCTTCTGGGGGTCGACGCTGACCGCGGCGCCCCGCGCGGTGCCGCCGAGGCGGACGCCGGACACGACGCCGAGGGCGGTGCGCAGGTCCTGGGCCAGGCCGCGGTGCGAGCCGACGGGGCCGCGCTGGGTGTCCGGCGCGGCCGCGACGATGCCCCAGGACGCCAGGTGGCGCAGCAGGCCCAGGTAGCGGGAGGCGGGCTGCAGCCAGTCGTGCCCGAACGCGACGGCCGGCAGCGCGGTGCCCGAGGCGGGCGTGAACACCACCCCGGGCAGGCCGACGAGCGCCAGCTCGCCGCGCAGGACGGGGTACGGGCCGGGCCTCGACAGCTCGGCGACCACCGCCTTCGGCGCCAGGGCCTTCGCTCCGATCACGCTCGCCATGGCCCGGGAACCTAGCGGAGGTGCCTGGTCGCGGCCTGTCGTGACCCGCCCGTCGTGACCCGCCCGGGCCGGAGGAGCCGCCACGGTGCGTCGTTACCCTGAGGCGCGTGTGCGGGATCGTGGGATACGTCGGCGGGCGCGGTGCCCAGGAGGTCCTCGTCAACGGGCTGCGGCGCCTGGAGTACCGCGGGTACGACTCCGCCGGGGTCGCGATCGCGGACGGCCGGGGCGGGCTCGAGGTGCACCGGGCGGCCGGTCCGCTCGACAACCTGGTGGCGGTCCTGCCGGCGGACGGGACGGCGGGGACCACCGGGATGGGGCACACGCGCTGGGCCACGCACGGCCCGCCGACCGACCGCAACGCCCACCCGCACCGGGACGCCACCGGCCGGGTCGCGGTCGTGCACAACGGCATCATCGAGAACTTCGCCGCGCTGCGCGCCGAGCTCGAGGCCGACGGCGTGGAGCTCACCAGCGACACCGACAGCGAGGTCGCGGCGCACCTGGTGGCGCGGGCGTTCGACGCCCAGGGGCGGGAGGGGGACGAGACAGCCGGGCTGACCGCCGCCGTGCGCGCGGTGGTGGGCCGGCTCGAGGGCGCGTTCACGCTGGTCATCACCCACGCCGACCGTCCCGGCGAGATCGTCGCGGCGCGCCGGTCGTCGCCGCTGGTGGTGGGCGTCGGCCAGGGCGAGATGTTCGTGGCGTCGGACGTGGCGGCGTTCATCGACTTCACCCGCGACGCCGTCGAGCTCGGCCAGGACCAGATCGTCACGCTGACCGCCGAGGGCGCCGTCGTCACCGACTTCCTCGGGGAGACCGCGAAGACGCGTCCCTTCCACGTCGACTGGGACATCGAGGCCGCCGAGAAGGGCGGCCACGACTTCTTCATGCTCAAGGAGATCGAAGAACAACCGGCAGCCCTCGCCGACACGCTGCGCGGGCATCTCGTCGACGGCCGGGTGGTGCTCGACGAGCAGCGCCTCTCGGACCAGGAGCTGCGCGACATCGACAAGGTGTTCGTGGTGGCCTGCGGCACCGCGTACCACGCGGGCCTGCTGGCGAAGTACGCGATCGAGCACTGGTGCCGCATCCCGGTCGAGGTCGAGGTCGCGAGCGAGTTCCGCTACCGCGACCCAGTGCTCGACCGCTCCACGCTCGTCGTCGCGATCTCCCAGTCCGGCGAGACCGCGGACACCCTCGAGGCCGTGCGCCACGCCCGCGACCAGAAGGCGCGCGTGCTGGCCATCTGCAACACCAACGGCGCGCAGATCCCGCGCGAGTCCGACGCCGTGCTCTACACCCACGCGGGCCCCGAGGTCGGGGTGGCGGCGACCAAGACGTTCACCGCGCAGGTCGTCGCCTGCTACCTGGTCGGGCTGGCGCTGGCGCAGGTGTTCGGCACGAAGTACGCCGACGAGGTCGCCCGGGAGTACGCCGAGCTCGAGTCGAGCACGGTCGCGGTGCAGCGGGTGCTCGAGGCCGTCGTCGAGCCGACCCGCGCGCTCGCCCGCGACCTCGCGACGTCGAAGGCGGTGCTGTTCCTCGGCCGGCACGTCGGGTTCCCGGTGGCGCTGGAGGGCGCGCTCAAGCTCAAGGAGCTCGCCTACATGCACGCGGAGGGCTTCGCGGCGGGCGAGCTCAAGCACGGGCCGATCGCGCTGATCGAGCAGGACCTGCCGGTGGTGGTCGTCATGCCCTCGCCGAAGGGCCGCGCGATCCTGCACCAGAAGCTGCTCTCGAACATCCGCGAGATCCAGGCGCGCGGGGCGCGGACGATCGTGGTGGCCGAGGAGGGCGACGAGACGGTGCGCCCGTTCGCCGAGCACCTCATCGAGGTCCCCGCGGTGTCCACGCTGCTCCAGCCGCTGGTGGCGAGCGTGCCGCTGCAGGTCTTCGCCGCCGAGGTCGCCCGCGCCCGCGGCTACGACGTCGACAAGCCCCGCAACCTCGCGAAGTCCGTCACGGTCGAGTAGCGCGGCATGTGAGCGAACTTCGGGGCTATAGCCCCGAAGTTCGCTCACATAGGGCGGAGGGGAGCAAGGGTGTACGGCGTCTGGACGCCCGAGCAGGTGCGCGCGGCCGAGGAACCGGTGCTGGCGCGCACCCCCGACGGCGCGCTGATGCGCCGCGCGGCCCGGGGCGTCGCCCAGGTCGCGCTGGGCGAGCTCGAGCGCCGCACCGGGGGCGTCAGCGGCCGGCGGGTGGTCGTCCTCGCCGGTGCGGGCAACAACGGCGGCGACGGGCTCTGGGCCGGCTACGAGCTGCGCCGCCGCGGGGTCGCGGTCACCGCGGTGCTGCTGAGCCCCGACCGCGCCCACCCCGCGGGGCTCGCCGCGCTGCGCAGGCAGAAGGGCCGCGTCCTGCTCCGCGTCGAGTCCGGCGTCCTCGCGATCGAGCGCGCCGACCTCGTGCTCGACGCCGTCGTCGGCACCGGCGCCCGGGGCGGCCTGCGTCCCGAGGCCGCCGCCCTCGCCGACGCGGCCGCGACCGCCGGCGTCCCGGTGCTCGCCGTCGACACCCCGAGCGGCGTCGACCCGCTCACCGGGGTGCCCGGCGAGGACTCCGTGCAGGCGGCCGCCACCGTCACCTTCGGCGCCCGCAAGCCCG
Source organism: Actinomycetospora rhizophila (assembly GCF_042657905.1). Lineage (NCBI taxonomy): Bacteria > Bacillati > Actinomycetota > Actinomycetes > Pseudonocardiales > Pseudonocardiaceae > Actinomycetospora > Actinomycetospora rhizophila. The sequence continues at coordinate 173,177 of NZ_JBHSKG010000014.1, read as the reverse complement.
TCCACGTGCTCGCCGCGCCCCGCTGCGGGCCCGTGACGCTGGTCGACATCGGGATCGGCCCCGAGCTGCCCCCGCCCCCGGTGCGCGTGCTCGAGGCGGCCGACGTCGGCGCGCGCTGGCCCGTGCCCGGCCCCGGCGACGACAAGTACACCCAGGGCGTGGTCGGCGTCGCCGCCGGCAGCGCCACGTACCCCGGCGCGGCGGTGCTCGCGAGCGGCGCCGCCGCCCTGTCCACCAGCGGCATGGTCCGCTACGCCGGCAGCGCCGCCGACGAGGTGCGCGCCGCCTGGCCCGAGATCGTCGCCACCGACACCGTCGGCGAGGCCGGTCGCGTCCAGGCGTGGGTCGTCGGCCCCGGCCTCGGCACCGACGACGCCGGCGCGCGGACGCTGGGCGACGTCCTCGACGCCGGCCTGCCCGTGCTCGCCGACGCCGACGCGGTGACGCTGCTCGGGACGCACGCGGAGCTGCGGGAGCGCGCGCGGAACGCCCCGGTGCTCATCACCCCGCACGCCGGCGAGTTCGCCCGCGTCGCCGAGCTGACCGACGACCGCGTCGCGTCCGCGCAGCGCGCCGCCGCCGACCTCGGCGTCACCGTGCTGCTCAAGGGCAACGCGACGATCGTCGCCGCCCCCGACGGGCGGACCCTCGTGCACCCCGCGGGGAGCGCCTGGCTCGCCACCGCGGGCTCCGGCGACGTGCTCTCCGGCGTCGCCGGGGCGCTGCTCGCCGCCGGGCTCGACCCCTGGTGGGCGGGCGGCTGCGCCGCGTTCGTCCACGCGCGGGCCGCCGACATCGGGGCCGGCGCCGCCGACGGCCCCGGCTCGCCGGTGCCGGCGTCGTTCGTGCAGCAGGCCCTGCCACGGGCCATCCGCGAGGTCCGGGAGGCCGTCCGGTGACCAGACCACGGGTCGAGGCCCTCATCGACCACGACGCCCTGGCCCACAACGTCGGCCTGCTCGCCGGCCTCGCCCGCGCCTCGGGCGCCGCGACGATGGCGGTGGTCAAGGCCGACGGCTACGGGCACGGGGCCGTCGAGGCCGGTCGCACCGCGCTGGCGTCCGGGGCGACCTGGCTCGGCGTCTGCACCCTCGAGGAGGCCGCGCAGCTGCGCGCCGCCGGCATCGACGCGCCCGTGCTGTCCTGGCTGCACCTGCCCGACGAGGACTTCGCCCCCGCCGTCGCCGACGGGGTCGACCTCGGTGTCTCCTCCCGCGCGGAGCTCGGCGGCGTCGTCGCCGGGGCCGGGCGCGCGGGGCGGCCGGCGCGCGTCCACCTCAAGATCGACACGGGGCTGAGCCGGAACGGCTGCCCGCCCGCCGCGTGGTCGGAGCTCCTCGACGCCGTCGAGGCGGCCCGCGCGGCCGGCGACGTCGAGGTGGCCGCGGTGTGGTCGCACCTCGCGCACGCCGACGCCCCCGACCACCCCACGATCGACGTCCAGGCGAAGCGCCTCGAGGAAGCCTGGCGGATCGCGGGCGAGCGTCTCGGCGGGCCGCGCCCGTGGCGGCACCTCGCGAACTCCGCCGCCACCCTCACCCGTCCGGACCTGCACCTCGACCTCGTGCGCCCCGGGATCGCGGTCTACGGGCTCGACCCCCTCGAGGCGCCCGACGGTCACGGTCTGCGCCCGGTCATGACCTTCCGCACCCGCGTGGCGCTGGTCAAACGGGTGGCCGCCGGGGAAGGTGTGTCCTACGGGCACGAGTGGGTGGCCCCCGACGAGCGGGTGCTGGCGCTGGTGCCGACGGGATACGCCGACGGGGTGCCGCGACGGCTCGGAGGGACGATGACAGTGCAGCTCGCCGGCCGGCGCCGACCGGTCGTCGGTCGCGTGTGCATGGACCAGGTCGTGGTCGACCTCGGTCCCGCCGCCGCGTTCACCGACGACGTCGCCCCCGGCGACGAGGTGCTGCTCTTCGGCCCGGGCGACGCGGGCGAGCCGACCGCGCCCGACTGGGCCCGCTGGCTCGACACGATCCACTACGAGGTCGTCACCGGTGTCGGCTGCCGCCCGCGCGTGACGCGGACGAGGGGGTCGACGGCGTGAGCGCCGACCACCGGCCCCGCCAGCCCCACCACCTCTCGCCCGGCGCCGTCGCCGGGGCCGTGGCGGGCACGGTGCTGGGCGGCGCGGCCGCGGCCGGCGCCGTCGGGGCGGGGCGGGCCCGGTCGCGGATCCTGCGCCAGCGCGAGCGCCTCTCCGAGGAGGAGAAGGCCCATCCCTCGATGCTCGGGCTCGTCCCGGCCGGGCGCGAGTCGTCGGTGGCGGCCGACGACGGGGTGCGGCTCTCGGTGGAGGAGGTCGACCCCGTCGAGGGCGGGACGCCGGAGCTGACCGTGGTGCTCGTGCACGGCTTCGCGCTCGACCGCAAGTGCTGGCACTTCCAGCGCCGGATGCTCTCGGAGCTCACCGAGCCGACGGTGCGCACCGTCCTCTACGACCAGCGCCGCCACGGCCGGTCCGCGCAGGCGAGCGCGCGGTCGTGCACGATCGCCCAGCTCGGCGCCGACCTCGACGCGATCCTGCGCGCCGTGGTGCCCGAGGGGCCGATCGTGCTCGTCGGCCACTCCATGGGCGGCATGACGATCATGGCGCTGGCCGAGCGGAACCCGAAGCTCTTCCGGGAGCGCATCGTCGGGGTGTCGCTGCTGTGCACGTCGGCGGGCGACGTCATGGCCGGCGGGCTCAAGCAGGCCGTCCTGTCGCACCGCAACCCGACGGTCAACGTCCTGGGCCGCATCGCGCACTGGCAGCCCGCCTTCGCCGACCGCGTGCGCCGCGCCGCCGGCAACGTCATCTGGGCGTTCGTGCAGGGCCTGTCGTTCGGCGACCGCTCCACCGACCCCGCGCTGGTCGACCTCGTCGACCGCACGATCGCCGCCACGCCGCTGGACGCGCTCACGTCGTTCGCCAACACCCTGTCGACCCACAACCGCCGCGCCGCGCTCGCCGGCCTGTCGCAGTGCGAGGTGCTGGTCGCCGGCGGCACGCGCGACCGGATGATCCCCTACGAGCACTCCGAGCTCATCGCCGCGGAGATGCCGCACGCCGAGCTGCTGCCCCTCGAGGGCGCGGGGCACATGGCGATGCTCGAGCAGCCCGGCGAGTACGACGCCGCCCTGCTGGAGCTGCTGCGCCGCTGCACCCACCGCAGCCAGGTCCTGCGCCGCCTGCGCCCCGGCGGGGCCCCGCGGACCGACCGCCCCCGCCGCGGGCTGCGCCGACCCCGGCGGCGGGCATGACCGCGGGCCCCGAGGTCGTCACCGACCGCCGCGTCGACCTGCCCACCGCCGCGGACACCACCGCGCTGGGACGCGAGATCGGCACGCGCCTGCGGCCCGGGGACCTCGTCGTGCTCGCCGGCCCCCTGGGCGCCGGCAAGACCTGCCTCGCCGCGGGCATCGGGGAGGGCCTGGGCGTCGAGGGCCCGGTCACGTCGCCGACGTTCGTCATCGCGCGCGAGCACCCGCCGCTGCCCGGGGCGCTCGGCGGGCGCGGGGTCGTCCTCGTGCACGTCGACGCCTACCGGCTCGGGGTCGGCACCGCCGCCACCCCGGACCCGCGCGAGGTCGCCGCGCAGCTCGACGACCTCGACCTCGACACCGACCTCACCCGCGCCGCCGTCGTCATCGAGTGGGGCGAGGGCGTCGCCGAGCACCTCGTCGCCGAGCACCTGCTGGTCCGGCTCGACCGGTCCGGCCCCGACGAGCGGCGCGACGCCCACCTGCACGGCCCCGCCCGGCTGGTCGGCGGGGGTCCGTAGGGTTCACGGCCGTGCTCGTCCTGGCCCTCGACACCGCGACCGCCCGCATCACGGCGGGTGTGGTGCACCTGTCCGACGACGGCCCGGTCACCCTGGCCGCCCGCGACGCCGAGGGTGCCCGCGCGCACGCGGAGCTGCTCGCGCCCGCGGTCGCGGAGGCCCTGGCCGAGGCCGGGCGCACCCGCGCCGACCTCGACGCCGTCGTCGCCGGCCTCGGCCCCGGACCCTTCACCGGCCTGCGGGTGGGACTGGTGACGGCCGCGGCGATGGGCGACGCCCTCGGGCTGCCCGTGCACGGCGTCCCGACCCACGACGCGCTCGCCGCCGGGGTGCCCGGGCGCCTGCTGGTGGTCACCGACGCCCGCCGCCGCGAGGTCTACTGGAGCCGCTACGCCGACGGCGTGCGCACGCACGGGCCCGAGGTCGTCGCGCCCGCCGAGCTCGCGGCGCGCGTGGACCGTGACCTCGGTCCGGTCGACCGCGTCGTCGGCGACGCCGCCGAGAAGGTGGGCGCGCCGGCCGGCATGCCCGGTCCCCGACCCGGCGGCCTCGTCGCCGTCGCCGCGGCGGCCCTGCGCGCGGGCACCGTCCCCGGCCCGCTGGTGCCGCTCTACCTGCGCCGCCCCGACGCCGTGCCGCCCGGGGCGCCGAAGGCCGTGACCCGCGCGTGAGCGCCGTCGTCCTCGACGCGCTGACCGAGGCCGACGCGCCGCGGTGCGCCGAGCTCGAGGCGATCCTCTTCCCCGGCGACGACCCCTGGAGCGCGCGGGCCTTCCGCGAGGAGCTGCGCGCCGGGCACCGCTACCTCGCGGCCCGCGACGGCGCCGAGCTCGTCGGCTACGGCGGGGTCGCCCTGCTGCCCGGACGCCTGGGGCAGCAGGCCGAGGCCGAGATCCACACCATCGGGGTCGACCCCGCCCACCAGCGCCGGGGCATCGGGCGCGCCCTGCTCGACGGCCTGCTCGCCGCCGCGGACGCGATCGGTGCGACGACCTACCTCGAGGTCCGCGTCGACAACGCGCCGGCGCGCGAGCTCTACCGCGCCGCCGGTTTCGAGGTCGTCGGCACGCGCCGCCGGTACTACGCGTCGGGCGCCGACGCCCACACGATGCGGCGGTTCCCCCACGGCGAACACGCGGGCGACGCCCCTCGTTGATGCCTTGGCACTCTCGGCGCTAGAGTGCCAATCAGCACGGCGCCGGAGCCGCCTCGGCTCCCGCGACGGCGGGGCGGACCCCCGGCGCCGTGAGGACAACAGGACGCATCCGCTCCGACCGCAGACAGGTGGAGGTCACCGACGTGGCCAGCGTGAACATCAAGCCGCTCGAGGACAAGCTCGTGGTGCAGGCCAGCGAGGCCGAGACCACGACCGCTTCCGGCATCGTCATCCCGGACACGGCGAAGGAGAAGCCCCAGGAGGGCAAGGTCCTCGCCGTCGGCCCGGGCCGCGTGGACGACAACGGGAACCGCATCCCGCTCGACGTCGCCGTGGGTGACGTCGTCATCTTCTCGAAGTACGGCGGCACCGAGGTCAAGTACAACGGCGAGGACTACCTGATCCTCTCCTCCCGCGACGTGCTGGCGGTCGTCAACTAGGACCCCGCGCACGAGCACAGCGATCGCCGCCCCGGTGGCCCCACGGGGCACCGGGGCGGCGTCGTTCCCGCGGGACAGGAAGGAAGCCAGTGCCCAAACAGATCACCTTCGACGAGACCGCCCGCCGCGCCCTCGAGCGCGGGGTCGACCAGCTGGCCCACGCGGTCGTGGTGACCCTCGGGCCGCGGGGCCGTCACGTCGTGCTGGAGAAGAAGTTCGGTGGTCCCACGATCACCAACGACGGCGTCACCATCGCTCGCGAGATCGAGCTCGACGACCCGTTCGAGAACCTCGGCGCGCAGCTGGCGAAGAACGTCGCCACGAAGACCAACGACGTCGCGGGCGACGGCACGACGACGGCCACCGTCCTCGCGCAGGCGCTCGTGTCCGAGGGCCTGCGCAACCTGGCGGCGGGCGCCAACCCGACCGCGCTCGGCGCGGGCATGGTCGCCGCCACCGAGAAGGTCACCGAGATCCTGCGGTCGAAGGCCACCCCGGTGAACGGCCGGCAGGGCATCGCCGCCGTCGGCGCGGTCGCCTCGCGCGACCAGACGATCGGCGACCTCATCGGCGAGGCCATGGAGAAGGTCGGCGAGGACGGCGTCATCACGGTCGAGGAGGCCTCGACGCTGGCCACCGAGCTGGAGATCACCGAGGGTCTGCAGTTCGACAAGGGCTACATCTCGCCCTACTTCGTCACCGACAACGACTCGATGGAGGCCGTGCTCGAGGACGCCCAGATCCTCCTGCACCGCGAGAAGATCAGCTCCATCCAGGACCTGCTCCCGCTGCTGGAGAAGGTCGTCGAGTCGGGCAAGCCGCTGCTGATCGTCGCCGAGGACGTCGAGGCCGAGGCCCTGTCGACCCTGGTCGTCAACTCGATCCGCAAGACGGTCAAGGTCGCCGCGGTCAAGGCGCCGTTCTTCGGCGACCGCCGCAAGGCGTTCCTCGACGACCTCGCGGCCGCCACCGGCGCCACGGTGGTCAACCCCGAGGTCGGCATCAAGCTCGCCGAGTCGGGCCCCGAGGTGCTCGGCAGCGCGCGCCGCGCGGTCATCACCAAGGACGCCACCACCCTCGTCGAGGGCGGCGGGCGACGGGAGGACGTGGACGCCCGCGTCACCCAGATCCGGCGGGAGATCGAGGAGACCGACTCCGACTGGGACCGCGAGAAGCTGCAGGAGCGGCTGGCGAAGCTCGCCGGCGGCGTCGCGGTCATCAAGGTCGGCGCGGCCACCGAGACCGAGATGAAGGAGCGCAAGCACCGCATCGAGGACGCCATCGCCGCCACCCGCGCCGCGGTGGAGGAGGGCATCGTCCCCGGCGGCGGCAGCGCGCTGCTGCACGCCTCGGCCGAGCTCGCCGACGGCCTCGGCCGCACCGGCGACGAGGCCACCGGCGTGGCCCTCGTTCGTCGCGCACTCTCGGCGCCGCTCAAGGCCATCGCCCGCAACGCGGGGCTCGAGGGTGCCGTCGTCACCGCCCGGGTCGCCGAGGCGGGCTGGGGCCACGGCTACGACGCCGCGAGCGAGCAGTACGGCGACCTCATGGCCACGGGGATCATCGACCCGGTGAAGGTGACGCGCTCCGCCCTGGAGAACGCCACTTCCATCGCCCGCATGGTGCTCACCACCGAGAGCGCCGTCGTGGACAAGCCCGAGGACGAGGAGCCGGCGGCCGCCGCCGGTGGCCACGGGCACGGCCATTAGCCGGTAGAACGCGCAACGGGCCCCCAGCCGGCCGGCTGGGGGCCCGTTCTGCGTCCTGCGTGGCTCAGCCCAGGCGGCGGGGGCGGCCGGTGGCCACCGCGACGCGCTCGGACTCGGACATCCCGCCCCAGATGCCGTAGGGCTCCCCGGCGGCGATGGCGTGCCGGCGGCAGGGCTCGATGACGGGGCAGTCGCGGCAGACCGCCTTGGCGCGCCGCTCCCGGTGGGCCCGGGCCGGGCCGCGCTCACCGTCGGGGTGGAAGAAGAACGTGCTGTCCATGCCGCGGCAGGAACCGAGTCGCTGCCAGTCCCACACGTCTGCGTTGGGCCCCGGCAGCCGGCGGACGTCCGCCATGTGCCACCTCCACGTCGCGAGGACCCGCGGGTCCGGCTCCACGCACGTCCCGTGCGGACCGCGACCGGCTCCGCAGCGCGCCGTGCACCTGCGGATGGTCACCCTGTGTACGCACCTCGGCGCGTACCGCGACCACCCTCGTGGACCCTATGGCGGTTGTGCACGACCCGACAAGGACATGCGACGTGCGCCATTCCCCGATGTATTCATCGGCGAGCGGTTCCCTACATGTCGGGGTGCTTGCCGAACCGGCTCCGATCCGTGATCATTCCCCGCACGCGGAGTACACGGGAGTGTCGCCGGACGGTCGTATCCGGTGGATCTCCGGTCGTCACCGTAGGGTCGCCCGCACGTTGAACAGGGGGAGGGTCGCCACATCGGCCGGTCGGTCCGCCGACCGGCGCCGACACGGCCGTGGAGGCCCTCGGCCCCATCGAGGCGTGGCACGTCCTGCGCCCGTCGACCAAGGAGAGCGCATGGACCGGCACGCCGAGCGGCCGGCCGACCGCGGACGCGAACCGGCCGGACGTCGTACCGAATTCGCTCCGGGCGGCGGGTCAAGCTCGTCGGTCGGCGCGCCGATGGGGGAGAGTGCTCGCTCATCGGCTGCAGGGTCGCTGCAGAAAGGAGCTCCCGTGACCACGGTGCTGATCTGCGACGACCGTCGCAGCGTCCGTGAAGGCCTCACCAGGGTGATGTCCGCGGTCCCGGGTGTCCACCGCATCGACTGCGTCGCCCACGGCGACGAGCTGCTCACCCGCTTCTCGCGGCAGACGGTCGACGTCGTCCTGGTCGGCACCCAGCGCGCCGTGCCGACCGGCGTGGAGGCCACCCGGCGTCTCGTCGCCGCGCACCCGCAGGCCAACGTCATCGTCTTCGGCGCCCCCGACGACTCCGGCAGCATCGCCGCGGCCATCGCCGGCGGCGCGCGCGGCTACCTGCGCTGGGACGCGTCGCGGCCCGAGCTGGTCGCCGCGCTCGCCCACACGCTGGCCAGCACCTCGGTGCCCGCGCCGCGCACCCCCGCCGACTCGGGCGTCCAGCTCACCGAGCGGGAGCTGCAGGTGCTGCGCGGCATGGCGCAGGGCAAGAGCAACGGCCAGATCGGGCGCGAGCTCTACCTGTCCGAGGACACCGTGAAGACCCACGCGCGCCGGCTGTTCCGCAAGCTCGGCGTCCGCGACCGTGCGCAGGCCGTGGCGCACGGCTTCCGACGGGGCCTGGTCTCCTGACCGCCTCCCGGAACGACGGCCGTTCGGGGGGTCCGGCCGGCGCCCCCCACGGGGTCCACGCCGACGACGTCCCGACGCCGGTGATCGGCATCCCGCGGGCGGTCCACCGTGCCGCGGACCGGTGGCGGGGCCCGGATCGGGCGAACGTCGCCCCTCCGGCCTCCTGGCCCGCGCCGGGTCCCGGGACCGCCCGCTACGCTGAGACGACCTTGTCGGCGCCCGGCCCCCTCACCTCGGCCGGCGTGCCGGACCGTCCGGCGGTGGCCCCGACGCCGATGCACGCGTCGCCACCGCCCCGCGTAACACCGGGGCCACGTGGAGCGATGACCGACGCAGGGAACGATCTCGAGGGACTCGTGGCCGCCGCCAACGACGGCGACCGCTCGGCCCTCAACCGCGTTCTCGCGATCATCCGGCCGCTGGTCGTGCGGTACTGCCGCGCGCGCATCGGCCGGCAGGAACGGTCGTCGGTCTCCGCCGACGACGTGGCCCAGGAGGTGTGCTTGGCCGTGCTCACCGCGCTGCCGGGATACCGCGACCAGGGCCGCCCGTTCCTCGCCTTCGTCTACGGCATCGCGGCCCACAAGGTCGTCGACGCGCACCGGTCGGTCGCGCGCAGCCGGTCCGAGCCCGTGGAGGAGCTCCCCGAGGAGCTCGATCCCCGGGACGGACCCGAGCAGCGAGCACTCAACGGAGCGTTGTCCGTCCAGATGGGTCAACTCCTCGACACACTGCCGCCCAAACAGAGGGAAATCCTCGTGCTGCGGGTCGTCGTTGGACTGTCGGCGGAGGAAACCGCGGAAGCGGTCGAGTCCACCCCCGGAGCGGTGCGGGTGGCCCAGCACCGGGCGTTGTCAAAGTTGCGGACCGCGGTGTCCGCGATCTCGGAAGAGGTGAGTTGAGTGGGCGGCCACCGGGCGTCGGGCGGGTCCGAGGGAGACCTCGTCGACGGCCCCGTCGACCTCGCGGCGGTCCGGGCGGACGACGCCCTGATCGACGCTCTCGCCGGCGGTGCCGGCGCTGCGGGTGACACCGGCGCGTACGGCTTCGGCGGCACCGATGACGACCGCCTCGCGGCGATCCTCGCGGCGTGGCGGGCCGACATCGAGTCCGATCCGATGCCCGAGCTCGTGACCCTCGACGAGGCGGCCGAGGCCGTCACGGCGGGCCACGAGAGCCGCGACCGGCTGCGCTCGCGCGGGCGCCGGCGGATGCCGTTCGCCATCGCCGCGGTCGCCGCCGCGGTCGCGTGCGCGGGGCTCACGGTCGCCGTCCACGGCGCCATGCCCGGCGACACGCTCTGGGGCGTCTCCAAGGTCTTCTTCTCCGAGCGCGCGGCCGGTGTCGAGCGCGTGGAGGAGGTCCGCAACCGGATCGAGGCCGCCAACGGCGCCCTCGCCCGCGGCGACACCCAGGCCGCGCGCAACGAGCTGGCCCAGGCCAACGTCGCCATCCCGCAGGTCGCCCCCGAGCAGCGGGCCCCGCTGGTGGCCGAGCGCGACCGGGTGCAGACCTCCATCGAGAGCGACCCGTCGCCCTCGAGCCGCGAGCCCTCCTCGGGGTCGTCGCAGCGCACGTCCGAGCCGTCGGGCGCGGCGCAGACGCCGGAGGAGACCCCGGCCCCGAGTCCCGCGGAGCCCGCGGCCCCGCCGGTCGAGGAGTCCCCGGCCCCGGAGCCGCAGACGGTCGAGCCGACGACGCGTGGCGACGACGGCACGACCACCAACGGCCAGTCGTCGTCGACCGGCCCCACGTCGCCCACCACGGGCTGACACCCGCAGAACGCCGAACGGCCCGGTCCCCGAGGGGGCCGGGCCGTTCGTGTGAGTCGTGCTACTCGGCGAGCGTGGCGTCCGCGAAGCCCCGGCAGTACTCCCACGTGACGTAGGCGGCCGGGTCCGGGTCGAACGGGGGCTCGTGCGGGCGCATGTGGCCCTCGTCGAGCAGCTGCTGCAGGCTCGCCCGCAGCAGGTCCCAGTCGTGGTAGTGCTGCTCGGAGCAGTCCTCGCAGTCGACCACCACGCCGCGGATGCCCCGGGGCGCGAGCAGGGCCTCGAACACCGCGAGGTCGCCGAGGTCGGCCACCACCTCGTCGCGCTCGGCGTCGTCGAGGGGGGCGTCGTCGGGGGCGTCGCCGTCCGGTCCCCCCAGCGCGCGGGCAGGGTCCGCGGGGTCTCCCGCGAACGGATCGGGCGGCAGCGCTTCGTAGGCCACGACCAGCAATTTACCCGTGTCGCGACGCGCGACACCCAGCGGCGGTGTGCGCGCCCGGGGGACCTCGTCGGAGGGCGGACTACGATTGGTCCCATGGTGCTGACGGAGCCCGGTCTGCCCGAGAAGTTCGCGTTGCTGGGACTGACCTTCGACGACGTCATGCTCCTGCCGGGCGAGTCCGACGTGGTGCCCTCCGAGGCGGACACGTCGGCGCGCCTGACGCGCCGGGTCACGCTGCGGGTCCCGCTCGTCAGCTCCGCGATGGACACCGTCACCGAGTCGCGCATGGCGATCGCGATGGCGCGCCAGGGCGGCATGGGCGTGCTGCACCGCAACCTCCCGGCCGAGGAGCAGGCGGCGCAGGTCGAGGTGGTCAAGCGGTCGGAGGCCGGCATGGTCACCGACCCGGTGACGTGCTCGCCGGACGACACGCTCGCCGAGGTCGACGCGCTGTGCGCGAAGTTCCGCATCTCGGGGCTGCCCGTCGTCGACGAGGGCGGGCACCTGGTCGGGATCATCACCAACCGGGACATGCGCTTCGAGGTCGACCACTCGCGCCGGGTGCGCGACGTCATGACCTCCGAGGACCTCGTCACCGCCCAGGTCGGCGTCACCGCGGAGGCGGCGCTCGGGCTGCTGCGCCGCCGCAAGATCGAGAAGCTGCCGCTGGTCGACGGCGCCGGCATCCTGCGCGGCCTCATCACGGTCAAGGACTTCGTCAAGACCGAGCAGTACCCCCTCGCGACCAAGGACCCCGACGGCCGGCTGCTCTGCGGCGCGGCGGTGGGCGTCGGCGACGACGCGTGGTCGCGGGCGATGGCGCTGGTCGACGCCGGGGTCGACGTGCTCGTCGTCGACACCGCCCACGGCCACTCGCGGGCGGTCACCGCGATGGTCGCCAAGCTCAAGCAGGAGCTCGGCGAGCGCGTCGAGGTCGTCGGCGGCAACGTCGCCACGCGCGCGGGCGCCCAGGCGCTGGTGGACGCGGGCGCGGACGCGGTGAAGGTCGGCGTCGGCCCGGGCTCGATCTGCACCACGCGCGTCATCGCCGGCGTCGGCGTCCCCCAGATCACCGCGATCCACGAGGCCGCGGCCGCCGCGCACCCGCACGGCGTGCCGATCATCGGCGACGGCGGCCTGCAGTCGTCCGGAGACATCGCCAAGGCGCTCGCCACCGGCGCGGGCACCGTCATGCTGGGCTCGCTGCTCGCCGGCACGGCCGAGACGCCCGGCGACCTGGTGCTGCTCGACGGCAAGCAGTTCAAGACCTACCGCGGCATGGGCTCGCTCGGTGCCATGCGCAGCCGCGGCCAGCAGGGCTCGTACTCCAAGGACCGGTACTTCCAGGACGACGTGCTCTCCGACGACAAGCTGGTGCCCGAGGGCGTCGAGGGCCGCGTACCCTTCCGGGGGCCCCTCGCCCAGGTGGCCCACCAGCTCGTCGGCGGACTGCGGGCGGCGATGGGCTACACGGGGTCGCGGACCATCGACGAGCTGCAGCGTGCGCACCTCGTCCGGATCACCGCGGCGGGGCTCGCCGAGTCGCACCCGCACCACGTCACGATGACCGCCGAGGCGCCGAACTACGGCGCGCGCTAGCCGTACGAGCCAGGGAAGGGACCGCCGCGTGCGCGAGCAGGTCGAGATCGGGCGGAACCGCAGCGCCCAGCGCAGCTACGTCTTCGACGACCTCGACATCGTCCCGTCGCGGCGCACGCGGTCGTCGTCGGCGGTCTCGACGGCCTGGCAGCTCGACGCCTACCGCTTCGAGCTCCCGCTGCTGACCCACCCGACCGACGCGGTGGTCAGCCCGTCCACCGCGGCGCGCGTCGGCGAGCTCGGCGGCCTGGGCGTGCTCAACGCCGAGGGCCTGTGGGCCCGGCACGCCGAGGCGGAGAAGGCGCTGGGCGAGGTCGTCGCCCGCGCCGCCACCGACCCCGCCGAGGCCGTCGCGGAGCTGCAGCGCCTGCACGCCGCGCCCGTGCAGCCGGCGCTGCTCACCGAGGCGCTCGACCGCGTCCGGACCGCGGGGGCGACGGTCGCCGCGCGCGTCAGCCCCCAGCACGCCCGCGAGCTCACGCCCACGCTGCTGGCGGCGGGCGTCGAGGTGCTGGTGGTGCAGGGCACGATCATCTCGGCGGAGCACGTGGGGCCGGACGAGGGCGGTGAGCCGCCGCTGGACCTCGAGGACTTCATCGAGGGGCTCGACATCCCCGTCGTCGCCGGCGGTGTGGGCGACTACCGCACCGCCATGCACGTCATGCGCACCGGCGCCGCCGGCGTCATCGTCGGTTACGGGCAGTCGGCGGCGACGTCGACCGACGCGGTGCTCGGCATCGGCGTCCCGATGGCCACCGCGCTCGTCGACGCGGCCGCCGCGCGTCGCGACTACCTCGACGAGACCGGCGGGCGCTACGTCCACGTCATCGCCGACGGCGCGATGAGCACCTCCGGCGACATCGCCAAGGCCATCGCCTGCGGCGCGGACGCGGTGATGCTCGGCGAGCAGCTCGCCGCGGCGGAGGAGGCCCCGGGCGGCGGCTGGTACTGGACGCCGTCGGCGGCGCACCCCTCGCTGCCCCGCAGCGGCATCACGCGCGTGCCCACCGTCGCGACCGACCTCGCGACCGTGCTCACCGGCCCCGCCCGCTCCGGCGCCGGGACGATGAACCTCTTCGGCGCGCTGCGCCGCGCGATGGCCAAGACGGGCTACTCCGACCTCAAGGAGTTCCAGCGCGTGGGGCTCTCCGTGCGGCGCTGACCAGGCCCGACACGCACCGCGACCGGGCGGTGTCCCACGGAAGTGTTCCTGGACAGACCGCGAACGGTGCGCTTCGTTCTGGACCATGACGTCGCGCCCCGATCCGGTGTGGTCGCGGCGTGCCGTGACCGGCCCGGTCTTCGTGGGGCGCCGGGGCCCGCTGGCCGTCGTCGAGCAGGCGTGGGAGGACGCGCGGACCGGCCGTCCGGCCGTCGTGTGGGTCGAGGGCGAGGCCGGGGCGGGCAAGACGGCGTTCCTGGCGCGGGCCGCCGCCGGGCGGCGCGCGGCCGCCGTGCTCACCGCCACCGGCGACGCCGCCGAGAGCGGGCTCGCGCACGGTCTGCTCGACCAGGTGGTCGCGGGCCTGCCGTCCGGGATCCTCGAGCGCTTCCCGCTCCTGCGCCCCGACCGCGCGCCGCGCGCCGACCCGCTCGCCGTCGGCGCGGACCTGCTCGGGGCGCTGGGCGCGGTGCCCGACGACGACCCGGTGCTCGTCGTGCTCGACGACGTGCAGTGGGCCGACCCGGCGTCGGTGCGCGCGCTGGTGTTCGCGCTGCGCCGCCTGCGTCACGACCGGGTGCTCGTCCTCGCGGGCATCCGCCACCCCGCGGCCGGGCCGGGCGACACGGCCGACGACCGGTCCGTCGACGCGTGGTGGGAGCGGCTGCCCGCGACCGGGGAGACGGTGCGCCGGGTGCGTCTCGAGGGCCTGGACCCCGGCGAGCTCTCCGAGCTGGCGGCGGCGCTGGGCCGGCCGCTGGGCTCGACGGGCGCCGCCGAACGGCTCTGGCGCCACACCCGCGGGCACCCGCTGCACGCACGCACGCTGCTCGAGGAGCTCCCGCCCGAGGTCCTCGCCGGCACCGCCGACGTCCTGCCCGCCCCGCGCAGCCTGCCCTCGGTGCTGCTCGTGCGGCTCGCGCGGGCGGCCCCGGGCACCGAGGCGCTCGTGGTGGCCGCGGCCGTGCTGGGGGAGAGCGCCCCGCTCGCGCTCGCCGCCGCCGTCGCGGGCCTCGAGGACCCCTCCGATGCGCTCGACGAGGCCGTCGGGCTCGGGCTCGTCGAGGAGCTCCCAGGCGGGCCGGCGGTGCGGATCGGGTTCGTGCACCCCCTGGTGCGCGCCGCCGTCCGCGGCGACCTGCCGCCGGCGCGGCGCCGGGCCCTGCACGCCGGCGCGGCCGCGCGCCTGGCGGGACGGGTCGCCCTCGACCACAGGATCGCGGCCGCCGCCGGCCCCGACCCGGCGCTCGCCGCCGAGATCGAGGAGCTGGTCGCCACGCCGGGCGCCGCCCTCGCCGGCGCGGAGGCCGCCGACCTGCTGCGCGCGGCGGCGGACCTGAGCACCGACCCCGACGACCGCGAGCGCCGGCTGCTGGCGGCGACGTCCCGGCTGATCGGCGACGGCGAGATCGCGCGGGCCGTGGCGCTGGCCGACGCGGTGGAGGGCTGCCGGCCGGGACCGTGGCGCTCGGCGGTGCTGGGCCAGCTCGCCCTGTTCACGGGCCGGTTCGGCGTCGCGCGGGAGTGGTTCGAGGCGGCCCAGGCGACGGAGCCGGGTGCGCCCGGCGAGGAGCGCCCCGGCGACCGGGCCCGCGCGGGCGCCGCCGCGCACCTCGCGATCCTGCACCTGCTGCACGGCGACCCGGAGCGCGCCGTGGCGACCGCGGGCGTCGCGCTGTCCCAGGGCGCGCGCGGGGACGACGTGCGCCTGCCGGGCGGGCTCGCGCTCGTCCTCGGGCTCGCCGCCCTGGGCCGGGGCGCCGACGCCCGCGCGGTCCTCGACCGGGCCACCAGCGGCGACGGCCGCCCGCCCCTGGTGGACGCGCTCATCGTGCGCGGCGTGCTCGCGGCGCTCGCCGGCGACGACCCGGCGGCGGCGGTGGACCTCGACGAGGCCGTGCAGCGGGCGCGGGCGGGCGAGCCGGTCCGGGGCCTGGCGCTCGCGCTGGCGTTCCGGCCCGCGGTCGCCGACCGCACCGGCGCGCCCGACGGGGTGATCGAGGGCTTCGAGCTGGCCGTCACGCTCGCCCGCGACGGGGGCACCGCCCTGCCCGGGGCGCTCGCCCACGCCTTCGCCGCCGAGGCCCTGGCCGTGCGCGGACGCGCCGACGAGGCCCGCGCACACCTGGCGTCGGCGGCGGCGTCCGGGCCGCGCTGGTGGGGGATCGACGTCTGCGCGGCGATCGCGGCGGCGCGTCTCGCCGAGGTGTCCGACGACCCCGCCGGCGTCCTCGAGGCCCTCGCGCCGACCCGCGCCCCCGGCGTCCGCGCGCTGGCCGACGGGCTGGGGATGCTCGCGCCGCGGGTCCTCGAGACCGAGGCGCTCCTGGCCCTGGGGCGCACCGACGAGGCGGCCGCGGCGCTCGCCGCGCTCGAGGAGCAGGCCGTCGGGCGGCACCGCGTCGACGTCGCCCGCCTGCGGCTGTGCCTCGACGGCGGGCGCCCGCACGCGGTGGCCGAGCTCGGCGTCGCGGACGTGGCGGCGCCGCACGCGACCGCCCGGCTCGAGACCGAGATCGGGCGCCGCCTGCTCGCGGCCGGCGAGCGGCGGGCGGGCGTCGACCTGCTCCGCGGCGCCCGCGACACCCTCGCTCGGCTCGGCGCGGCCCCGTGGCGGGCGCGCTGCGAGGCCCTCCTGCACGGCGCCGGCCTCACCCCGGCGGCGGCGGACGAGGCGCTCGGCCTCACCCCGCACGAGGAGGCCGTCGTCGCCCTCGTCGCCCGCGGTTTGACCAACCGCGAGATCGGCCGGGACCTCTACATCACCCCGCGCACCGTCGCCTACCACCTGTCCAACGTCTACGCGAAGCTCGGCGTCGCCTCCCGGCGCGAGCTGGTCCGCCTGCGGGAGCACTGACTGGAAACCGGACTGGAAGGTCCGGACGGGGTGCCCGACCCCTCCCGCGGCGCACGCTCGACGGCGTCGAGGAGGAGGTCCCCATGCACCTGTCGGTCGATCTCCTCCGCACGTCCGACGGACGGCTGGAGGGCACCGTGATCACCGAGACCGGCCGGGAGCAGGCCTTCTCCGGCACGCTCGACCTGCTGCGGATCCTGGAGGACCTGCAGCCCGAGCCGTCCGACGAGTGGTGGTCGCGGTGAAGCCGGCGACACCGCGCGTCGCCGCGGTCCTGGGCATCGTCTTCGCCGCCCTGTTCGTCGCGGCGCTGGTGACCGTCAACGGCGTCCCGCACCTGGACGACCCGGTCGCCGACTACGGCGCGTTCTACGACGGCCCCGGCGACACGCTCGTCACCGCCGTCGCGATCTACCTCGTGCCGCTGGCCGGGATCGCGTTCCTGTGGTTCGCGGTCGCGCTGCGCTCGGTGATCGACGGGCTGGGGGCCGCGCCGTCGGCGATGGCCCACGGGCTCAACCTGCTGTCCGGCGTGCTGTTCGTCGGGCTGCTGTTCGCCGGCACCGCGGCGATGGCGACCCCGGTGCTGCTGACCACGATCGGGGGCGGCGCGCCGCTCGACCCGGAGATCGCGCGCGGGCTCTCCGCGCTGGGCTACGGCCTGGTCTTCCTGTTCTCGGTCCGCGGCGCCGGCATGTTCGCGCTGACCACGACGACGATGCTGCGCGGCGCGGGCGTCATGCCCCGCGGCGCCGCCGTCGTCGCCTACCTCTTCGCGACCTGGCTGCTGCTGACCGCGACCGACCACCCCGCGAGCCTGCTCGTGCTGCCCGCCTGGGTGCTGCTCGTCGCCGTCGTCCTGCTGCGCCACGACCGCCGGCAGCGCCGTGCTCCGACCGAGCCGTCCGAGGCGCCACCGACCCCCGTCCTGACCCCGAGGAGCGAGCCATGACCACCACGCCGGACGCCCCCGCCCGGTCCCTCGCGGACGTCCCCGGGCCGAAGCCGCTGCCGATCCTCGGCAACGCCCGCGACATCGACACGCACCGGCTGATCCAGAGCATCATGGAGCTCGCGGACCAGTACGGCCCGATCTTCCAGCTGCACACCCCCGGCGGGACGACCTACGTCGTCTCCGGCCTGGAGATGGTCCAGGACCTCTGCGACGACAGCCGCTTCGACAAGCTCGTCGGCACCGGCCAGCGCGAGCTGCGCAAGACCCACACGAGCGCCGGGCTGTTCACCGCGGACACCGCCGACCCGCTGTGGAAGTCGGCGCACGACATCCTGCTGCCCAGCTTCTCGACCTGGGCGATGAAGGGCTACCTCGACCCGATGGTCGACATCGCGCAGCAGCTGATGCTCAAGTGGGAGCGGCTCAACCCCGACGAGCCGATCGACGTGGCGGGCGACATGACCCGGCTGACGCTCGACACCATCGCGCTGTGCGGCTTCGGCTACCGCTTCAACTCCTTCTACCGCGACACCCAGCACCCCTTCGTCGAGGCGATGATGGAGTCGCTCTCGGAGAGCCTCAAGCGCCAGCAGATGCTCCCGATCCAGGTGAAGATGCGCCGGGGAGCCCAGCAGCGCTTCCTCGCGAACGCGGAGTACATGGACAGCACGATCGACAAGATCGTCAAGGAGCGGCGGGCGTCCGGGGATCCGGGCACCGACCTGCTCGGGCACATGCTCGTCGGCACCGACAAGCAGGGGAACACGCTGCCCGACCACAACATCGTGGCGCAGTGCGGCACGTTCCTCATCGCCGGGCACGAGACGACGAGCGGCCTGCTGTCGTTCGCGATCGCCTACCTGCTCAAGAACCCCGACGTCGTCGCGCGCGCCCAGGAGGAGGTCGACCGGGTGCTGGGCACCGACCCGGGTGCGGCCCCCACCGTCGCCCAGGTCGGCCGGCTCACCTACGTCCGCCAGATCCTCGACGAGACGCTGCGGCTCTGGCCGACGGCGCCCGCGTTCACGCGCCAGGCCCGGGCCGCGGGGGAGACCGTCGGCGGGTACGGCCCCTTCGACCCGGGGACCGGGATCGTCGCGCTGACCCCGATGCTGCACCGGCTGACCGAGGTGTGGGGCCCCGACGCCCGGGAGTTCAACCCCGACCACATGGCCCCGGAGCGCCTCGACGCGCTGCCGCCGAACGCCTACCGGCCCTTCGGGTCCGGGCAGCGGGCGTGCATCGGCCGGCAGTTCGCCCTGCAGGAGGCCGTCCTGGTGCTCGGCATGGTCCTGCAGCGCTTCGACCTCGTCGACCACGCGAACTACCAGCTGAAGATCAAGGAGTCGCTGACGATCAAGCCCGACGGCCTGACGATCACCGTGCGGCCACGGGAGGGGCGCACGTGGGGGTCGGCCGCGCGACCGGCGGCCGTGGCGGCCGCCGAGCCGCGCCCCGCGACGCTGCCCGTCACGCCGACCGACCGGCACGGCACCCCGCTGCTCGTGCTGTTCGGCTCCAACCTGGGCGCCGCCGAGGACCTCGCCACCCGGGTCGCCCGCGACGCCTCGGACCGGGGGTACACCGCGCGCACGGCCGCGCTCGACGAGGCCGTCGGGGAGCTGCCGACCGAGGGCGCCGTGGTGGTCGTGACGTCGTCGTACAACGGCGAGCCCCCGGACAACGCCGGGAAGTTCTGCACCTGGCTGGACTCCGACGCGGCGTCGGCGACCGGGGTGCGGTTCACGGTCTTCGGGTGCGGCAACCGCGACTGGGCGGCGACCTACCAGGCGGTGCCGACCCGCGTCGACGCCGGGCTGGAGACCAAGGGCGGGACGCGCGTGTACCGGCGCGGCGAGGGCGACGCGCGCGGTGACTTCGACGCGCAGTTCGAGGACTGGTACTCCGGCCTGTGGGACGCCCTGGGCGCGGCGCTGGGCCTCGCGGCCTCGGCGACCGCGACGGCCGGCGGCGGCCCCCGCCTGGCGGTGGCGCTCGAGCAGCGGCGGACCGCGAGCCCCGTGCTGCAGTCCTACCGGGGGCAGGCGGCGACGGTGCGCGTCAACCGCGAGCTCACCGCCCGGGCGGGGACGCCGGGCGGGCGCTCGGTGCGCCACCTCGAGATCGCGATGCCCGCCGGCGCGACCTACGGGACCGGCGACCACCTCGGGGTGCTGCCGCGCAACCCGATGGGCCTGGTCAACCGGGTCATCCGGCGCTTCGGGCTCGACGGCGGCCAGTTCGCGACGCTGACGGCCAACGGCAGCGCACCGACCCACCTGCCCGTCGGGGAGCCGTACCCGCTGCTCGCGATCCTGGCCGGCTGTGTCGAGCTGCAGGACGTGGCGAGCCGGGCCGGGCTCGCGGCGATGGCGGCGGCGACGCCCGAGGGCGCCGCGCGCGACGAGCTCGCGGCGCTGGCCGGCACCGACGACGAGAGCAAGGCGCAGTACCGCGAGCGGGTCGCCAAGCCGCGGCGCACGCTGCTCGAGCTGCTCGAGGCCCACCCCGACTGCGCGCTGACGTTCGCGGAGTTCCTGGACCTGCTGCCCCCGCTGCGCCCGCGCTTCTACTCGATCTCCTCGTCGCCACAGGCGTCGTCGGACGTGGCGCTGACGGTCGGGGTGCTCGAGGGGCCGGCGCGGGCGGGCGACGGGTCGACCTACCGCGGCGTGTGCTCGGGCCACCTCGACGAGGTCCCCGAGGGCGGCACGGTGTTCACGTTCGTGCGCAGCCCCAGCATCGCCTTCCGCCCGCCGGAGAACCCGCACATCCCGATGATCATGGTCGGTGCGGGGACGGGCATGGCGCCGTTCCGCGGGTTCCTGCAGGAGCGCGAGTCGCTGCGGGCCAAGGGCGTGCCGATCGCGCGGTCGCTGCTGTTCCTCGGCTGCCGCGACCCCGAGGACGACCTGCTCTACGCCGACGAGCTCGCCGCGTTCGAGAAGGCCGGCGTGGCGACGCTGTTCCCGGCGTACTCGCGGGTGGCGGGCTACCCGTACCGCTACGTCCAGCACGCGCTCGAGGGCGCCGCGGACGAGGTGTGGGCGGCGATGCAGCAGGACGCCGTCGTCTACGTGTGCGGCAACGCCTCGACCATGGCGCCCGGGGTGCGGGCGGCGCTGGTCGCGGTGTTCCGCGCGAAGACGGGCGCGGGCGAGGCCGACGGCGAGGCGTGGCTCGCGGGCCTGCGCGCCTCGAACCGCTACCTCGAGGACATCTGGGGCGAGACCGCGGTGGTGTAGGCGCGGGGCGCCACCGCGCCGCTCAGAACCGGTCGGTGGCCCCGGCCCGGTCCTAGGTGCCCTTCACGTTCACGATCTGCCGCAGGGTGTGCCGGACCTCGACGAGATCGGCGGCGTCGGCCATCACCACGTCGACGTCCTTGTAGGCCGCCGGGATCTCGTCCAGGAACGCGTCGGTGTCCCGGAACTCGATGCCCGCCATGGCCTCCCGCAGCTGCTCGTGGGTGAAGGTCTTGCGGGCCTTCGTCCGCGAGTACGCCCGGCCCGCCCCGTGGGGCGAGCTGTGCAGCGACTCCGGTTCGCCCTTGCCGGTCACCACGTACGAGGCCGTGCCCATCGACCCGGGGATCAGGCCGGCCCGGCCCGCCGTGGCGTCGATGGCGCCCTTCCGCGACACCCAGACGTCCTCGCCCGCGTGGGTCTCCTGCACCGTGTAGTTGTGGTGGCAGGAGATCCGCTCCTCCTCGACCACGTCGGTGCCGACGAACTCGGCGGTCTGGCGCACGACCCGGTCCATCATCTCCTCGCGGTTGAGCAGCGCGTAGTGCTGCGCCCACCGCAGCTCGCGGACGTAGGTCCAGAACTCGTCGGTGTCCTCGGTGAGGTAGGCGAGGTCCTGGTCGGGCAGGTCGACGCCGGCGCAGGCCTCGCGGGCGACGGCCGTGTGCCGCTGGGCGATCTTGTTGCCGACGCCGCGGGAGCCGGAGTGCAGGAACAGCCACACCCGGTCGGCCTCGTCGACGGTGACCTCGATGAAGTGGTTGCCGCTGCCCAACGTGCCGAGCTGCGCCTCCCACCCCTTCTTGTCCCGCGACGGGTCGAACCCGGCCTCCTCGGCGAGCGCGGTCAGCTCCTCCACCCGCGGCACCGAGGTCGCCACCACCTTGCGGTTGTGGTGCCCGGCGCCCAGCGGGATCGCCCGCTCGATCGCCTCCCGCAGCGGGGCGAGCGAGCCCTTCGCCCGCAGCTCACCGACGTCGAACTGCGTCCGCACCGCCGCCATCCCGCAGCCGATGTCCACGCCGACCGCGGCCGGCATGATCGCCCGCAGCGTCGGGATCACCGAGCCGACGGTCGCGCCCCGGCCCAGGTGCGCGTCGGGCATCAGGGCGACGTGCGGGTGGATGAACGGCATGGCCGCCGTGCGCTCGGCCTGCTCGCGCGTGCCGTCGTCGAGGATCGACGCCCAGTTGAGCAGCCGCTCGCTGATCTTCTCCATGGCGGTGTGCCGTCTCCTCCCCGCGGCTCGGGTGCCGGCGGACGAGACGGGACGGTAGCCACGGGGCGCGCGGCGCACCTCCGGATTACGCGACCCCGAGCTCCGCGGACATCGCCGCCGTGGTGGCCAGGAGGTCGGCGGTGACGGCGCGCAGGACCTCGTCGTCCGCCGTCCGTTCCGGCAGGGCCAGCGCGACGACCAGGGGCAGCGAGTCGCCGGTGGTGAACACGGGCGCGGCGACCGACGCGATGCCGGGGATGACGCCGCCCGAGGTCAGCGCACAGCCCTCGCGGCGGACCTCGTCGGTGATCCGGTCGATCTCGGCGAGGGGCGGGTCGGCGCCCTGGGCCCGCAGCACCGGCTCGGTCAGCGCCCGCGGGAGGTGCGCGAGGTACACGCGGCCGACCGACGACGTCAGCAGCGGCATCGTCGCCCCGACCCGCACGGTGATCGGGAGCGCGTAGGCGCCGTAGTCCCAGCGGACGATCACGGGCCCGTGGTCGCCCCAGACCGCGAGGTTGACCGCGTGCCCGGTCCGGTCGCGCAGCCCGGGGATGTACTCCGAGACCAGGCCGACCTCGTCCATGCGCCGCAGCGACTCGGCGCCGAGGCGGCGCAGCGCCGGGCCCATGTCGTAGAGACCGGAGCTCGGCGACTGCGCCACCATCCCCGCCCGCCCGAGGCTCACGAGGTAGCGGTGCGCCTTGCTCGCGCCCATGCCGCTGGCGTTCGCGATCTGGGTGAGGCTCATCGGCCCGCCGCCCCGCTCGAGGGCGTCGAGGACGGTCATGGCGATCTCCACCGACTGGATGCCCTGACGGGTGCTGCCCGACGGGCCGGGGGCGTCGGTGTCGTCGTCGCTGCCGGCGGGGGCCACGTCGAGACCCTAGCGACCGGCTCTACGCACTGACCCGTGGCGCGTCGGGGTCTGCGGTGTCGGCCGTGCGGGCGCGGATCGCGGGCACGGCGGCGGCGAGGAGCGCGCCGAGGACGCCCGGGATCGCGAACAGGTAGAAGTTCCACGCCACGCCGAGCCCGGAGGACAGGATCGCCGCGCCCATCAGCGGCCCGGCGATCGCCCCGAGGCGCCCGACCGACAGCGCCCAGCCGATCGCGCGCCCGCGCAGCTCCGGCGGGTGGTGGCCGACGATGTAGGCGTTGGTGAGCACCTGCGAGCCGATGAGCCCGAGGCCGCTGACGAACATGAGCAGGAACAGCAGGCCGAGCGCCGGGCGGGCGCTCATCACCAGCAGGGCCGCGGCACCGGCGAGGAAGGCGACGGCGACGACGGGCTTGATCCCGACGCGGTCGGCGACCTTCCCGCCGAGCACCATGCCGACGCCCGCGCCGACCCACATCGCGGCGGTCTGCAGCAGCGAGGAGCCGAGGGAGTAGCCGGCGGCCTGCATGATCGTCGGGAGCCAGGTGCTGATGCCGAACACGAGCAGCAGGCCACAGAACGACATCGCCCAGAACAGCAGCGTCGCGCCCCGCACGCCCGGGGCGAGCAGGGGCCGCAGGCCGAGCAGGTCGCCGCGGGTCGAGCGGCCGCCGGACTCCTCGTGCACCGGGCTCTCGGGGAGCAGCCGCAGGGCCAGCGGGAGCAGCACCAGGGCCGGGGCCGCACCGATGACGTAGATCCAGCGCCAGCTGCCGCCGGTGAGCAGCGCCGCCCCGAGCAGCGGGGCGAGCAGGGCGCCGCCGGCGTAGCCGGACATCATGATCCCGACGTTGCGGGCCCGGCGCTCCGGTGCCGAGAGGTCGGCGACGTAGGCGGTCACCGTCGGGAGCACGATGCCCAGCCCGATGCCCACGGCGAACCGGGCGGCGCCGAACAGCGCGAAGCCCGGGGCGAGCGCGCACACGAGCATGCCCAGGGAGAACAGCGCCGCGCCGCCGAGGAGCAGCCGCCGGCTGCCGGCGCGCCGGATGGTCGCCGCGCAGATCGCGGCGCCGACCAGCATCCCGATGGCCACCAGGGAGCCCACGGTGCCCGCGGAGGCCTTGTCCGCGCCGATGGCGGGGTCGGCGAGCAGCGACGGGACGGTGACGCCGTAGCAGGCGAGGTCGTAGCCCTCGAGCGCGGCGAACCCGGCGGAGAGGACCAGGACGAGGCGTTCGATGGCGCGGGTGGGTGGTGCGGACGGACGGGACACGGGGGCTCCTGACGGCTGCGGCGGGAGGGCGGCGGGAGGATCAGGGGGTGGCGAGGGCCGGTGCCGGCGCACCGAGGGCGGCGGCCAGCGCGCGGGCCAGGGCGTCGGCGCCGGCCGCGTCGGGCGCGGTGCCGAAGACGTAGAAGTCGGGCCGCACGGCGGCGGCCACGGCGTCGTGCGCGGCGAGCCACGCGAGGTGCGTGCCGTCGACGTCGACGACGTGACCGGGATCGAGGCCAACAGCGGCCGCGACACCGGCCTCGTGCAGCGGCACGACGCGGACGCCGGCGTCGGCGAGCAGGGCGACCGCGTCGTCGGCGAGGGTCACGCGCCGGGCGTCGAGCAGCAGGTGCGCGGGGTGCCCGACGACCTGGTCGAGCCGGTCGCGCCGCGTCCCGTCGTCGACCCAGCCCTGGTCCACGAGCTGCCCGGCGCCCGGTGACGGGACGAGCATGCCCTCGACCAGGCCCGGGAACGCGATCTTCTCCGGGTGCTGGTGCGCGGCGCGGCGGCCCAGCAGGACCCGGTCGCGCTCGGCGGCGCGCGCGGGGTCGCGCACCGTCTGCTGGCGGCCCAGCTCGATGCCCTTCTCGATCACCGCGCGGACGTGGGGCTCGCGCTCCTGCTGGTAGGTGTCCAGCACCTCCTCGCCGCGGCGCCCGCGCAGCACGGCGTCGAGCTTGAAGGCGATGTTCTGCGCGTCGCGGATGCCCGAGCACATGCCCTGGCCCAGGAACGGCGGCATCTGGTGCGCGGCGTCGCCCGCGAGCAGCGTGCGCCCGACCCGCCAGCGGTCGGTGACCAGGGAGCGGAACGTGTAGGTGGCGACGCGGATGAGCTCGGCGTCGTCGGGGGAGAGCCAGCGCCGCGTGCGCGCCCAGACCTTCTCGGGGTCGCGCTCGGTGGCGAAGTCGCCCTCCGAGTCGAGCATGTAGCTGAACCGGTGGTGTGCGGGCCCGAGCGAGATGATCGAGGTGGGGCCCGCGGGGTCGCCGACCTGGCGCGCGGTCGGCACCGCCGGCGGGGCGGCCGGGTCGCGGAACCGGAAGTCGCAGACCATCCAGGGCTCGGAGAACCCGTAGTCGTCCATGGTGCGCCCGAGCGCGGAGCGCACGAAGCTGTTGCCGCCGTCGCAGGCGACGACCCAGCGCGCCCGGACGGTCTGCGCACCGCCGACCTGCAGCTCGACGTGGTCGGCGTGCTGGACCAGACCCGTCACGGGGCTGGAGAGCCGCACCTCGACGCCGGCGGCGCGCACGCGCTCGTCGAGCGCCGACTCGAGATCGGGCTGGTACATCATGTACCACTCCGCCCAGCCGCTGCGTCCGCGCGCGGCGAAGTGGTGCTCGATGAGCAGCTCGCCCGCCGCGTTGCGCCATTCGTAGTTGCGCTGCACGTGGAGCTTCGGGAGCAGGTCCTCGGCGATGCCGACGCGCGCGAAGGTCCGCATCGTCTCGTCGTCGAAGATCGCCGCCCGCGGCAGGTTGTAGAGCCCGGCGTAGCGCTCCAGCACGATGACGCGGTGCCCGGCGGCGCCGAGCAGCGCGGCCGTGACCATCCCGACCGGCCCGTAGCCCACGACGGCCACGTCGAACTCGATGGTCGAGCTCCGCTCCGCTCCGTCTCGGGCGGTGTCCTCCATGCGCTCTCCCCCTGTGAGGTTTGACACCGCCGAACCGTAGGATTCATCATTGGGTAAGTCAATGCACGATGGTGAAACAGGAGCGAGGGCAGGATGCGGACGATCGGCCTGGAAGAGCACTTCGTGACCCCGGAGCTCGCCCCGTACGGCAAGGGCACGGCGACGATCGCGGAGCCGCACGTGTGGGAGGAGATGTCGCGCCGGCTCCTCGACCTCACCGGCGCCCGGCTCGAGCGCATGGACGCCGCCGGGCTCGACGTCCAGGTGCTCTCGCTGAACTCGCCGGGGCTGCAGGCGGAGCCGGACGCCGCGCTCGCCGTCTCCCGCGCCACCGCGGTCAACGACCTGCTCGCGTCGACGATCGAGGCGCACCCGACCCGCTTCGCCGGGTTCGCGGCGCTCCCGCTGCAGGACCCGCAGGCCGCGGCCAAGGAGCTCGAGCGCTCGGTGACCCAGCTGGGGCTGCGCGGCGCGCTGGTGAACGCGCACACCCACGGGCGCTACCTCGACGACCCCGAGCTGCGGGTCGTCTGGGAGTACGCGCAGGGCCTCGACGTGCCGCTCTACCTGCACCCGGCCAACGGCGTCGACGCCGCCCACGTGCTCTCCGGGCACCCCGAGCTCATCGGGCCGATGTGGAGCTGGGGCACCGACACCGCGTCGCACGCGCTGCGGCTGATCTTCGGCGGCGTGTTCGACGACTTCCCCGAGGCGAAGCTGCTGCTCGGGCACATGGGCGAGGCGCTGCCGTTCACGCTCTGGCGCCTCGACTCGCGCTGGGACTTCCACGCCCACCACGGCATCGAGCTCGCCCGCGGCCGCCCGTCGGAGTACCTGCGGCACAACCTCTACATCACGACCAGCGGCGTGTGCTCCGCCGCGCCGCTGCTGTGCTCGCTGCTCGCGCTGGGGTCCGACCACATCCTCTTCGGCACCGACTACCCCTTCGAGGAGATGGACGTCGCCACCGAGTTCCTGCGCACCGCCCCGATCAGCGAGGCCGACCGGGAGAGGATCGCGCACGGGAACGCCGAGCGGCTGCTGCGGCTCTGAGCGGGGACGGCGGTCGTACCGTGACCGGCGTGAGCCTCTCCTTCGTCCACGACGCCCTGCCCATGCGCGTGGTCTTCGGTCCCGGTCGTCTCGCCGAGCTGGGTGCGGAGGTGGAGCGCCTGGGGCTGCGGTGGGTGCTGGTGCTCGGGACGCCCGAGCAGGAGGCGACGCTGCGGGCGACGGCGGACGGGCTCGACGGGCGCGCCGCCGGGGTCTTCCCCGAGGCGCGCCAGCACGTGCCGGCGGCGGTCGCGGCCGCGGCGGCCGACCGGGCCCGCGAGCTGGGCGCCGACGGGTGCGTCGCGGTGGGCGGCGGGTCGTCGGTCGGGCTGGGCAAGGCCGTCGCGCTGCGCCACGGCCTGCCCGTGGTCGCCGTGCCGACGACCTACGCCGGCTCGGAGATGACGCCCATCTGGGGGCTCACCGAGGACGGCGAGAAGCGCACCGGGCGCGACCGTGCGGTGCTGCCGCGCACGGTCGTCTACGACCCGGAGCTGACGCGTTCGCTGCCCGTCGGGCTGTCGGTCACCAGCGGGCTCAACGCCGTCGCGCACGCCGTCGAGGCGCTGTGGGCGCCGGACGGCACGCCGATCACCGCGCTGATGGCCGAGGAGGGGGCACGCTCGCTGCTCGCGGCGCTGCCGGCGATCGTCGAGCAGCCCGACGACATCGACGCCCGGTCCGGGGCGCTGCAGGGTGCGTGGCTCTGCGGCGCGGTGCTCGGGGCGACGACGATGTCGCTGCACCACAAGCTCTGCCACGTGCTCGGCGGCTCGTTCGACCTGCCGCACGCCGAGACCCACGCGGTGGTGCTCCCGCACGTCGTCGCCCACAACGGGCCGTCGGCACCCGCGGCGGTCGCCGCGCTCGGCCGGGCGCTCGGCGTGGCCGCCGACCCGGAGACCGTGGCGAAGGCGCTGGCCGACCGGGCCCGCGAGCTCGGCGCGCCGACCTCGCTCGCCGCGATCGGGATGCCCCGCGACGGGCTGGCGCTGGTCGTCGAGCGCGTGCTCGCGCAGCCCTACGCGAACCCCGCGCCGGTCACGCGCGCGAGCCTGACGGCGCTGCTGGAGGGATGCTTCGCAGGTGAGTGATCTGGGTCGTCATGACGACCCATGTCACTCACGAGGCCGCAGGCCATCCGGGCCGAACGCCAGGTCGAGGTGGCCGTCGAGCGTCGCGAGCGCGTCGTCGGCGGCGAGGTGGCCGCCCAGGACGTGCACGGCGAGGCCCTCGACCAGCGCCAGCAGGCCCGTGGCGGCGACCTCGGGGTCGAGCGGGCCGGGGTGTCCTGCGGCGCGGATGTGCTCGGCGACGGCCGCGCGCATCCCCCGGGTGTCCTCGCGCAGCCGGGCCGCGACGTCGGGACGGGTCGCCGCGTAGGCGTGGTAGGCGACGGCGACCCGGCCCTCGAGCTCGCGGTCGGCGTCGAGGGGCAGGAGCTGGACGAGGAGCGACCGGACGAGACGGCGGGGGTCCCGGCCGGCGGTGTCGGGATCGTCCTCGAGCCGGGCCTGCACGCGCGCGGCGACCACGTCGAGCGCGAAGACCATCATCTCGTCCTTGGTGCGGAAGTAGTGCTGCACCATCCCCGCGGTGACGCCGGCCTCTGTCGCGACGTGGCGCAGGCTCACGTCCATCAGCCCGTCGCGGGCGGCCACGCGCAGCAGCGCGTCGGCGAGGAGCGTCCGGCGCTCGTGGGGGTCGACCTGCTTCGGCACGCGGCCACCCTGTCACATTGCGCTCGCAACGCCACCTCCGTTACGTTGCACCTGCAACGTGAAGGAGGCTCCCGTGGAGACGACGCTGCCGCTCGAACGGCCCGACCCGACGACCCCGCCGGCGCGGTACAGGTGGCTGCAGGAGCACGAGCCGGTGGCCCGCGTCGTCGGCGCCGACGGGACCCCGGCGTGGCTCGTCACGTCGTACGAGCTGGTCGCGGCCGGGCTCGCCGACCCGCGCCTCGGGCTGACGCCGCCCGGCGTCGAGGTCGACGAGCGGGCGTCGCTGTTCCGGGACGGCCCCGCGCACACCCGCCTGCGCCGCCTCGTGGCGCGCGCGTTCACCCCGCGGCGGATCGCCGAGCTGGCGCCCCGGATCGAGACCCTCGCCGACCGGCACGTCGCCGCCCTGGTCGCCGCGGCGCAGGACGGGCCCGCCGACCTCGTCGACCTGCTCTCGGCACCGCTCGCCGTCGGCTCGCTCGGGCTGCTGCTCGGCGTGGACCTCGACGACCACCCGCGCTTCCGGGGGCTGGTCGACGACGCCCTGCGCGCCGACCCGATGGCCGCGGCCGGCGACCCCGCCCTGCTCGCCGAGGCCGAGCGGGCGTGGGGCGCGCTGACGGCGTTCACCGCCGACCTCGTCGTGGCGGCCCGCGAGCGGCCGGGCGACGACCTGCTCTCCGCGCTCGTGCAGATCCGCGACGCCGACGACGGGCGTCTCGGCGACGGCGAGCTGGTCGCGCTGGTCACGGTCCTGCTCGCGGCCGGGGGGCTCACCGTGCAGGGCGGGCTCGCGGTCGCGGTGGTGCGGTTGCTGGCCGACGACCTGCTCGCCGGGCTCGCGGACCGTCCCGACGTCCCGGAGCTCGTCGACGAGCTGGTCCGGCGCGCCGGCGTCGAGGTGTTCCCGCGGTGGGCCCAGGAAGACCTCGTGCTGGGCGACGTGACGATCGCGGTCGGCGAGAAGGTGCTCCTGCGGCTCGAGGCCGCGAACCACGACCCGGCGCGCTTCGCCGACCCCGAGGCGCTGCGCCCGGGGCGCGCGGGCCCGCACCTCGGGTTCGGGCGCGGGCCGCACCACTGCCTCGGTGCCGCGCTCGCCCGCGTCGAGCTCACCGCGGCGCTGACGGCGCTGTCCCGCCGGGCCCCGGGCCTGCGCCTGGCCGTCCCGGTCGCAGACATCCCGTGGCACCGCGGCGAGGTCGACTCCGGGCCGATGATGCTCATGCTTCGCACGTGAGTGATATGGGTCGCCCTGGCGACCCATACCACTCACGTGGGCTCCGCCCCTCACACCAGCTCGGAGTCGCGCACCTTCTGGAAACCGCGGGCCATGCGGCGCTTGGCGGGCGGGAGGTGGTCGACGAGCCGCATGCCGGTGCGCTGCGCGAACACCGACAGGGGGCCGATCACCGGGCGGCGCGCGGTGCCGTTGTCGTTCATGAACTCCAGCGACTCGCGGACGGCGAGCGCGGAGTAGCGGCGCATCAGGTCCTCGTACTCGCCGACCGCCTCGAGCAGCGTCATCTCGCCGTCGCGGACGCGGACGAGGCGGTCGCGCAGCTCGCGGGCGTCGCGCAGCGCGGTGTTGGCGCCGGCGCCGCGGCCCGGGGTCATGGTGTGGGCGGCGTCGCCGAGCAGCGTGACCGTGGTCGGGGTCCACGCCGGCACGGGGTCGGCGGTGCGGATGGCGAGGGCGACCGCGGCCCCGGGGTCCGACGTCGCGATCAGGTCGAGCCAGCGCGGGTCCCAGCCGGCGCTGAGCTCCCCGGCGAGGGTGACCAGCGCGCTGTCGGTGCGGTCGAGGAGGTCGGCGGGCGCGAGCGTCCGCGACGTGGTGATCGCCCAGGACACGTGGTCGGTGGTGTTGTCGAAGCGCAGCCCGGGCCAGCGGGCGAGGAGCTCGTCGTCGCTGGCGCCCACACCAGTGACACGGCCCCACGGCATGCGCATGACGTGCGAGATGCCGAACTGGCCGCGCCGGTCGAAGTACATGCCGAACCCGTTCCGGACGGGCTCGGGCAGCAGCGCCGCGGTGCGCTCGGTGAGCCGGGTCTTGCCGCCGATCGCGACGAGCCCGGTCTCGGTGTGCGTCGCGTGCGGCAGGTACTGGCGGCGCACCGGCGAGCTCGCCCCGTCGGCGCCGACGAGCAGGTCGCCGGTGTCGGTGCCGCCGTCGGAGAAGTGCGCGGTGACTCGCCCGTCGGGGCGCGTCTCGTAGTGGGTGAAGCGCCGGTCGAACGTGACCACGTCCTCCATGCCCGTGAACAGGACCTGGCGCAGGGTCATCCGGCTGACGTTGTGCTCGCCGTCCTCGGGACCGTCGCCGGTGTGCGGGAAGTCGGCGACGTCGAGGCGGAGCAGCGTGCGGTACCGCTCGGTGAGCATCGCGAGCGTCTCGTAGGGCGCCGCGGTGGTCGCCACGAACGTCGCGAACAGCTCCGGGCTCAGGCACGCCTTCAGCGCGCGGGCGCCGTTGGGCGAGATGCCGACCCGGTAGCCGTGCAGCCCGCTGCTGCGCGTGCGGTCGCGCTCGTGCACGGCGACCTCGATGCCCGCGTGGCGCAGGCCGTGCGCGAGGCACATCCCGCCCGTGCCGCCGCCGATGATGATGACCTTCATGGTGGGTCCTCCCCGCCGGCCTCGAGCCGGCGTGCCTGGTCGAGGAGATCGGCGCGGTCCCATGAGAGGGCGCCGGAGTGCAGGTCGTCGACGAGCCCGGCGATCCAGGCGACGTCGGTCTCGAGGTGTGCGAGCGCGTACTCGGCCTCGACGAGCACGATCCGCGGCAGCGCCGCGGGGAGGTGCTCCAGCTCGCGGCGCAGGCGCTCGAGCTCGCCGCGCCGGTCGGACAGCCGCAGGGCCAGCGCGTCGGCGGCGACCTCGGGGTCGAGCAGCGGCAGGTAGGCCAGCGCGGCGGTGAACTCCGCGAACTCGTGGCGGGGCGCGGTGAGCATGTCGAGGGTCCACGTGACCGCCAGGTCCCGGCCCGCGTCGGTGACGGCGTAGACGGTGCGCTCGGGTCGCGCGGACGCCCGCTCGGTGCCCTGCGCGACGAGCAGGCCGTCGCGGACGAGGCGGTCGATCGTCTTGTAGAGCTGCGAGCGCTGCCCGACGTTGACGACCTGGTCCTTGCCGCGCTCCCGGATGAGCTGCTGCATCCGGTACGGGTGCATGGGCTCCTCCGCGGCGAGGGCGAGGACGGCGAGGGCGAGACCGGAGCGCTGCGTCATGGTGCGCACGACACTAGTGTCGTCGACACTAAGCGGCAAGCGTCGGGCCGGTGGGGCCCGTCGGGCACGATGGTGGGCGTGACCGCCAGTGGTGACCGCCCCGTCCTCGTCGTCGACTACGGCGCCCAGTACGCGCAGCTCATCGCCCGTCGGGTGCGCGAGGCGCAGGTGTACTCGGAGGTCGTGCCGCACACGACGCCGGTGGACGAGATGCTCGCCAAGGACCCGGCGGCGATCGTGCTGTCGGGCGGGCCGGCGAGCGTCTACGCCGAGGGCGCGCCGAGCATCGACGCCGCCCTGTTCGACGCCGGCGTGCCGGTGTTCGGCATCTGCTACGGCTTCCAGCTGATGGCCGGCGCGCTGGGCGGCACGGTCGCGCACACCGGCGACCGCGAGTACGGGCGCACCGAGCTCTCGGTCGCGGGCGACGCCGGGCGGCTGCACGGCGACCTGCCCGACGCGCACCCGGTGTGGATGAGCCACGGCGACGGCGTGACGAAGGCGCCCGAGGGCTTCACGGTCACCGCCTCGTCGCCCGGCGCGCCCGTGGCCGCGTTCGAGGACGTCGACCGGCGCTTCGCCGGCGTGCAGTACCACCCGGAGGTCGGGCACTCGCCGCACGGCCAGGAGGTGCTGCGCCGCTTCCTGCGCGACGTCGCCCGCGTGCCCGCCGACTGGAACACCGCCAACATCATCGACGAGACGGTCGAGGCCGTCCGCCGCCAGGTCGGTCCCGAGGGCCGCGCGATCTGCGGGCTGTCCGGGGGCGTCGACTCGGCCGTCGCCGCCGCACTCGTCCAGCGCGCGATCGGCGACCGGCTGACCTGCGTGTTCGTCGACCACGGCCTGCTGCGCGAGGGCGAGCGGGGTCAGGTCGAGCGCGACTTCGTCGCCGCCACCGGGGTCGATCTCGTCACCGTCGACGCGGCGGAGACCTTCCTGCGCGAGCTCCAGGGCGTCGTCGACCCGGAGGAGAAGCGCAAGATCATCGGGCGCGAGTTCATCCGCGCGTTCGAGGGTGCGGCGCGCGACGTCGCGCAGGGCAAGGGCGCGGACTTCCTCGTCCAGGGCACGCTCTACCCCGACGTCGTGGAGTCCGGCGGCGGGTCGGGCGCGGCGACGATCAAGTCGCACCACAACGTGGGCGGGCTCCCCGACGACCTGCAGTTCTCGCTGGTCGAGCCGCTGCGGGCGCTGTTCAAGGACGAGGTGCGCCGCGTCGGCGCCGAGCTCGGGCTGCCCGAGACGATCGTGCGCCGCCAGCCGTTCCCGGGCCCGGGGCTCGCGATCCGGATCATCGGGGCGGTCGACGCCGAACGGCTCGCGACGCTGCGGCGCGCCGACGCGATCGCGCGCGAGGAGCTGACGTCGGCCGGGCTCGACGACGTCATCTGGCAGTGCCCGGTGGTGCTGCTCGCCGACGTCCGGTCGGTCGGGGTGCAGGGCGACGGCCGCACCTACGGGCACCCGGTGGTGCTGCGGCCGGTGTCGAGCGAGGACGCGATGACCGCGGACTGGACGCGCCTGCCCTACGACGCGCTCGAGCGCATCTCCACCCGGATCACCAACGAGTGCGCCGAGATCAACCGGGTCGTCCTGGACGTGACGAGCAAGCCGCCGGGGACGATCGAGTGGGAGTAGGTGAGCACTTTCTGGTGCTATAGGGCCCGGAAGTGCTCACGAGACCGGAGGTCACATGGCTGAGACGATCTTCAGCGAGATGTCCCGGCTCGCGCTGGAGCACGACGCGATCAACCTCGGCCAGGGCTTCCCGGACACGCCGGGCCCGCGCGAGGTCGTGGACTCCGCCGTCGCCGCGATGCACAAGGGCTGGAACCAGTACCCGCCCGCGGTGGGCATCGCGTCGCTGCGGCACGCGATCGCCGACCACCAGCGCCGCTGGTACGGGCTCGACGTCGCCGCCGACGGCGGGGTCGTGGTGTGCTCCGGTGCGTCCGAGGCGCTCTCGTCGGCGATGACCGGGCTGCTGCGCCCGGGCGACGAGGTCATCGCGCTCGAGCCCTACTACGACCTCTACGGCGCGACGGCGGCGCTGCTCGGCGCGACGCTCGTGCCGGTGCGCATCCACGCGCCCGACTACGCGCTGGACGCCGCGGCGCTGCGAGCCGCGGTCACCGAGCGCACGACGATGATCGTGCTCAACACGCCGCACAACCCGACCGGCGCGGTGCTCTCGCGCGCCGAGCTGCAGTCGATCGCCGACATCGCGATCGAGCACGACCTGGTCGTGCTGTCCGACGAGGTCTACGAGCACCTCGTGTTCGACGACAACGTGCACGTCCCCATCGCCACGCTGCCCGGCATGTTCGAGCGCACGATCACCGTCGGCTCGGGCGGCAAGACGTTCTCGGTCACCGGCTGGAAGATCGGCTGGGCGACGGGGCCCTCCTCGCTGGTGGAGAAGGTGCTCGGCGTCAAGCAGTGGTTCTCGTTCGCCGCCGGCACCCCGCTGCAGCACGGCATCGCGACCGGTCTCGAGCTCCCCGACGACCGCCTCGCGCACCTCGGCGACGACCTCGCCCGCAAGCGCGACCTGCTCACCGACGGCCTGCGCGAGCTGGGCCTCGAGGTGTTCCACTCGAAGGCGACCTACTTCGTCACCGCCGACGTGGCGCCGCTGGGCGTCACCGACTCCCTGGAGTTCTGCCGCTCGCTCCCCGAGCGCGTCGGCGTCGCGGCGGTGCCGAACCAGGTCTTCCACGCCTCCCCGGAGGGCGTGGAGACCCAGGTCCGCTTCGCCTGCTGCAAGCGCGACGAGATCCTCGCCGACGCGCTCCTGCGTCTCCGCAAGCTCTAAGTCGGCGTGGTGTTGTCAGCGTGGGGGCCACGCTGACGCTCGACGTCACCAGATCCCCCACGATCTTGAACCGCTCGGAGGGCCTGCTGCACCTCGGCGC
This sequence comes from Actinomycetospora rhizophila, assembly GCF_042657905.1. Lineage (NCBI taxonomy): Bacteria > Bacillati > Actinomycetota > Actinomycetes > Pseudonocardiales > Pseudonocardiaceae > Actinomycetospora > Actinomycetospora rhizophila. The sequence continues at coordinate 138,541 of NZ_JBHSKG010000014.1, read as the reverse complement.
GCAGGCGCCGGAGCCGATCGATGATCGCGGCCATCTCCGCGTCGATGCTCTGCACGGGCGTCCTCCCTGACGAGACTCGGTGTCGTGCCGGCGCGCCCATTGCGCACCATGCCGTCGGGGCACGGTCAAGACGGCCCCCGATGTCTCCATCATCGAGAGGTATCGTGGTGGAGTGAGTGACGTGGTGGTCGTCGGCGGCGGACCCGGCGGCGTGCTCCTGACCTACCTCCTGGCGCGGGGCGGCGCGTCGGTGACGCTGCTGGAATCGCGGCACGACTTCGCCCGCCGCTTCCGGGGCGACACGCTCGCGCCCGGCGTCCTGGAGTACCTCGACACGCTCGGGCTGGCGGAGCCGCTGCTCGCCGAGGTGCCCCACACCCGGTCCGACGCCTTCCGCTGGCACACCGCCGAGCGCACCTGGACCCTCGTCGACTACCGCGGCGCGAGCCGCCGGTTCCCCTTCTACGCCCTGATCCCGCAGGCGGCGTTCCTGCCGTGGCTCGCCGACCGGGCCCGCGCGCACGGCGCCGACGTGCGGATGGGTGCCCGGTTCTCGCGGCTGCTGACCGACGACCGCGACCGCGTCAGCGGGGTCGAGTACACCGTCGAGGCCGCGAAGCACGAGCTCGACGCGGCGCTGGTCGTCGGCGCCGACGGGCGGAACTCCAAGGTCCGTGCCGCGTCCGGCCTCGCGGCCACCGAGCTCGGCGCGAGCCTCGACATCCTGTGGCACGCCTTCCCGCGTCGCGCCGACGACCCGTCGTACTCCGGCCTCGACCTGTTCGGCACCCCGACCGGCAGCGTCGCGCTGCTCGACCAGCGCGGCGACTGGCAGCTCGGGTGGACGATCCGCGCGGGCTCGGTCGGCGAGGTCCGCGCGCGGGGGATCGACGCGCTGCGCGACGCGGCGGTCGGGGCCCTGCCCTGGCTCGCGGGACGGCTCGACGACCTGCGCGACGTCGCCGACCTGACGCTGCTGCCGGTGCGGATCACGACCGTGGAGCGCTGGTCGCGCCCCGGGCTCGTGCTGCTGGGCGACGCGGCGCACGTCGTCTCGCCGGTGGGCGGCAACGGGATCAACCTCGCGCTCGCCGACGCCGCCGACCTCGCGAACCGGCTCGTCGGGCCCCTGCGGCGCACACCGCCCGACCCGGCGCAGCTCGACGACGCCGCCGCGGGCCTCGAGGCCGCCCGCCGGCCGGGCGTCGAGCGCGAGCAGTACGCCCAGGTGCGCACCGAACGCCTCGCCGCGGAGCGGATCGGGAACGGCGACGACGGGCCGCCGACCGCGTTGCGCACGCTCGCCCGGATCCCAGGCTTCCCGCGCTTCGCAGGCCGGCGCAACCGTGTCGACGTGCCGGCGCCGGTGCCGGTGATCGCCGCCGGGTCCCCGTGATCGTGGGGGCTTTCCTGACGTTGAACGCGAGCGTGGCCGCCACGCTGACTCACCCCGTGCGTCCCGCCCGTCCCGCCACGCCCTCGGTCGTCAGTTCGGTGTCCGGGACGTAGAGGCGCGGCGCCGCGAGCCCGCTGACCACGGTGACCAGGGCGATCCCGACGAGCAGCAGGCCCGGCGCCCAGGAGGACCCGCCGGCCGCGGCGAGGACCGCCGTGGCGGCCAGCGGCACGAACCCGGAGGCGATGCCGGCGAGGTTGGCGGCGAGCGCGATGCCGCTGTAGCGCACGCGGGCGGGGAAGAGCCGGGCCAGGAGGTCGCCCGAGACCGCGTAGGGGACCGAGAGCGCCGCGACGCCGAGCGTCACCCCGAACACGACGGCGGCGGCGTTGCGGGTGTCGAGCAACCAGAACATCGGCAGCGCGACGATCGCGGACAGGACCCCGCCGACCACCGTCACTCGCGCGGCCCCGAAGCGTTCCGCGAGCCGGCCGCCCAGGATGAGCACGCCGATCTCCACGACGGCGGCGACGAGCGTCGCGCCGAGCACCAGCGGGCGCGGCAGGTCGAGCTCGCCGGTGGCGTAGCTGATGACGAACGTGGTGGCGAGGTAGAAGCCGCCGACCCCGAGGACCGCGGAGCCCGCGCCGACGAGCAGCGCCGGCCACGCGTGGGCGACCACGTCGCGGACCGGGGCCGACGCGCGGGCGTCCTCGGCGAGCAGCCGGTCGAACAGCGGCGACTCCTCCACGCGGCGGCGCAGCCACAGGGCCACGCCGAGCAGCGGGAACGCCGCGAGGAACGGCAGCCGCCAGCCCCAGGTGTCGAAGTCCTCGGGCGGCAGCAGCGCGACCAGCAGGAACGCCCCGGACGACAGCAGCGTGCCGACCGGCGAGCCGATCTGGGGCATGGCGGCGTAGCGCCCGCGCTTGCCGGGCGGGGCGTGCTCGACGGCGAGCGTGATCGCGCCGCCCCACTCGCCGCCGACCGCGACGCCCTGCAGCAGCCGCAGCAGGGTCAGCAGCACCGGCGCCGCGACGCCGATGTCGGCGAACGTCGGCAGCACGCCGATGAGACCGGTGACCGCGCCGATCATCACCACCGTGATCAGCAGACAGGCGCGCCGGCCGATGCGGTCGCCGAGGTGGCCGAAGACGATGCCGCCCAGCGGGCGGGCGGCGAAGCCGACGGCGAACGACGCGAACGCGGCGAGGGTCGCGACGACGGGGTCGCCGGTCGCGAAGTACAGGCGGTTGAACACCAGCGACGCGGCGGTGCCGTAGAGGAAGAAGTCGTACCACTCGAGCGCGGTGCCGACGAACGCGCCGACGGCGACGCGGCGGGCGTCGGCCTCGGTGGGCTGCGGTGTGGTGGTCATGGTGTGTCTCCGTCCGGAGGCAGGCCCAGGACGTCCGCGCCGTGGGTGGCGCGTCCGCCCCGGAGGGTGGCGACGACCTCGATGTCGCCGAGACGGTCGGGATCGGTGCGCAGGGGGTCGTCGCCGAGGACGACGAGGTCGGCGGCGAAGCCGGGGGACAGGCGGCCGCGGACGTCCTCGTCACCGGCGACCCAGGCGGCGTCGACGGTGCCGGCGCGCAGGGCGGTCTCGACGTCGACGGCCTCGTCGGGGCCGAGCGTGCGCCCCTCCGCCGTCCGCCGCGCCACCATCGACGCCATCCCGCGCAAGGGGTGGCCGTCGGACACGCACGGCCGGTCCGAGCTGGCGGGCACGCGCAGCCCGGCGCGCAGGAACGACGCGTGGCGGTAGAGCAGGTCGGCGCGGTCGTCGCCGACGGCCGCGGCCATCGAGTCCCCGATCTCGTACAGGAACCGGGCCTGCGGCACCGGCGTGACCCCGAGGGCCGCCATCCGCCGCAGCGCGTCGTCGTCGACGACCCCGGCGTGCTCGAGGCGGTGCCGGGGCGGCCGGACGCCGGGCCAGGGGCGGCGCGCCGCGTCCTCGAACGCGTCGAGAGCGACGTCCACCGCGCGGTCGCCGATGGCGTGCGCGGCGACCGTCCAGCCCCCCGCCACGGCCTCGACGAGGGCGCGCCGCAGGAGCTCCGGGTCGTCGCCGAGGTAGCCCGCGTGGTCGCGATCGGCGTACGGCTCGCGCATCGCCGCCGTGCGCGCGCTGAGCGCGCCGTCGAAGAAGATCTTCATCGGTCCGACACGGAGGTCGAGGTCGCCGAGCCCCGGGCGCAGGCCCAGGTCGAGGCCCCGGCCGGGCCCGCCGTCGGTGTCGCGCAGGACGGAGGTCTCGGGCATGAGGTCGACGCGCACCGCGAGGTCGCCGCGCTCGCGGGCGAGCTGGTAGGCGGCGAGCTCGCGGGGGGAGCGCCCGATCCAGCCGCCGCCGATCCCCGCCTCGGTGACGTGGGTGAGGCCCTGGCGCGCGAACACGGCGGTGGCGGTCCCGATGGCGTCGGCGAGACCCTCGACCGAGTAGGGCCGCAGCAGGTCGCCGGCCAGGGCCTGGGCGGCCTCGAGGAGGACCCCGGTGGGGTCGCCGCCGTCGTCGCGGACGACGACGCCGCCGGCCGGCACGTCGGCCGACCCGTCCAGGACCCCGGCCCGGCGCAGCACCTGGGTCGACACCGCGCAGACGTGCGCGGACCGGTGCTTGAGCCACACCGGGCGCCCGCCCCCGGCGCGGTCGAGCGCGCGCCGCTCCGGCGAGCCGCCCAGGGCGACGTCGTCGTAGCCGCTGCCGACGACGAACGCGTCGGCCGGCAGCTCCGCGGCCCGCGCCGCGACGGCCTCGTACAGGGCGTCCAGGTCGCGCATGCCGCCCAGCGGGATCTCGGCGAGCGACTGCCCGAACCACGCGGCGTGCTGGTGGGCGTCGTCGAACCCGGGGACCACCGTGGCGCCCCCGGCCCCCACGACCCGGCGGGCGCGGACGCCGGCCGGGAGCTCGCCGTCGTCCAGCACGGCCAGGACGCGGCCGTGGTGCACGGCCACCGCGCGCCCCTGGGGGTACGCGTCGTCGAGGGTGCGGACGTGGGCGTCGCGCAGCAGCAGGTCGATCTCCACTTCTCACCCCAGGTGGTGCAGTCGGGTCAGGGGCAGCGTGACGGCGTGGTGCAGCGGCACCTCGCGGCCGTCGACACGCACGGGGGCCGGCTCGCCGGGGATCTCGACGTCCGGGGTCGCGGTGTTGAACAGCATGTCGGCGGACCCGAGCCCCCGGCTGCCCGCGATCGGCGTGTAGCGCGGCCCCGGCGGGAGCTCCGCCCGGGCGGTGGCGTCGTCCAGGCAGGCCGCGGCGACGAACTGGTGTGCCAGCCGCGCCGGCGCGCCGCCGCGGGCGCCGTGGAACCCGCGCATCCGGCGGGGCTGGCCCAGGCGCGTCGACCCCGACCCCGACCCGGCCGCGCCCCACGCGACGAACCCGGACTTGATCACGAGGTCGGGCACCGCGCCGAACCACGCGGGGGACCACAGCACGATGTCGGCGATCCGGCCGGCGCGCAGCGACCCCACGTGGCCGGCGAGGCCGTGGGCGACCGCCGGGTTGTGCGTGAGCTTGGCCAGGTAGCGCAGCACCCGCGCGTTGTTCGCGACGTCGGGGCCCGTCTCGCCGGCGAGGTGGGCCTGCACGTGGGCGAGCTGCCAGGTGCGGCGCACCGTCTCGCCGATGCGGCCCATGCCGAGCGCGTCGGAGTTGACGATCGCGATGGCCCCGTCGTCGTGGAGCCGGTTCTCGGCGGCGATGGCGTGCTCGCGGATGCGGCTCGCGGCGATGCTGCGGTCGCTGGGCAGGTCGGGGTGCCCGCGGTGCACGGTCATGGTCATCGGCCCCAGCTCGCGCACGGTCGCCGCGGTCAGGGGCAGGGTGGGGGTCGTGGAGGACGTCAGCACCGACTCGAGGCCGACGATCCGCAGCAGGTCGGGGTGCCCGCCGCCGCCCTCGACGTGGTACGCGTGCACCGTGCGGCCGCCGACCGCGTCGAGCGTGTCGTCCAGGTAGCCCGACTCGTTCAGCGTGTCGGTGTGCAGGGCGACGGGGAGGTCGGCCTGCTCGGCGACGCCCAGGCACGTGTCGATGGCGTCCGGCCCGGCGCCCCAGTCCTCGTGGACCTTGAACCCGCCCGCCCCGGCGAGCACGGCGCGCTCCAGCAGCTCGGCCGAGCCGGACGACCCGCGGGCGAGGAAGGCGGCGTTGACCGGCGCGCCGGTCCAGGAGGCCATCAGCGTGTGCAGGTTCGGCGCGGGGTTGGCGCCGACGTCCCACACCCCGCCGATGCCCATCCCGACCAGCGTCGTCACCCCGGCCGAGAGGGCGGCGGGGGCGAGGTCGGCGTTGGAGAGGTGGACGTGCGAGTCGACGGCTCCCGGCGTCGCGACGAGGCCCTCGCCCGGGATCATCGCGGTGTGGGCGTCGACGACGAGCTCGACGCCGTCCTGCACGTCCGGGTTGCCGGCGCGCCCCACGCCGACGATCCGCCCGTCCTTGACGCCGATCGACGTCTTGCGGACCCCGAGCACGGGGTCGAGCAGCAGGACCCCCAGGACGACGAGGTCGAGGGCGCTGTCGCGCGGCGCGCGGTCGGTGACCAGCGCGCCCTGCCGGGCCGTCTTGCCGCAGCCGCCGAGCATCTCCTCGCCCGGCTCGGTGTCGTCGGCGTCCACCTCGACCCACAGGTCGGTGTCGCCGAGGCGGACGCGGTCGCCGGTGGTGGGGCCGTAGAGCCGGGCGTACTCGGTGCGGTCGAGGCTGGTCATCGGACGGCGCCTCCGAGGCGGACTGCGGTGGCGTTCAGCGTCGTCCCGACCTCCACGCGCAGGGCGGTGCCCGCGGCGATGTCGAGGCGCAGGTGCGCGGGGTCGGTGCCGTCGGCGACGTCGACGCGCAGCCGGCGGTTGAGCCGGTCGAGCGGGACGTGCGAGGTCACCCAGACCGGCTGGTCGCCGTCGTTGCGCAGGACGACCTCGTGGCGGTCGCGCCCCGGGGCCAGCTCGACGGTCCCGCCGGCGGGCCGCACGGCACCGGGGTGGTCGGGGGTGGGCGGGCCGAACGGCCGGTCGACGTGCACGAGCGTGGTGCCGTGCGGGAAGAGCGCCTCCACCTGCAGCGACGGCACGGCCGCGGCGACGCCCGCGACGAGCCGGTCGGGCGGGACGATCTCCGCGGCGCGCCGCACCACCTCGTCGAGGTCGTGGCCGTCCCAGGCGAGCTCGCAGATCTCGTCGCAGACCAGCGCGACCGCCTCGGCCGCACCCAGCACGGACCCGCGGGCGAGGCGGCGGCGCGCGAGCTCGGCGGCGCTGTGCAGCAGCACTCTCTCCTGCTCGCGCGGGGTGAGGTGCACGGTTCCTCCGGGTGCGGGGTGGGCTGACCAGCGTGCCCGGTGAGCGTCGGCGTGTGAAAGGCGTGTTCGTCGCGTCCTGTTCGCCCTAGCTTGGGCAGATGCACAACGAGTCGGCCTGGCGCGACCTGGTGGAGCGGGTCCGCGACGACGCCGACGCGCTGCGGGCCGCGTTCCTCCACCGCCTGCGCCTCGTGCCCGCCTACGCCCGGGGACTCGTGCCCGCGGCGCGCCTCGAGGCCGACGCCGACGACACGTTCGCCTACCTGCTCGGACGCCTCGCGGGGCGGCCGGTGCCGGACCGGCTGGGCGAGGTGGGCCCGGCGATCGGGCGGGACCGGGCGCGGCGCGGCGTCCCGCTCGACGACCTGCTCACCGCGGTCCGCCAGGACTTCCGGGTGCTGTGGGAGGCGTTCCGGGCCCGCGCGGCGCCGGGCGATGCGGCGCTGCTGGTGGAGCACGTCCAGACGGTGTGGTCGGTGGTCGAGGAGTACTCCACGCAGATCCGGGTCGCCTACGAGGAGGAGCAGGCGATCCTGGCCCGGGAGCGCCAGGGCGAGCGCACGGCCCTCGTCGCCGCCCTGCTCGCGGTCGACGACCCCGCGCCCGAGGACGTCACCCGCGCGGCGATCGCGCTCCAGATGGACGAGGGCGACGACGTCCTCGTCGTCGCGGCGGTGGGCGAGGACGCGGCGGTCCTGCGGCGGGCCGCCGACCGGTTCGCCGGCGACGGGCGCCCGGTCCACGTCCAACCGGCCGGCCGGCACAGCGTGCTGCTCGCGCGGTGGGAGGGCGCCGAGGGCGCCCCGGTGCGTGCGGCGCTCGAGGGGGTGCGGTGCGGGGTGGGCCCGACGGCGCACGGCCTCGCCGCCGTGCCGCGCAGCGCCCGGCTGGCCGCGGAGCTCGCCGACGTCACCGCGGGCGGGCCCGTCGCGCCGCGCACCCTCGCGTCGGTCTGGCTGCCGCTCGCCGCGGCACGCCTCGGGGACGTCCGCGCCGACCTCGTGGCCGCGGAGCTCGGCGGCCTGGAGGGGGTGGCGCCCGCGGAGCGTGACCGCCTGGTGGCGACCGTGCGGCGCTACGCCGTGGACGGGTCGGTGCGCGGCACGGCGGCGGCGCTGTTCTGCCACCGCAACACGGTGCTGAACCGCCTGCGCCGCGTCGCCGAGCTCACCGGCCGCGACGTCACGGTGCCGGCGGACGCCGCGGTGCTGCTGCTGGCCCTGGCGAGTGATCGTGGGGGCTTTCCTGACGCCTGACGACGGTGATGCGCCTCCGGCGCGGCAGCTCCGCTGCGCTGCGTGCCGCCCGTGGCCGCCAGGCGGACACGGGGAGCACTACGCCAGGAGCGGGGCCAGTTCGGTGGCGTGGTCGCGGAGGAGCTCGATCAGCTCGGCGTTCGGGGCCGCGACACGCTCGGCGGGGCCGGTGAGCGCGAGGCCCGCGACGAGGCGGCCGTCGCCCGGCGCGCGGATGGCGACGGCGAGGCAGCCCAGCGCGGCGTGGAACTCCCCGCACTGGCGCGCGAACCCCGACGCCCGCACCTCCGCCAGCACCTCGCGCAGCCGGTCCCGGTCGACGGTGGTGTGCGGGGTCAGGCGGGTCAGGGGGCCGTCGGGGAGGTCGTGCTCGGCGAGCAGGAGGCGCCCGAGACCGCTCGCGTGCAGGTGGCGGGAGAGCTCGTCGGCGTCGGTCGGGGGGTGGTCGGGGTCCGGGTCGAGGAACTGCAGGCGGTGGCGGTCGAACGCGACGAGGTGCGCGCCCCACCGCACGCGCTCGCGCAGGCGGCGCATCACGGTGCGCGCGGCGGTCGGTGTGGCGAGCGGGAGCGGGGCGAGGTTCGCGCTGCGCCGGCCCAGGGCGAAGCCGCCGAGGTCGGGCAGGCGCACGAGGTACTCCTCGGCGACGAGCAGGTTGAGCAGGCGGTAGGTCGTCGCGGGCGGGATGCGCAGCGCCACCGAGATCTCCTTCGCGGTGATCCCGACACCGGCCGCCGCGACCTCCTCGAGGATCAGCAGCGCGCTGCGCACCGCCTGGGGCTGGCGACCGCTGATCGGCGAGGTCACCGGGGCTGGGTGGTCGTCGGGGCGGCCAGCACGTCGGCGGTGGTCGTCTCGTCGTAGACCCCCATGGTGCGCAGGGCGGCGGCGCGGCGGCGCCGGAGCACCGCCCACCCGCCGGCCCCGACGGCGACCAGCGCGGCGACGGTGATCAGCAGCCCGGTGCCCGCGTGCACCAGGACCACGACCACGATCGCGACGAGCGCCGCGGAGGCGAGGACCGAGGCCACCACGATCCCGCGGGTCAGCTCCCCGATCCGGGCGAGGAAGCGGGGCGCGGCCACGCAGACCAGCAGGTAGGCGGCGAGGAAGCCCAGGGTCGCCACCGACACCAGCGCGCCGAACACCGTCGCCGGCGGGACCCCGGCGACCGTGCCGGCGACCACCACGGCGGCGATGACCGGCACGGTCACCGTGACGGCGACGGCGGGGGTGAGGTGGCGCCGGTGGGTCCGCCCCAGCACCGCCGGCGCGACGCCCTCGCGGGCCAGCGAGAACAGCACCCGCACCAGCGTGTTCAGCGCCGCCAGCGCGCACGCCCCGAACGACGCGACGATGCCGAGGTCCATGAGCACCGAGGCCCAGCTGAGGTCCTCCGACGGTGCCCCGGCGGGCGGGCTGGTGGCGCCCTCGGTGGCGCCCGGGGCGGCGAGGACCACGAGGGTGGCCACGAGGTAGAGCACCGCCGCGACCGTGGCCGTCGCGACGATCGCGCGGGGCACGGACGCGAACGGGCGCCGCGCCTCCACGCCGAGCGAGGCGGCGCTGTCGAACCCGATGAACGCGGCGAGCGCGGGGAGCACGCCGACCGCGACACCGCCGATGCCGCCGCCGGCACCGCCCGCACCGACCCCGACCGGCGCGGCCGGCAGGCTCGGGGCGGTCGTGAGGGCGAGCGCCACGAGCACGAGCAGGATGAGGCCGATCGACACGGCCTCGATCACCAGCATCACCCGCCCGGCCAGCCGCACGCCGCGGATCGCGCACACCGCGACCGTGACCGCGAGGGCGACGACGAGCACGACCCCGGCGCCGGCGGCCACGGCATCGGTGCCGGTGGAGGAGGGGGCCGCGACCAGGCGCGCGACCAGCGCGCCGCCGTACCAGGACGCCCCGGCGAGCGCGACGGCGACGAGCACCCCGTACCCGACGATCATCGCCACCGCGCACGCGTAGGCGCCGCCGGCGCCGAGGCCCTTGGCGGTGAAGCTGTACAGGCCGCCGGCGGCCGCCATCCGTCGCGCGAACGCCGTGATGCACGCGGCGACCAGCGCCACGACCACCGCCGCGATCGCGAACGACCACGGCGCCCCGCGGCCCGCGACGGCGATGACGAGCAGCGGCGTCGAGGCCATCGCGCCCGCCGGGGCCGTCGTCGCCACCGACTGGGCGAACACCCCGAGCGGGCGCAGCGTGCGCCGGTGCAGGCCGGCGACGGGCGAGCGCGACCGCAGCCCGGGAATCCGCCCCTTGCCTGGCACGGACGACACCGTAGAGCCCCGGGCCGCCGAAACGAAGCACCCGCGGACGCCGAACGAGAATCGGACACCCGCCATTCTCGTTCGGCCCCGCGGAATGGGGTCGCGTTCTCCGTTCGGAGAAACCCGCAGCTCGTCGGGCCCCTGCACCGAGAATGCGGATCTCATTCTGCCCCGCGCTGCTCAACGAGGGGTTGACCCCGCGGGAACGGCTCCGCAAACGTGACCCGCGACATTTTCCGGGTCCCCCCACCGTTTCTCTCCGGGAGTCGCCATGGCTGCACCCGCCGAATCCACCGCGCCGGCATCGCGTCTCTCCGGCACCCTCGGCGTGGGTTCGATCGTCTTCATGGTCATCGCCGCCGCGGCGCCGCTGACCGTCATCGCCGGCACCATCCCGCTGGGTGTCGGTGCCGGGAACGGCGCCGCGTTCCCCATGACCTTCGTGCTCTGCGCCGTGGTGCTGCTGCTGTTCGCGGTGGGCTTCTGCGCGATGAGCCCGCACGTCCCCGACGCCGGCGCCTTCTTCACCTACATCCGCCACGGCCTGGGCCGCCCGCTGGGGCTCGGCGCCGCGTTCCTCGCCCTCGCCACCTACACCGCCGTGCAGGCCGCGGTCTACGGCTACATCGGCGCGGCCATCGACGAGCTCGTCGCGAGCCTCGGCGGTCCGAGCGTGCCGTGGTGGGTCTGGACGCTCGCGGTCGTCGCGATCGTCGGCGTGCTCGGCTACCGCCACATCGAGCTCTCCAGCCGCGTCCTCGGGGTGCTGCTGCTCGCCGAGATCGCGATCGTGCTGGTGCTCGACGTCGTCGTGTTCGCCAGCGGTGGCGGCCCGGAGGGGCTCTCGACCGCCCTGTTCGACCCCACGCAGGTGATCTCCGGCGAGGTCGGCATCGCGATCATGTTCGCGATCGCGAGCTTCATCGGGTTCGAGGCCACCGCGGTGTTCCGCGACGAGGCGCGCGACCCGCAGCGCACGATCCCGCGGGCCACCTACCTCGCGCTCGTCGTGGTCGGCGTCTTCTACGCGGTGTCGACCTGGGCGATCGTGTCGGCCTGGGGCGACGAGGCCGCCGTCACCGAGTCCGCCGCGAACCCCGCGACGTTCCTGCTCACCACGGTGACCAACTGGCTCGGCCCGGCCGGCGGCCTGATCGTCACGATCCTGCTGGTGACGAGCCTCTTCGCGGCGATCCTGGCGTTCCACAACGTGGCCGCGCGCTACTGGTACGCCCTCGGCGGGCACGGCGCCTTCCCCGGTGCCGTCGCGCGCACCCACACCCGCCACGGCTCGCCGCACATCGCCTCGCTCGCGCAGACGATCCTCGCCGCCGTGCTCGTCGTGATCTTCGCGCTCGCCGGGCTCGACCCGGTCGCCCAGGTCTTCGCCTGGATGGCCGGCACGGCGACGCTCGGGGTCCTCGTCCTCATGGTGCTGACCTGCGTGGCCGTGCTCGCCTTCTTCGCCCGCAGCGGCGTCGACCGGCGCGTGTGGCACACCCGCATCGCGCCGGCGCTGGGCCTCGTCGGCCTGCTCGTCTGCCTGGCCCTGACCATCAACAACTTCGCGACGCTCATCGGCGGCTCGACCGGCCTCGCCCTCGCGATCGGCGCCGTCCTCGTCGTCGTGTTCCTCGCCGGCGTCGTCGTCGCCCTCGTCCGGCGGCCCACCGGGCCCGAGCGGTCCGGCGACCGGGTGACCCCGGGCGGCGCCCCGCGCGAGAACGCCTGACCCAGCGACCCGACCCCCCAGAAGGAGGGAACGACCCGTGACCGCCACGGCCCCCGCGGACGTCCACACCGGCGCCGCCACCCACCCCCTCGACCTGCCCACATCCGAGGAGTTCCGCGCCGTCCGCGAGGTCCTCGACGACGCCGGCCTGCTCGGCGAGTCCGTCCGCTACTGCTTCGCCGGGCTCGAGGAGCCCGCCAAGGCCGAGGTCCTCGCGTTCACCGAGGGCGACCGCGTCGACCGTCGCTTCCGCGTCCTGCTGCTGGACATGAGCGGCGCGCCCTCGCGCGACGTCGTCGTCTCCGCGTCCCGCCGCGAGATCGACAGGGCGACCGAGCTCGACCCGGCCACCAGCGGCCAGCTCCCGATCATCGACTCCGAGTTCGAGATCATGGAGGAGATCGTCCTCGCCTCGCCGGAGTGGTGCGACGCCCTGCGCCGCCGCGACATCGACCCCGCGACGGTGCGGGCGGTGCCGCTCTCGGCGGGGGCGTACTACCCGGAGGAGACCGGGCGCCGCATGGCGCGGGTGCTCGGGTTCCGCCAGGACCACGAGAAGGACTCGCCCTGGGCCCACCCCGTGGACGGCGTCGTCGCCTACGTCGACCTCACGCTGCGGCAGGTCACCCGGGTCATCGACCACGCGCCGCTGCCGGTCCCCGACGAGCCCGGCAACTTCGACGACCCCGATCAGGTGGGACCGCAGCGGACCTCGCTGAAGCCGATCGAGATCACCCAGCCCGAGGGGGTCAGCTTCACCCTCGAGGGCAACCGGCTGCGCTGGGAGGGCTGGGACCTGCGCATCGGCTTCAACGAGCGCGAAGGCCTGACCCTGCACCAGATCGGCATCCACGGGCGGCCCGTGGTCTACCGGGCCTCGATCGCCGAGATGGTCGTGCCCTACGCCGACCCGTCGCCGGTGCGGTTCTGGCAGAACTACTTCGACGCCGGCGAGTACATGTTCGCCCGGTACGCCAACTCGCTCGAGCTCGGCTGCGACTGCCTGGGCGAGATCCGGTACGTGGACGTCGTGGTGGCCGACGACGACGGCTCGCCGCGCACGATCAGCAACGCGATCTGCCTGCACGAGGAGGACTACGGGATCCTCTGGAAGCACTCCGACCTGTTCACGGAGGCCTCCGAGACCCGCCGCCAGCGCCGCATGGTGATCTCGTTCTTCACCACGATCGGCAACTACGACTACGGCTTCTACTGGTACCTCTACCTCGACGGCACGATCGCGTGCGAGTCGAAGCTGACCGGCATCCCGTTCACCTCGGCCTACCCCGCCGAGGGGCACCCGTTCGCCACGCAGGTGGCCCCCGGGCTCGGGCTGCCCTACCACCAGCACCTGTTCTCGGCCCGCCTCGACATGGCCGTCGACGGCACCCGCAACGTCGTCGAGGAGTGCGAGGCCGTCGCGCTGCCGATCGGGGAGGGCAACCCCTGGGGCAACGCCTTCACCGAGTCGCGCACGCGGCTGACCCGGGAGGGCGAGGCGCAGCGCGTCGCCGAGCCGGGCCGCGGGCGCACGTGGCAGGTGGTCAACCCGGGGTCGACCAACCGGCACGGCCGCCCCGTCGCGTACGCCCTGCACGCCGAGGGCACCCCGACGCTGCTCGCCGACGAGAGCTCCGTCGTCGCCGGCCGCGCCGCGTTCGCGACCAGGCACCTCTGGGTCACCGCCTACGACGCCGACGAGCGCTATCCCGCCGGCGACTACGTCAACCAGCACGCGGGCGGCGCCGGCCTCCCGACCTGGACCGCGGCCGACCGTCCGCTCGACGAGGACGGGCAGGGCGCCGACGTCGTCCTGTGGCACACGTTCGGGCTGACGCACGTGCCCCGCCCGGAGGACTGGCCGATCATGCCCGTCGACTACGCCGGCTTCCGGCTCATGCCCGTCGGGTTCTTCGACCGCAACCCCACGCTGGACGTGCCGCCGTCGTCGAACGGGCACTGCCACCGCTGACCGAGAACGCACTACTGGCTGGTATCTCTCGCTCAGCGAGGGATACCAGCCAGTAACGCGTTCGAGCCCGGTCAGGACCGGCGGCGCAGGGTCATCCAGAGCACGGCGGTCCCGACGCCGACCGCCCCGATGACGAGCACCCAGCGCGGGTCGACGCTCGCCAGCGCGCCGGTGAGGGCGAGGACGGCGATGACGATCGCGGTCAGCCCGGCCACGAGACCCAGCGGGTCGGGTCCGGGGCGGGTCGCCGGCGGGGTGTCGGCGGTGTCCCCGGGGCCCTCGACGACGTCCACGTCGCGGTGGATGGTGTAGGGCTGGTCAGGGGTCTTCTCATCCACGGCGCACCTCCACGTCGCCGCCGCCGCTGACGGCCTGCAGCTCGATCCGGGGTCCCCCGGGCCCGTCCGGGCCGAGGTCGGTCACGGGGCCGGCGCCGCGTCCGAGGCAGTCGGCGTCGCCGCCGCCGGACTCGCACGTGGCCGTCACGTCCGCGGTCGCGGGCACGATCACGGTGACGTCCCCGGCGCCGCTCTGCACCTGGGTGCGCACCGGGGCCGCGCCGGCGACGAGGCCGCGCAGGTCGAGCTCCGCGTCGCCGTAGGCGGTCTCGTAGGCCGGCGCCACCGCGGCCGGGCCCGGGCGCCACTGCGCGTCGCCGAGGGTCTGGACCGCGCCCGGCTGGTCCCACGGGGCACCGTCGCCCCAGGGGGCGCCGCCCCGGCCGTCGCCCCCGCCGTTGGCGGCGGCCACGAGCACCAGCGCGAGCGGCACGGCGGCCACGATCAGGCTGCGGCCCTGCCGCCGGAAGGCGCCGACGACCAGCCCGGCGCCGACCACGGCCAGCGCGGTCCCGACCACGGCGCTCACGCCGAGCGGGACGAGCCCCAGCAGGCCGAGCCCCGCGACGAGCGCGGAGGCGACCAGCGCGGCGGCGAGGGTCAGCGGCGCGAGCTTCGAGCGCGGCGGCTTCGGCACGGGCGGGGCGGCCGGCTCGGGCAGGTCCCACGCGAACGGCGCGGCGCCCAGCGGGTCCCAGGACGGCGGGCGGGGTGACGCCGTGGTCCCGTCCGGGTCCGCCACCGGCTCCGACGCCGCGTCCCCGGTGACGACCGGGCGCTGCGGGTCGCGCAGGTGCCCACGGCTGCGGTGCAGCACGTAGACCAGGGCCAGCACGGTGACCACGGCGATGACGGTGCCCAGGTCGCCGGAGAAGGCCCCGAACACCGCGCCGACCGCGAGCAGGGTGCCGATGACGATCGCCCAGACCGGCGTCTCGCGGCGGCCCTGCGCGTCGACCCGCGGCAGCACCAGCATGCCGGCCAGGTAGACGAGCAGGCCGAAGCCGTAGAACGCCGAGACGACGAACGCGACCCGCACCAGTGTCGGGTCGATCGCGTACCGCCGCGCGATCGCGGCGCAGACGCCGCCGATCTTGCGGTCCTCCTTGAGACGCGCGGGACGCGTCACCCACATCTCGCGCAGGGTCGCGCCGACGTCGGCCCCCGCCGGCGCCCGTGACCCGCTCCCCGGACTGCTCCCCGGACTGCTCCCCGGACTGCTCATCGCCCCTCATCCTCCTCGCTGCGGTCGATCCGGACACCGACACTGCGCGAGCGCCCGGCCCGGGGAATCCGGGAGCCACCCCGGTCCTGCCCCCGAGGCGACCCCGAGGACCTCGGGGGTCGAACCGGGTCCACCGGGGGTCGGCGACGTGTGACGATGGGCGGCGTGGACGAGGCGACGACCCTGCGCACCGGCACCCCGCCGGTGCCGGAGGAGACGCCTGCGCCCGGCCCGGACCCCGCGGCCGAGGCACCCGCGCCACCGGCACCGGCGGGCCCGGTCGTCCACCGCATCCGCCGCCGGCGGCAGGGCTCGGTGATCGCGGGCGTCACCGGCGGGGTGGCCGACCACCTCGGCGTCGACGTCCTGCGCGTGCGCCTGGTGTTCGTGCTGCTCGTCGCCGCCGCGGGCGCGGGCTTCGTCGCCTACGCCGCGCTGTGGCTCTTCTGCCCGATCGAGCCGCGGGGGGTGCAGCGCCCGGTCCCGCCCCGCGAGCGCAGCCAGGGCCTCGGGCTGGCGACGCTCGGCGTGCTGCTCGCGTTCGTGGTCTCCGGGCTCGGCGGCCAGCTCTCCGGCTGGGTGATCGGGCCGCTGGCGGTCGTCGTCATCGGCGTCGCGCTGGTGTGGCGCGAGGCCGACACCGGCGGCGCGACCGTCGTGGGCGAGACGGGGTGGCGCGCGCGGTGGCTCGTCGGGCGCCGGCTCGGCCTGCTGCGGCTGCTGGCGGGCGCGCTGCTGGTCACGAGCGGCATCGCGGTGTTCCTGCTCGGCAACGTCGACCTCGGCCAGGTCCAGTTCGGCGTCCTCGCCGCGCTCGCGACGCTGGCCGGCGTCGTGGTCATCACGGTGCCGTGGTGGATGCGGCTCGTGCGCGAGCTCGGCGTCGAGCGCCGCGAGCGCATCCGGGGCCAGGAGCGCGCCGACATCGCCGCGCACCTGCACGACTCGGTGCTCCAGACCCTCGCGCTGATCCAGAAGCAGGCCGGCGAGGACGTCGCGGGCCGCGAGGTGCGCCGCCTCGCGCGCAGCCAGGAGCGCGAGCTGCGCGCGTGGCTCTACGGCCCGCCGGGCGGCGACGCCGGACGCCCCGCGGGGTCCACGGACGCGACGCTCGCCGCCGCCCTGGCGAGCGCCGCCGGCGAGGTCGAGGACGACTACGGGGTCCGGGTGGCGCCGGTCGTCGTCGGCGACGCCGAGCTCGACCCGAACACCACCGCGCTCGTCGCCGCGGCCCGCGAGGCGATGGTGAACGCCGCCAAGCACGCGGGGGTCGACGAGATCGACGTCTACGTGGAGGTCGAGCCGGAGACCGTCGAGCTCTTCGTGCGCGACCGCGGCCGCGGCTTCGACCCCGACGCGGTGCCCGAGGACCGGCGCGGTCTCGCGGGCTCCGTCCGCGACCGCATGACCCGCCACGGCGGGCGCGTGCACCTGCGCACCGCGCCCGGGGAGGGCACCGAGGTCGGCCTCGTGCTGCCCCGCGCCCGCCGCGGCACGCCCGTCCCCCAGGAGGAGTCCCGATGACCGAGCCCGCAGGTGCGGCGCCCGACGAGCCCGTCACCGTCGTCCTCGTCGACGACCACGCGCTCTTCCGGCGCGGCGTCCGCGCCGAGCTCGAGTCGCTGGCCAGGCGCACCGTCAGCGTCGTCGGCGAAGCCGGCTCGGTCGACGAGGCCGTCGCCGTCATCGGGCACCGCAAGCCCGACGTCGTGCTGCTCGACGTGCACATGCCCGACGGGGGCGGGGCCGCGGTGCTCACCCGCACGCGGCCCGATCACCCCGACGTCGTGTTCCTCGCGCTGTCGGTGTCCGACGCGGCCGAGGACGTCATCTCGGTGATCCGCGCGGGCGCCCGGGGCTACGTCACCAAGACGATCTCGGGTCGCGAGCTCGCCGACGCCGTCGTGCGCGTGCGGGCCGGCGACGCGGTGTTCTCGCCGCGGCTGGCGGGGTTCGTTCTCGACGCCTTCGCCGACCGCCCCGGCGCGACGGGCGTCGTCGACCCCGAGCTCGACCAGCTGACCCGCCGCGAGCGCGACGTCCTGCGCCTGCTGGCCCGCGGCTGGTCGTACAAGGAGATCGCCGCCGAGCTCGTCATCTCGGTGAAGACCGTGGAGACCCACGTGTCGAGCGTGCTGCGCAAGACGCAGTCGTCGAACCGCCACGAGCTCTCGCGCTGGGCGACCGACCGCCGCCTCGTCTGAGCGGACGCTAGCCGTCGTCCTCGGCGTGGTCGTCCCCGCCGTGCCCGTCGTCGCCGTGGTCGTCCCCGCGGTCGCCGTGGCCGTCGTCGCCGTGGCCGGAGCGGTGGTCCTCGGCGGCGCGCGAGGGCGACGCCGACGTGGTGGGCGGCGCCTCGGCGAGGGGGGTGTCGAGGGTCAGACCGGTCGCGGCGGCACGCGGGCTCGCCCCGTCGACGCTCTCGTCGGTGTCGATCAGCCAACGGCCGTCGGGGCCGCGGACCATGCCCAGCTCGTGCACCTCGCGGATGCGCTCGCGGCCCTCGGGGACGAAGTCGAGGGTGGCGCGCACGGTGTCGGCGTCCAGCGCGCTCGCGTCCACCACCTGCACCGACGAGATCGTCGTCCAGAACGCCTGGTAGCGCGCGAACCCGCCGGCCTGCGACTGGAGGTTGGGGCCGAGGCGCGCCCAGCCGGCCGCCTCGTTGCCGGTGACGACGCCGTAGTAGTCGCGGACCGCGGCGACCATGGCGGCCTGCGGGTCGTCGGGCGTCGCGGTGCCGGGGGAGGCGACGCTCGCGCCGGTCGAGTCGGAGCCCGACGACGACAGCAGCGCGACACCGACCACCCCGCCCGCGGCGAGGGCGACCAGCAGGACCAGGACGACGATCGCTGTCGTGGGCCGCCGGGCGCGGCGCCGCCGCGGCGGGAGGTCCGGGGCGGGCATGCCCTGCCGGGTCGGGGGACCGGCCGGACCGGCGCCGCCGGACCCCGACCCGGTCCCGACGCCGGCCGGACCGGGCATCCACGGGTCGGAGGAGTGCCGCGCCTCGGGCACCGACGCGGGCGCGGGGGCACCGAGCGGGACGAGGTTGCCGAGCGGCTCCTCGGCCCGGCCGCCCGCGTGCGCGATGCGGCCCAGCTCCTGGCGGGCCTCGGCGGCGGACGGGCGCTCGGCGGGATCGTCGCGCAGCAGCCGCATGAGCAGCGCCGTCAGCGGCCCGGCCTGCGACGGCGGGACCACCTTGCCCGCGGCCACCGAGTGGAGCAGGGCCAGCGCGTTGTCGTCCGCGCCGAACGGGGGCATGCCCTCGACCGCCGCGTAGAGGGTGGCGCCGAGGGAGAAGACGTCGGACGCGGACGTCGAGTCGTCGCCGCGGGCGACCTCGGGGGCGAGGTAGGCCGGGGTGCCGGCGAGCATCCCCGTGCGGGTCAGCGTGAGGTCGCCGGTCGCGCGGGAGATGCCGAAGTCGGTGATCTTGACGGTGCCGTCGGCGCCGAGCAGGACGTTGCCGGGCTTGACGTCGCGGTGCACGATCCCGGCCTGGTGCGCGGCGTCGAGCGCGTCGGCCACCTGGCGCCCGATGCGCGCCACCGTCCGCGGCTCGAGCGTGCCCTGCTCGCCGAGCACGTTGGCGAGGCTGCGCGAGGGCAGGTACTCCATCACCAGCCACGGCTCGTCGCCCTCGATGGAGGCGTCGAACACCGAGATCGCGTGCGGGTGCTGCAGACGCGCGGCGATGCGGCCCTCGCGCAGCGTGCGCTGGCGGACCTCCTCGGCCTCGCGGTCGTCCAGTCCCGCGTGCAGGAAGACCTGCTTGACCGCGACCACCCGCCCCAGGCGCTCGTCGGTCCCGCGCCACACCACGCCCATCGCCCCCGAGCCGATGCGCTCCTCGAGGCGGTACCGCCCGGCGACCACGCGGGGAGAGCTCACCGGCCGCTCCCCGATCGTGTGTGCACGGGGGTCACAGTAGAGGTCCCGACCGGGTGACGACCACGCGCCCGTGGGTCGGCGCGCCCCACGCCGACCCCCGTCAGTCGTCGCCGCCGAGCAGGCCGTCGACGGTGTCGCCGACGGCGTCCGTGGTGTCCTCGACGGTGTCGCCCGTGTCGTCGACGGCGTCGGAGACGGACCCGACGGTCTCGTCCACGGAGTCGCCGACCGCGTCCGTCGTGTCCTCGACGGTGTCGCCCGTGTCGTCGACGGCGTCGGACACGGACTCGACGGTGTCGTCGACGGAGTCGCTCACCGTGTCGGTGGTGTCCTCCACGACCCGCGAGGTCGTGCGGCCGGCGGCGGGCACGTCGTCGAGGGCGTCACCGGCGGTCCGGCCCGTGTCGCGCACGGCGCCCGTCACGGTGCCGGAGGCGGGCTCGACGACCTCCTCGGCGGTGTTCCGCAGGGTGGTGCCGACCGTGTCCCCGGTGTCGCGGACGGCGCCGGTGACGGTGCCGGTGGCGGGCGCGGCGACCTCCTGGGTGGTGTTCCGCAGGGTGGTGCCGACGGTCCGGCCGGTGTCGCGCAGGAGGCCGGACGTCGTGCCCGCCAGGGGCGCGACGACCTGGTGCTGGACCGTCCCCACCGTCGTGTCGACCGTGGTGCCGAGCGCCTCCACCGGCACACCGAGCGGACCGGGCAGGACGGCGGCGACGCCGCTGGTGGTGCCGTCGACGAGGGTGCCGACGCGTCCGACGAGACCGGGGTCGCCGGGCGGCGCGTCGTTGTTCCCGATGGCGCCGAGCCCGCCCGCGAGCCCGTCCACGGTGGTCCCGAGGCCGCCGGTCAGGCCGGTCACGGAGGTGCCGACGCCGCCGACGGTGGTGCCGAGGCCGGTCCCGGCGTTGCGGACGGTGGTGTCCAGGCCGCCGGTGAGGCCGGTGACCGTGGTGCCGACTCCGCCGACGGTGGTGCCGAGGCCCGATCCGACGTCGTCGACGGTGTCGCCCACGTTGTCGACGAGGTCGGGGACGAGGCCGCCGCCGGTGCCGCCACCACCGCCGCCACCACCGCCACCGCCGGGAGCGCCGCCACCGCTGCCACCGCCGGGGGCGGGCGGGGTGATCGGCCCGCCGGGCGCGCCCCCGGCACCGGGCGCACCCGCGCCCGGTGCCGGGGCGCCGGGGAGCACGCCCGCCGTGGCGCCGCCGCCGAGGGCACCGCCGACACCGGCGAGGCCGGTGCCGCCGGCGGCACCGGGTGCGCCGAGACCCAGGTCGCTGATCGAGGAGCTGAGCGCCACGCCGCCCGGGACGACGACGCCGCCGGCCGTCGCGCCGAGCACCGAGCCCGGCTGCCCCGGCAGGCCCGGGACCAGGGCGGCGCCGGGCGGGAGGGCCCGCGGGTCGCCCGGGTAGGGCACGTCCTCGATCGGCAGGCCGGGCAGCGGCATGCCGGCGAGGCTCGCGATCGTGCCGGCCACCAGGAACGCGCCCGTGCTCGCGCCCAGCGCCCGCCCGCGTCCGGTACGGAACGGGTTGGTGCGGCGGCGCGCGCTGCGTCCGGGCGTCGGCTGGGGACGCACCGGCGCGGCGCGGGGCGGGCGGGGCTCCCGGACGACGCGGGCCCGCTCCGGGGCGGCGGTCTCCTGCGCCTCCGCGGCGTCGAGGGCGGCGGCGAACGCGAGGGCGCGGAGCTCGTCGGCGTCGGTCGTGCCGGTGGCCTGCTCGGTCCCGGCGTCCTGCGCCACGGCGGCCGCGGGCTGCGGGCCCGTCAGCCGGGCGAGGATCTCCGAGACCGGGATGCCGCCGGTGTGGCGGGGCTCCTCCTGCACCGGCACGGGCGGCAGGTCGTCGGCGGGCGGCCGGGGCACGGGGACGAGCTCGATCCAGTGCTCGCCGGTGTCCGCGCCGGGGGCCTGCGCGGTCTCGACGCCGTCGGGGTCGACGTCAGCGGGGAGCGCGGGTGGCGGGACGGTCGGCGGGACCAGCAAGGTGCCGGTGGCCTCGCTCGGGTCGTCGAACCACGCGTGCCGCCCCTCACGCTCGTTCATCTCGTCCGTGCTCCTCGTCCGCAGCTGTCCGGTGTCCCCGACCGGTGACGGCGTCTCCACTCCGCGTAGGTGAATAGCTACTCGGACGTCACCCGACGGGGGAGACGTCGTCCGGGGGACGAGTGGCCATCGTTCGTGTCCCGTCGCCCAACGGGCGTGTCGACGAGACCGATCGAGTGCGGACGAAATCGGACGTTCGCTGACCGGACAGACGGCTGATCATGCGCCGTCCGGCGCGAGAAGGGGACCGTCCGGCTCAGCGCGGGGGTGCGGCGAGGCGCTTGCGCGCCCCCTGGAGCTGGTTCGTCGCGACGAGGCCGACCCCGCCGCCGACGAGCAGCCCGATGACGTCGAGCGGGATCCCGCCACCCGTCAGGAGCAGCGCGACGAGCGCACCGAGGGCGAGCCCGCCCGCGGCGGGCAGCCGCTTGCGCGCATCCGTGGCCAGGTGCGAGGCCCCCGGGCGCTTGGAGGCCACCGACGAGATCATGAGGAGGTAGCCGCCGTAGCCGACGGCGGCGAGCAGGCTGAGCACCGTGACGATCGTGGCGATCAGGTCGATGACCGTTCCCATGCCACCAGGGTGCCACCGGTGAGGTGTGGTCGGCGCTCGCCGCGACCCCGGTGTTGCTCGGGGTCGCGCCTCAGGGCTCAGGGGCGTGCGTCAGCTCCGCCCGCCGAGCCGGCCCCGGCCGAGGCGCAGGAGCAGCATGCCGAGCTCGCGGCCCTCGGCGCCGAGGGCGCGGAAGCGGGCGAGGACGGCCATCTCGCGGTTGTAGACGATGCGCGGGCCGCCGGCGGCCATGCGCGCCAGCCCGATCCGCTGCGAGATCTCGGTGCGCCGCTGGATCAGGCGCAGGATCTCCGCGTCGATGCTGTCGATCTCCTCGCGCAGCGCGGGGATCTCCTCGGCGCTCGCGGGGGAGAGCGCCGGCATCGACGCGGGCCCGGCGTCCCCGTCGGTGGTGCCGTCGGCGGTGGCGGGGGAGGAGTCGCTGGTCGCAGCACTCACGGGTTCGGCCTCCAGGGTGTGTCCGGGTGGTACCCGGGTGGGGTGGGTCCGCAGGACCCCGGACACGAGAACGCCCCGGGGTCCGTGGACTCCGGGGCGGCGTGGGTCGGGCGCGACAGGCGCGTCAGGTCTCCACGGGCACCGGGGTCCGGTACCCGTAGAAAAATCGAACGGTCTGCTCGTGCACGACGAACATCATGCCACTGCGCTCCCGTGCCGCCAACCGCCCGCTGCGCCGCCCGTCCGCTGTCAGGGGTCCCCGGTAGCGTGGACCGACGATGAGCACCGGTCCCGCCACCCGCCCCGCCGCGTCCGCCGCCGGGTCCGGTCCGCCTGTGCCCTCGGCGGCCTCCGCCCTGTCGAAGCGGCTCGCCGCGGCCGCCGCCGGCGGGGGTGACGCCGCGGCCGGCGGCGCGCTGCGCCGCGACGCCGGGCCGGACCCCGCCGACGATCCCCTGCTCGAGGGCATGAACCCCCCGCAGCGCGAGGCCGTGGTGCACACGGGCTCGCCGCTGCTCATCGTCGCCGGTGCCGGGTCGGGCAAGACGCGGGTGCTCACCCACCGGATCGCCTGGCAGATGCGCCACCAGGGCGTCGGTCCGGGGCAGGTCCTGGCGATCACGTTCACCAACAAGGCGGCCGCCGAGATGCGCGAGCGCGTGGCCGCGCTGGTGGGCCGGCGCGCGAACGCGATGTGGGTGTCGACGTTCCACTCGATGTGCGTGCGCATCCTGCGCCGCGAGTACCGCCACCTCGACCTGAGCTCCACGTTCTCCATCTACGACGCGGACGACTCGCGACGGCTGGTCGCGTCGGTGGCCCGGGGGCTCGACCTCGACGCCAAGAAGTACTCGCCGCGGGGCCTGCTCGCCCGCATCTCGGCGTGGAAGAACGAGCTGGTCTCGCCCGTCGAGGCCGTCGACGCCGCCACCACCGAGGCGGAGAAGCGCACCGCCGAGGTCTACACCGTCTACCAGCAGCGCCTGCAGCAGTCGAACTCGCTCGACTTCGACGACCTCATCGGCCGCACGGTCGACCTGCTGACGCGTTTCCCCGACGTCGCCGAGTACTACCGCCGCCGGTTCCGCCACATCCTGGTCGACGAGTACCAGGACACCAACCACGCGCAGTACATGCTGGTCCGCGCCCTGGCGGCGGGCAGCGACGACGGGTCGGTCAAGCCCGCCGAGCTGTGCGTGGTCGGCGACGCCGACCAGTCGATCTACGCCTTCCGCGGCGCGACCATCCGCAACATCGTCGAGTTCGAGCGCGACTACCCCGAGGCGCGCACGATCCTGCTCGAGCAGAACTACCGCTCCACCCAGCGCATCCTCACCGCGGCGAACGCCGTCATCAGCCGCAACCCGGAGCGTCGCGACAAGCGGCTGTGGACCGACGCGGGCGACGGCGAGCTGGTGGTCGGCTACGTCGCCGACAACGAGCACGACGAGGCCGCGTTCGTCGCCGCCGAGATCGACCGGCTGGTCGACGCCGGCGAGGTGCGCTTCGGCGAGGTCGCCGTGTTCTACCGGACCAACGGCCAGTCCCGGGTCTTCGAGGACGTGTTCATCCGCCTCGGGCTGCCCTACAAGATCGTCGGCGGGGTCCGCTTCTACGAGCGCCGCGAGGTCCGCGACGCGATGGCCTACCTCAAGGTGCTGTCCAACCCCGAGGACACGGTCTCGCTGCGGCGCATCCTCAACGTGCCCAAGCGCGGGATCGGCGACCGCGCCGAGTCGGTGGTCGCCGACGCCGCCGACCGCGAGCGCATCACCTTCGCCGCGGCGCTGCGCCGGGCCGCCGCCGGCGAGGTGCACGGCCTGGCCACGCGCTCGCAGCGCAACATCGCCGACTTCGTCGAGATGATGGACGGGCTGGCCGAGACCCTCGTCGGGGGTGCGCCGGTCGACGAGGTGCTCGACGCGATCCTCGACCGCTCCGGCTACCGCGCCGAGCTCGAGGGCTCGGAGGACCCGCAGGAGCAGTCGCGCCTGGAGAACCTGCAGGAGCTCGTCAGCGTCGCCCGCGAGTTCGTCCAGGACGCCGTCAACGCCGCCGGTGTCGAGGACGCCGCCGAGGAGCAGACCGAGGAGCAGCAGCAGGGCACGGCCGCGGACGGCGACGGCGTGCCCGAGCCCGGCTCGCTGGAGGCGTTCCTCGAGCGGGTGTCGCTGGTGGCCGACGCCGACTCGATCCCCGACGGCGGCGACGGCGTCGTCACCTTGATGACGCTGCACACGGCCAAGGGCCTCGAGTTCCCCGTCGTGTTCGCCACCGGCTGGGAGGACGGCGTGTTCCCGCACTCGCGGGCGCTGGCCGACCCGGCGGAGCTCTCCGAGGAACGCCGGCTGGCCTACGTCGGCATCACCCGCGCGCAGAAGCGGCTGTACCTCTCGCGCGCGGTGATGCGCTCGGCGTTCGGGCAGCCGCAGGCCAACCCGCCGTCGCGCTTCCTCGACGAGGTCCCGGCCGACGTGTGGGAGTGGCGCCGCGTGGAGCCCAGCTCCGAGCGCTCCTCGCCGGTCGGTCGCACGCGGTTCGGCTCCGGGCGCTGGGCGAGCCCCGGCACCGACCTGTCGGGGCGCACGTCCCGCCCGTCGCCGATGCGCCCGGACTGGAAGGAGGCGCCGACCATCTCGCTCGAGGTCGGCGACCGCGTCACCCACGACAAGTACGGCCTCGGCACGGTCGTCACCGTCGACGGCGTCGGCTCCCGGGCCACCGCCACCATCGACTTCGGCTCCTCGGGCACCGTGCGCCTCATGCTCATCGGCGGGGTCCCGCTGACGAAGCTGTAGCTCGCCGCGAGTCCCTGGTTCTGAGCGAAGGGCACCTTCGGTCAACGAGACGGGCGAGGGGCGCCCTTCGCCGGGACGCCGCCGGGTGGTGGGTCGGGCGAGGGGCACGTTCCGCAGGCCCGCGAGCCTCGTGATCATGCGCAACGTGCCGGTCGCGGCGGCGCAGCCGTGCTCGATGCTTCCCTGATCAGGAGCGTCGTCGTCCCCGCGCTCGCCGACATCCGGTGCACCGCGTGCTCCTGATCTCCGGTGAGCCGCGCGCCCGGAGACCCCCGCACCACGCCCCCGGGAACGACGAGGGCCCCGGAGCGCGTGCTCCGGGGCCCTGGTCGTCTTGCGGGGAGCGGACTAGTCCTGAGGGGAACCCAGCGAGATGCCGCGCTCGGCGAGCCACGGCAGCGGGTTGATCTTGCGCCCGCCGTCCTCCCACACCTCGAAGTGCAGGTGCGGGCCGGTCGACTGGCCGCGGTTGCCGATCTCCGCGATCTCCTCGCCGGCGCGGACCTGCTGGCCCTCGCGGACGTAGGAGCGGTTGACGTGGCCGTAGACGTTGACCGTGCCGTCCTCGAGCTGCACCCGGACCCACTGGCCGAAGCCGCTGGCCGGGCCGGACTCGATGACGGTGCCGTCGCCGACGGAGACGATCGGGGTGCCGATCGGGCCGGCGATGTCGATGCCGCGGTGCGACGAGCCCCAGCGGGCACCGAAGCCCGAGGTGAAGCGGCCGTCGGCGGGCTTGACGAAGTCGGGGCGGGCGGCCTCGGCGGCGGCGCGCGCCGCGGCGGCCGCGCGGTCGGCGGCCTTGCTCAGCGAGCCGACCTGGTGGCCGTCGTCGGAGTCCGAGGACGAGGAGGCCGACGACGAGGACGTCGACGCGGTGCTCTCGGCCGCCGAGGTGACCGGCAGGACACCCGAGGTGGCCGCGTCGAGACCGGTCGCGCCGCCGGGCGACGCCGCCGAGGAGCCGCTGCCGTCGCTCGTCGTGCCGGTGCCGGCGGCCAGGGCGAGCTCGGCGGTCGTCGGGGCGTCGCCGAGCGCGTCGAGGCCCGTGAAGCTGTGCCCCGCCGTGGCCAGGGCGCCCGCGGCCACCGCGGCGACGGCGAGCCGCCCGCGCAGAGGCGACGGGCCGCGCTCGGCGGGCGGTGCCGGGCGGACGCCACGGCGGGGGTCGACGTCGCGGCGCTGGGGAGCCCGCGGCGGCGGGCCCTGCCGGGGGTCCCGGGGCGAGCGGTGCTCGCGGGGGAGGTCGCGGAGGGTCTCGTCGTGCCCGGTGGGCCGACGGTGACCGCCGGTGGTCGGGCCCTGCGGAGCCGGACCGGCCGGACGTGCGGGGGCCTGCGGGCCCCGGTGTCCGGGGTGGAGGCCGACCGAGCGTGCCGGCAGCGGGCCGGGCGCCTGCCCGGAGCCGCTGACCAGGCCGGCGGCGTCACCACCGCGACGGCCGCCGCGGGCGCCGAGCCCGGGCAGTCCTCCAGCGAGGCCGGAGAAGTCGGAGAAGCGCGGTCCCGACGGAGCTCCACCGGCGCCGGCGAGGGCGGGGGTGAGACCGAAGGAGCCGAAGAGGGACGCGGACGGCGGGCGTGGGGAGCTGTGCGCCAAGACCATCCTTCCCGCAGATCGGGGCCGGTCGCGGCGACATCCAGGGCGGGTGGTTCGGGGAGTGCCCTGCCGGAACGTTCGGGGTCGTTCCGTTTGTCGTTCGTGACCTGGCCGTGATGAGGACGGGCAGAAAGTAGCGACGAGGTCACGGCGTGAGCAAACGACAGGAGTGCCCCGAGCCGGTCGCTACGCCGTGCGTGCGGGCGTGCGCGCCGAGCGGTCGTCACCGGGTCGGGTGACACGGATTCGCTCGGTCGGCGGCACCGCCCCGGTCCTCGCGGCTCTCCGGCCCGTTCGGCGCGGCTCCGGAGCCCGCCGGCACGCCCCGTCGACCGTTCGCCGCGCCTGTGTCGCGCGGGTCACGCCGCTCAGCCCGCGAGCTGGCCGGCTCGGACGCGGTTGCCCCGCACCGGACGCCGCGACAACAGCCGTGTGACGAGGTGCACGACCTCGGCGTCGATCGTCATCGACAGGTGCCCCACGTGCTCGAGCTCGACCTCGGTGACCTGCAGGTCGGGGTGCGTCAGCCGCGCCGCGCGCTGCGGGATGATCAGCTGGTCCTGGCGGCTCCACACCGCGAGGAACCGCGTGCGGCAGTCCGGGGCGGGTGCCTCGAGCTCGCGCAGCAGGTCGGAGCCCGGCTGCAGCTGCATCGGCACGCGCGTCGGCGGCAGGAAGTGCGCGATGAGGCTGCCCTCGTGCGGCGTGCCGAGCGTGACGAGGGTGTCCACGCGGGCGTCGCCGCCGAGGCGCTGGACGTAGTAGCGCGCGATCAGCCCGCCCAGCGAGTGCCCGACGACGTGCACCCGGTCGGCGCCGGTGCTCGCGCACAGCCGCTCGACGTGGTGGCCGAGGTCGCGGGCGGCCACCCGGATGTCGCCGGTGAACGCCGTCAGCACGCTGAAGTTGATCGCGTGGACGATGCCGAACCCGCGCCGGCGCAGCGCGCGGGCCAGCAGCGCGAAGATCGAACGGTTGTCGACGATGCCGTGCACGAGCAGGACGGGGGTCGTCGAGCTCTCCATGTCGGAGACGACGAGGCTGCGTTGCGCGGGGGACAGGGCCGCGGTGCGGTGGTGGACGAACGTGCCCGCCGGGCGCAGCACCTCGTCGACCAGGCCCCACGGGTAGAGCGACATGTGCACGGCGGTGTAGGCGACCTCGACGGCGAGGCCGCGGACGCCCGCCGGGACCCCGAAGGTGCGCGCGACGTAGCCCAGGCCGCGCCAGACGGCCCCGGCGAGGGCCGACACCGGCCGCTCCGCGGGGCCCAGCGCGTCCGTCGGCTCCGGCGCCGACGACATGACGCCCGTCACGTCCATGAGGTGGACGTTAAGGGTTGTTCACTCGGGATCCTCACCAGGGTGCGCGCCGAACCGATCAAGATCGCCCCCGGATGGGCCCGATCGGGCCATGCCGGAAACGATCCAGACCCCGCTCGACCTGCCCGTGTGTCGGGCGTCGCCCCGGTCGCGGCGCCTCGCGGGGCCCGGCGTCGATAGGGTCGCCGCGCATCCGTCGGGACGTGGGCGCTCGCTGCACAGCAGGGCGCCACGCGACCTCGCCCGGGCACCGCCGCCGGCGGCGGCCGGGGAGTTGGTGAGGAGAGTTCACGAGTGGACCTGTACGAGTACCAGGCGAAGGACCTCTTCGCCGCCCACGGGGTGCCGGTGCTGCCCGGTCGCACCGTCGACACCGCCGCGGAGGCGGAGCGGGCCGCGGAGGAGATCGGCGGCCCGGTCGTCGTCAAGGCGCAGGTGAAGACGGGCGGCCGCGGCAAGGCCGGCGGCGTCAAGCTGGCGCAGAGCCCGGCCGAGGCCAAGGAGAAGGCCCAGGCGATCCTCGGGCTCGACATCAAGGGCCACATCGTGCACCGCGTGCTGGTCACCGCGGCCAGCGACATCGCGGAGGAGTACTACTTCTCCTTCCTGCTCGACCGCTCGAACCGCACCTTCCTGGCCATGTGCTCGGCCGAGGGCGGCATGGAGATCGAGGAGCTCGCGGTCGAGCGGCCCGAGGCGCTGGCCCGGGTGCCGATCGACCCGATCGCCGGCGTCGACCGCGCCAAGGCCGACGAGATCGTGAAGCAGGGCAAGCTGCCCGCCGAGGTCGCCGACGAGGCCGCGCAGGTCATCGTCAAGCTCTGGGACACCTTCGTCGGCGAGGACGCCACGCTGGTCGAGGTCAACCCTCTGGTCCGCGACCCGCAGGACAACGTCGTCGCGCTCGACGGCAAGGTCACCCTCGACGAGAACGCGGAGTTCCGGCACGAGGCGCACGCCCAGCTCGTCGACGAGAAGAGCCAGAACCCGCTCGAGGCCAAGGCCAAGGAGTCGGACCTCAACTACGTCAAGCTCGAGGGCGGCCAGGTCGGCATCATCGGCAACGGCGCCGGGCTGGTCATGTCGACGCTCGACGTCGTCGCCTACGCCGGCGAGGCCCACGGCGGCATGAAGCCCGCCAACTTCCTCGACATCGGCGGCGGCGCGTCCGCCGAGGTCATGGCGGCCGGGCTCGACGTCATCCTCGGCGACGGGGACGTCCGCAGCGTCTTCGTCAACGTCTTCGGCGGGATCACCGCCTGCGACGCGGTGGCCAACGGCATCGTCGAGGCGCTGAAGATCCTGGGCGACGACGCCACCAAGCCGCTCGTCGTGCGGCTGGACGGCAACAACGTCGACGAGGGCCGGCGGATCCTCGCCGAGGCGAACCACCCGCTGGTCACGGTGGTGGACACGATGGACGACGCGGCCGCGAAGGCCGCCGAGCTCGCCTCGAAGGCTGGTGCGTGAGATGTCGATCTTCCTCAACGAGAACAGCAAGGTCATCGTCCAGGGCCTCACCGGCTCCGAGGGCATGAAGCACGGGCGCAAGATGCTCGCCGCGGGCACGCAGCTCGTCGGCGGCGTCAACGCCCGCAAGGCCGGCACGAGCGTCGACGTCGACGGCACGAACGTGCCGGTGTTCGGCGGCGTCGAGGAGGCCATGAAGGAGACCGGGGCCGACGTCTCGGTGCTCTTCGTGCCGCCGAAGTTCGCCAAGGACGCGGCGATCGAGGCCATCGACGCCGGCATCGGGCTCGCCGTCGTCATCACCGAGGGCATCCCGGTGCACGACTCGGCCTGGTTCTGGGCGCACGCCACCGCCAACGGCAACCGCACCCGCATCATCGGCCCGAACTGCCCCGGGATCATCTCCCCCGGCAAGTCGCTCGCGGGAATCATCCCGGCGAACATCTCGGGCCCCGGGAAGATGGGGCTCGTGTCCAAGTCGGGCACGCTGACCTACCAGATGATGTACGAGCTGCGGGACATCGGCTTCTCGACGGGCATCGGCATCGGCGGCGACCCGATCATCGGGACGACGCACATCGACGCCCTCGAGGCGTTCGAGGCCGACCCCGACACCGAGGCGATCGTGATGATCGGCGAGATCGGTGGCGACGCCGAGGAGCGGGCCGCGGACTACATCAAGGCCAACGTGACCAAGCCCGTCGTGGGCTACGTTGCGGGGTTCACGGCCCCCGAGGGCAAGACGATGGGCCACGCCGGCGCCATCGTCTCGGGCTCCGCGGGGACCGCGCAGGCCAAGAAGGAGGCGCTCGAGGCCGCGGGGGTGAAGGTGGGCAAGACTCCCACCGAGACCGCCGACCTCGCGCGCTCGCTGGTCAGCTGACCCCAGCCCGACCTGCAGCCTGACCCGCAGCCGACGCCGCCGTCCCCGGGAGGACACCTCATGAGCTCACCGAACCAGGGCCCGCCCCCGGGCGGCCCGTCCGGTCAGCGCCCGGGCCAGGCGGCGTCCGGCCCGGGCGGCTGGGGCGCCGGCGGCGGCTCGTACGGCGCGCCCGGCGGCGCGCCGTACGGGGGATCCTCCTGGGCCGGCGCCGGCCAGCAGCACCAGCAGCCGTACGGGGCGCCGGGCCAGGGCCACGGGGCGCCGGGCCAGGGCCAGGCGCCCGGCTGGGGTCAGCAGGGTGCTGGCGCCGCACCGGCGGCGTCCCCTCCGCAGACCGGGGGCTTCCCCGCGGCCACGACGACGATCACGACCACGCCCGGGACCGGCGCCCCGGACGGCGGGGCCGGGCACGGGTCGGCGGGGCCGGCGGGGTCGGGCTCCGGCGCCGAGCGCGGTGTCGCGCTGGGCGCGGGGGTCCTCGCGCTGCTCGCCTACATCCTGTCGTTCTTCGGCTCCGCCGAGGCGTCGGGCGTGGCCTCCGACCTCAGCGCGGCGTTCGGCTCGCTGTTCTACCTGCCGCTGGTGCTCGCCGGCGGCCTGCTCACCGCCGCCTCCCTGCTGCCCCGCACCTCGAACACGCTCGTGCCGGGCGCGGTCGTCGGGGTCACCGGCGCGCTGGCGATGCTCCCGCTGCTCGCCTACGCCGACGCGCTGCTCGTCGTGCAGGTGGTCCTCGCGGTGCTCGCCGCCGTGGCCGCGGTGGTCGCCGCGCTCTTCGGCACCGGTGTCCTCAGCGCCCCCGCCTCGCGCCCCGCCTCGTCGGGCTTCGGCGCGCCGTCGGGCGGGCCGGGCCAGGCTCCCGGCGGGCCGGGCCCGCAGCCGACGCCCGCCGGGCCGTGGGGCGGGCCGGCCGGGCCGCCGTCGGGCGGCATGTCGGCGCACCAGCAGCCGGGGTACGGCGGTCAGGGTCAGCACACCGGCCCGGGGTCCGGGCAGTTCGCCGCGGCCCCGCGGGGCCAGGCCGGGCCGACGTCGGCGCCGGCCTCCGGCCCGCCGTCCGGTCCCTTCGGGGCCGGCTACGGCTCGGCGGCGACCACCCAGGTCGTGCCCAGCGCGACCGCGGGCGGCCAGGGCGGTCAGGGGGGCCAGGGCGGTGACGCCGGCGCGTCCCCGTCCCGTGACGACGCGCCGTCCAACGGCCCCGCGGCGACGGTCCCCGGACCGTCGGGTCCCGGGTCGTCGGGTCCCTCGGGAGCTCCCGGGTCCTCCGACAGCGGCACGCCGAGTGGTGCCCCCGGCTTCAGTTCCTACGGGGCGGGCGAGTCGTCGAGTGCCGACGCCGGCCCCAGCACCCCGCCGCAGGGGAACCCGCAGGGCTCCTCCGGCGCCAGCTCCACCCCGGGGTACGGCATCCCCTCCACCGGCTGGGGCGCCCCCTCGGGGCCCGGCGCGGGGTCGGGGCCGGCGAACGGTCCGCTCGCCCCGCCGCCCGGTGGTGAGCGCCGCGGCGCCCACGAGTCCGGCGAGGACCCCGGCCGCCCGGCCCCGGACACCGCGTCCCCGGACGACCGCCGCGGCGAGTGGGGCTCGCCGCGCTGACGTGCGCGCGCCGGGCCCCGACCGTCGGGTGATCAGGAGCGCGTGGTCCACGCGAGGGTGCGGCGTGACGTGGCTGGTGTGCTCGTGATCTCGGGCTGCTCGGCGGATCCTGGCTCGGCCCGCGTGATCAGGAGCGCGTGGTCCACGCCGGAGCGTCGCGTGACGTGGCTGGTGTGCTCGTGATCTCGCGGGGTGCCGCGCACCCGCCGTTCCCCGGCGTGTCGCGCAGCGAGGGTGTGGTGATCCTGGCGTCAGACGCCAGCACAGCCGCATTGCTCGCACCCCCGGGCCGCGCGGCGTGGCAGCGGGGGAACGTGTCCACGGTTTGACAGTGTCGGGGGTGTGACCGCCCCGACCAGCCAGTCCCCGCGACGTGGCGGGCGCGGGAGTCGCACCGCCACCACGACCACGGCACCCGCGCCGCCCGGGTGGCTGCCGGTCCTCGCGCGCGTGGCGCTGCTGCCGCCGCTGACCCTCTACGGCGTGGCCGTCGTGCTCGCCGGCGTGATCGCCGCGCTGGCGTCGGGGACGACGCCGGGCGGTGAACCGGGGCTCGGGCAGGCGCTCGCGGTCGGGATCCCGCTGTGGCTGGTCGCGCACCTCGTCCCGTTGCAGGTCACCGGTGTGCCGCTGGGCATGCTGCCGCTCGCGCCCGCCCTGCTGCTCGCGGTCCTGATCGCGACGGAGGCGCGCGGCGCGGTGGCGCGCCTCGAGCGTCGCGCCGACGGGCGCACGGCGGGCCTGCTGCACGGGGTCGGCGTGCCCGTCGTCGCCACGGCCGCCGCGGCGCACGCGGTGATCGGCGTGCTCGCCGCGGCGCTGCTCACCCCCGAGACCGTCGTCGACGCGTCGCCCGGCCTGGCCGGGGTGGTGTGCGGGCTGCTCGCGGGCCTCGCCGCGCTGGCCGGCGTCGCCCGCCCGTGCGGCCTGCTCGCGCTGCCCCGCCGCCTGCCGGGGTGGGCGCGCCAGGGGCTGCAGGGCGGCCTCCTCGCGACGACGGCGCTGCTCACGGCGGGCGCGGGGCTGCTGCTCGCCGCCCTGCTCGCCGACATCGGTGCGGTGCGCGGGGTGCTCGCCGACGTCGCCCCCGAGGCCGGCAGCGGCGCGGGCCTCACGGTGCTCACGCTCGCGTACCTGCCCAACGCGGTCGTCGCGGCCGCGGCGTGGCTCGTGGGACCGGGGGTGTCGATCGGGGCCGCCTCGGCGACACCGACCGCGATCACGTCCGGGCTCCTGCCGCCCGTGCCGCTCGCGGCGGTGCTCCCGCAGAGCCCGCCGCCGACGTGGGCGGGGCTCGCGTTCGCCGTCCCGCTCGCCGTCGGCAGCATCGTGGGCTGGCGCCTGGCCCCGATCGCCGCCGACGCCCCGCCGCGCATCAAGGCCACCGTCACGGCGGCGGTCACCGCGGCGCTGCTCCTCGGGCTCGCGGCGGCCCTGTCCGGCGGGCGTCTCGGCGCCGGCCCGTTCGACCCGGTCGAGGTGCCGGCCGGGCCCGTCGCCGTCGCGGTACTGGGCTGGGTGCTCGTGCCCGGGCTGGTCGTGGCGCTTCTCGCCGTCCCGCTCGGCAGCGTCCCGGACCGTTCCCGCCGCCGACCGGCCGGCACGTCCCGCAGCACGCGGGCCACCCCGGAGAAGCCCGACGAGCCCGACACGACCGCCGAGGAGGCCCCCGCCACCCAGGCCGCGGACGCGCCGGACGCCGAGGCCTCCGACGACGCCGCCGCCGAGGCGAGCGAGGGCGTCCGACCTGCGGAGGAGCCGCGCGGTTAACCTGGACGCCGACACCCACGGCGGCCCGGGAGCAGCGCTGACCACCACCGAGCAGCACCGGCTGACTCTGCCCGTGCCCGCCCGCGTCGTCGTCCTGGCCTCCGGATCGGGGAGCCTGCTGCAGGCGCTGCTCGACGCGTGCGACGGTGACGGCTACCCGGCGCGCGTCGTCACCGTCGTCTCCGACCGTCCCGCGGTGGGCGCGCTGGACCGCGCGACGGCCGCGGGCGTCGACGTCGCCGTGGTGCGGCCCGCCGAGTTCGCCGACCGCGCCGCCTGGGACGCCGCGCTGGCCGAGACCGTCGCCGCCGCCGGGCCCGACCTCGTCGTGTCCGCCGGGTTCGCCCGGCTGCTCGGCACCGCGTTCCTGGCCCGGTTCGGCGGCCGCACGATCAACACCCACCCCGCGCTGCTGCCCGCGTTCCCCGGGGCCCACCCGGTGCGCGACACCGTCGCCTACGGGGTGAAGCTCACCGGGGCGACCGTGCACCTGGTCGACGCCGGCGTCGACACCGGCCCGGTGCTGGCGCAGGAGGCCGTCACGGTCGAGCCGGACGACACCGAGGACACGCTGCACGAGCGCATCAAGGTGGTGGAACGCCGGGTGCTCGTCGAGACCGTGGCCGCGCTGGCCCGCCACGGCGCCACCGTCACCGGACGAGGAGTGAGGATTCCGTGACCGACGCCATCGAGGGCCGCCGGCCCATCCGCCGCGCCCTGGTCAGCGTGTTCGACAAGGCCGGTCTGCTCGACCTCGCGACGGGGCTGCACGCCGCGGGGGTCGAGGTCGTGTCGACCGGGTCGACCGCCGCGCGGATCGCCGACGCCGGCGTCCCGGTCACGCGGGTCGAGGAGGTCACCGGGTTCCCCGAGTGCCTCGACGGCCGCGTGAAGACGCTGCACCCGCGCGTGCACGCCGGGCTGCTCGCCGACTCGCGGCTGCCCACGCACGTCAGCCAGCTCGACGAGCTCGGGATCGCGCCGTTCGACCTGCTGGTGGTCAACCTCTACCCGTTCACGCAGACGGTGGCGTCCGGCGCCTCCCCCGACGACTGCGTCGAGCAGATCGACATCGGCGGTCCGGCGATGATCCGGGCGTCGGCGAAGAACCACGAGACGATGACCGTCATCACCGACCCGACGCGCTACCCGTGGCTGCTCGAGCAGGCCAAGAACGGCGGCGTCGCGCTGGCCGACCGCCGCGCGCTCGCGGCCGAGGCCTTCCGGCACACCGCCGCGTACGACGTGGCCGTCGCGTCGTGGATGGGCAACGTCCTGACCTCGGACGCCGAGCCGGGCTCGCCGTTCCCCGGCTGGGTCGGCACGACGGCCCGGCGCCGCGCGGTGCTGCGCTACGGCGAGAACCCGCACCAGGCCGCCGCGCTCTACGGCGACCCGGAGGTCAGCTCCGGCATCGCCGGTGCGACGCAGGTGCACGGCAAGGAGATGTCGTACAACAACTACGTCGACACCGACGCCGCCTGGCGCGCCGCCCACGACCACGACGGCGTCTGCGTGGCGATCATCAAGCACGCCAACCCGTGCGGGATCGCGGTGGCGACCGGTGACGAGGACGTCGCCGCCGCGCACCGCAAGGCCCACGCCTGCGACCCGACCAGCGCGTTCGGCGGCGTGATCGCCGCGAACACCGAGGTCTCCGTGGCCATGGCCGAGACCGTCTCGGAGATCTTCACCGAGGTCATCGTGGCCCCGTCCTACGCCGACGGCGCGGTCGACGTGCTGGCCCGCAAGAAGAACATCCGCGTGCTGACCGCGACCTGGGCGCCGTCCCCGGTCGAGCAGCGCCCGATCTCCGGCGGGCTGCTCCTGCAGCAGCGCGACGCCGTCGACGCCCCCGGCGACGACCCGGCCTCGTGGACCCTGGCCTGCGGCGACGCGGCCTCGCCCGAGCTGCTGGCGGACCTCGCGTTCGCGTGGCGCGCCTGCCGCGCGGTGAAGTCGAACGCGATCCTGCTCGCCCACGACGGCGCCACCGTCGGCGTCGGCATGGGCCAGGTCAACCGCGTCGACGCCGCGCGCCTCGCGGTCACCCGCGCCGGCGACCGCGTCCGCGGCTCGGTGGCCGCCTCCGACGCGTTCTTCCCGTTCCCGGACGGCTTCGAGGTGCTCGCCGAGGCGGGCGTCGCCGCCGTCGTGCAGCCCGGCGGGTCGGTGCGCGACGAGCAGACGATCGAGGCGGCCCGGAGGGCCGGCGTGACGATGTACCTCACCGGCACGCGGCACTTCGCGCACTAGGCGGAGAGCTGCTGTCGCAGCCACGCCCCCGCCCGCCCGAGCGCCGCGGCCGCCTCGGGGTAGACCCCGACGCCGAGCTGGAAGAAGTGCTGCATCTGCGGCCAGACGTCCAGGGTCACCGGGACGTCGGCGAGCGCGGCGGCCCGGGCGACGGCGAGCGCGTCGTCGAGCAGCACCTCGTGGCTGCCGACCTGCACCAGCAGCGGCGGCCACGCCGCGGCGACGTCCCCGGGCGCCGCGAGGGCGGGCGAGGCGGTCGGGTCGGTGGGGTCGTGGCCGTCGAGGTACTGGCGGGCCATCCGCGTGAGGCTCTCGCGGCTGCACTCGAGGTCGGCGGCGCGGCGGGACTCGAAGGACGGCGCCGAGCAGGTCAGGTCAGCCCACGGTGACATGAGGAAGGCGGCGGCCGGGCGGGCGAGCCCGGCGCGGGCGGCGGCGAGCAGGGTCTCGAGGACCAGCCCGCCCCCGGACGACTCGCCGGCCAGCACGAGACGTTCGCCCGGGACCCCCTGCTGCTCCAGGAGCCACCGGGCGGCGGCGACCGCCGCGTCCACGTCCTGCGGGAAGGGGTGCTCGGGGGCCAGCGGGTAGTCCAGCAGCAGCACGCGGGCGTCGAGGGCCAGGGCGAGGTGGCCGGCGAACTTGTGGCGCGAGGCCGGCGAGGTGATGACGTGCCCGCCGCCGAACAGGTAGAGGACGGTGCTGGTGGGCGCGGTCCCGCTCACCCACACCCCGGTGACGCCGCCGTCGGCGACGGTCTCGTAGGTGACCCCGACCGGTGCCGCGGTGAGGTCCTCGGCGTGCTCGCCGGCCTGTCGTTGCGCCGTGAGCGGCATCTCGGCCATGCGCGGCGCCTGTCGCAGCATCTCGGCGAACCGCTCGGCCTCGGCACTCACCACGGTCGTCCTCCTCAGGCGGTCACGGGATCGGTGGTGGCGGCGGAACGTCGCGGCCACTGGCTGACGAGGGTCGCCGCCCCGGCGACGAGCAGGAGCGCGGCGACCGCGAGGAGGGTGAGGGCCAGACCGGCCACGGTGGGCGGGCGCGGGCCGACTGCCTCGATGATCGCCGTGGCCGCGACGATGCCGATGCCGCCGACGCAGATCAGCGAGGTGAGCACGACCCCGGTGGCCTCGGCGGAGCGCTGCGGCGGCAGGACGTTCTGCACGGCGAGCGGGGCCAGCCCGTACCCCATGCCGGTGGTCAGCCCGCAGACCCCGAGCGCGAGGACGAACAGCGGCAACGGCCCGGCGAACGCCAGCAGGGCCAGCGCCGGCGCCCCCGCCAGCACCGAGACGGCCATGATCGGACCGGCGGGCCTGCGGGCCGTCAGCCACCCGGACAGCGGCCCGCACGCGGCGAGCCCGATGGACGAGACGCAGAAGGCGAGCCCGGCCGCCGCCGCGGACAGGCCGCGCAGGGTCTGCAGGTCGATGGTGGCGGCCACGATGTAGGTGACGGTCCCGACGTTGGCCAGCGTCCCGGCGGCACAGAGCACCACGAACAGCCGGTTGCGCACGAGCGAGGGCCGCACGAGGGCAGCGGGGGCGTGGCGCTCGCGGACCCCGAACGCGACGAGCAGCGCCAGCCCGCCGAGCAGCGGCCCCCAGGTCGCCGGCGTGGTCCACCCCTGCACGCCGACGTCGTCGATGGCGACGCTGACCGCGACGAGCCCGCCGAC
This sequence comes from Actinomycetospora rhizophila, assembly GCF_042657905.1. Taxonomy (NCBI): domain Bacteria; kingdom Bacillati; phylum Actinomycetota; class Actinomycetes; order Pseudonocardiales; family Pseudonocardiaceae; genus Actinomycetospora; species Actinomycetospora rhizophila. Next base: position 100,679 of record NZ_JBHSKG010000014.1, on the reverse strand, counting down.
GACGGTGACGACGCCCCACCAGTCGAGGGTGCGCAGGTCGCGGCCCGCCTCCTCGTCGCGGGAGGTGGCCAGCCGGCGCACCCCCCAGATCGCGAGCAGGGCCACGGGCACGTTGACCAGGAACACCCAGCGCCAGCCCACGGTCGACGACAGCACGCCGCCGACGATCGGCCCGAGCGCGGTGCCCACCCCGGAGACGCCGAGCATCACCCCGGTGACGCCCGGGCGCTGCTCGGGGGTCGTCGCGTTGGTGACCAGCGCGAAGCTCGACGGCATGATCAGGGCCGCGCCGACGCCCTGCGCCACGCGGGCCCCGATGAGCACCGGCACCGAGCTCACCAGGCCGCACACGAGCGAGCTCAGCCCGAACAGCGCGATCCCGGCGACCAGGACCTCGCGGCGCCCGAGCATGTCGCCGAGCCGTCCGGCCGGGATGAGCAGCGCGCCGAGCGCGATCATGTAGCCGCTCAGCAGCCACTGCAGGTTCGTCACGGTGGTGCCGAGGTCGAGGGCCATGGTCGGCAGCGCGAGGCCCAGCGAGAAGAAGTCGAGCTGGATGCAGAAGAGGCCCGCCGCGACGGGGAGGAACGGCGTTGCGGTACGCAACGTAGCCGTCGACAGGGCCATGAGGAGTACGTTAGGGCGTCATGCCCGGCTCGTCATCACTCTGCGTCGATCCAGTGGGGGTCTGATGGCCGACGAGCTCGAGGTGCTGCGCGCGGAGCTCGACGGCATCGACGACGCGCTGTTCGCCCTCGTCCGCGACCGGATGCGCTGCATCGAGCGCGTCGGGGCGGTCAAGGCGCGGGCGGGCACGCCGGTGTTCCAGCCGGGTCGCGCGGCCGAGGTGCAGCGCCAGGCCGCCGCCCGGGCGCGGGAGCACGGCCTCGACGAGGCCTTCCTGGTGCGCCTGGCCGACCTGCTCATGGAGGAGGCCATCCGGGTCGAGGAGGCGATCGTGGCCCGGGCTGCTCAGCCCGGGGTGTCGAACGACGGGCCGGCGAACTCTCCGCCGACGTAGCCGTCGGTGTCGGCGGTCCGGTCACCGACCTCCGCCGCGTGGACCTCCGCGTCGTCCTGCGGGCGGTAGCCGATCTCGTGCGCGCCGGCGAGCGACCAGACCCGGCGGGTGTTGGCCGAGACGCCCCAGACCACGCGGAACCCCGGTGCCCGGCAGGTCAGCGAGGCCTCGACGAGCCGGCCGCAGTCGTCGGGCGAGAGCCAGGTCGCGAGCCCGCGGGCGTTCGGCGGGGTGTCGCTGCAGGTGCCGATGCGCAGGCAGACCACGTCGAGGCCGTAGCGGTCGTGGTAGAGGCTGCCGAGCGCCTCGCCGGTCACCTTGCTCACGCCGTAGTAGGTGTCCGGGCGGGCCGGGAGGTCGTCGGGGACGGGGTCCGTGGCGGGCTGGAAGCCGGCGGCGTGGTTGCTGCTCGCGAACACCACGCGCCCGACGCCCGCGCGCCGGGCGGCCTCGAACACGACGTAGGTGCCGTGGATGTTGGTCGCCAGGATGCTGTCCCACGGCGCCTCGCCGCTCTGTCCGCCCAGGTGGACGACGGCGTCGACCCCCGTGCAGGCGTCGACCATCGCGTCGAGGTCGGTGACGGACGCGGTGATCGCCTCCTCGTGCTCGTCGACGCCGTCCGGGGTGGTGAGGTCGAGCAGGCGCAGCGTGCGGCCGGGCCGGGGGAGGCGGGCCCGGAGGTAGCCGCCGATCCGCCCGGCGGCGCCGGTGACGAGGACGCGCTCGGTCGCGGGAGACGGAGCGGAGCGGAGCTCGACCGTTGACATTGCTGTCCCTCTTCTCCGTGACTCGTTCCCGTGACCTCACCCGCGGGCTCGGCGGTTGTCGGGGGTGTGGGTTAGCGTTCTCCTCGTTCGAACACGTGTTCGAGGAGGGGCGCTCATGGGCAGTGCGTCATCGTTGCTCGACGACCAGGGTTCCCCGTCGCGGCGGTGGGCCGATCTCGGGGTGGTGCGGGCCTCGGAGCTGCGGGGCCGGCGGCGGGCCCCGGCACCGTCGGTCCCGGAGCCGGTCGCGGGGCCGGTCGCGGGGCCGGTGCCGGAGGAGGTGGGTGAGCCGGTCGTCGAGCCGCCGCGTGCGGAGCGTGAGGGCAGCGCGGTGCTGCCGGTGTCCGCGCCGCTGGCCGGGCTGCTGCCCGACGGCGGGTTGCGGCGCGGGTCGGCGGTCGCGGTGTGCGGGTCGACGTCGTTGCTGCTCGCGCTGCTGGCCGAGGCCTCGCGGGACGGCTCGTGGTGCGCGGTGGTGGGGCTGCCCGACCTCGGGGTCCAGGCGGCGGCCGAGGCGGGGCTCGACCTGGCGCGCACGGCGCTGGTGCCCCGGCCGGGGCCGCGTCCGGCGGCGGTGGTGGCGGCGCTGGTCGACGGGGTCGACGTGGTCGTGCTCGACACGACGCTGCCCGGCGTGCGGTGGCCCGCGGGCGATCGCCAGCGGCTCGGCGCGCGGGTCCGCCAGCGGGGCGCGGTGCTGGTGCCGGTCGGGGCGCCGGGCGCGTGGCCGGGCGCCGAGGTCGAGCTGCGGGCCGAGGGCAGCGCCTGGGCCGGGCTCGGGGGCGACGGCGCGGGGCGCCTGCGCTCGCGGCGGGTCCGGGTGCGCTCCGCCGCCCGGGGGCGCCCGGGCGAGCAGGAGGAGCCGCTGCTGCTGCCCGGGCCCGCCGGGACGTGCCTGCCGGACGGGGAGCTGCCGGTCGGGGCGCCGCTGACGGGCCCGCCCCGGCGGGTCGAGCGCGCGTCCGCCCCTCTCGGGGCGGTGGCCGGGTGAGCGCGCCGGCGCGGGTGCTCGCGCTCTGGTGTCCCGACTGGCCGGTGGTGGCGGGCGCGGCCGAGGCGGGGCTGCCGCCCGCGCGGCCCGCGGCGGTCCTGGCGTCCCACCGGGTGGTGGCCTGCTCGGCGACGGCGCGGGCGCAGGGGATCCGACGGGGGCTGCGACGCCGCGAGGCCCAGGCCCGCTGCCCGGACCTCGCGGTGCTCGCCCGCGACCCCGAGCGCGACGCCCGCTGCTTCGAGCCGGTCGCGGCGGCGGTCGAGGAGCTCGCGCCGGGGGTCGAGGTGGTGCGCCCGGGGCTCGTGGCGCTCTCCGCGCGCGGCCCGGCGCGGTACTTCGGGGGCGAGGAGGTCGTGGCCGAGCGCCTGGTCGACCGCGTGGCGGCGCGCACCCGCGTCGAGTGCCAGGTGGGGGTGGCCGACGGGCTGTTCGCCGCCGGCCTCGCCGCCCGCCGCTCGCTGCTGGTCCCGGCGGGGGAGAGCCCGGCGTTCCTGGCGCCGCTGCCGGTCACCGAGCTCGAGCTCGAGCCGGGCGTCGAGCCCGACACCGCCGGCGCCGACGACGACGCGAGCGCGACGCGCGCCGAGCTGATCGGCCTGCTGCGCCGGCTCGGGCTCACGACGCTGGGTGCCTTCGCCGGCCTGTCGGCCACCGACGTGGCGTCCCGCTTCGACGCCGCCGCCGTCCGGGCCCACCGCCTGGCCCGCGGGCTCGACGAGCGCCCGCCCTCGCGGCGCCGGATCCCCGACGAGCTCACCGTCGAGCTCCCGCTCGACCCGCCGGTCGACCGGGTCGACGCCGCCGCCTTCGCCGCCCGCTCGCTGGCCGAGCGGCTGCACGAGGCGCTGGGCCGGGCGGGCCTGGCGTGCACGCGTCTCGGCGTGCAGGCCCGCACCACCGAGGGCGACGAGCTGGCCCGGGTCTGGCGCTGCGCCGAGCCGCTGACCCCGCACGGCACGGCCGACCGCGTGCGCTGGCAGCTCGAGGGCTGGCTGTCACGCCGGCAGGGCGGCAGCCGGGACGGCGGGCTCACCGTGCTGCGCCTGGTCCCCGAGGAGGTCGTCGACGCCGGGCGGCTGCAGCTCGGGCTCTGGGGCGAGGTCGGAGTGGCCGACGAGCGGGCGGGGCGGGCGCTGGTGCGGGTCCAGGGCCTGCTCGGGCCCGAGGAGGTGCTCACCGGGGTGTCCGGGGGCGGGCGCGGTCCCGGCGAGCGGATCCGCCTCGTGCCCTGGGGCGACGAGCGCACGCCCCGCGGTGCCGATCCGGAGGCGCCGTGGCCCGGCGTGCTCCCGGCGCCCTCGCCGGCGCGGGTGCCGCCCGAGCCGCTGCCGGCGCGGGTGCTCGACGCCGGGGGTGCGCCGGTGCGGCGGGCCGCCCGCGGCCGGCTCACCGCCCCGCCCGCCCACGTGGCTCTCGGCACCGACCCGTCGGCCCCCACCGCGCCGGTCCGCGCGTGGGGCGGCCCGTGGCCCGATCCCGGCCGCTGGTGGGACCCCCGCGCCGCGCCCGGGGGCAGCCTGCGCATCCAGGTCGTGTGCAGCACCGACGCCGACGAGATCGCCGCCGGCCGCGACCCCGAGCCCGACCCGGCGGCCGACCTCGCGCCCGACCCGGTCGCTTCCGGCGCCGATGCGGTGGGCCGCGCCCTGCTCCTGGTCCACCGCGACGATCGCTGGGCGGTAGAGGGGATCTACGACTGACCGGCTGTCGGACCCGTCGTCTATCGTGTCGAACACGTGTTCGAGTGACTGTGAGGTGCGGGATGGGGTGGAACAACCCGCCGGTCGACTGGTCGGAGATGGAGCGCCTGCTCTCCGGGCGCCCGGCCGACGGGCCCAGTCTGCAGGGGCGGGGCAACGGGACGCGGAAGGCGATCCAGGGAGGCGCAGCGGAGCGGAGCCCGACCCGTCGGGAGGGCGACGCCACGGTCCGGCGGCGCGACGACGAGCCGCACGAGGGGCACATCGGCCCCTGGCCTCCCGACGACTTCGTCCGCGACCCCCTCGCGTTCGACGACGGCGACCGGATCGACGGCCCGGGCACCATCCGCGCCCCGCGCGACGAGCAGTTCCCCGGCGACGGGGGCGACAGCCCGGCGTGGAGTCGGCACCGCACGCCCTACCGCCCGCCGGCCGGGCGGCGGTCCACGGGCACGACGGTCCCCTACGCCGAGCTGCACGTGCACTCCAACTTCAGCTTCCTCGACGGTGCGTCGCACCCCGAGGAGCTGGTCGAGGAGGCGGCGCGCCTGGGCCTCGAGGCGATCGCGCTCACCGACCACGACGGCATGTACGGGGTGGTGCGCTTCGCCGAGGCCGCGCAGGAGCTGGGGGTCCCGACGGTCTACGGCGCCGAGCTCTCGCTGGGCCTGTCCGCCCCGCAGAACGGCGTGCCCGACCCCGAGGGCGACCACCTGCTGGTCCTCGCCCGCGACCCCGACGGCTACCGGGCGATCTCGCGGGCGATCACCGAGGGCCAGATGCACACCCACGGCGAGAAGGGCCGCCCGGTGTACGACCCGGAGCGTGTCGCGTCGACGCTCGGGGGGCACGTGCAGGTGCTCACGGGGTGCCGCAAAGGGTCGGTGCGCCGGGCGCTCGCGGCGGGCGGGGCGGAGGCGGCCGCCCGCGAGATCGAGCGGCTCGTCGCCCTGTTCGGGGCCGACGACGTCGCGGTCGAGCTCACCGACCAGGGCCTCCCGGACGACACCGAGCGCAACGCGGCGCTGGCCGAGCTCGCCGGTCGCGCCGACCGGGGCCGCGGTCTGCGCACCGTGGCCACCACCGGCGCCCACTACGCGACGCCCGACCGCGCGCGGCTCGCGGCCGCGCTCGGGGCGGTGCGGGCGCGGCGCAGCCTCGACGACGCCGAGGGCTGGCTGCCGCCAGGGCCGGCGCACCTGCGCTCGGGGGCGGAGATGGCGCAGCGGTTCGCGCGCCACCCGCAGGCCGTCGCCCACGCCGCGGCGCTGGGCCGCGAGTGCGCGTTCGGTCTCGAGCTGCTGGCGCCCGAGCTGCCGCCGTTCGCGGTGCCCGAGGGCGAGACCGAGGCGAGCTGGCTGCGGCGCCTGACGTGGCTGGGGGCGGGGGTGCGCTACGGCGACCGGATGCGCTCGCCGCGGGCGTTCGAGGTGATCGACCACGAGCTGGACGTCATCGAGCGGCAGGGCTTCCCCGGCTACTTCCTCATCGTCGCCGACATCGTGCGGTACTGCGCCGACCACGACATCTACTGCCAGGGCCGGGGCTCGGCGGCCAACTCGGCGGTCTGCTTCGCGCTGGGCATCACCCACGTCGACGCCGTCCAGATGGGCCTGCTGTTCGAGCGCTTCCTCTCCCCGGAGCGCGACGGCTACCCCGACATCGACCTCGACATCGAGTCCGACCGCCGCGAGGAGGCCATCCAGTACGTCTACGCGCGCTACGGGCGCGACCGGGCCGCGCAGGTCGCCAACGTCATCACCTACCGGCCGCGCTCGGCGGTGCGCGACGCGGCCCGCGCGCTGGGGTTCTCGCAGGGCCAGCAGGACGCGTGGAGCAAGCAGATCGACCGCTGGGGTCCCGGCGCCGAGCTCGCGGGCCAGGTGCCCGAGATGCCCCCGGCGGTCGCCTCGCTCGCCGAGCAGATCGCGGGCTTCCCGCGCCACCTCGGGATCCACTCCGGCGGCATGGTCATCTGCGACCGGCCGGTCGACCAGGTGGTGCCCGTGGAGTGGGGGCGGATGCCGGGACGCAGCGTCATCCAGTGGGACAAGGACGACGCGGCGGCGGTCGGGCTGGTCAAGTTCGACCTGCTGGGGCTGGGGATGCTCTCGGTGCTGCACTACGCCGCCGACCTCGTCGCCGAGCACCACGGGGTGCGGGTGGCGCTGCACGACCTGCAGCCGGTGGACGAGAACGTGTTCGCCATGCTCGCCGAGGGCGACTCGGTGGGCGTGTTCCAGGTCGAGTCCCGCGCGCAGATGGCGACGCTGCCGCGGCTGCGGCCCCGGGAGTTCTACGACCTGGTGGTCGAGGTCGCCCTCATCCGGCCCGGGCCGATCCAGGGCGGGTCGGTGCACCCCTACATCCGGCGGCGCAACGGGCTGGAGCGCGTCGTCTACGACCACCCGCTCTGCGAGCCGGCGCTGGAGAAGACGCTCGGGGTGCCGCTGTTCCAGGAGCAGCTGATGCAGCTCGCCGTCGACGTGGCCGGCTTCTCCGCCGCCGAGGCCGACGAGCTGCGGCGCGCCCTGTCGGCCAAGCGCTCCACCGAGCGGATCGAGCGCATGCGGGAGCGGTTCTACGAGGGCATGGCGGCCAACGGGATCACCGGCGACCTCGCGGACACGATCTTCCACAAGACCAGGGCGTTCGCGAACTTCGGCTTCCCCGAGAGCCACTCGATCAGCTTCGCGTCACTGGTCTACGTCAGCGCCTGGTACAAGCTCTACTACCCGGCCGCCTTCTGCGCGGCGCTGCTGCGGGCCCAGCCGATGGGCTTCTACTCGCCCCAGTCGCTCACCGCCGACGCCCGCCGGCACGGGGTGGTGGTGCTGGGTCCCGACGTCCAGGTCGCCGCCGACACCCCGGGCCTCGAGCCGCACCCCGACAGCCACGCGGGGGTCGCGGTGCGGCTGGGGCTCGCCGGGGTGCGGGGGCTGGGCGACGAGGTGGCCGCGCGGATCGTGCGCGAACGCGACGCGCACGGTGCCTACCGCGACGTCGCCGACCTCGCCCGGCGCGCCGAGCTGACCACCGCCCACGTCGAGGCCCTCGCCACGGCCGGGGCGCTGGGCTGCTTCGGGCTCGACCGCCGCGAGGCGCTGTGGGCCGCCGGCGCGGCGGCCGCCGGGGTCGGGGTGGTGCGCGACGGCGTGCGGCACGACCGCCTGCCCGACACCGCGGTGGGGCTCGAGGCCCCGGCGCTGCCCGGCATGAGCGCGGTCGAGCTCACCGTCGCCGACGTGTGGGCCACCGGCCTGACCCCGGACAGCCACCCCGTGACCCACCTGCGCGCGGCGCTCGACGAGCGGGGCGCGTACTCGGTGGCCGGGGTCGCCGGGGTGCCCGAGGGCGAGCGCATCGAGGTCGGCGGGGTGGTCACCCACCGCCAGCGCCCCGCGACGGCGGGCGGGACGACGTTCCTCAACCTCGAGGACGAGACCGGCATGCTCAACGTGGTCTGCTCGGAGGGCCTGTGGGCGCGCCACCGCGTGGTGGCCCGCACCAGCGCCGCGCTCGTCATCCGCGGCCGCGTCGAGCGGGCCCACGACGCGCCGACCGTGGTCAACCTCGTCGCCGACCGCGTCGAACGCCTCGAGCTCCGGGTGCCCTCGAGCTCCCGCGACTTCCGCTGACGCGCCCCGCACCATGTCTGGCGAGGGGCGCCCCTCGCCCGCTCTTCCGCGCGAAGGGCCCCCTCGCTCGAGACGCCGGGCGAGGGAGCCCCACCGGTGTTCCGGCGAGGGGCACCCGTGGCCCGTCCACTCGAGCGAAGGTGCCCTTCGCTCAGAAAGGGGGTCCGTCAGCCGCCGACGATCGGCTTGCCCATGGGCATGGGCTTCCCGCCCGTCGCCTGGCCCAGGGCGTCCACGAAGAGGTAGACGCCGACCAGGGCGAACGCGAACACCACGATCCCGCCGATGGTCAGCAGGCCCGTCGAGCCGCTCGAGGTGCCCAGCAGCACGATCAGCAGGGCGGCGTCGATGAGCACGAACAGCAGGGTGAACACCGACGGCAGGCGCAGCGAGGCCACGGTGAGCACGACGACGCCGATCAGCCAGGTCAGCAGGAAGGTCTCCTGCGCCCCGGTGGCCACGGCGGTGTCGGTCGACGTCGGTCCGAACCAGTCCGCCCCGAGCGAGGTGGCGAGCACGGCGAAGCTCAGCCAGAACCCGGTGAAGATGCCGAAGATGGCGGCCGGGGCGCCCGCCCCCACGCGCACCGCCCAGACCGTGGCCACGAGCTGGCCGATCCCGGTGCACATGAACAGGATCGGGAGCATGCCCACCAGTGCGGTGCTCGCGGCGCCGGTGAAGCCGATCAGGTAGAGGCCGAGCGCCACCGACCCGATGACGAAAGTGGGTACACCCACCAGCGCCGGGTTGGCCCCCGCCGCGGCGGCGGCGGCCGCGTCGGCCTCGGCATCCGGGGCCGCGTGGGCGGCGCTGGACTGCTCGTCGATCGTGGTCATCCCCACTCCTTCGTGTGTCCGACCGGGATCCGCCCGCGGGGCTCGCCCCCTTGCGCTACGCGGCGCAACGGCGTGAATCCGGTGTGAGACGAGTGTGGTGTGGGACACGGCTACGCGGGCACCGGACGAACGGAGGGGGACGAACGGAGGGGGGACCTGTCCATCCGCATCGTGAACCGATCCAGGGGGCATGCTGCCCGCATGGCCGCCCGCCGACAGGACGCACGAGTGCTGCGCGAAGCCGCTCGAGGGGTGGTCGGCGGCGCCGTGGGCACCGGCGCGATGGCCCTCGCGGCCCATCTTCGCCGTCGCCGCTTCGCGCGGCGACACGGGGTGACGCCGGAGGAGGCCGGCGTCGTCCTCGACTACGACGACAGCGACCAGGTCGTCGTCGCCGCCTCGACGCTCACCGGCCTCGCCGTCGGCTGGGTGCCGCGCTCGCCGCGGGAGCGCCGGGTGCTGTTCTGGGTCGTGCACTGGGGTTACGGGTCGGTGGTCGGCGCCGCGCACGTCGCCCTGCAGCACGCCCTGCGACGCGAGCCGGCCGCCGGGCTGGTGTTCTTCGCCGCCTCGCAGGTCATGGCGCTCGCCCTCTTCCCGGTGCTCGGCGAGACCCCGCCGCCGTGGCGCTGGGAGCGCCGGCTGGTGGTGACGAGCTTCGTCCAGCACGCCGTCTACGCGGGCGGGGTCGCGGCGACCAACGCGGCGACGTCCTCGCCGACGCTCACCGCGCGCCTCGGTCGCCGCGCCCGCTGAGCCGGACCGGTCGCGAACAACCGGTCACCGGGCGGGCACACGGTGTGCGCGCTAGGTTCCCGTGACCGTGGCGGCACCCTCCTCGCGCACGGCGCTCGGGCTCCTCGGGGCCTTCGTCACCGGCGCGTTCATCGTCGGCCAGGCCCGGGTCAACGCCGAGCTGGGTGCCGAGCTCGGCGACGGCGTGGTGGCCGCGGTGATCTCCTTCGGGCTCGGCCTGGTCCTGCTGCTCGTGCTCCTGGCCCTGCTGCCCGCCGGCCGGCGCGGTCTCGGGCGCGTCGGCTCCGCGCGGCGCCGCGGGCAGCTGCGGACCTGGCAGCTGCTCGGCGGCCTGGGCGGCGCGCTGCTCGTCGCCGGCCAGGGGCTGACCGCGCACGTCCTGGGCACCGCGCTGTTCACCATCGCCGTCGTCGCCGGTCAGTCCGGCGGCGGGCTGGTCGTCGACCGCGTCGGGCTGGGGCCGGCCGGACCGCAGGCCACGACCCCGCCGCGCATCGTCGGGGCCGTGCTGATGCTGGGCGCGGTCGTGCTCTCGGTGGCGCCGTCGGTCAGCACCGACGCGCCGGTGGTGCTCGCGCTGCTCCCGCTCGCCGCCGGCCTCGCCGTCGCCGCCCAGCAGGCCCTCAACGGTCGGGTCGCGGCGGCCGCGGGCGGGTCACGGAGCGCGTCCGCGCGGGACGAGAGCGACTCCGTGGTCGCCTCGGTGCTCCCCGCCGCGACGGTCAACTTCATCGTGGGGGGCGCGGCCCTGGTGGTCGCCGCGATCGTGGCGGTGCTCGTGCTCGGCCCGCCGAACCCGCTGCCCAGCGCCTGGTACCTCTACCTCGGCGGGCCGTTCGGCGCGATCTTCATCGGGCTCGGGGCGTGGGTCGTCGGGCAGGTCGGGGTGCTGCTGCTCTCGCTCGGCGCGGTCGCGGGGCAGATCGTCGGCGCCCTGGTGCTCGACCTCGTCCTGCCCTCGGCCGCCGGCACACCGGGTCCGACCACCGTGCTCGGGGCGCTGCTGACCCTCGTCGCGGCGGGCGTCGCGTCCGCCCCGTGGCCACTGCGACGGTCAGCTGCGCGGAACACGGGGTCCGCCCTGCCATGATGAGGACGTGACCGCGACCAAGCTGGACGGGAAGGCCACCCTCGCCGCGATCCTCGACGACCTGAAGGCACGGGTCGAGGCGCTCACCGCCGCGGGCCGGACGCCGGGCCTCGGCACGGTGCTCGTCGGCGATGATCCGGGGTCGCACTCCTACGTCAAGGCCAAGCACAACGACTGCGCCAAGGTCGGGATCGACTCGATCCGCCGCGACCTGCCCGCCGACGCCACCCAGGCCGACGTCGAGCGCGCCATCGACGAGCTCAACGCCGACCCGGCGTGCACCGGGTACATCGTCCAGCTCCCCCTGCCCAAGGGGCTGGACTCCGGCGCGGTGCTCGAGCGGATCGACCCCGACAAGGACGCCGACGGCCTGCACCCCACCAACCTCGGGCGGCTCGTGCTCCAGGAGCCGGGCCCGCTGCCGTGCACCCCGCGCGGGGTGGTCGAGCTGCTGCGCCGCTACGACGTGCCGCTGAACGGCGCCAAGGTCACCGTGCTCGGCCGCGGGGTCACCGTGGGCCGCCCGCTGGGCCTGCTGCTCACCCTGCGCTCGGTGAACGCCACCGTGACCCTGTGCCACACCGGCACCAAGGACGTCGCGTCCGAGCTGCGCGCCGCCGACGTCGTCGTCGCGGCCGCCGGCGTCCCCGGGCTCGTCACCGCCGACATGGTCAAGCCCGGCGCCGCCGTGCTCGACGTCGGCATCACCCGCGGGGAGAACGGCCTGGTCGGCGACGTCGCGCCGGAGGTCGCCGAGGTCGCCTCCTACCTCGCCCCGGTCCCGGGCGGCGTCGGCCCGATGACGCGCGGCATGCTGCTCACCAACGTCGTCGAGCGCGCGGAGCGCCAGAGCAACGGATGAGCATCGGATGACCGCCGTGACCCCACGACCGGGACGACCGCCGGGACCCCCACCGGGTCCGCCGGCGGTCGGATCGCGGTCCGGGTCACCCGCCGGTGCCGCGGACGCGACGGCGGAGGCCGCCGCACCCCCGGCCCCGCGTCCCGCGCCGCGGTCGGGTCCGCAGCCGGCGTCCCGGACGGTGCCGCCGGTGTCCCCGACGTCACCGACGTCGCGCCCCGGGATGCCGCCGCCGGACGAGAGCCCCACCGAGATGCTCCCGGCGGGCCGCCACGCCCGCCCCCCGCGATCCCGCGCGGAGACGCTGCGCAAGCTGCGGGGTCACGTGGCGTTCCTCGCGGTGATGCTGGTGGTGGCCGTGGCGTTCGCCCGGATCGGCCTGCAGCACTGGCGCGAGGGCACCACCGAGCTGGGCCTCGCGCTGCTGCTCGCGGGGGTCCTGCGGGCGAGCCTGACCCGCACCGCGGCCGGTCTGCTGGCCGTCCGCAGCCGCCGGGTCGACATCGTCACCTACGTCCTGTTCGGGCTCGTCATGGTCCTGGTCTCGCTCACCATCACGGGTGGCCCGCTCGCGAGCCGGTGACGCCGCCCACCTGGGTATTCCTCACCCGTCGTCGCCCGCACGCGCGTTGATAGCGTGCGGACGAGCCAGCCGGCGCCGGTGGTCGGCGCCCCATGAGGAGGTCTCTCGAGTCGTGGCGAAGATCAAGGTAGAGGGCACCGTCGTCGAGCTCGACGGTGACGAGATGACCAGGATCATCTGGCAGTTCATCAAGGACAAGCTGATCCACCCGTACCTCGACATCGATCTCGAGTACTACGACCTCGGCATCGAGCACCGCGACGAGACCGACGACCAGGTCACGGTCGACGCCGCGAACGCGATCAAGAAGCACGGTGTCGGCGTCAAGTGCGCGACGATCACGCCGGACGAGGCGCGCGTCGAGGAGTTCGGCCTCAAGCGGATGTACCGCTCGCCCAACGGGACGATCCGCAACATCCTCGGCGGTGTCATCTTCCGCGAGCCGATCGTCTGCCAGAACATCCCGCGCTACGTCCCGCACTGGACCAAGCCGATCGTCGTCGGTCGTCACGCCCACGGCGACCAGTACCTCGCACAGGACTTCAAGGTCCCCGGCCCGGGCACCGTCACCATCAGCTACACGCCCGACGGCGAGGGCGAGCCGATGGAGTTCCAGGTCGCGAAGTTCCCCGAGGAGGGGGGCGTCGCACTGGGCATGTACAACTACAAGGACTCGATCGTCGACTTCGCCCGCGCCTCGCTGCGCTACGGGCTGGACCGCAACTACCCGGTCTACATGTCGACCAAGAACACCATCCTCAAGGCGTACGACGGCATGTTCCGCGACACCTTCGAGGAGATCTTCGAGGCGGAGTTCAAGGCCGACTTCGAGAAGGCCGGCCTGACCTACGAGCACCGCCTCATCGACGACATGGTCGCCGCCGCCCTGAAGTGGGAGGGCGGCTACGTCTGGGCCTGCAAGAACTACGACGGCGACGTGCAGTCCGACATCGTCGCGCAGGGCTTCGGCTCGCTCGGTCTGATGACCTCGGTGCTCATGACGCCCGACGGCACCGTCGAGGCCGAGGCCGCCCACGGCACGGTGACCCGGCACTTCCGCCAGCACCAGCAGGGCAAGGAGACCTCGACCAACCCGATCGCGTCGATCTTCGCCTGGAGCCGTGGCCTCGCCCAGCGCGGCCGTCTCGACGGCAACGACGCCCTCGTCGACTTCGCGCAGAAGATCGAGGACGTCTGCATCAAGACCGTCGAGGACGGCAAGATGACCAAGGACCTGGCGCTGCTGATCGGCAAGGACGCGCCGTACCTCAACACCCAGGACTTCCTCGACGCCATCGACGAGGGCCTGCAGAAGGCCGTCGCGAGCTAGCGGCGCCCGACTCGCCGAGGGGCCTCGTCCGACGTCGTCGGGCGGGGCCCCTCGTTCGGGGGATAGGACCTGCCGTCGCCGGGCACCCCGGGCCGTTCGGCCGCCCCGCCGCACGTCGCCGCCGGAGGACCCCCCATCACTGACAGACTCGGCTCCATGGACGAGGCCCCCGCCTCCCGGGACATCGCGCGTGGTCACACGCCCACACGCGGGCACGTCATCGGCGAGGGGCTCGCGTGGGCCGCCCGGTGGAGCCTGCGGTTCCTGCTGGTCGTGGCCGCCCTCACGGTGGTCGGGTTCCTGGTGATCTCGCTGTGGGACGTCATGTTCCCGGTGTTCCTCGGGCTCGTCATCGCGACGGTGCTGGAGCCGCCGGTGACGTGGCTGCGCAACCACGGGTGGAACGGGACGCTCGCGACCGCGGTGGTGCTGCTGCTGGGGCTGGCGATCTTCGGCGGGATCATCGCGGCCATCGCCCCGGCGGTCGCGGGGCAGGCCCCGGCGATCGGGCAGGGCGCCGTCGGCGGGATCCAGCAGATCCAGAGCTGGCTGCAGGGGCCGCCGTTCAACCTGGGCGCGAGCCAGATCGGCGGGTACGTGCAGGCCGCGGTCGAGCGCATCCAGCAGAGCGCGGGCCAGATCGCCACCGGCGTGCTCACCGGCCTGACGACGGTGGCCAACAGCGTCATCAACGCCGTGCTCGCGCTCGTGCTGGCGTTCCTGTTCGTCAAGGACGGCCCGACGTTCCTGCCGTGGCTGCGCCGCGTCGCGGGCCCGACGTCCGGCGGCCACCTCGCGGAGATCGGCGCCCGCTCGTGGCTGCGTCTCGGGGGGTTCATCCGCAGCCAGGCGCTCATCGGGTTCGTCGACGCGCTGTTCATCGGCGTCGGCCTGGTCATCTTCGGCGTCCCGCTGGCCCTGCCGCTGGCGGTGCTGACGTTCTTCGGCGCGTTCATCCCGATCATCGGCGCCCTCGTCGCCGGGGCGCTGTCGGTGCTCATCGCGCTGGTGGTGCAGGGGCCGGGGACGGCGATCGGGGTGCTGATCCTCATCCTCGCCGTGCAGCAGATCGAGGGAAACCTGCTCCAGCCGCTGGTCCAGGGCCGCGGGCTGGGGCTCAACTCGGCGATCGTCATCCTCGCGGTGACGGCGGGCTCGAGCCTCGCCGGCATCGCCGGGGCGTTCCTGGCGGTGCCGGTGGCGGCGGTGATCGCGGAGATCCTGCGCTACTTCGGCGAGCAGATCGACCTGCGCACCGGCCACCAGGACGAGCCGAGCCAGGACGCGGTCGCCGAGATGCAGGACGACGACACCGACGTGGGCACCGATCTGGACCCCGACGCCTCGGACGACTCCGGTGACTCCGAGGAGCCGTCCGCGACGACCACGGTCCCCGGCTCCGACGGCACCTCCCCGGGAACGGCGCGGCCCGCCGGCGGCTGAGGCACGGGGTGTCTCAGCGTGGCGGCCACGCTGACGTCCAACAACAGGAAATCCACCAGCTCGACGCACGCGAGGGCGGCCCCGGCTCCGGAGCCGCCCTCGCGTGCGTCGGTCGGGTCAGCGACCGAGCAGCACCGCGCGCGGATGACGGACCAGCGCGGCGGTCTCGGCGCGGCGCACCCACGCCACCACGGCGACGAGCACGAGCACTACGGCCGGCAGCAGGATCATCGCGCCGCCCAGCGTCGCCGCGGTGATCACGACCGCGCCCGTCATCAGCACCACGCAGCCGGTGGCCGCGAGCCCGGCCAGGCGGGGGACCAGCAGCCCGATCGCGGCGGCCAGCTCGACCACGCCGAGCGCCACCACGCCCGCCGGGCCGATCCCCATCATCGCGAAGCCGGCGACGTTCGTCGGGTCGAGCGAGACCTTGCCGAACCCGGACATCAGGTACAGCGCGGCCAGCAGGACCTGGAGGACGACGAGGCCCCAGCGCGCCGCCCGGGGACGCGCGGCGATCGGGGCCTCGGTGGCGGTCGTGGTGCTCATCGTTCATCTCCTCGGTTGGACAACCTCTAGGTTGATATGAAAACAGGACCGAGGAGTGCGGTCAAGGGGTCAGGCGAGCGCGAGCTCGTAGGACTGGCCGTGCTCCACGCCGCCGAACGCGGTGTGGTCCTCCTCGCCGGTGAGCACGAAGCCGGCCTCGAGGTAGAGGTGTCGCGCGGCGGCCAGCGGCTCGTTGGTCCACAGCACGAGGCGTGCGTAGCCGGCGTCCCGGGCGAAGGCGACGCACCGCGCGACGAGCGACCGCCCGACGCCGTGGCCGCGCGCGGCCGGGTCGACGAGCAGGAGGCGCAGGCGGGCCGTCCGCTCGTCCTCGTGCACGCACAGCACGCTGCCGACGCGCACGCCGTCGAGCTCGGCGATCCAGCCGGCGTCGCGCCCGGGCCGGGCGTGGGCCGCGTGGTCGGCGACGATCCGCGAGGTCACGGCCTCGACGGCCCAGTCGTACTCGGCGGCGTAGAGCTCCCCGTGGGCCATCAGCACCCAGCCCAGGTCCCCGGGGCGGCCCAGCTCCCTGATCGTCACCTCACTCATCACGACCTCCTCACTGAAACGAGTGTTTCAGTGAAGCACACTGAGCGGGTGTCGGAGGGTTCCGCGCGGCAGCAGGAGCTGCTCGAGGCCGCGTACGCGTGGGTGCTCGACCACGGCTGGGCCGGGATGTCCCTGCGTCCGCTGGCCGAGGCGATCGGGTCGAGCCCGCGCGTGCTGCTGTTCCTGTTCGGCAGCAAGGACGGGCTGGTGCGCGCGCTGCTGGCGCGCTCGCGGGCCGACCAGCTCGCGGTCGTCGACGCCGTCGGCGAGGGCGGCGACCTCGCGGCGGTGGGCGCGCGCGTCTGGGCGTGGCTGGCGGCGCCTCCGCACCGGGCGCTGGTGCGGCTGTGGCTCGAGGGCTACACGCACTCCGTCGCCGACGACGGCGCCGGGCCGTGGGCGGGGTTCGCGGCGCGCACCGTCGCCGACTGGGACGCGCTGCTCGCCGACCACCAGTCCGCCGCCCGCCGCGACACCGCGGCCGGTGCGGCCGAGCGCGCGCTGCTGCTGGCGGTCCTGCGCGGGGCGCTGCTCGACCTCCTCGCGACCGGCGACACCGCCCGCCTCGACGCCGCCGTCGCCGCGCACCTCGATGGCCTCCGGCCTCGTGAGTGATCCGGGTCGCCCCGGCCATCCGGATCACTCACGAGGCCGCAGGCCCTCACGCGACGAGGCCCACGAGCGCCGCGAGGACGGTCGCCCCGCCCAGCACGAGGAACGCCGCCGGGAACCCGCCGGCGAGGCCCGCGACGGCGACACCCCCGGCCGGCGCCAGAGCCACCGCGAGCGTGACCGGCGCCGAGAAGACGCCGTTGATGCGGCCGAAGGCGCGCGTTCCCCAGCGGTCCGACACCGTTGATGCCTGCAGCAGCGTGCTCAGCCCCCGTCCGACGCCGGCGACGACCGCGAGCGCGATGAGCAGCGCCGCCGGCCCGGGCACGAGCGCGAGCGCGATCACCCCGGTGCTGCCGAGCAGCAGCACGGCGGCGACGCGGAGGCGCGGCGTCGACCGCCGCACCAGCGGCACGAACGTCAGCCGCCCGGCCACCTGCCCGACCCCGGTGAGCCCCAGGCCCAGCGCGGCGAGGCCGAGGTCCAGCCCGCGACCCATGAGCAGCGGGACGAGGTTGATCGTCGTCGCGAAGAGCCCGAAGGCACCGACCGTCATCACCGCGGTGACCACGGCGAACCGCGGGCTGCGCAGCACCGACCGCGCGTGCTCGGCGTCCGCGGCCTCCGTGTCGGCGCCGCGCTCGTGCGGGCGCCACGGCGGGGTCAGGAAGGCGGCGTGCAGCGGCACGGTGACGACGGCCAGGACGACGGCGAGCACGAGGTAGGTGCCGCGCCACCCGAGGGCGCCGAGGAGCGCGGCCGTCAGCGGGGCGAACACGGTGCTGGCGAAGCCGCCGAGGAGGGTGACGGTCGTCAGGGCGCGGACGCGGTCCTCGCCGTACCAGCCGGTGAGCGCCGCGAAGGCCGGCGGGTAGAACGTCGCCGCCTGCGCGAGCCCGGCGAGCGCCCACGCCGCGTAGAACCACGGCAGCGTCGGCGCCGTCGCGATGGCGACCACGGCGAGCACGCCGACCATCGAGCCCGCCGTCATGACGGGACGCGGGCCGTGGCGGTCGATGAGCCGCCCGACGACGATGCCGCCGCCGGCCGAGACGAGCGCCCCGACGGAGAACGCGCCGGTGGCCGCGCCGACCGACCAGCCCGTGTCCCGGCTGATCGCGCTCACGAGCACCGGGAACGCGTAGTACAGGACGCCCCAGCTCACGATCTCGGTCACGCACAGCGCGGCGAGGGCGCGGCTCCGGGCCTCCACCTCGCCCACCCTGGACCACGCGCGGACGGCCCGCTCCGTGATCGGGCGACCCCCCCACCACGCCGGCGATGCCGCATCGCCCGCGCGGCGCGTACGTTCGAGGCCGTGGTCGTCCCCGCCGATCTCCCGCACCCGCTGTCGCTCCCGCGGCCGTTGGCCGAGCTCCCGGCACCGGCCGAGCCGCCGCGCACCGAGGTGCGGGTGGCGCTCGGGCGGGCCGCCGACGGCGCGCTCGCCGCCGACCCGGAGCACCCGGCCACGCTCGCCGACGCGACGACGCTGCTCGCGGCGCGGGGTGAGGAGCTCGACGCGCTGCTCGGGCTCGCCGCCGCCCGCCGCGACGAGCACCTCGCCGGCGAGGGGCGCGCCGGCGTCGTCACCTACAGCCCCAAGGTCTTCGTCCCGCTGACCCGCCTGTGCCGCGACCGCTGCCACTACTGCACGTTCGCCACCGTGCCCGGGCGCCTGCCCGCGGCGTACCTCGAGCGCGACGAGGTCCTCGACATCGCCCGCGAGGGGGCGGAGCAGGGCTGCACCGAGGTGCTGTTCACCCTCGGCGACCGCCCCGAGGAGCGCTGGGCCGCCGCCCGCGACTGGCTGGGCGCCCGCGACCTGACCTCCACCCTCGAGCACGTCGAGCGGTCCGCCCGCGCGGTGCTGGAGGAGACCGGCCTCCTGCCTCACCTCAACCCCGGCGTCATGGACCTCCTCGAGCTCCAGCGCCTGCGCGGGGTGTCGCCGTCGATGGGGATGATGCTCGAGACCACCGCGACGCGGCTCTGGTCGCGGCCGGGCGGCGCGCACTACGGCTCCCCGGACAAGGAGCCCGCGCTGCGCCGCCGGGTGATCGACGACGCCGGACGCGCGCGCGTCCCGTTCACCAGCGGGATCCTCGTCGGCATCGGCGAGCACCGCGCCGAGCGGGCGCAGTCGCTGCTCGTGCTCGCGGAGTCGGCGCGCCGGGGCGGGCACCTGCAGGAGGTCATCGTCCAGAACTTCCGCGCCAAGCCCGACACGGCGATGCGCGGGGAGCCCGACGCCGAGTTCGACGCGTTCGTCGCCGCGGTCGCCGTCGCGCGCCTGATCATGCCACTCGGTGTCAGTGTCCAGGCGCCGCCGAACCTGGCCGGCGAGCTGGACGACTCGCAGAGCGCCGCCGACGACCAGGCCCTGCTGCTGCGCGCCGGCATCGACGACTGGGGCGGCGTCTCGCCGGTCACCCCCGACCACGTCAACCCCGAGCGTCCCTGGCCCGGTCTCGACGCGCTGCGCGCCGTCACCGGCGCCGCCGGGTTCACCCTCACCCCGAGGTTGACCGTCTACCCGCGCTACGTGCGGGACCCGAACCAGTGGCTGCACCCCGACCTCGTCGACCCGGTCATCGCCCTGGCCGACCAGCAGGGCCTGGCCCGGCCCCGCCAGCCGGCAGCGGCGCGGTGAGCACGCGCGCCCACCTCACGCGCGCCGAGGCCGACCCCGCCGGCCTGTCCGACGAGGCCTACGTCGCCCTGCTCGGCGTCGACGGCGAGGAGCTCGACGCGCTCGCCGCCCTGGCCGACGGGCTGCGCCGCGACGCCGTCGGCGACCAGCTGACCTTCGTCGCCAACCGCAACCTCGACACCGCCGTCGTGCGCGACCCCGACCACGCGGACGCCCTGGTCGACGAGGCGTGGGCGCTCGGCGCGACCGAGATCTGCGTGCAGGGCCCGCTGCCCGCCGACGTCCCGGACCGCGCCCCGCTCGACCTCGTCGCGCTCGTCACCGGGCGGGTCCCGCTGCACCTGCACGCGTTCCGCCCCGCGGAGGTCGCCGACGCCGCGGCGCGCCTGCGGTGCAGCCCCCGCGAGTTCCTCGTCGCCGCCCGCGAGGCCGGGCTCGGATCGGTGCCGGGCACCGCCGCGCGCATCCTCGACGACGACATCCGCGCGCTGCTCACCGGCGGCACCGACATCCCCGCGGCGCGGTGGGTCGAGCTCGTCACCACGGCCCACGAGGTCGGCCTGCGCTCGACGGCGACGATGGTCTACGGGCACGTGGAGACGCCGGCGCAGCAGGTCGCGCACCTGCGCGCGCTCGCCGCGATCCAGGACCGGACGGGCGGGTTCACCGAGTTCATCGCCATGCCACTGGTGCCCGAGGCCCACCCAGCTGGTGGCTTTCCTGACGTTGAACGTCAGGGTGGCCGCCACGCTGACACACCCCGGGAGACGCGGGCGCTGCACGCCGTGGCGCGGCTGCTGCTGCACGGGCGGATCGACCACGTGCAGGCCGCGTGGCCCAAGCTCGGGCCGGAGCTGACGACCGCGGTGCTGCGCGGGGGCGCCGACGACGCCGGCGGCCTGCTCCTCGACGGCGCGCTCGACCCGGCGGCCGGGGCGGAGGCGGGCCGGCAGCTCACGCTCGCGCAGGTCGAGGCGCTCGCCGCCGAGCTCGGCCGCACGCCCCGCCAGCGCACCACCGTCTACGGCGATCCGTCCCCCGAACGGCTGGCGGTCCTGCGCGCGCCCGGGACGTGGCACCCGCCCACGACCCGGGCGTAGGTTCGGGTCGTGGCTGATCACGGCGGGTCGCGGTGAGCGCACCCGTCGACGTCGACGTCGCCGTCGTCGGGGCCGGGTTCGCCGGCATCGGCCTGGGCGTGCGGCTGGCCCGCCGCCGCCGCGAGTCGTTCGTCCTCCTCGAGCGCGCGCACGGGGTCGGCGGGACGTGGCGCGACAACCGCTACCCCGGCGTCGCCTGCGACGTGCCCTCGCACCTGTACTCGTTCTCGTTCCGCCCCAAGCCCGACTGGTCGCGGGTGTTCGCGCCGGGCCCGGAGATCCACGACTACCTGCGCGAGTCGGCCCGCGACGAGGGCCTCGACCCCCACCTGCGCCTCGGCACCGAGATGCAGCGCGCCCGCTGGGACGGCACCCGGTGGCGGATCGCGACGTCGTCGGGGACCTACCGCGCGCGCGTGCTCGTCGTCGCCGCCGGGCGCCTGTCCGAGCCGCGCATCCCGGAGATCCCCGGGCTGTCCGACTTCGACGGTCCGGTCTTCCACTCCGCGCGCTGGGACGGCGCCGCCGCGCTGGCCGGGAAGCGCGTCGGCGTCGTGGGCACCGGCGCCTCGGCCGCCCAGATCGTGCCCGCGCTGGCCGGCACCGCCGCGCACCTCGTCGTCTTCCAGCGCACCCCGCCGTGGGTCGTGCCGCGCGGCGACCGCGCCTACACCGCGCAGGAGCGCCGCGCGTTCGCGCTCGACCCCGCCGCCGAGCGGGCCCTGCGCGAGGAGCTCTTCGAGGAGGCCGAGAGCGCCATCGGGGCGCGGCGACGCGTGCGCCCCGACATCGACCGGTTGCGCGAGCGCGCGCTGGCCCATCTCGCCGCCCAGGTGCCCGACGCGCGCCTGCGGGCCCGCCTGCGCCCGGACTACGAGATCGGGTGCAAGCGCATCGTCATCTCCGACGACCTCTACCCGGCGCTCGGGCGCGACGACGTCACCCTCGAGCCGAGCGCGCTGCACCGCGTCGAGAAGACCACGGCGGTCGCGGCGTCGGGCGCCCACCACCCGCTCGACGCGCTCGTGCTCGCCACCGGCTTCTGGACGACGCGGCTGCCCTTCGCGCAGCGCATCGAGGGCCGGCACGGCCTGCTCGCCGACCGCTGGGCCGACGGGATGACCGCGCACGCCTCGACCGCGGTGCACGGCTTCCCCAACATGTTCGTGCTCAACGGGCCCAACGCGAGCCTCGGGCACAACTCCGCCGTCTACATGATCGAGGCGCAGATCGACCACGTCCTCGGCGCGCTCGACCACCTCGGCGCCGGGGCGGGCGCGCCCCTCGAGGTCACCGCGGAGGCCGAGGAGGCCTACACCCGCGAGATCGACGCGATGAGCGCGGACACCGTGTGGCTGCAGGGCGGGTGCCGCAGCTGGTACGTCGACGAGACCAGCGGGCGCCTGACCCTGCTCTGGCCCGGGACCGCCCGCTCGTTCCGGGCGCGCAACGGGACGTTCGACCCTCGCCCCTACGGGCAGTCGCCGGTCCCGGCGACGCCGGACGGCGGCGCGTGACCATCGGCCACGCGGGGTAGCTAGGTCCCACGCGGGCCGGAGGGCGTCCGCGCCAGTCGGGGACCGCGAGAGGAACGCGCCAGCGATGACGAGCGCCAGCACGACCGACACGGACGCGAACGGGTCGACCGAGCCGACGCAGCTGGAGAAGCTGCGCGCGAAGTACCCGTGGCTCGACCACCTCGTCAAGGCCGCCACCCGCTACACCGAGAAGCACGGCGACCACTACGCCGCGGCGATCACCTTCTTCTCGATCCTCGCGCTCGTCCCGCTGCTGATGGTGGCGTTCGCCGCCGCGGCGTTCGTGCTGGCCAACGACCAGGCGCTGCTGTCCCAGATCCAGAACAGCATCACGGCCGCGGTCCCGCCCGGGCTGGGCGACCTGCTGAACTCCGTCATCGACCAGGCCATCGCCCAGCGCCAGGCGGTCGGGATCATCGGTCTGCTCGGCGCCCTGTTCTCCGGGCTCGGGTGGATGAGCAACCTGCGCGAGGCCCTCTCGGAGCAGTGGGACCAGCGCGGCGAGCCGCCGTCGATCGTCAAGCGCTACGGCAGCGACCTGCTCGCCATGGTCGGCCTCGGCCTCGCCTTCATGCTGTCGTTCGCCGTCACCGCGATCGCCACCGGGCTGTCGAACACCATCCTCGACTTCCTCGGGCTCGGCGACGCCGGCTGGGCGCACGTCCTGTTCGTCATCGCCGGCATCGTCATCACCGTCGCGGCGAACTGGCTGGTCTTCCTCTGGGTCATCGCCCGGCTGCCCCGCGAGCCGGTGACGCTGCGCTCGGCGGCCCGCGCCGCGCTGCTCGCCGCGGTCGGGTTCGTCATCCTCCAGCAGGTCATGACCGTCTACATCTCGAGCGTGACCAGCTCGCCCGCCGGCGCCGCGTTCGGCCCGATCATCGGTCTGCTGGTGTTCGCCAACTTCGTCTCGCGGTTCATCCTGTTCGTCACCGCCTGGGCCGCCACGCTCAAGGAGAACGAGCGCGAGGAGATCCCCGAGCCCGCCCCGGTGATCGTCCGGCCGGCGGTGACGGTCGGGCGCACCCCGGGGCCGCGCGCGGCGGCGGGCCTGCTCGGGGCGGGCGCCGTCCTCGGCGTGCTCGGGCTGAACCTGGGCCGCCGCCGCGACCGGGACGCGTGACCCGCTAGTCCGCCGGCGCCGACGGCCCCAGCCAGGCGCACGCCAGCAGGGCGAGCTCGACGTCGAGGCGGTCGTCACCGAGCGGCCGGCCCCGCACCTCGTGGGCCCGGGCGACGCGGTACTTGACGGTGTTGCGGTGCACCTGCAGGCGCCGGGCCGCCGTCGCCAGGCTGCCGCCGGTCGCGAGGAACACCCGCAGGGTCTCGCGCAACCGCCCGACGCCGGGCTCGGGATCGGCGAGCGGGCCGAGGACCCGCCGCACCCACGCCCGCGCGCCCTCCCGGTCGGCACACAGCAGCGCGACCGCGCCGACCTCGTCGAACAGCGTCACCGCCGGCGCGCCGGTGCCCGAGGCGAGCGCGACGTCGCGGGCGCGGCGGGCCTGGTCGTGGGTCAGGCGGAACCCGGTGACGCCGGCCAGCGGGGCCCCGCAGGCCACGTGCAGCCCCGGGCCGTGCCGCGCGACCGCCCGGGCGAGGGCCTCGCGGGGCGGTGCGCCGTCGTCGCGGCGCGTCACCCACACCCAGGCGCTGCCCGCGTCCCACGGCACCACCAGCGGGCGTCCGACGGCGTCCAGCGCCGCCCCGACGTCCAGCGCCACCCGTTCCAGGGCCGCGACCGAGTCCCCGGTCCCGGCGGGCGACGGCTCGTCGACCCACACCACCAGCCCCAGGTGCACCGGCGCGAGCCGGTAGGCCAGCGTCGTCTCGACGGCCAGCTGCTCGTCGGGGTCGTTCGGCGTCCGCCCGGCCAGGACGTCGCGCACCCGCGCCAGGCGCAGCGCGTGCCGGCTCTGGCGCCAGTGCTCGCGCTCGGCCTCGTAGGCGCCGATGACGTGCTGGGTCACGTGGTCGACGTAGTCCATGACCACGAGCACGATCCGCTGCGACGCCGCCGCGGCCGCCTCCCCGGGACGGCGCGCGGCCTCGGCGAATGCCCACTCCATGAGGTGCGACTGGCCGACGCGGTAGGCCCGCACCAGCGCGTTCACGGGGACCTCGCGCTGGGCCAGGCGCCGGGCGTAGGCCATCGCCGCGGCCGGGGGCTCGACGTCGCGCGGGTCGAGGTCGTGGCGCAGCACGTGCAGGATCGTCTCGACGTTGGCCTCGACGCTCGCGGCGAGCAGGTCGAGCAGGGCGGGGTCGCCGCGCAGGTCCTCGATGCGGGTGGCGAGCACGTCGCTGATCGAGGCGCTGACCTCGGCGCGCTGCGGCGCCAGGGCGGCCGCGACCTCGGCGACCGTGGCCACCGCGTCCTCCGGGGCGGGGGAGGGCTCGAGCATGACCACCCCTCGACCACCACCTGTGTGTGCGCCCGCGTCGGCCCCCGCTCGCGACCGTAGCCGCCCCGGCGTGTGACGACCAGCACTCGCAGCGTGACCCCGGTGTCGGACGTCGGCGGGGACAAGCCGCCGGTCACGGTTTCGTCCCCGGCGCACAAGCGCGGTCCGTGTGCGCTGTATCACGCTCGCTGGGACCCGTCCCCGACCTCCCGGGAGCCCCCATGGCCGTCCACCCCGAGGCGCAGGCACTCCTCGACGCGCTGGTCGAACAAGGCATGCCGCCGATCGAGTGCATGACCGTCCCGCAGGCCCGCCAGGCCGCCGGGGCCTTCGTCGACCTGCAGCCCCCGGCGGAGGACGTCGGCACCGTGTCCGACCGGGCGATCCCCGGCCCCGCCGGCGACATCCCCGCGCGCATCTACGTCCCGCACGGCGGCGGCAGCGGCGGCGTGCTCGTCTACTTCCACGGCGGCGGCTGGGTGATCGGCGACCTCGAGACCGTCGACCGGCCCTGCCGGTCGCTCGCCAACGCCGCCGACGTCGTCGTCGTGTCGATCGACTACCGGCTCGCCCCCGAGCACGTGCAGCCCGCAGCCTTCGACGACTGCTACGCCGCCACCGTGTGGGTCGCCGAGCACGCCGACGAGCTCGGGGTGGACGCGGCGCGCCTCGCGGTCGGCGGCGACTCGGCCGGCGGCCACCTCGCGGCCGCCGTGAGCCTCGCCGCCCGCGACCGCGGCGGCCCGGCGATCGCGTTCCAGCTGCTGTTCTACCCCGTCGTCGACTTCGACTGGACCAGCCCGTCGATCACCGACAACGGCGAGGGCTACCTGCTCGGCCGCGCCACGATGCAGTGGTTCTGGGCGCACTACCTCGGCGCCACCGACCCCGCCGACGACCCGTACACGTTCCCGCTGCGCGCCCCCGACCTCTCCGGGCTGCCGCCGGCGTTCGTCGCCACCGCCGAGTACGACCCGCTGCGCGACGAGGGCGAGACCTACGCCGGCAAGCTCGAGGCGGCCGGGAACACCGTCACCGCCAAGCGCTACGACGGCATGATCCACGGCTTCCTCTGGACCCTCGGCGCGACGCCGTCCGGTGGCGCGGCCCTGGACGACGCCGTCGCCGCGCTGCGCCCCGTCCTGAGCCCGACCGTCTCCGCCTAGGGGAAGGAGCCACCGTGACCATCACCGAGAGCAGCCCGACCACCCGGGCCGGCGGGAGCGGCGACGTCGACGGCACAGAGCACGTCGACGTCCTCGTCATCGGCGCCGGCGTCTCCGGCATCGACGCCGGCCACCACCTGCGCGAGCGGTTCCCCGACAAGACGTTCGCGATCCTCGAGAAGCTGCCCGGCCGGGGCGGGACGTGGTGGACCCACCGCTTCCCGGGCGCCCGCTCGGACTCCGACCTGTTCACCTACGGCTACGCCCACAAGCCGTGGCGGGGCCCGTCGATCGCCACCTCGGAGGAGATCACCAACTACCTCGACGAGGTCATCGAGGAGGACGACCTCAAGGCGGCGATCCGCTACCGCCACGAGGTGACGAACGCGAGCTGGTCGTCGCAGGACCAGCGGTGGACGGTCGACGTGCACCGCGCGGACACCGACGAGACGCTGCAGATGACCTGCGGCTTCCTGTGGATGTGCCAGGGCTACTACAACCACGCGGACCCGTACCGCCCCGAGTGGCCCGGCACCGACCGCTACCGGGGCGTCATCGTCCACCCGCAGCAGTGGCCCGAGGACCTCGACTGGACCGGCAAGCGCGTCGTCGTCATCGGCAGCGGCGCGACGGCGGCGACGGTCGTGCCGGCGATGGCCGAGACGGCCGCGCACGTGACGATGCTGCAGCGCACGCCGACGTTCATCGCGGCGGTGCCGAAGACGCACGAGCTCGCGGTCCAGCTGCGCGCCCTCGACATCCCCGAGGAGTGGACCCACGAGATCCTCCGCCGCGCCTACATCGAGCAGTTCAACGAGCTGACCCGGATGTGCCAGGAGACCCCGGAGGAGGCGCGGACCTGGCTCCTCGACGAGATGCGGCCCTACCTGCCCGAGGGCTACGACGTCGAGAAGGACTTCAACCCGGGCTACCGCCCGTGGCAGCAGCGGATCGCGGTGGTGCCCGACGGCGACATCTTCACCGCCATCAGCGAGGGCCGGGCCTCGGTGGTCACCGACACCATCGACACCTTCACCGAGACCGGCATCCGGACCTCGTCGGGCGAGGAGCTCGAGGCCGACATCGTCGTCTCGGCCACCGGGTTCAACCTCAGCGCCCTCGGTGACATCCCGTTCACCGTCGACGGCGAGCCCGTCGACGTCTCGCGGCAGGTCACCTGGCGCGGGATCATGATCTCGAACATCCCGAACATGGCCTACGTCTTCGGCTACTTCCGGCACAGCTGGACGCTGCGGGCCGACCTCGTCAGCGACCTCATCTGCCGGCTGATGACGACGATGGAGAGCCGCGGGGCCCGCTCGGTCACGCCCACCCTGCGGCCCGAGGACGCGGACATGGAGATCCGTCCGTGGTCGGAGCCGGACAACTTCAACTCCGGCTACGTCATGCGCAGCCAGGACAAGATGTTCAAGCAGGGCGACCGCACGCCGTGGACGCACATGCACGAGTACGCCGAGGAACGCCACACCCTGCCCGCCGCCGACCTCGACGACGGGAGCCTGCAGTACCGCTAGCCGGCCGGCCGCCTCCCTACCGGTGGGCCGAACGCCGGACCTTGCCCGCGTCGTCGCGCAGCGCCCCGGCCGAGCGTCGCCACGCCCGTGGCCGCTTGGCCGGGGAGAGCCGCGCGGCGACGTGGGCGTCCAGGTCGGCGTCGGTGATGGCGCCGTCCGTCTGGACGACGGCGTGGGGCACCGAGCCCAGGTCCTCGTCGGGGGCGGGCACGACGACCGCCGAGACGACCGCGGGGTGCTCCAGGATCGCCGCCTCGACCTCGGCCGGGTAGACGTTCTGGCCGCCGACGACGATCATGTCCGTGGCCCGGTCGGCGAGGTAGAGGTAGCCGTCGCCGTCGAAGGAGCCCATGTCGCCCAGCGACTCCCAGCCGCCCGGGCGGGCGCGCGCCTCCGCCCCGATGTAGCGGTAGGTCGTGCGGCCGGGCTCGGGGCGCAGCCACAGCTCGCCGACCTCGCCGACGGCGCACCGCCGCGCGCCGTCGAGGGTGCGCGCCTCGATCTCCCCGCCGGTGACGCGCCCGACCGAGCCGGGGTGCTCCAGCCACTCGCGGCCGGTGATCGACGTGCGGGCCTGCGCCTCGGTGCCCGCGTAGCCCTCGAGGACGCGGTCGGGCCCGAGCCAGTCGATCACCGCGCGCTTGACCGCGGGCGGGCACGGGGCGCCGATGTGGAACAGGGTGCGCAGGGCGGGGAGCTCCGGCAGCCGCGGCTGCTTGACCATCCGTCCCATCATCGTCGGCACCGCGTAGATCCAGGTCGCGGCGTGCTCCTGCGCGAGCGCCAGCGCGCGGGCCGCGTCGAAGCGGCCCATGAGCACGACGTGGTTGCCCAGCATCAGCCCGAGCAGCGAGAACAGGTACGGCGCGTTGTGGAACAGCGGCGCCGTGCACAGGAACGTGCCGTCGGGCTCGATGCGGTAGACCGCGGCCCGGCTCGCGACGATGTCGATCGTCCCGGGCTCGCCCGCGACGATGACCTTGGGTCGGCCGGTCGAGCCGCCCGAGGTCGGCGCCTTCCACGCGGGCGGGGCCGGCGCGGGCGGTGGCGGGGTGTCCGGGCCCTGCGGGCGGTGGCCCAGCTCGAGCACCGTGGTGCCCGCCGGCGCGACGGCGGGGTCGGTGCCCGGCGCGAGCCCGGCCACGACCGGCGGGCGCACGACGTCGAGGACGGCGGCGAGCTCGCCCTCGGACAGCTTGTGTGACAGCGGCTGCGGGACCGCGCCGAGCTTCCAGGCCGCGAGGGTCAGCGCGTAGTGCTCGGCGACGTTGGGCAGCGCGATCGAGACGAAGTCGCCGGGCCGGACGCCGCGCGCCGCGAGGTCGTGGGCCCACCGGTTGGCGTGCGCCTCGAGTCCGGCGCGGGTCCAGCTGGCCTCGTCATCGGTCACGGCCGGCCGGTCGGGGCGCTCGCGCGCCATGCGGGTGAACGCGTCGCCCAGGGTCTCGACCATGGGCGGGATCCTGCGCTCAGCGACGCCCGGAGCGCAGGGCGACGAGGCCACCGACGCCCGCGACGACCGCCACGAGCAGCAGCGGCGTGCCCCACGAGGACGCCGCCCCGGACTCGGGCGGGACGGGCCCGGCGGCCCCGGTCTCGGGGATGATCTCGACCTGCGGGCCGTCCTCGTCCACGGGCCCGTCGGTGAGGGCGCCGACGCCGTCGACCGACGGGAGCGCGAAGCCGTGGTCGAGCAGCGCGGCCGCCTGCTGGTACATCGGCGTGGGGCGCTGCTCGCCGCGCATCAGCACGACGACGAGCCGGCGGCCGTTGCGCTCGGCGGCCCCGATGAAGGTGTGCCGCGCGTCGTCGGTGAAGCCGGTCTTGCCGCCGAGGTAGCCCTGGTAGCCGGTGGTCAGCAGCTTGTTGTCGTTGACGACCTCGAACGGCGGGTTGGTGCCCCAGCCGGGGAACGGGATGCGGGTGGTGGCGACGGCCTGCGCGAACGGCGCCTCGCGCATGGCGACGCGGAAGATCGACGCGAGGTCGTAGGCCGACGTCTGCATCCCGGGGCCGTCGAGCCCCGACGGGGTGGCCGCGCGGGTGTCGAGAGCGCCGAGCTCGCGCGCGGTGGTGTTCATGAGGTCGACGGTGGCCGGGACGCTGCCCGTGAGGCGCACCGCGAGCGCGTGGGCGGCGTCGTTGCCCGAG
Source organism: Actinomycetospora rhizophila (assembly GCF_042657905.1). Taxonomy (NCBI): domain Bacteria; kingdom Bacillati; phylum Actinomycetota; class Actinomycetes; order Pseudonocardiales; family Pseudonocardiaceae; genus Actinomycetospora; species Actinomycetospora rhizophila. Next base: position 71,395 of record NZ_JBHSKG010000014.1, on the reverse strand, counting down.
GCCATCATCATCGCGTCGAACACCTGGCGGATCGTGTACTGGCCGCCGGGCCCCATGCCGACGCGCGTGCCCTCCTGGTCGGCGTCCTCCTGGGTCCCGGTGATCGTCTCGTCGAGGGGGAGCTGCCGGGCGACGAGCAGGCCGGTCATCGTCTTCATCAACGACGCCGGGCGCAGCCGCGCGTGCGCGTTGCGGGCGGCGAGGACCTGCCCGGAGTCGAGGTCGGCGAGCACGTAGGACACGACCCCGACCGCCGGCGCGGCCGGGGCCCCGGGGGCGACGACGTCGCCGCAGTCGCCCATCGCCGGGCCGCCGACGGGCGGGTCGGGCACCGGGAGCGGCGCGGGGGTGGGCGCGCCGGGCTGCGGCACCTCGGACTCGTCGACCGGCGGGCCGGGCGCGGTGCCGAACGGGCAGGACGCGCCGGCGGGCAGGGCGGGCTGGGCGGCCGCCGCGCCGGGCAGAGCACCCAGGGCGAGCGCCAGGAGCACCGTCACCGTCGCGAAGCGCCGTCGGGAACGCACCGGGGCGACCCTAGACGCCGGGGCCGGGCCCGCGAGGACCGACGGGCCGGGCACCTCGCCAGATCGATCTCCCGCGAGTGCCACCGGTGCTGTCGCCGTGTTCCGGTCCTCGCGGGAGATCACGGGTACCTGGGGCACGTCCGGTGCGCCCTTGGGGCGCACCGCGTGCCCCTGATCTCGGGGACCGGGGCGGAGGCGCACTTCCGCACCGAGCTCCCTCGTTCTGGCGAGGGGCGCCCCTCGCCCGTCTATCCGAGCGAAGGTGCCCTTCGCTCGGAACAGGGCGAGCGCTCAGTCCTCGGCGCTGAGGTTCTCGGTCGGGAGCTCCGTGCCGTTGTTCTGGGCCTCGCGGGTGGCGGGCTTGCGCGAGCCGCGGCGGGCGGTGGGGCGCGGCGCCGGCATCGAGCCGGACGAGCCGCCGCCCGGGCCGAGGATGATCTCGGCGAAGGTCGCCATCGCCTCGTCGAGGTGGCCGGCGTTGCGGCGCTCGGACTCCTCGTTGGCCTGGCGCACCAGGGCCACGACGGCCTCGTGGTCGGGGCGGCTGACGAGCGTGCCGTCGAGGCGGTCGAGCCCGTTCTCCACCGACGTCGACAGCGCGCCGACGCGCTCGTTGATCCCGGTCTCGACGCCGTCGAGGCGCCCGCCGACCTGGTCGAGCCGGCCCGACAGCGCCTCGAGGCGCGAGGTGAGCTCGCCGATCTGGGTGCTCGCCTCGGTGCGGCTGGTGGTGGCGTCGGTGCGGGCGGCCTCGCGGGTGCCGGTGATCTCCTCGGAGACGCCGCGGGCGAGGTCGTCGAGGCGGTCGCGCAGGCTGGCGTCCACGGCGTCGACGCGCTCGCGCACCGGCCCGGTGACGGCGGCGGGCAGCCCGTCGAGGCGCATCTCGTGGCGGTCGAGGCGGTTGTCGAGGTCGTCGAGGCGCTTGTGCAGGCCGGCGATCCGGTCCTCGAGCCCGTCCATGCGCCCCGCGACGCCCTCGAACCGGCCGGTGACGCCGTCGAGACGGCCGTCGAGCTGGGCGAACGGGGTGGCGAGGCGGTCGGCCACGCGGTCGACGAGGCCCTCGACCAGCCGGGCGAGCGAGGAGACCGAGGACTCCTGCGCGTCGAGCTTCGCGACCGTCTCGTCGAGGCGCTCGGCGAGCACGCTCATCTCGGTGCGGTCGGGCACGTCGGAGAGGCGCTTGCGCAGCGCGCCGAGCGTGTCGAGCGCCGCCAGCCGACCGTGGATCTCGTCCAGCGAGTCGAAGATCTGCTGCTGCTCGCTGTCCCGGACCTCGGCCGCCCGCACCAGCATGCTGCGCATGCGGTCGAAGGACATGGTCTGGCTGTTGTCGATCACGCGCGCCCACTCTCTGCGACGGTTCCGGCCCCGGGGACGGCCGGACTCGGCGGGGCCGAAGCGTAAACACCCCTCGGGGCGCCACCCCATCCGGGTGATGGACAGCCTGCCGAAGGTCCACCACACGAGCACCAGGGGTGCACTCGGGTTCAGTGCCGGCGCAGGCGCCCCAGGAAACGGTCCTCGAGACCTCGCCACGCGGCGGCCTCGCGGTCGAACGGCGGGGACGGCGTGAGGCGCGTCGGGTCCGGGCGCACGACGAACGACACGAGCCAGCCGAGGCTCTCCGACGGCGCCAGCGCCTCGCGGGTGCGGGTGTCGTCGGCCCAGTCGGCGGCGTCGATCACGAGCTCGACGGCGAGCTCGAGCTGCTCGGCGTCGACGACGTCGGGGCCCTCGGCGATGTCGTCGGCGACGCCGGCGAGCACGTAGCGGTTCTCCGGGGCGACCTCGATCTCCAGGTCGCCGCCGGTCGCGGCGCCGACGACCTCCTCCCAGGTGGCGACGTCGGCGAGGTCGTGGCCCTCGGCCCCCTCGTTCGCGATCCACGTGCGCAGGGCCCGCGCCGAGCCGAAGGTCTCGATGGTCCCGCGCCGCCCGAGGAAGACCGGCGCGTCGTCGAGGTAGCAGCGCAGGGTGATGACCTCGCCCTCGGAGGTCGTGATCGCGATGGGGTCGATGCCGACCTCCTCCCAGAAGCTCTCCTCGGGCTCCTCGGCGGCGTCGACGAGGTCGCTGCGCAGCGACTCGCCCGCGGTGTCCTCGCGGAGCTCGGAGGGGGCGTCGTCGGGCACGTCCTTCGGGTCGGTCGCGACGGCCTCGGGGTCCTCCGGGTCGTTCTCGGCGTTCTCGGCCGGGGCGGCCTCCTCACCCTCGGCGTCGCCGGCCTCGTCGCCGGTGTCCCGGGGTGTCGCCGTGGCGCGCAGTCGCGTGGCCAGGTCCTCGTCGACCTCGGGCGTGGTGACCATGGCGTCGAGCGCGTCGACGACCTCGTCCCAGCGCTCGTCGACGACCTCGGCCAGCTCGCCCCACAGGGCCTGGCCGTCGCGGCCGGCGAACGCGGTCGGGCCGGCGGTGAGCGCGGCGAAGGCGGGCGTCGCGTCGAGGACCTCGTGGACGACCTCGAGGTCGCAGACGTCGGCGAGCGAGCGGCACATCGCGGCGACCTCGGCGAGGTCGTCGAGCGTCCACGTGTCGGGATCGCCCGCGACCAGCTCGGGGACGCCGACGACGTCGTAGCGCTGCACGTCCTCGGGGGTCAGCTCGTCGACCGAGAGCTTGACGACGACGGGCCACGCGGGGTGGTCGGCGAGGTCGTGCTCCTGGCCGGACTCCTCGGCGGTCGCGACCCACGCCGCGAGGTCGGCGGCGTCCGCGAAGGCGAACAACGCGTCGTCGTCACCGAGGAAGGCCTCCCACTCCTCGCCGTCCTGACGCCACCGCGGAGCCCACAGCGTGACGAGGTCGCCGGCGGTGAGCGCCAGCGTGATCGGGATGATGTCCTGCGCCATGCCGGGCGGCCTCCGCGAACCGGGGGACTGGGGGGTGCGCGGCGCACCCTATGACGACGGTCGTGACCTGCCTGTACCGCCGTGCCACCCTGCCCCCCGTGGACCTGCTGCGCACGCCGGACGACCGCTTCTCCGATCTCCCGGGCTCCGTGCTCGAACCCCGGTACGTCTCGGTCGACGACCCCGACGGCGGGGACCCGATCCGCGTCGCCACCTACGCGGACGGACCCGGGGACGCGCCGACGGTGCTGATGCTGCACGGCGAGCCGACCTGGTCGTTCCTCTACCGCCACGTGATCGACACCGTGGTCGGCGCCGGGCTGCGGGCCGTGGCGATCGACATGGTCGGCTTCGGGCGGTCGGACAAGCCGACCCGGATCGCCGACCACAGCTACGCCCGCCACGTCGCCTGGATCACCGGCGCCGTCGACGCGCTCGGGCTGCGCGACGCGGTGCTGCTCGGGCAGGACTGGGGCGGGCTGATCGGGCTGCGGCTCGTGGCCGCCGAGCCGCAGCGGTGGGCGGGCGTCGTCGCCGCCAACACCGGGCTCCCGACCGGGGACGTCGACATGCCGGCGGTGTGGTGGCAGTTCCGGAAGGCGGTGGAGAAGGCCGAGGTCCTGGACGTCGGGCGCCTCGTCGCCTCCGGGTGCGCGCGGGGCCTCGGCCGCGCGGAGAGAGCCGCCTACGACGCCCCGTTCCCCGACGAGAGCTTCAAGGCCGGCCCGCGGGCGATGCCCCTGCTCGTGCCGACCCGCCCCGACGACCCGGAGAACGGCCCCAACCGCGCCGCGTGGGAGGCGCTCGGGCACTTCGGGCGCCCGTTCCTCACGGCGTTCGGCGACTCCGACCCGATCACCGGGGCGATGGCCCCGGTGCTGCGCGGGCACGTGCCGGGCGCCGCCGGGCTCGATCACCCGGTGATCGCGGACGCGGGCCACTTCCTGCAGGAGGACGCGGGCGACGCGCTGGGCCGCGTGGTCGCGGGGTTCGTCGCTAGCCTGCCGAGCCATGGTTGATCCGCGCGTCGTCCGCCACCCGCTCGTCGACGTACGGATGACCACCCTGCGCGACGCGACCACCGACCGCGCGACCTTCCGGGCCGCGGTGCGCGAGCTGACCGCCATGGTCGTCTACGAGGCGATGCGGGAGGCGCGGACGGCACCGCTCGAGGTCCGGACGCCGGTGGCGACGACGACGGGCGCGGTGCTCGCGAACCCGCCGGTGCTCGTGCCGGTGCTGCGCGCCGGGCTGGGCATGGCCGAGGCGGCGCACGCCCAGGTGCCGGGGGCGATCATGGGGTTCGTCGGCGTCGCCCGCGACGAGTCGACCCTGCAGCCGACGCCGTACATGGAGTCGCTGCCCGGCAGCCTCGCCGGCATCCCGGTGTTCGTGCTGGACCCGATGCTCGCCACCGGCGGATCGATGGCCTACACGATCGACCTGCTCCGGGCGCGCGGCGCCGACGACGTCGCGGCCGTGTGCCTGCTGGCGGCCCCCGAGGGCGTCGACCACCTGGCCGCGACCCACCCCGACGTGCCGGTCTACACCGCCGCGCTCGACGAGCGGCTCAACGAGCACGGCTACATCGTCCCGGGGCTCGGCGACGCGGGAGATCGCCAGTTCGGCGCCATGCCCTAGGCGCGCCCTCGACAATGGGCAGAACGGCCCATGGCCCCGGGCCGCGGCACGGGGTGGGGTCGGTCCATGACGACCGGCGCGCTGTGGCACGAGAAGTACATGTGGTGGGACACGCGGCACGCGAGCGTGTTCATCCCCTCGGGCGGCTGGCTGGAGCCCGACGAGCACGCGGAGAACCCGCGGACCAAGCGGCGGCTGAAGAACCTGCTCGACGCGACGGGCCTGTCGCAGCAGCTGCAGTGGCTGGCGCCGCGGGAGGCGACGGTCGAGGAGCTCTGCCGGGTCCACGACCGCGAGTACGTCGACCGGATGAAGGCGCTCTCGGACGACAACGGCGGTGACGCGGGCGAGCTCACCCCGTTCGCGGCCGGCGGCTTCGAGATCGCGGCGCTGGCGGCGGGCGGGGTCATCGCGGCGGCCGAGGCCGTGCGCGACCGGGTGGTCGACAACGCCTACGCCATCACCCGCCCGCCGGGCCACCACGCCGAGCGGGACCGCGGCCGCGGCTTCTGCATGTTCGGCAACGTCGCGATCGCGGCCCGGCACCTGCAGGCGGCGGGCCCCAGCGAGATCCGGCGGATCGCGGTGGTCGACTGGGACGTCCACCACGGCAACGGGACGCAGCAGGCGTTCTGGGACGACCCCTCGGTGCTGACGATCTCCCTGCACCAGGACGGCTACTACCCCCACGAGTCGGGCTACGCCGACGAGCGCGGCGAGGGCGCGGGGCATGGCGCCAACATCAACGTCCCGCTGCCGCCGGGCACCGGGACCGGCGGGTACGAGTACGCGTTCGACGAGGTCGTCGTGCCCGCGCTCGAGCGGTTCCGCCCGGAGTTCGTGTTCGTGGCGTCGGGGTTCGACTCCAGCGCCCTCGACCCGCTCGGCCGGCAGATGCTGCACAGCGAGGGCTTCCGCCGCCTGACCCGGCGGATGCTCGACGTGGCCGGGTCCACCGCGGGCGGGCGGCTCCTGGGCGTCCACGAGGGCGGGTACTCCGCGGGCTACGTGCCGTTCTGCGGGCTCGCCGTCCTCGAGGAGCTCAGCGGCATCCGCACCGAGGCCGACGACCCGTTCCTGGACTTCCTCTCCGCGATGGCCGGGCAGGACCTCGCCCCGCATCAGCAGGACGTCGTGGACGGCCTGGTGCCCCTGGTGTCGGAGGTCCCCGCCCCCTGATCGGCCGGCAGCCGCCGCAGCCCCTCGGCGACCGCCAGCGCAGCCACGGCGGCCCGCGACGACGCGCCGAGCCGGGCCGTCACGTTCTCGAGATGGTGGGCCACGGTGCGCTCGGCGATCCCGAGCCGCCGGGCCGTCGCGCGGTTGGTGCGGCCCGCGACGACGTGGGTCAGCACGTCGAGCTCGCGGGCGGTGACGTCCGCGGGCAGGTCCTCCTCGCTCACCAGGACCAGCACGCCCGCGGCGACCGGGACGAGGCGCACGAGGTGCCAGCGCCCGCCGAGCAGCGCGCGGTGGGCGCCCGGCCCCGCCGTGGCCGCGGCGGCGAGGACGGGCGCGGGCGGCGGGGTGCGGCCGGGCAGCGGCGCGACGACGCCGTCGGCGCCCAGGAGCGCGGCCCGTGCCCGGTCGGACATCGGGCCGGCGATCCCGTCGGCGACCGCGTCGAGGCGCCGCGACGGGTCCAGCAGCGTCGCCAGCGTCCCGGCGGCGAGGTTGAGGGCGCCCATCAGCTCGCTGCTCGGCGAGCGCCCGCCCGCGGTCGAGAGGTGCACGTTGCCGACGTAGCGGCCGTCGGGCGTGGTCAGCCGGAGGGTGGCGCCGCCGGTGTAGCCGCCCGGGCGGAAGACGCGGGTGACCGACGGCCCGGTCTCGTAGCCGTCGACGTCGCTCCAGCTGCGGGCCGGGTGGTCGGGCTGCTCGCGCAGCAGCCGGTACCCGTCGTCGTCGGCCAGGAAGGCCGGCGACCGCAGGAAGCTCGAGACCCCGGCGCGGTAGCCGCGGACGCACACCGTGCGGACCCGCCCGCCGAGCGGCTCGACGACGTCCCACGCCGAGGCGCAGACGGCCGGGTCGGAGTGCAGGACGTCGAGGACGGCCTCGCCCACCCGGCGCTCCGCCGTGCCGGCGGCCCCCGCGGCCCGCAGCAGCCCGAGCGCGGTGCGCGTCACCTGCTCGGTGGTGTCGCTCACACCCGGGAGGCTAGGCCGGGCGCGCCCGCGCGTCACGGCCGTCGAGGCGCCCGGAGTCCGGTGGCGGCGATGAGGAGAATGGAGGCATGAGCATCCCCGTGCTGACCGCCGTGGCGTGGCCGTACGCCAACGGGCCGCGGCACATCGGCCACGTGTCCGGCTTCGGTGTGCCCTCCGACGTCTTCTCGCGCTACCAGCGGATGGTCGGCAACCGGGTGCTCATGGTCTCGGGGACCGACGAGCACGGCACGCCGATCCAGGTGCAGGCCGACGCCGAGGGGACGACGCCCCGCGAGCTCGTCGACCGGTACTCGCGGGTGATCCAGGACGACCTCGTCGGGCTCGGCCTGTCGTACGACCTGTTCACGCGCACGAGCACCGACAACCACCACCGCGTCACCCAGGACCTCTTCACGGCGCTGTGGAACAACGGCTACGTGAGCACCGAGAAGACCCTCGGCGCGATCAGTCCGTCGACCGGGCGCACGCTGCCCGACCGCTACATCGAGGGCACCTGCCCGATCTGCGGCTACCCGAGCGCGCGCGGCGACCAGTGCGACAACTGCGGCAACCAGCTCGACCCCGCCGACCTCATCAACCCGCGCAGCCGCATCAACGGCGAGACGCCGCAGTTCGTCGAGACCGAGCACCTGCTGTTCGACCTGCCGGCGTTCTCCAAGTCGCTGGCGTCGTGGCTGGACACCCGCACGCACTGGCGGCCGAACGTCCTGAACTTCAGCCGCCGCCTCGCCGAGGACCTCAAGCCCCGCGCGATCAGCCGCGACCTCGACTGGGGCGTGCGCATCCCGCTCGACGGCTGGCACGACGCCCCGATGAAGCGCTTCTACGTCTGGTTCGACGCGGTCATCGGCTACCTGTCGGCGTCGGTCGAGTGGGCGCAGCGCACCGGGGCGCCCGACGCGTGGAAGGAGTGGTGGTGCGACCCCGAGGCGCAGGCCTACTACTTCATGGGCAAGGACAACATCACCTTCCACTCGGTGATGTGGCCCGCGATCCTGCTCGGGCACAACGGCGAGGGTGACCGCGGCGGCGAGGTCGGCTCGTTCGGCCGGCTCAACCTGCCCACCGAGGTCGTCAGCTCCGAGTTCCTGACGATGAGCGGCTCGAAGTTCTCCACCAGCCGCGGGACGGTCATCTACGTCGGCGACTTCCTGCGCGAGTTCGGGCCGGACGCGCTGCGGTACTTCATCTCGGTCGCGGGCCCGGAGAACCAGGACACCGACTTCACCTGGGACGAGTTCGTGCGCCGCACCAACTTCGAGCTGGCCAACGAGTGGGGCAACCTCGTCAACCGCTCGGTGTCGATGGCCGCGAAGAACGTCGGCGCGGTGCCGGAGCCGACCGCGCCGGACCCGGCCGACGAGGCCCTGCTCGCGCAGTCGCGGGCGGCGTTCGAGACGGTCGGGGCGCACCTGGCCCGCTCGCGGTTCAAGCAGGCGATCGGCGAGGCGATGCGGGTGGTCGGCGAGGCCAACGCCTACCTCTCGCACCAGGAGCCGTGGAAGCGCAAGGACGACCCGGCGCGCCGCGACACGATCCTGCACACCGCGCTGCAGGTCGTGCAGGACGCCAACACGCTGCTGACGCCGTTCCTGCCGCACGCCGCACAGAAGGTCCACGAGGCCCTCGGCGGCAGCGGGGTGTGGGCGGAGCAGCCGCACCGCGAGGACGCGGGCACCTCCGGCGAGCTCGGCACGAGCCACTCGGTGCTCACCGGCGACTACGCGCACGAGCAGGCGCGCTGGGAGTCGACACCGATCCCGGTGGGCCGGCCGCTGGCCCGCCCGACGCCGCTGTTCGCCAAGCTCGACCCGTCGCTGGGCGAGACCGGGCCGTCGTGGGCGCCGATCCAGACCGGTGAGTGACAGGGGAGACGAAGCGGAGCGGGAGCTCGACCGATGAGCAAGGGCCGCGTCCCGCCCCCCGTGCCCGAGCCCCTGGGCCCGGGCGTCGTGGACGCCCACACCCACCTCGACGCCTGTGGGGCCCGGGAGCCCGCGGTCCTCGCGCAGGTCCTGGACCGCGCCACCGCGGCCGGGGTCGAGGCGATGGTCACGACGGCCGACGACCTCGACTCCGCGCGCTGGGCGGCGTGGGCGGCCGGTACCGACCCGCGGGTGTTCGCCGCGGTGGGCCTGCACCCGACGCGCTCGAACGACCTCACCGACGACGCCCGGAAGGCCATCGAGGAGCTGACGGCGCTGCCGCGCGTCGTGGCGGTCGGCGAGTCCGGGATGGACGACTACTGGACCACCCGCCGCGAGGACTGCGCCCCGCTCGACGTCCAGCGCGAGGCCTTCGCGTGGCACATCGACCTCGCGAAGCGCACCGGGCTGCCGCTCGTGGTGCACGACCGCGACGCGCACGACGCCATCGTCGACGTCCTCACCGCCGAGGGCGCCCCGCCCGTGACCGTCTTCCACTGCTTCTCCGGCGGGCCCGAGCTCGCCCGCCGCTGCGCCGACGAGGGCTGGTTCACCTCGCTCTCGGGCACCGCGACCTTCCGCAACGCGAACGCCGCGGAGCTGCGACGAGCGGCGGCCGGGATGCCCGACGAGCTCGTGCTGGTCGAGACCGACGCCCCGTTCCTGACTCCGCATCCGTACCGCGGTCGGCCGAACGAGCCCTACGTCGTCCCCCACACGGTGCGAGACCTCGCGGAGCTGCGTGACGTGCCGGCCGAGCGGTTGGCCCAGATCAGCGCCGACAACGGCAGGCGGGCCTTCCGGTTGGCCGAACAGCCTCAACCTTCACGCTCCGTCGCACGAGAGAGCGGTCAGTAGCCACGCTCGTCGTCGTCGGGGTGCCGTTCGGCGCAACACGGTCGTGTCGGCTTGATGGTGGCGACACCCAACTCGTTACCGTGCTGTGACTCGCCGGGATGGAACCACCCCCGAGGCCCGCGTGACGAGGACTTCCCCAGGTCCGGATCACAGGGAGACCGCCACGAGGTCGTGACGGCTCCCAGGGCGCGGTTCCTGCCCGGATGTACGGACGAAGTGGACTCCCCTGTGCCTGTGCGCTCCCTGCTCGCTCTGAGGGCCCTCTCGCTCGTCGTGCTCCCCGCCCTCCCCACCGAGGCCGGACGATGAGCGCGGACACCGCCACCAGCCGCGGCCGCGCCGGATACGCCGAGAACGGCGAGACCGACACCGCGGGCCTGCCCGTCGTCGGTCACGGCTACCGCCACGACGAGTACGCGTCGGACTACGGCTACGACGCCGCCCACGAGTTCGGCTACGACACGGGCTACGACACCGCCTACGGCGCCCGCGGCTTCGACGCGCAGGCGCCGGCGTGGTTCGACGACATCACCGGCCCGCTGCCGGTGCAGGACGCCCACGGCGGGAGCGGCGCGATCGCCCTCACCGACCTCGACGAGTGGAACGACCTCGAGTCGTTCACCGGCGAGCAGGAGCCGGCTGTCGGCGACCGTGGGCGGGAGGACCCGCACGGCGACCTCACCGCCGCCGCCCCGGCCGGGCTCACCTCGTTCGACGACCCCGACCGCCTGGCGCCCGACACCAAGCGGCGCTCGAACGCGGTCAAGGGCGGCGTCGCCGTCGCCCTGCTCGCGGTCGCCGCGGGCGGCAGCACGGCGGTCGCGCTGGACAAGGAGGTCACGGTCACGGTCGACGGCGTCGACCAGGTCGTGCACACCTTCTCCGGCGACGTCGCCGGCGCCCTCGACAGCGGGGACATCGAGATCGGCCCGGGCGACCAGCTCGCCCCCGGCCCGAACGCCGAGGTCCACGACGGCGACCACCTCGTCATCAACCGCTCGCGCGACGTCGCGCTGATGGTCGACGGCCGCCCGCAGACGTTCCAGACGACGGCCCGCACCGTCTCGGACGCGCTGGCGCAGCTCGGTCTCCCGACCGACGGCCTCGCCAGCTCGGCGCCGCTGAACGCCGCCATCCCGGTCAACGGGATGAACCTCGACGTGCGGACCCCGAAGACGGTCACGCTGGTCGACGGCGGCGCCGCGCCGCGCCAGGTCACGACCACCGCGCTCACCGGCCCGGAGCTGCTCGCGCAGAACGGCCTCGCGCTCAGCCCGACCGACACGCTCGCCGGTGGCGACGGCCTGGCCAACGGGTCGACGATCACCGTCACCCGCAACACGGTCAACCAGGTCACCGAGACCCGCCCGGTCGCGCCGCCCATGCGCACCGTCGACGACCCCGACCTCGAGCAGGGCGAGACCCGCGTCGAGGAGCCCGGCCAGGCCGGCGAGGAGATCGTCACCTGGACGGTCAACGCCACCAACGGCGCCGAGACCGGCCGCACGCAGGTCGGCGAGTCGCAGGTGACGCGCCAGCCGGTCGGCGGCGTGATCCACCGGGGCACCAAGCCGAAGTCGACGGCGCCGGCGGTGTCGAACGGCGGCAAGTGGGACCGCATCGCCCGCTGCGAGTCGACCGGCAACTGGTCGATCAACTCGGGCAACGGCTACTACGGCGGCCTGCAGTTCGACCGCTCGACCTGGCGGGCCTACGACGGCGACCAGTACGCCGCCCTGCCGCACCAGGCGACGCGCGAGGAGCAGATCGCCGTGGCCGAGCGCGTGCGCGCCGACCGCGGTGGCTACGGCGCCTGGCCGGTCTGCGGCAAGAAGTAGGTCGGGGGGCAGACGTGGCCCCTGCGATGATGGGCGTGTGACGAGCCCGGTCCGCCTCCTGGGCCCCGCCGACGTCCGGGGCCTCGCCGCGGAGCTCGACCTGCGGCCGACGAAGCGGCTGGGCCAGAACTTCGTCCACGACGCCAACACCGTGCGCCGCATCGTCCGCCTCGCGGGGGTGGGGCCGGACGACGTGGTGCTCGAGGTCGGCCCGGGGCTCGGCTCGCTGACGCTGCCGCTGCTCGAGGCGGCCGCCGGCGTCGTCGCGGTGGAGATCGACCCGGTGCTCGCCGGGCGGCTGCCCGCCACGGCGGCGGAGCGGGCGCCCGGGCGCGACCTGCGGATCGTCACCGGCGACGCCCTGCGCCTCGCCCCCCACGATCTGACACCCGGCGACCTGCCGCGCGCCCCGGACGTCCTCGTGGCGAACCTGCCCTACAACGTCGCCGTGCCCGTCGTGCTGCACCTGCTCGCCGTGCTCCCGGGCCTGGCCCGCGGGCTGGTGATGGTGCAGTCCGAGGTCGCCGAACGCCTGGCCGCGCGCCCGGGCGAGAAGGCCTACGGGGCGCCGTCGGTCAAGCTCGCCTGGTACGCCGACGCGCGCCGCGCGGGGCCGGTGCCGCGGGCGGTGTTCTGGCCCGTGCCCGGTGTCGACTCCGGGCTCGTGGCGTTCACCCGCCACGACCCGTCGTCCTCCGGCGCAGCCGCCACCGACGTCGACCGGACCGAGGTCTTCGCCGTCGTCGACGCCGCCTTCGCCCAGCGCCGCAAGTCGCTGCGGGCCGCGCTCGCGGGCTGGGCCGGGTCGGCGCCCGCGGCGGAGACGGTGCTGCGGGCGGCCGGCGTCGATCCCGGCGCGCGCGGGGAGGCGCTCGACGTCGCCGCGTTCACCGCCATCGCGCGGGCCCGGCGTGCTGTGACGCCGGACGCCCTGACGCCCTGAGCGCGAACGGAGGCGGTCCGTACCCTGGACAGGTGCTCTCCGCCGTCGGACCGCCGGTCACCGTCCGCGTCCCGGCCAAGATCAACCTGCACCTGTCCGTCGGGGACCTGCGCGACGACGGCTACCACGACCTCGTCACCGTCTTCCAGGCGCTGAGCATCGCCGACGAGGTGTCGGTGACCCGGGCGGTCGCCGGCGCGATCGAGCCCGGCGTGGCGGTCGCGGGCGCCGACGGCGTCGACGTCTCCGAGGTCCCCGCCGACACCACCAACCTCGCCTGGCGCGCCGTCGAGGCCCTGGCCCGGCGCGTCGACCGGGAGCCCGACGTCCGCATCGGGCTGCACAAGGCGATCCCCGTCGCGGGCGGGATGGCGGGCGGCAGCGCCGACGCGGCCGGCGCGCTGCTGGCCGCCGCGAGCCTCTGGCGGGTCGACATCGGCCGCGAGGGGCTCCTGGAGATCGCCGCCGAGGTCGGCTCGGACGTCGCGTTCGCGCTGCACGGCGGCACGGCGCTGGGCACCGGGCGCGGCGAGCGGCTCGTCCCGGTGCTCTCGCGGCACACGTTCCACTGGGTCGTGGCGGTCGCCGACCACGGCCTGTCCACGCCCACCGTGTTCGGCGAGCTCGACCGCCTGCGTGCCCGCCCCGAGGCGCCGCGGCGGGTCGGCGACGTCGAGCCCGTGCTCGAGGCGCTGGCCTCCGGCGAGGCCCGCTCGCTGGCGCTCCTGCTCGGCAACGACCTGCAGGCGGCGGCCGTGAGCCTCGACCCCGGGCTGCGGCGGACCCTGCGCGGCGGCGTCGACGCGGGCGCGCTGGCCGGAGTCGTGTCCGGGTCGGGGCCGACCTGCGTGTTCCTCTGCGACGGCCAGGACGCCGCGGTCCGCGTGGCTGCCGAGCTGGCAGGCGCCGGGGTGTGCCGCACCGTGCGCGTCGCCCACGGCCCCGTCCCCGGCGCGCGCGTCGTCGACGGTGACGGCGGGCCCGCCGGGCCGCCCTCCCCGCCCCGTCCCGACCCCGGTCCCGGCGCCTACGCCTGACCCGCCCGCTGTTTCGCAGCGAACGTGGCGTTCGCTGCTTCTATGCGCGCGAACTCCCCGTTCGCGCTCCCTGGAGACTGGAACCGTGCCCAACCTCGTCAACCTGGAGTCGGTGTCGATCGGCTTCGGCGGTCCCAAGCCGGTCCTCGACGGTGTCTCGCTGGGCGTCGACACCGGCGACCGCATCGGAGTCGTCGGCCGCAACGGCGGCGGCAAGTCGACGCTGGTCCAGGTGCTCGCCGGCGCGCTGACCCCCGACTCGGGGCGGCGCAGCCCTGTCGGCGGCCTGCAGATGGCGCTGGTCAGCCAGCAGACGCAGCTGTCGGGGGAGACGGTGCGGGACGCCGTCCTCGGCGGGCCCGTGCCCGACCACGAGTGGGCCGCCGACCCGCGCAGCCGCGCCGTCGTCGAAGGTCTGCGCCCCGGCGGCGACCGCGGGCTGGACGCGTCGGTCGAGGGCCTGTCCGGGGGTGAGCGCCAGCGGATCGCGCTCGCCGCCGCCCTGGTGCGCGAGCTCGACCTCCTCGTGCTCGACGAGCCCACCAACCACCTCGACGTCGAGGGCGTCGGCTGGCTCGCCGAGCACCTGCTCGCCCGCCGCACCGCGCTCGTCGTCGTCACCCATGACCGCTGGTTCCTCGACACCGTCGCCTCACGCACCTGGGAGGTCGTCGACGGGCACGTCGAGCAGTACGAGGGCGGGTACGGCGACTGGATCTTCGCGCGGGCCGAGCGGGCACGCCTCGCCGACGCCGCCGAGCAGCGCCGCCGCAACCTCGCTCGCAAGGAGCTGGCGTGGCTGCGCCGCGGTCCGCAGGCGCGCACGTCGAAGCCCCGCTACCGGGTCGAGGCCGCCGAGGCGCTGATCGCCGACGTGCCCGAGCCCCGCGACTCCGTCGAGCTCGTCACCATGGCCAAGCACCGCCTCGGCCGCACGGTGATCGAGCTCGAGGACGCCACCCTGACCGTCGGGGACCGCACGCTGGTGGACCGCCAGACCTGGCGCATCGGGCCCGGCGACCGCATCGGCATCGTCGGCGTCAACGGGTCGGGCAAGACGACGCTGCTGCGCGCGGTGGGCGGGGAGCGCGCCCTCGACGGCGGGCGCCGCGTGCAGGGCACCACGGTCCGGCTCGCGCACCTGTCCCAGGACCTCTCGGGCCTGCCGATGCACCGCCGCGTGCTGCAGGCCGTCGAGGACGTCGCCGAGCGGGTGACGATCGGGCGCCACGAGCAGACCGCCTCGCAGCTCGCGGAGCGCTTCGGGTTCCCGGCGTCGCGGCAGTGGACGCCGGTCTCGGAGCTCTCCGGCGGCGAGCGGCGGCGCCTGCAGCTCGTGCGCCTGCTCATGACCGAGCCCAACGTGCTGCTGCTCGACGAGCCCACCAACGACCTCGACGTCGACACCCTCCAGCAGCTCGAGGACCTCCTCGACGGCTGGCCGGGCACGCTCGTCGTCGTCAGCCACGACCGCTACCTCACCGAGCGCGTCTGCGACCGCGCCGTCGCGCTGCTCGGCGACGGGCGGATCACCGACCTCCCCGGCGGGATCGAGGAGTACCTGCGGCGCCGGGCCGGCCAGCCCGCCGCGCCGTCGATCTCGGCGTCCTCGTCGGGGGGCGGGGCGCCGCGTGGCGAGGCCGAGCGCCGTGCCGCGCGCAAGGAGGTCGCGCGGATCGAGCGCCGCCTGGAGAAGATCGTGACCGAGGAGAAGAAGCTGCACGAGAAGCTCGCCGCGGCGGCCACCGAGCCGGGCCGGCTCCAGGAGCTCGACGCCGAGCTGCGCGCGCTGCTCAGCGAGCGCGAGCAGCTGGAGGAGGCGTGGCTGGAGAACGCGGTCGACTGAGCCGCGTCCCCAGCGCGAGGAACGCCAGCCCGACCGGCGCGCCGAACGGCGCCGCGCCCGCCGCGAGCCCCAGCACGCCGGCGACGACGAACGCGGCGCCGAACGGCCACGGGTGCGCCCGGGCGCGCAGCAGCGCCACGCCCCACAGCACCCAGCCCAGCCCGAAGAGCAGGTAGCTCGCGAGGGCGCCGACGACCAGCGGCCCGGTGCGCTCCACCGCGAAGATCTCGGGCGCGACGCCCGCGAGCCACGGGGCGGCGAAGCCGTCGAACCACATGTTGCCGCCGAAGAACACGACACCGGCGAGCGCGGCCACGAACCCGGCCGTGGACAGGGCCGGCGCCTCGCGCAGGTACACCGCGACCAGCGCGACGGCGAGCACGACGAGGGCCACCGCGTAGCCCGCGTTCGCGGCGATCGTCAGCGGGTCGGAGGCGAAGGCGGCGACGTCGTGGCCGGCGGCCAGCCGGCCGAGGTCGGTGAGCACCAGCAGCGCCCCGGCGACGATCGCGATCGGGCCGGCGTGACGGGCCAGCGGCAGGTCGGTCATCAGTACTCCCAGGACGCGTAGCGGGGGTCGCGCTTCATGTCCTCGAAGAGCAGGACGGCGCGGTCGAGGTACCAGGCCTTGGCGCACTGGCAGCACAGCAGCCCGGTGAGGGCGAGCAGCAGGTCGAGGCGGACCAGCCCGACGACGAGCGCGGCGAGCGCCACGAGCTGGAGGGTCGAGGCCACCATCGGCACCCGCGACGTCCCGAACTGGGGCGGGATCTCGGTCTTCTCGGTGCCGATCCGCTCGCCGAGCACCGCCTTCGACGCCCAGTGCCGCGTCGAGCGCGGGGGCGGGAACAGCAGCGGGTTGACCACCATGAACACGAGCACGACGCCGGCCGCGAGCAGCGCCCACCACCCGAGCCACACGCGGCTCCAGACGGCGAGGGCGAGCAGCGGCAGCACCGCGAACCGGGTCCACACGCTCCACGGGTTGGCGTGGCGCATCCAGCGCTCGCCCGTCAGGCCGAACAGGCGCGCGACGCGGCCGTCGGCGATGGTCCGGGTCATCGCAGGACACCCACCCCGGGCAGGCTCGTCGTCGCCGCGGCCGGGGCGCGCCCGAGCCACCGGCGCCGGTCGGCCACGACGAGGACGACGGCGAGGAGCAGCCAGACGGTGAAGTAGAGGACGGTGTCGTCCTGGATCGCGCCCTCGACGGCGTGGGCGACGATGCAGAGCAGGACGCTGCCCCCGGTGCGGTCGAACAGCCACGAGTACCAGAAGGTCACGCCCACCGTGCCGATGATCATGCCGGCGAGCGTCGACCGGTGGTCGCCGCCCTCCAGGAACACCAGCGGCAGGTGCCAGACGGTGACCACCACCGCGAGGACCGCGGTCGCCGCGAGCGGCGAGAGCCGCGCCTGCATCCCGGGCAGCGCGAACCCGCGCCAGCCGGGCTCCTCGCCGAGGGGCCCGTCGGTGGGGTCCACCAGGCGGATCAGGAGCACGAGCAGGACGTCGCCCCACGCCACCGACCGGATCGGCGACGGGTCGCCGAGCCCCGCCGCGACCAGGTGGACCGCGAGCGGCACCCCGATCGCGAGCACCCACCACCACCAGCGCACCCGCCAGCGCACGAGGCGGCGCCCGAGCTCCGCCAGGCCGGCGCGGCCCTGGGCGATCGGCACCACGACCAGCGCCGCCACCAGCGGCGCGAACGCCCCGAACGACCCGAACGGCAGGAAGCCCCAGCCGATCACGTAGGTCAGCACGAAGAACGCGACGAGGGGGTGCTTGCGGATGGCCGTCATGCCCCGTCAGCGTCCGCGCGGCCCCGGGAGGCGGGTAGCGGGACAGCCCTCGCCACGACCAGGGTCAACCCCGTAGTGCCGCGCGTGCCCCGGTGCGAGTGTCCGGAGCGTGACCGCCCGCGTGCTGATCGTCGATGACCACGCGTCGTTCCGCTCGCTCGCGCGCCGCCTGCTCGTCGCCGAGGGCTTCGACGTCGTCGGCGAGGCCGGGGACGCCGCCGACGCGTTCGACGCCGTCCGCTGCCTCGCGCCCGACGTGGTGCTGCTGGACATCCGGCTCCCGGACCTCGACGGTTTCGGTGTGGCCGAGGTCCTGGCGGGTGGCGACGCGGCTCCCGCCGTCGTGCTCGTGTCGAGCCGCGCCCGCGACGACTACGGGCGGCGCGTCGACACGAGCCCCGCGCGCGGCTTCATCGCGAAGGACGACCTGTCGGGGGAGGCGCTGCGCCGGGTGCTGGGAGACGTGGGGTGAGGCGCCGGGGCGCCCTGGTCGCCGCCGCCGCGGTGCTCGCGGGCGTCGCGGCGGCGGTCGCCCTGGTCCGCGGCGGGTACACGGTCCCCGCCGAGCTCGTCGCCCCGACGCTCGTGCTCACCCTGGCCGTCGCCTGGTCGTTCGTGGGCGTCGGGCTCGTGGCCCACCGCCGCCGGCCCGACAGCCGCACCGGCGTGCTCATGGTGCTGTTCGGCTTCGCGTGGCTCGCCCGGTTCGTGGTCGCCGTCGACACGACCCCGGCGTTCGTCGTCGGTGTGCTGCTGGGTTCGGTGGCGCTGTCGGTGTTCGTGCAGCTGCTCGTCACGTTCCCGACCGGGCGGACCGCGAGCGTCGCGCAGCGCGTCCTCGTCGGGGCCGGGTGGCTGCTCTCGGTCCCGCTCGACGCGGTCTTCCTGGCGCTCGGGGCGCAGCGGGGCCGGGGGGACGGCCCGCCGCCCAACGGGTTGGTGATCACGCCGGCGGGCGGCGAGTTCCGGCCCGAGGCGGTCGACCTCGCCGTGCAGGGCGTGGTCGTCGTGCTGTTCGTGTCGGTGCTGGTGTCGGTGTGGGCGCGGTGGCGGGCGGCCGGGCCGGCGGCGCGGCGGGCGCTGACGCCGGGGCTGGTCGGGGGGACGGTGGTGGTCGGCACCCTGCTCGTCGAGCGCACGGCGATCCTGCTGCTCCTGCCCCCGTCGGCGGGGGTCTGGCTGGCCTGGTCCGCGCAGGTCGTGCTGGTCGTGTGGCCGGCGGCCCTGCTGCTGGGGCTGCTGCGCAGCCGCCTCGACCGTTCCGGGGTGGGGCGGCTCGTCGTCGAGCTCGGCGGCGGGCCGGCGGTGCCCGAACGGCTGCGGTCGGTGGTCGCGCGCACGCTGCACGACCCGTCGGTCGAGCTCGTCCACCGACGGCCCGGCACCGACGGGTTCGTCGACGCCGAGGGCGTGCCCGTCGAGGTCGGGGGCCGCGCGGTGACGTTCCTCGAGCGCGACGGCGAGCCGATCGCCGCGCTGCTGCACGACCCCGCGCTGAGCGCCGAGCCGGACCTCGTCGAGGCGGTCGCGGCCGGCGCGGGGCTGGCGATGGAGAACGAGCGCCTGCACGCCGAGGTCCGCCACCAGCTGCGCGAGGTCCGCGCCTCGCGCGCCCGCCTGGTCGAGGCCGCCGACGCCGCCCGCCGCCGCGTGGAGCGCGACCTGCACGACGGCGCGCAGCAGCGGCTCGTCGCGGTGGGGCTGGCGCTGCGCCTGGCCCGGGCGGGCGCCCCGCCCGCGGAGCTCGACGCCCTGCTGGCCGAGGCCGCCGACGAGCTGGGCGCCGCGCTCGCCGAGCTCCGCGAGCTCGCGCGCGGCATCTACCCGCCGCTGCTCACCGACGGCGGCCTCGGGCCGGCCCTGCTCTCGCTGGCCGAGCGGGCGCCGCTGCCGGTCGTCCTCGCCGCGGTCCCCGCCGACCGCCCGCCCGAGACCGTGGAGCGGACCTGCTACTTCGTGGTCTCCGAGGCGCTGACGAACGCGGCCAAGCACGCGGGGGCGTCGAAGGTCGAGGTGGGCGTCGTCGCCGACGGTGCCGGGCTGCGCGTCGAGGTGGTCGACGACGGCGTCGGCGGCGCGGACGCGGACGGCTCCGGGCTGCGCGGGCTCGCCGACCGCGTCGCCGCCCTGGGCGGGCGCCTGGAGGTCTCGAGCCCCGCCGGGCGCGGGACGCGGGTGACGGCGAGCGTGCCGTGCGGGTGATCGTGGCCGACGACGCCGTGCTCTTCCGCGTCGGCGTGGCCCGCCTCCTCGCCGACGCCGGGATCGAGGTGACCGCCGAGGTCGGCGACGCCGGGGCGCTGCTCGCCGCGGTCCGGGCGGACCCGCCGGACGCCGTCGTCGTCGACATCCGCATGCCGCCGACCCACACCACCGAGGGCCTCGACGCCGCCCGCACGCTGGCCGGCGAGCACGCCGGCGTCGGGGTGCTCGTGCTGTCGGCGCACGTCGAGCCGCACTACGCGCTGGCCCTGCTCGAGTCCGACACCGGCGGCGCGGGCTACCTGCTCAAGGAGCGCGTCGCCGACGTCGAGGAGCTCACCGACGCCCTGCGCCGCGTGGCCGCGGGCGGTGTCGTCGTCGACCCGTCGGTGGTGGCCGAGCTCGTCGGGCGCCGCCGTGTCGTCGATCCCCTCGAGGCCCTGTCCGAGCGCGAGCGCGACGTCCTGGCGGTGATGGCGGAGGGCCGCTCGAACCACGGGATCGCCGAGCGGTTGCACCTCGCGGAGAAGACCGTCGAGGCGTACGCGCGCTCGGCGTTCACCAAGCTCGGCCTGCACGCCGCGCCCGACGACAACCGTCGGGTCCTCGCGGTGCTGGCCTACCTGCGGAGCTAGTGGATGCGGTTCTGGGCCGGCTCGAGGCCCTCGGAGGCCAGCGCCTCGACGGCGTCGGCGGCCAGCTCGACCGAGACGTCGAGCTCCTTGCGCTCGGCCGCCGACCAGCGCTTGAGCACGTAGTCGGCGGGGTCCTGGCGACCGGGCGGGCGGCCGATGCCGAAACGCACGCGCAGGTAGTCCTTGGTGCCGAGCGACTTGGAGATCGAGCGCAGCCCGTTGTGGCCGCCCTCGCCACCGCCGCGCTTGAGGCGCACGACGCCGAACTCGAGGTCGAGGTCGTCGTGGACGACGATCACGTCGAGCGGGTCGACCGAGAAGAAGCGGGCGGCGCCGGCGACCGGCCCGCCCGAGAGGTTCATGTAGCCGCGGGGCTTGGCCAGCACCGCGCGCCGGCCGGCGAGCCGGCCCTCGGCCACGTCGGCGCCCGAACGCTTGTGCGGCGAGAACCGGGCGCCGAGGCGCCCCGCGAGGACGTCGGCGACGACGAACCCGACGTTGTGCCGGGTGCCCTCGTAGTCGGGGCCCGGGTTGCCCAGCCCGACGACCAGCAGGGGGCCGTCGGGCCGGGCAGCGGGGGAGCTCACGGAGTCCGGTCAGCTCTCGTCGGAGGAGCCCGAGGACTCGGTGCCCTCCGCGGGCTGGTCGCCGTCGGCGGCCTCGGAGGACTCGCCGGTCTCGGCGGCCTCGTCCTCGGGGACGTCCTCCTCGACACCCGCGCCCTCGGTGTCGATCTCCTCCTCCATGGCCTCCTCGGTGGGGGCCTCGGCGACGTTGACGACGAGGAGCTCCGGGTCGGAGATCAGCTCGGCGCCGTCGGGGAGGCGGATGTCGCCGGCGAGGAACTGGGTGCCGATCTCGGCGTCCTCGATGACGACCGTGATCTCCTCGGGGATGTTGGTCGCGTCGGCCTCGACGGTCAGCGTGTCCTCGTTCTGGAAGACCAGCGTGCCGGAGGCGGCCTCGCCCATGATCACGACGCGGACGTCGACCTGGACCTTCTCGCCACGGCGGACGAGGACGAGGTCGACGTGCTCGAAGAAGCCCTTGATCGGGTCGCGGACGATGCTCTTGGCCAGCGCCATCGGCGGCTGCCCGCCGAGCCCGGTGATGGTGAGCAGGGCGTTGCGCCCGTTCTCGCGGAGCACCGCGGCGAACTCGACGGTGTCGAAGGCGAGGTGCACGGGGTCGGTGCCGTGCCCGTAGAGCACGCCGGGGACCTTGCCCGCCCGCCGGACGCGACGCGCCGCGCCCTTGCCGAACTCGGTGCGGCTCTCCGCGGCGATGCGGATCTCGTCGGCCATGGTGTTCTCTCCTGCGGTCGTCTGCGGGTCTCTCGGGTCGGCGCGCCGCGCGCGGCCCACCCGGACGCCGGGGACGGCCGCACCGCGTCGATCACGGCCGGCCCGCGCGGGTCGGCCCTCGCCGAAGTGCGTCGTCCACGATACCTAGGGTGCCTCCGTGACCCTCGACCGGGAGGCGACGCGGGCGGGCTACGACGCCATCGCCGCGCCGTACGCGGCCCACTTCCGCGACGAGCTGGCGGGCGCCCCGCTCGACCGGGCGGTGCTCGGGGCGTTCGCGGAGCTCGTCGACGGTGACGTGCTCGAGGTCGGCAGCGGCCCGGGCGGCGTCGCCGCGCACCTGCACGGGCTCGGCGTGCGGGTCCGCGGGGTCGACCTGTCGCCGGCGATGGTCGAGCTGGCGCGCGCCGAGCACCCCGGCATCGGGTTCGCCGTCGGCGACATGGCCGCCCTCGACGTCGCCGACGCCGCGCTCGGCGGGCTCGTCGCCTGGTACTCGCTGATCCACGTGCCCGCGCCCGAGCTGCCGGCGGTGCTCGCCGAGTTCCGGCGCGTGCTGGTGCCGGGCGGGCGTCTGCTGCTCGGGTTCCAGGTCGGCGACGACGTGTCCCACCACGACGAGGCCTTCGGGCAGCGGGTCAGCCTCGACTTCCGCCGCCTGCAGCCCGACGCCGTCGCCGCCCTCCTCGACGCGGCCGGGTTCGACGTCACCGCCCGCGTCCTGCGCGCGCCGGAGCCGGACTCGCGTGCGGCACCCGTGCCGCAGGCGGCGCTGCTCGCCCGCGCGCGCTGATCCCCGGCGCCTGACCCGTGTCCACGGGACACGGGTCGGCGGATGCTCCCCTCAGGGCGTCGCGGCGCCGAGGTAGAGGTACGCCATCGGCCCCGGCGCGGGCAGCCGGTCGTGGGTGAGGTCGGTGACCGTCAGGCCGGCGTCGCGGACGAGGCCGTCGATCGGGCGCGTGAGGTGGCACCCGCCGGCGACGCGCTGCTGGAACCCGTCGAGGCGGTGCTGCCAGCGGGCGGTGCGGGGGTCGGGGGACAGGCCGTGCTCGAGGAAGAGCAGCCGGCCGCCGGGGCGCAGGACCCGGCGGACCTCGCGCAGCGCCCGGTCCACGTCCGGGATGGTGCAGAGCGTGAACGTGCTGACGACGGTGTCGGCGGAGTCGTCGGGGAGATCGAGGTCGGCGCCGTCGAGGCCCACGTGGTCGACGGGGATCGACGCCTCCGCGATCCGCCGGGCACCACGCCGCCGCGCGACCGCCGACGGCTCGACGGCGCGCACCGAGGTCACCGCCGCCGGGTAGAGCGGCAGGGTCGGCCCGCTGCCGAACCCCAGCTCGACGACCTCGCCGCGGGCCCGGGACACGACGCGCTCGCGCAGCGCCCGGACCTCCTCACCCCGGAGCGCGACGTCGACGAGCCGCGGGACGACGTGCTCGGTCCAGAACGCCACGCCGGCACGCTACGCGGCTGCGGCCTGGCGCGACTCTAGGCGTTGCCGTCGAAGAGGTTCGTCACCGAACCGTCCTCGAAGACCTCCCGCACGGCGCGCGCGATGACCGGCGCGATCGAGAGCACGGTCAGCGAGGGGAAGCGCTTCTCGTCCGGGATCGGCAGGGTGTTGGTGACGATGACCTCGCGCGCCCCGCAGGTCGAGAGCCGCTCGACGGCCGGCCCGGAGAGCACGCCGTGGGTGGCGGCGATGACGACGTCGGAGGCGCCGTCGGCGAGCAGCGCCTCGGTGGCCTTGGCGATCGTGCCGCCGGTGTCGATCATGTCGTCGACGAGGATGCAGCAGCGGCCCTCGACCTCACCGACGACGCGGTTGGCGGCGACCTCGTTGGGGCGCGTCTTGTCGCGGGTCTTGTGGATGAAGGCCAGCGGGACGCCGCCCATCATGTCCGCCCACTTCTCGGCGACGCGGACGCGGCCGGAGTCGGGGGCGACGACGGCGAGGTCCTCGCCGGAGTAGGCGTCGCGCAGGTGCTCGGCGAGGACCTTGTTGGCCAGCAGGTGGTCGACGGGACCGTCGAAGAAGCCCTGGATCTGGTCGGTGTGCAGGTCGATCGTCATGATCCGGTGCGCGCCGGCGGTCTTGAGCATGTCGGCGACGAGCCGGGCGGAGATGGGCTCGCGGCCGCGGTGCTTCTTGTCCTGGCGCGCGTAGCCGTAGAACGGCACGACCGCGGTGATCCGCTTGGCCGACGCCCGCTTCAGGGCGTCGATCATGATGAGCTGCTCCATGATCCACTGGTTGATGGGATCGGTGTGGCTCTGGATCACGAACGCGTCGGAGCCGCGGACCGACTCCTCGAACCGCACGAAGATCTCCCCGTTGGCGAAGTCGTACGCCGACTGCGGGGTGATCGTGACGTCGAGCTCCTTCGCGATCTCCTCGGCGAGCTCGGGGTGGGCCCGTCCGGAGAAGAGCATGAGGCTCTTCTTCGGGGTCGACGACATGCTGACGGTCACGGGTCCTCCTGCTCGGCCTTCGCGGCTTGTTCGGCGGCTTGGGCCGCGGCGGTGCCCGGGCGCTTCCGGGTCACCCAGCCCTCGAGATTGCGCTGCGGCCCCGAGGACACCGCGAGGGCTCCCGGGGGGACGTCCTCGCGGACGACGGTGCCCGCACCGGTGTAGGCGCCGTCCCCGACCGTCACCGGCGCGACGAACGTGTTGTCCGAGCCGGTGCGGACGTGCGACCCGACGACCGTGCGGTGCTT
The DNA here is from genome assembly GCF_042657905.1 of Actinomycetospora rhizophila. Lineage (NCBI taxonomy): Bacteria > Bacillati > Actinomycetota > Actinomycetes > Pseudonocardiales > Pseudonocardiaceae > Actinomycetospora > Actinomycetospora rhizophila. The sequence goes on along the minus strand of NZ_JBHSKG010000014.1, from coordinate 47,088 downwards.
GGTGACGCCGTCGTAGTTGACGAACACCGACGACGCGCCGATGTTGCTGGCCTCGCCGATCGTGGCGTCACCGACGTAGGTCAGGTGCGGGACCTTGCTGCCCTCGCCGATGTGGGCGTTCTTGACCTCGACGAAGGTGCCGATCTTGCCGCGGGCGTCGAGCTCGACGCCGGGGCGCAGGTAGGCGAAGGGGCCGACGGAGGTCTCCGGGCCGACGCGCGACGACGAGCCGTGGGTGCGCACCACCGCGGCGCGCGCGCCGACGGTGACGTCGGTGAGCGTGGTGTCGGGGCCGATCGCCGCGCCCTCGGCGACGGTCGTGCTGCCGTGCAGCTGGGTGCCGGGGTGCAGCGTCACGTCGCGCTCGAGGCGGACGCCGACGTCGACCCACGTCGAGCGGGGGTCGACGACCGTGACCCCGGCGCGCATCCAGCGCTCGAGCAGGCGGCGGTTGAGCTCCGCGCCCAGCTCGGCCATCTGCACGCGGTCGTTGACGCCGGCGACCAGCCACGGGTCGGAGGTCTCGACGGCGCCGACCCCGCGCTCCTCGCGGGCCGCGATCGCCACCACGTCGGTGAGGTACAGCTCGCCCTGCGCGTTGTCGGTGGTCAGGCGGCTCAGCGCGTCGCGCAGGAACGCGAGGTCGAAGGCGTAGACGCCGGAGTTGACCTCGTTGATCGCCAGCTGGTCGAGCGTCGCGTCGCGGTGCTCCACGATGGAGGTGACCTGGTTGGCCCCGTCGCGCACGACGCGGCCGTACCCGCGCGGGTCGTCGAGCTCGGCGGTCAGCAGCGTCACGGCGTAGTCGCCGGAGGCGTGCTCGCCGATGAGCGCGCGCAGGGTGGCCGCGTCCAGCAGCGGGACGTCGCCGTACGAGACGAGCACGGTGCCGGTGAGGTCGGCGGGCAGCCGCGCGACACCGCAGGCCACCGCGTGCCCGGTGCCGCGCCGGCGGTCCTGCACGGCGGTGAGCACCTCGCGGTCGAGCTCGGTGGCGAGCCCCAGGGTGTGGGTGCCGACCTGCTCGCGCTCGTGGCCGACCACGACGACCAGGTGGTCCGGGGTCGTGCCGGCGGCGGCGTGCACCGCGTGGCCGAGCAGGCTGCGCCCGCCGACGGGGTGGAGCACCTTCGGCGTCGCCGAGTGCATCCGGGTGCCCTCGCCGGCGGCCAGGACGACGACGGCTGTCGGGCTGGCGGTCGGGCTCGGCGGCATCGGCTCGGTGACTCCCACTCCTGCCTCTCCTGCGCGGACCGGCCCCGGGTCCGGGGCTCGACGGCCCGATCCTACGACCGCGTCCGCGCCGCCCGGCCGGGGCGTGGGGCCCGGCCCGTCACCCACGCGTCACCGGGAGGGCTCCGGTGGCGGGGCCGTCGTGGGTGCGCACCGCGTCGCCGCCGGCGCGCTTCGCCGCGTACATCGCGGCGTCGGCGCGGGCGAGGACGTCGGCGGGCCCCTCGCCGGCGCGGGCCGCGACCACCCCGACCGACAGCGTCACCGGGCGGCCCTGCGCCGCGGGCAGCGCGGCCACCGCGGCCCGGGCGCGGCCCAGCGCGGCGGCGGCGTCGGCGACCACGGTGTCGGGCAGCACGACGACGAACTCGTCGCCGCCGTAGCGCGCCACCAGGTCCGGCGCGCGCAACGACGAGCGCAGCGCCGTCGCCACGCCGCGCAGCACCTCGTCGCCGCGCGCGTGGGAGGCGGTGTCGTTGATCTGCTTGAAGCGGTCGACGTCGATCATCGCGACGGCCGGCGACCCCACGGCCCGCTCGAGCACCTCGTCGAGGTGCCGGTCGAGCGCGCGGCGGTTGGGCAGCCCGGTGAGCGGGTCGGCGAGCGCGAGGGCGGTGACCTGCCCGTGCTCGCGGCGCAGGCGGTCGTGGGCGAGCCCGGTGCGCAGCGAGAGCGCCCGCGCCCGGTGCAGCGTCCACAGCTCGGCCTCGAGGTCGGCGACGTAGTCGCCCAGCGCCGCCTCGGCGGCCCGGCGGGGACCGCCGGAGGTCGCCATCCGGGTGCGCAGCCGCGCGAGCTCCCGCGTGATCGCCAGCATCAGGCTCGCCTCGCCCCGGGGCGGGCGTGCGCGCCGCGTCGCGAGCAGGGCGACCGCGGCGTCGTCGTCGCCCGCCCGCTCGAGCGCGCGGGCGCGGGCGAGCTCGACGACGAGGCGGTCGTGCTGGGAGGGCACCACGTGGCCGGCGGCGAGCGCGGCGGCGCCGCGGCGCGCGATCCGGCGCTCGTCGGGGGTGGGCGCCGGGCCCCGGCTCGGGCACGCGAGCACCCCGGCGGCGGCGAGCAGGGGCCGTTGGACCCCCGACGCGCGGTGGCAGAGGCGCCCGGCGACGGCGAGGGCCTCGCCGAGGCGCTCGCCGCCCGGCCGCCCGGCGCGTTCGAGGCGCAGCCCCCACGACACCCCCAGCCGCACTCGGTCGTAGTCGCCCGCCCCGCCGTCGCCGGGCTGCTCGACGAGGGTGTCGGCGAGGTCGTGCAGGCCCAGCGAGATCAGCGTGCTGGCCGCGAGGCGCCGGGCGCACCTCACGTTGTGGCGGTGCTCGGCGAGCGTGGCGGCGTGGTCGACGAGGACGGGCTCCTCGAGGTGCGCCAGGCCGGTCGCCACCGCCGAGAGGGCGGCCTCCTCGTCGCCGACGAGCAGCGCGCGCCGGGCGCGCAGCATCTGGGCGTCCGCACCGAAGAGCGACAGCCCGTGCGCCGCGACGAGCTCGAGCAGCTCGTCGAGCTGCGCCTCGGTGACCGCCTCGGTCGCCGCGTCGGGCACGGCGGCGCCGGACCCGCCCGGCTCCGCGGCCAGCAGCACGCGCGCGACGAGGCTCTGGCGCAGCAGCAGCGCCCGCAGTCCCGGTTCGCCGGCGGACGCGCCCGGCGCGGCGAGCACCGCGTCGAGCTCGGCGGCGCTGCCGAGCGGGTCGGGGCAGGGCACGAGCGTGGCGGTCTGCACGGCGGCGGTGGTGCGCTCGAGCAGCGCGGCCCGGGCGTCGGCGCGCGCCTGCCGGTGCGGGGCGACCGCGTGCAGGGTGGTCGTGCTCGAGGAGGCGGCGGCGTGCTCCCGGCCGTGATCCGCGGCCATGCGCACCTCCGGCGCTCTGCGGCGACCCACCGGACGGGGGATCCGGCGTGACGATCGAGCGGCGATCCGCGCCGGGGTGTCGACGCACACCGACCATCGGGGGACCACTCTGCCCCGTCCCGGGGAGCCCCCTCGAACCGCCCCGGTGATCGGGCACGCTGTACGCCCATGCCGCGCTCGCCGTCGGGCACGACTCCCACCCCGTTGCGGATCACCCGCCCCCTCCCGGGGCCCGCGTCCGCCCTGCTCCGCGACGCCTCCCCGGCGCCGCTGCTGCGCCCCGGGAGCCGCGGTGCCGTGGCGCTGACCGCGCTGGCCGCGGCCTTGGTGACCGCGGTCCTGGGCTGGCGCTACGCCGGTGACACCGGTGCCGGGCGCACCGACCGCGGGCTCACCGCGCTGCTCGACGCGCAGCACGGCGTGCCGCGGGTGCTCGCGCAGGCGTTCGCGGCGCTGGGCGGCCCGCTCCCGGTCGCGGTGGCGCTGCTCGTGCTCGCGCCGCTGGCGTGGGCGCTGCGCGGCGGGCGGGGGCTCGCCCTCGTGCTCGTGGGGCCGCCGACGGCGATGGTGACGACGTCGCTGGTGCTCAAGCCGCTCGTGGAGCGCACGCGCGGCGGCGAGCTGGCGTTCCCGAGCGGGCACACGACCTCGGTGGCCTCGCTCGCCGTGGCCTGCGGGGTGCTGGTCGTCGGCCTCGTGGCGGTGCCCCGTGCGCTGCGGCTGCTCGCGGTGGCGGGCCTCGCCGGGCTCGTCCTCGCGGTCGGCGCGGGCCTCGTCGTCCGCGGCTACCACTACCCGACCGACACCCTCGGCGCGCTCGGTGTCGCGGTGGCCGTCGTGCTCTCCGCGGCGCTCGCCGTCGACGCGTTCGCCGACGTCGTCGCCGACCCGGGACCCGACCCGCGCTCGTTCGACCCCCGCGAACGGCCGACGGACGTGCTGCCCCGCGCCACGCGGTGATCGGGTCAGCGCGCCGCGGCGAGCTCGCGGGCCTCCTCGTCCGAGGTGGCCGCGGGCTGCGACCCCGGTAGCGGCCGACTTCCCGGTTCCCGCAGGAACCGCACGGCGACGAGGCCGACGATCGCCGCGAGCACCAGGTACACCGCCGGCATGACCAGCACGCCGGTGGCGGCGATGAGCCCTTCGACGATGACTGACGTGGTGCCGCCGAACAGCGAGACCGCCACGTTGAAGGTGATCGCGAGCGACCCGTAGCGCACGCCGGTGCTGAACAGCGCGGGCAGCGTGGAGGGCATGGTGGCGTTGAAGCACACCATCGTGATCCCCAGCAGGAGCAGGCCCCCGAGGACGCCGGGGATCGACCCGGTGCGCATCAGCAGGAAGGCCGGCAGGGCGAGCACCAGGAGCATGACGCAGCCGGTCAGGATGATCGGCTTGCGTCCCACGCGGTCGGAGAGCCTGCCCAGCAGGGGAACGATGGCCAGGAGCACGAGGAACAGGATGATCTGCAGGACGTGCGACGTCGTCGTCGTGACCGTCGGCGCCCCGTACTCGCCGAGCGTCTCGGTGAGGTAGGTGGGCACGACGGTGGTGAGCGTGTAGTTGGTGACGTTGAAGACGATCACCAGGCCGCCGCAGACGAGCACCGGGCGCCACCCGTGGCGGGCCGCCGCGCGGAAGAACGCCCGGAACGACTGCTTGCCCTGCTCCTCCGAGGACTCCGAGAGCTGGCTGAACGCCGGCGTCTCCTCGAGGCGGTAGCGCAGGTAGAGCCCGATCATGCCCATCGGCAGGGCGATGAGGAAGGGGATGCGCCAGCCCCAGCTCAGGAGCTCGGGGGAGTCCTCGCCGAGGACGGCCTGGAGCACGGTGACCACGCCGGCGCCGAGCAGGTAGCCGGTGATCGTGCCGAACTCCAGGAAGCTCGCCAGGAAGCCGCGGCGGCGGTCCGGCGCGTACTCGGCGACGAACGTCATCGCCCCGGCGTACTCGCCGCCGGTGGAGAAGCCCTGCAGCAGCCGGCACAGGAGCAGCAGCAGCGGCGCCGCCATCCCGATCGAGGCGTACGTCGGCAGCAGGCCGATGCCGAACGTGGCCACCGCCATCAGCAGCATCGTCGTGGCGAGGGTCTTGGTGCGGCCGATGCGGTCGGCCAGCGGGCCGAAGAACAGCCCGCCGAAGGGCCGCGCGACGAACGACGCCGCGAACAGGGCGGCGGTGATGACCGGGCCGCCCGCGGTGCCCGGCGGCAGGAACACCACCTGGATCGTCGTCTCCAGGTAGGCGTAGACACCGAAGTCGTACCACTCGGTGACGTTGCCGATCCCCGACGCCGTGACCGCGCGCCGGACGAGGCCCGGCGGTGTGACGGTGACGCCGTCGACGGTGTGGGGCCCCTCGGGGTTCGCCTCGGGTTCCGGCATGGCGAAGGCTCTACCCTGGTGATGTCCCGGGCAGACCTCCTCGCCGAGGTTTCGTCGAGTCAGCGTGCCGGCGCGGGGACCGGCGCCTTCTCCGTGCCGACGCGGTCGCGCACGCGGGCCAGGAACGGCCGCGGGTCGCGGGGGTCGAGCGTCGCGAACACGCCGGTCGACACGTAGGGCCGCAGGCCGCCGAACCACGGCAGCCGGCCGTCGCGCCAGCGGTCGAGCAGGATGCGGGTGTCCTTGAACTCGTTCACCCAGTGCACCCCCTCGCGCCAGGACGGCGCGACCGGGACCTCGCCGTGCACGAGGTGGCGATAGGTCAACAGCGGGAAGTCGACGCCGCAGCGCACGGCGAGGCGGCCGGACATGTTCGGCCGCCCGTTGACCTCCATGAGCTGGTAGCGGCCGTCGCGCTCGTCCTGCTTGAACTCGACGTTGGCGAAGCCCTCGATGCCCATGGCGGCGACGATCGCCCGACCCGGCGCGATCACCTCGGGGACGTGCCGGCTGACCACCGCGGACGGGTAGCCGAAGTCCCGGGGCGACAGGCGCAGCTTGCAGGAGGTCATCTCGGCCCGCGGCACGCCGTCGACGACGTAGACGTTGTAGTTGACGCCGCCGGTCTCCGGCCCGGGGATGAGCTCCTGGACCATCGTGCCGATCCCGAGCTCGTGCGCCTCGCCCCACGCGGTGCGCAGCTCGTCGGGGGTGTGGACGCGCTTCATCTTCACGCCGAACGCCCGGTTGTAGCGGAAGCTCTCGGCCGGCTTGACCAGGCAGGGGAAGCGGAGGCGCTCGGCGAGGGCCTCGAGCTCGTCGTACGAGGACGGCGACACCGTGCGCGGGGCCTCCACCCCGGCGCGCTCGGCGACCTCGCTGGTGATGCGCTTGTCGAGGAAGGTCCGGGCGACGCCCTCGGCGGGGCAGGCCACGGTGTGGCGGGCGGCGAGCACCTCGTGGTGGGCCGCGACGGTCTCGAGGCTCTCGTCGGTGGTCGGGACGATGACGCCCGGGCCGTGCGTGTCGGCGAGGCGCAGCAGCGCGGCGACGTACCCGGTGGGCTCGTCGGCGGGGTCCGGGACCGTCACGCTCCCCGCGGCGTGCCGCGAGTGCCGCGTGATCTCGCGTCCGGATGACAGCACGGTGACCACGGGGACACCCGCTCGGCCCAACGAACCGACCACGGCCAGCCCTGCCTCGTACCCGCCGCAGACGAAAGCGGGAACAGTGCCGACCGCACCCCCCATTTGGTGCAGGCTCATGAGGGCAGCGTAAAGACACGGTTCGGACACGACCGAGCGACCCGGGCGAAGGGGACGCAGGACACCCGATCGGGACCCGGCGGACGACCCGGCCCGGCCCGGCCGGGACGCTCCCGGACACCCCGGTAGCCTCACCGGGGTGCTGTTCACGGTGTTCACCGCCAGCTACAACCGGGCGCACACCCTGCCCCGCGTGTACAAGAGCCTGCAGGCGCAGACGCTGCGCGACTTCGAGTGGCTGATCGTCGACGACGGGTCGACCGACGACACCGCCGCGCTCGTGGCCGGCTGGGCCGCCGAGGCGGACTTCCCGATCCGCTACGTGCACCAGCCCAACGGCGGCAAGCACAAGGCCGCCAACCGGGGCGCCCGGGAGGCCCGCGGCGAGCTGTTCCTGCCGCTGGACTCCGACGACGAGTGCCGCCCCGAGGCACTCGAGCGCTTCGCCGCGCACTGGCACGGCATCCCCGACGACCAGCGGCCGGGCTTCTCGGCGGTCACCGCCCTGTGCGACGACCAGCACGGCGCGATCGTCGGCTCGCGGTTCCCGTACGACCCCACCGACTCGGACGCGCTGGAGATCCGCTACCGGTACCACGTGACCGGCGAGAAGTGGGGCTTCCAGACCACCGCGGTCCGGCGCGAGTTCCCGTTCCCCGAGGTCGACGGGCAGCCCAACGTCCCCGACGCGATCGTGTGGAACCGCATCTCGCGCCACTACCGCACGCGGTTCGTCAACGAGGTGCTGCGGACCTACCACGTCGACGGCGACGACTCGATCACGCAGAGGAGCCGGGCCGGCGCGTCGTGGCGGGCGCCGGCGTTCGCGCTGCGCTGGAAGATCACCCTCAACGAGGAGCTCGGCTGGTTCCGCCACGACCCGAAGTGGTTCGTGCGCGCGGCGGCCAACTACGCCCGCTTCTCCTGGGACGACGGGCACGGGTTCCGCGCGCAGGGCCGTGAGCTGACGAGCCCGCAGGCGAAGCTCCTGCACGCCGCCGCCGCGCCGCTGGGCTACGTGCTGCACCGCCGCGACCGCCGGGCCGCCGAGGCCGCCGAGGCCGCCTGACGGCTCACGGAGGGGTCAGCGGACCTGGCGGCGGCGCACCACGGAGACCACGGCCACGACCGCGCCGATGAGCGCGAGCGTGCCGGCGGCGAGGCCGACGCGCAGGGTGTTGTCCGACCCGCCGGAGTCGCCCGCACCCGCGTCCGGCGTGCCCTGGGCCGACGACGCGCCCTGGTCGACCATGGCGGCGTCGACCGCCTGCCGGTTGCGGCCGACGGCGACGTCGTCGAGCGTCAGGCTCGCCGGGTCCGAGAGGTCCCGGGAGCGGTAGAGCCCGACCTTCATGTAGTCGCCGCCGTCGTAGAGCGTGCCGTCGGGCGGGTTGAACGCGGTGACCACGCGGCGCCCGCCGCTCCAGACGTCGACGGTGCCCTTCTCCGGGTCGCGCGAGAACACGATGCGCACGATGAGGTCGATCGGGTCGCCGGGCGCGATCGGGGCGATCGACTGCTGGTAGGCCTCGTTCCGGTCGTCGTCGCCGCCGGTGATCATCAGCTGGCCGTCCTGCACCGCGATCGCCACGGGCGGCGAGCCCTCGTCGCCGTAGTGGTGCCACTGCATGATGATCTGGAAGCGCTGCGCGTCGACGGGGAAGTCGTCGGCGAGCTGCCCGCGGTAGCCGTAGTAGTAGACGTCGCCCTCGCGGCCGTCGGGCACGCGCGGCAGCAGCTCGCTGCGCTGGTCGCCCCCGTCGAGCGAGAACTCGAGCGCCTGGCCGTGGCCCGACGGCGAGCTGACCTCGCGGGGCGCGCCGTCCTGCTCGTTGTAGTCGTTGCGCTGGAACGAGCCGAGCATGTCGCCGCCCGTGTCCGCCCGCCAGATCAGCCCGTCGCCCGCCGGCGGCGTCGGGGAGGACGCGAGCGCGGGGCCGGGCGCGAGGAGCCCCACGAGGACCGCGACGACGGCGGCGGCCACGGCCGCGACGAGGCGCCGGGCGTGGGGCCTGCGCGCCGCGCGTGCACGGTCGGTCGTGGTCACACCGCTCCCGGGGTCGAGGACGTCGGACGGGCCGCGAGGGGCGCCCTCGGTCGAGCGGGGCACCGCACCTCGCGGTGATCCCGAGCGTACCCGGACCGGGTGAAGGGCCCGTCGGTTCGACGGCGCCCGGAGCAGGGCGTCAGCGGTCGTCAGCGGTCGTCGTGACGGGGTCCGCGCAGCACACGCAGCGGCTCGGCCCGGCCGGCGTGGCGCCCCTCACGGTCCTCGTGGCCCGGCCCCGGCGGACGCTGCGGCCCCGCCGCGTGCCGTCCGGACGCCGGCGGGTGGCCGTGCGCGGGGGCGCGCCCGGGGACCGGCCCGTGCCCGTTGCCGTGCCCGTTGCCGTGCCCGTTGCCGTGCCCGTTGTGCCCGTTGCCGTGGTGGCCGTGCCCGTGGCGCCCGTGCCCGTTCGTGTGCCCGTTGGTGTGCCCGTTCGTGGGGCCGTGCCCGGCCACCGGCACCGCGTAGAGCCGCTCGGTCATGGCGACCGCCCACGGCGGTGCCGTCTCCCGGCCCGCCCCCGACGGGACGAGCACCACGGTCGGGGCGTCGTCCAGCGCGGCCTGGCGCGAGGGGATCGCCTCGGTGGGCCGGCCGGTCATCGGGTCGAGCGGCGGCTCCGCGGGCTCCGTGCCCACCGCGACGGTCTCCGGCGCCGGCTCCGGGGTGGCCGCGTCCGAGCCCGACGTCTTCTTCGGCCGCTTGAGCACGGAGCGCACGCCGGCGGCGAGCTCGCGGCTCACCGACGGCGACAGGATCCGCAGCAGGCCGAGGTAGATGCCGGCGAAGACGAGGACGTCGACGATCAGCAGGCCGAGGCCGATGACGATCGGGCGCCCGTCGGAGCGGAAGAAGCCGTTCTCCAGGACGAACGTCGCGACCAGCGCGACGACGCCGGAGACGAGCACCGGCACGAGCACCCGCATCGCGTCGCGGACCCGGACGCCCGCCACGCGCATCCCGATGCCGATCGCCAGCGAGCCCGCGGCCAGCGCCTCGGCGGAGGCGGCCATGCCGACCCCGAGCAGGCCGAGCGTCGGCAGCAGGGCGAACAGCGCGATCACGGTGACGACGAGGCTCGTCCCGGTGATCCAGTTGAGCAGGCGGCTGCGGCCGGTGCCCTTGATCGACTCCTTGCCGATGGAGGCCAGCGCCATGCCCGGGCCGTAACCGGCCATGCCCATCAGCACGAGCCCGGCGCCGCGCCACTCCTCGCCGAGCGCCACCACCACCAGCGGCTCGCCGATCGCGACCAGCAGGGCGCCGGCGGGCAGCGCGGTCACCCAGAGCGCGGTCATCGCCCGCAGGAAGCCCCGGCGCAGGCGCCCGGCGTCCTGGGCGATGCGGGAGAACGCCGGGAAGAGCACGTAGGACGCGATCTGGATGATCGCCGTGCCGGGCAGGGCCGCGATGCGCCGCCCGTAGCGGTACATGCCCAGCGCGCCCTGGCCCAGGAAGCGGCCGGTGAGGCCGGCCTCCATGAACTCCCGGCCCTTCTGCGCGAACTCGCTCGCGATGAGCGGGAGGGCGAAGCGCGCCATCTCGCGCCACAGCGTGAAGCTGAACCGCCCGCGCCCGGGCCACCAGCCCGCGAGCCACCAGGTCAGCACGAGCGTGACGACCTGCGAGGCGTAGAGGGCGATGACGAGGCCCCACACGCCGAAGCCGAGCGCCGAGAGCGCGATCGCGGTGGCGGCGAAGGTGACCGCCGTCGACGGGTTGACGATCATGCGGCGCTTGAAGTTGAAGCGTCGCTGCATCAGCCCGTCGGGCACGTTGGTCAGCGCGTGGATCGTCAGCACCGCGGCGGTGGCGGCGCACACCGCCCCCGCGACGTCACCGCCGAAGAAGGCGCCGATCAGCGGGGAGACCGCGAACGCGAGGCCCGACATGATGATGCCGTTGACCAGCGTCACCCAGAACACGGTGTCCGCCGCGTCCTCGACGTCCTCCTCGCGCTGGATGAGCGCCGCGCGCAGGCCGCCCTCGGTGAACGTCACGAGGAAGTTGGTGAGGATCGAGCCCGCCGTGAACGCGCCGACCTCGGCGGGGCTGAGCAGCCGCGCGACGGCCAGCGTCTGGATCAGCGAGATCGTCTGCGTGACGACGAGGACGATCGCGGAGATCTTGGCGCCGCGCTGGAGCGTCTTGCCGAGCTTGTCGATCGAGGGCTGCGCCGTGGCCGCGGCCGTCGCGTCCTGCGCGACGGTCGTGGTCGGTGCCGGGTCTCCCGGTCGCGCCGGGCCGCTCATGCGGTGAGCGGCACGGTCACTCTTCCGGAGCCGGGCTTCTGCGGTGAGCGCCGGACAGAGGACACCCCGCCCGGACGGGCAGTCGGACGCCGATCGTGCCGGCGCGGGGAGCGAGGCATGGAGCGCAGCGTATCGAGCCGTGACGGAACGCTGTCGGGCGGCTGGCTCGTCCGTGCCCGGATCGTGGGCGACCCCGGTGTGCCGTGCTCCGCCGCCTGGATTCGAACCAGGATCATCGGAACCAAAATCCGAGGTGTTGCCCTTACACCACGGCGGACCGTCACCCGCGGGCGACGGTGACCATCGTGACACGTGGCACCGCGTGCCCGGCGCCGACCGTGGGGGAGGTCGCGCCCCTCGACGTCAGGCCCGGGGCCCGGCGTGCTCCCGCCGCTGCGGCCCGGGTCCCGCCGGGGCCCGGCGCAGCGAGCGGGTCGCGACCAGCAGCACCACCACGCCGAGCAGCAGCGCGCCCGCCACCCACGTGACCGTGTCGACCTCACGGCCGGCGACGCCGCCCGTCGGCGTGGCCGCGTCCTCCGCGACCGGGTCCGTGGCGGGCGTCCCGGACCCCATGCCCGTCGGGGCGACCGAGGCCATCGTCGACCCGACCCGCAGGTCGTCGACCCACAGCCGGCCGGGCTCGTCGATCTTCTGGGCTCGGTAGAGGCCGAGCTTGAGGTAGTTGCCCTGGTCGAGCAGCGTGCCGCCCGGCGGGCTGTAGCGCTCGAGGACGTGGCGGCCGTCGCGCCACACGTCGACGCTGCCGCGTCCGGGGTCGCGGGAGAACGCGATGCGCATCGACACGTCGATGCGGTCGCCGCCGCGGATCGGGCCGAGGTCCTGGAGGTTCTCGCCCTCGGAGGCGAGCGCGAGGCGGCCCTGCTTGACCTCGAGCGCGATCGGCGGCGAGCCCGAGTCGCCGGTGTGGTGCCACTGCAGGACGACCTGCCAGGCCTCGGTGTCGGTCGGGAAGTCCCGGGCCAGCGCGGCGCGGTAGGTGTAGTACCAGACCTGGCCCTCGTACTGGTCGGGCACGCGCGGCTCGACCTCGGTGCGCTGGTCGCCCCCGTCGAGGCGGAACTCGAGCGCCGGGCGGCCCGGCGACGTCGGCGAGGCGATCGTGCGCGGGGCGCCGTCCTGCTCGTTGTAGCCGTTGCGGTCGAAGACGCCGAGCAGGTCGCCGCTCGCGGGCAGCTCGAACACCGGCCGGTCGTTCGCGGGGGGCGGTGCCGCCACCGCGGGGCCCGCCGCGAGGGCGGCGAGCGCCGCGGCCACGGCCGTGACGGCCAGGAGGAGGGCGGGCACGCGACCGGTGCGGCGTCGCGGCGCCGGCCCGGGGTCCGACCCGGGGGCGGCGTCGTGGGGCATCGGGGGCGGCTCCTCGGTGTCGGGGCCGGTGCCGGCCTCGTGACCGGCGGGTTCGGCTGATCCGGACATACCCGGCGGATCGTCGGTCCGTCCGCACGATACCGAGCCCCCGGGAGCCGACCTCGGGGCGTCCGTCCGGGTGCTGCTCGTCACGACGTCCCCCGGCCGGGTCCGGCCCGTCACCCCACGGCGTCCCCATCACGACGCGCTGCGTGCGTTCGGGTGCCCGCCCCCGCTCGACGGGCGCCGGGAGTGGGGCAGGATGACCGCCACGGTGGCGGGCGGTAGCCGTCCTGGGGCTCTCGACCGTGGGTGTGACCCGCACGGTCCAATCCTCGGCGGCAGCGGCGTGACCGTGGGGGGAGGCCGATCGTTGATCCTCACGACATCCCGCTGCGGAGCGCACCCCGGGCGTCCCGATCGAAATCGGGTGCGATGGCGACGCAACCTCACCGTGACCCGGGCGTCTCACGTCGAGCGGAAAGGTGTCCATGGCCGACGAGGTGCTGCGGGTGGGTATGCCCGGCCGCACGACCCACGACGGGGGCGACGTGACGAACGGACGAGCCAGGGTCTCGGAGCAGACCGGGCTGTCGCAGGAGGACGTCCGGGTCGACGCATCGGGACGCGACCGGTCCCCGGGTGCGGACGACCGCGGACCGGGCCGCGACGACCGGCCGGGCCCGCCGATCGGCCCGGCGCCGGTGGAGCCGTCGCCGGTGGTGCCGACCGAGCACGCCGGGCCGCCGACCGGGCCGCCCTTCACGGCGGGGCTCGGGCCGGGGCTCGGGACCGGACTCGGGGCGGGCGGCCTGCCCGTCGCGGACGACGGTGCGTTCGTCGAGCCCGCGCCGACGGCGCCGGGCTTCGTGCGCATCTGGGAGGACGAGGGCCCCGAGCAGCCGGGCAGCGTCGCGGTCGCCACGAGCTGGCAGCTGAAGTTCGCGCTCGCCGTGGCCCTGTCCGACCTCGCGACCCTCGCGGTCTGCGTCCTGCTGGGCGCCTGGGTCGGTTTCGGCGAGGGCGTCGGGCCGCAGAGCTCCGACCCCTGGATGCTCGGCGGGGCGGCGGCGGTCCTCGTGACGCTGGCCATCGTCGCCTGCCGCGCCTGGGACCCCCGCACCCTCGGCCAGGGCGCCGAGGAGTGGAGCCGGCTGATCCGCGCGTTCGTCTCCGCGGCGATCGTGCTGGGCCTCGCCGGGCTCGCCTTCGAGCGCCTGGGCGTGCGCCCCTGGGTGTTCGGCGTGCTGCCGGTCGCGGGCCTCGCCGCGATGGCCGGGCGCTACATGCTGCGCCGCTGGCTGCACCAGGCCCGCAAGCGCGGGCGCGGGATGCTGCCGGTGCTCGCGGTCGGCACCGAGCAGGCCGTGCGCGACCTCGTCGAGCGCACCCGCCGCGTGCCGCACATGGGCTGGGTCGTCATCGCGGCCTGCACCCCGACCGGTCTCGGTGAGGAGGGGCAGGGCCACGTGGCCGGCGTCCCGGTCATCGGCGACCTCGACGACCTCTCCTCCAGCGTGGGCAGCGGGCGCTACGGCGTCGTCGCCGTCGCCCCGACGCCGGGCTGGAGCCCCAAGCGCCTGCACCGCCTCGCGTGGGACCTCGAGGGCACCGGCTCCGAGCTCGTCGTCGACCCGGGCCTCATGGAGGTCGCGGGGCCGCGCCTGCACGTCGCGCCCGTCGACGGCCTGCCGCTGCTGCGCCTCACCGAGCCGCGCCTGTCGGGCGTGCCGCGGGTCTTCAAGCTGATGTTCGACCGGATCACGACCGCCGCGCTGCTGCTCCTGCTGCTGCCCGTGTTCGCGGTCATCGCGGTGATCGTCAAGCTCGACGGCGGCCCGGTGTTCTACCGCCAGACCCGCGTCGGGCAGCGCGGCAAGACGTTCCGGATGATCAAGTTCCGGTCGATGGTCCCGGACGCGGACAAGCTGCGCGAGGACCTGCTCGCCGGCACCAACGACGGCTCCGGGCCGCTGTTCAAGCTGCGCAAGGACCCGCGCGTCACCCGCATCGGCCAGCTGCTGCGCCGCTACTCGCTCGACGAGCTCCCGCAGCTGTTCAACGTCATCGGCGGCTCGATGTCGCTGGTCGGGCCGCGCCCGCCGCTGCCCGGCGAGATCGACGCGTACACCGACGCCGCGAAGCGCAAGTTCCTCGTCCGCCCGGGCATGACCGGCCTCTGGCAGGTCAGCGGCCGCTCCGACCTGTCGTGGGAGGAGTCGGTCCGCCTGGACCTGCGGTACGTGGAGAACTGGTCGCCGGCGATGGACCTGGTGATCATGTGGAAGACGGTCTCCGCGGTGTTCCGCGGCGACGGTGCCTACTGAGACGGACGCCTTGGACAAGATCATCTGCCGACTCTGCGGCTCGGCCGACCTCGCCAGCTTCGTGGACCTCGGCGCCACCCCGCCGTGCGAGCTGTTCCTCACCGCGGAGGCGCTCGAGGCGCCCGAGCCGACGTTCCCGCTCCACCCGCGGGTCTGCCGCTCCTGCCTGCTCGTGCAGCTGCCGCCCCTGATCGACCCCGACGAGACGTTCACCGAGTACGCGTACTTCTCGTCGTTCTCGACGTCGTGGGTCGAGCACGCGCGGCGGTTCGTCACCGCCGCCACCGAGCGCGCCGGGCTGGGGCCCGACTCGCTGGTGGTCGAGGCGGCGAGCAACGACGGCTACCTGCTCGCGCACGTCGTCGCCGACGGGATGCGCGCGGTCGGCGTCGAGCCCAGCGCCAACGTCGGCGCGGCGGCCCGGGAGAAGGGCGTGCCGACGATCACGGCGTTCCTGTCGCCGGAGACCGGGGCGGCCGTCCGCGACGAGCACGGGCCCGCGGCGCTGGTCGTGGCCAACAACGTCTACGCGCACATCCCCGACGTGGTGGGCTTCACCCAGGGGCTGCGCGCGATGGTGGCCGACGACGGCTGGGTATCGATCGAGGTCCAGCACCTGCTGACGCTGATGCGGTACCGCCAGTTCGACACGATCTACCACGAGCACTTCCAGTACTACACCGTCGGCACCGCGCAGAAGGCGCTGCGCTCGGGCGGTCTCGAGCTGGTCGACGTCGAGCTGGTGCCCACCCACGGCGGGTCGATCCGCCTCTGGGCGCGGCCGACCGAGCTCGGTCTCGGCCCCTCGCAGGCCGTCGCCGACGTGCTGGCCGAGGAGGCCGCCGCCGGGCTGGACACCGTCGAGGGCCACGCGGGGTTCGCCGGCGAGGTCTCGCGCATCCGCAACGACCTGGTGCGCTTCCTCATCGAGGCCGCGGACGCCGGGAGGTCCGTCGTCGGGTACGGCGCGCCGGGCAAGGGCAACACGCTGCTGAACTACTGCGGCATCCGCCCGGACCTGCTCGCCTACACCGTCGACCGCAACCCCTACAAGCACGGCCGGTACACCCCGGGCACGCGGATCCCGATCCACCCGCCGGAGCGGATCGACGCCGACCGCCCCGACTACGTGCTCGTGCTGCCGTGGAACCTGCGTGAGGAGATCACCGCGCAGCTCGCCCACGTGGCCGACTGGGGCGGGAAGCTCGTGTTCCCGATCCCCTCGTTGCAGGTGGTCGAGCCGGGCTCTGGCAAGGTGCTGGAACCGTGAAGGTCGTCCTCTTCTGCGGTGGCTACGGCATGCGGATGCGCAACGGCGATTCGGATGCCCCGAAGCCGATGCAGATGGTCGGGCCGCGCCCGCTCATCTGGCACGTGATGCGGTACTACGCGCACTACGGGCACAAGGAGTTCATCCTCTGCCTGGGCTACGGCGCCCACCACGTCAAGAACTACTTCCTCGACTACCACGAGACCGAGTCGAACGACTTCGTCATGCGCCACGGCGAGATCGAGCTGCAGGGCTCGGACATCGCCGACTGGACGATCCACTTCGTCCACACCGGCCTGGAGTCGCCGATCGGTGAGCGCCTGCGCCGCGTGCGCCACCTGGTGGAGGACGAGGAGATCTTCCTCGCCAACTACGCCGACGTGCTCACCGACGCCCCGCTCGACCACATGATCGAGCGCTTCCGGGACTCCGACGCGACGGCGTCGCTGCTCGCCGTGCCGCCGCAGGCGGTGTTCCACATCGTGGACGTCGACCCGGGCGAGCGGGTGAACTCGATCTACCCGGTCACCGACATGCGGATCCGCGAGAACGGCGGGTACTTCGCGCTGCGGCCCGAGGCGATCGACTACATCCCGGAGAACGGCGACCTCGTCGGCGACGCCTGCACCTCGCTGGCCAAGGAGGGCAAGCTGCTCTCCTACACCTACGACGGGTTCTGGCAGCCGGCCGACACCCTCAAGGAGCGCAACGCGCTCGAGGCGGCGTACCGCGCCGGCACCCGGCCCTGGATGGTGTGGGAGCGCGAGCCCGAGCGTGCGCCGCTGGAGGGCCTCGTCGACGAGGCCCTCGGCCGCTGACCCGTGCGCGCCCTGCTGCCCGAGACCGTCGACGAGCTGGTCCTGCTCGCCGCGCACTGCGACGACATCCCGATCGGCGCCGGGGGCACCGTCCTGACCCTGTGCCGGGCGCGCCCGGGACTGCGGGTGCGGGCACTCGTGCTGTCGGGCGCCGGGACCCCGCGGGAGGCCGAGGAGCGCGCCGCGCTGGCGGCGTTCTGCCCGGGCGCCGACCTCGCGGTCACCGTCCTCGACATGCCCGACGGCCGGCTCCCGACGCACTGGGAGTGGGCCAAGGAGCAGCTCGAGGCGTTCCGGCGCACCTGCGAGCCCGACCTGGTCCTCGTCGGGCACCGCGGTGACGACCACCAGGACCACCGGGAGCTCGCGAAGCTCGTGCCGACGGTGTTCCGCGACCACCTCGCGCTCGGCTACGAGATCCTCAAGGCCGAGCCGGACCTCGCCCAGCCCCCGCTGCTGTGGCCGCTGTCGGACGAGGTCGTGACGGACAAGGTGCGGCTGCTGCACGAGCACTACCCGTCGCAGGTCGCCCGGGCCTGGTTCGACGAGGAGACGTTCCGGGGGCTCGCGCGCGTGCG
Source organism: Actinomycetospora rhizophila (assembly GCF_042657905.1). Taxonomy (NCBI): domain Bacteria; kingdom Bacillati; phylum Actinomycetota; class Actinomycetes; order Pseudonocardiales; family Pseudonocardiaceae; genus Actinomycetospora; species Actinomycetospora rhizophila. Next base: position 29,694 of record NZ_JBHSKG010000014.1, on the reverse strand, counting down.
CGGCGTGCAGGCCGGCGTGCGCTACGCGGAGGGCTTCCACCTGACGCGGGCGCGCCTCGGCGCCCCCGTACGGTCAGGCTGACGTCCCGAGCACCACCACGCCAGACCAGTAAGACGAAGGAGTGACCGCCGCGATGCGCGTCCTGCTCACCGGCCACCAGGGCTACCTCGGCACCCTCATGGCGCCGCAGCTCACCGCGGCGGGGCACGAGGTGACCGGCCTCGACTCCGGCCTCTACGCCGACTGCGTGCTCGGCGAGCTGCCCGCGGCCGAGCCCCCGGCGCTGGCCGTCGACCTGCGCGACGTCACCGCCGAGCAGCTCGCCGGGTTCGACGCCGTCGTGCACCTGGCGGCGCTGTCGAACGACCCGCTCGGCGCCCTGGCGCCGCAGCACACCTACGACATCAACCACCACGCCTCCACCCGGCTGGCGCGGCTGGCGAAGGAGGCCGGGGTCGGGCGCTTCGTCTACGCCTCGACCTGCTCGGTGTACGGCGCGTCGGGCACCGAGGACATCCTCGACGAGGAGGCGCCGATGAAGCCGGTGACCCCCTACGCCGAGTCGAAGGTGCGCGTCGAGGCCGACCTCGTCGAGATGGCCGACGACGACTTCGTCCCGGTGTCGATGCGCAACGCCACCGCGTTCGGGTTCTCGCCGCGGCTGCGCGCCGACATCGTGCTCAACAACCTCGTCGGCCACGCGCTGCTCTCGAACCGCATCCTGGTCATGAGCGACGGGACGCCGTGGCGCCCGCTGGCGCACGCCCGGGACATCGGCGGCGCGGTCGTCGCCGCGCTCGCGGCGCCGGCCGACACGGTGCGCGCGCAGGCGTTCAACGTGGGCTCGACGGAGAACAACGTGCAGGTCCGCGACATCGCCGACGCGGTGAAGGTCGCGGTGCCCGAGGCCGAGCTCGTCATCACCGGCGAGACCGGCGGCGACCCGCGCTCCTACCGCGTCGACTTCACCAAGATCGGCAAGATGCTGCCCGAGTTCCGGGCGGCGTGGTCGGTCGCCGACGGCGCCGAGGAGCTGATCCGGGAGTACCGGGCGCGCGGCCTGACCCAGGAGGCGTTCGACCGGCGCTTCACCCGCCTCGCGGTGCTCAAGGACCGCCAGGAGGCCGGCACCCTCGACGAGTCCCTGCGCCCCGCCTGAGCCCGCTGTCGACGGCGTCGTCACACACGGTCGCAGGGCCCCCCATGATCCTGCTCTTTCCGGGTGATCTTGCTTGTCGCCGCTCTCCCTCTGTGGTCATCGTGCCCGGCGTGACCCCGCCGTCCGGGCGAGGGCGACGACGGGGGGTCTCCATGTCGGTGCGTGCGTTCCTCGGCCGTGGCGGGCTCGCCCTCGCCGGCGCCTGCCTGCTGGCGGGTCTCGGCGCCGGCGTCGCGTCCGCGGCGCCCGACCACTGCGTGTCGACCAACGGCACGGTGCGCGTCCAGCAGGGCACGGCGACGTGCTACTCGGTGGCCGGGCGCGGCAACGTGGCCGTCGCGCACGGGCCGGGCACCAACGCCGAGGCGGGCGCCACGCCCGGCGACGAGCACAACCGGGCACGGGTCCAGGGCTCGAACAGCACCGCCGTCTCGGGCGACGGGGACAACAACAGCGCGACCGCGCGCGGGACCGACACCGGCGCCCGGGCCGGCAACGGCAGCAACAACACCGCGGTCGCGCGGACCGACGGCTGCCGTGCGGACGCCCAGGGGCAGGGGACCACCGCCAGGTGCTGACACGCCCGTCCCGACCTCTACGTGAGCGAACTTCGGGGCTATAGCCCCGAAGTTCGCTCACGTGAGGGAGGCGAGCAGGGCCCTCCAGGAGCCGGCGGTGCGGTCGCGTTCGGAGATCGCGGTGACCGGCTGCGGCCAGGCGATCGCGAGGTCCGGGTCGTCGTGCGCGACCGCGACGTCCTCGCCCGGCGCGTGCGGGCGGTCGATGCGGTAGCAGACGTCCGCCACCTCGGTCAGCGCCTGGAAGCCGTGCAGCAGCCCCGGCGGCACGAAGAGGTGGTGGAAGTCCTCGTCGTCGAGCCGGAAGCTCTCCACCGTCCCGAACGTCGGCGAGTCCGGCCGGGCGTCGACGAGGACGTCGAGCACCGCACCGTGCGCCACGCGGACCAGCTTCGCCTCACCGCGCCCCTGCCGGCCGTGCATGCCGCGGATGGTGCCCTGCCGGGAGCGCGACTGGCTGTCCTGCGACTCGGGCCCGAGGTCGATGCCGTGCTCCGCGGCGATCGCCGTGTCGAACGTGCGGGTGAACAGCCCCCTGTCGTCGCGGTGCGGCGTGGGGACGAGCACCCGCACACCCTCGATACCTGCCGTGCGAACCTCCACCCGACGAACCCTGCCATCCCCGTGCGCGACGACCGCGAGAGGATCCCACCCGTGGACCCCGTCGACGAAGCAAGCCCCACCGACCCCTGCCGCTGGTGCGGCGCCGCCGACGGCACCGTCGTCCTCGACCTCGGCGACCAGCCCGCCGCCGACCACTTCCCGGCCGCCGACGACCCCGGACCCGACCCGGTGCACCCGCTGCGGATGTGGCTGTGCGGCACGTGCCGGCTCGCGCAGCTCGCCGAGGACCCGACGTCCCCCGAGGAGCCCCGCGGAGCCGAGCCCGACGCCCTCGTGGCCCAGGCGCGCGACGCCGTGGCGCGCGTGGAGGCGGCGGGGCTGCTGCCCGCGGGTGGCGGGTCCGTCACCGAGTTCGGCAGCCCGCACGGCGGCTCGTGGCTGGACCTGCTCGGCGCGACCGGGCTCGCGGAGGCCTCGGACGGACCCGCCGACGTCGTCGTCGACTGCTTCGGGCTGATGCACGCCGCCGACCAGCGTGCGGGGCTCGCCGAGCGCGCGGCCGCGACCGCGCCCGGCGGCGTCCTGCTGCTGCAGTTCCACACCCTCGCCGCGATCGTGGCCGACGGCGGGTGGAACGCCCTGCGCCACGGCCACTACGCCTACTACGCGACGCCGGTGCTCGTGCGGATGCTCGACGAGATCGGCTTCGAGGTGACCCACGCGTTCCTCTTCGACCTCTACGGCGGCACCGTGCTGCTCGCCGCGCGCCGCGACGGGGTCGACGGCCCGCGCGACCCCGACGCGGTGACCGCGCTGGTCGAGCGCGAGACCGCCCTGGGGGTCACCGACCCGGCGATCGTCGCCGGCCTGGAGGAGGCGGCCCGGCGCAGCGCCGAGGAGCTGCTCGCGCACCTCGAGGTGTCCCGCGAGAAGCAGCACGACGTCCTGGGCTACGCCGCGGCCTCGCGCGCGGTGCCGCTGCTCAACCGCGCCGGCATCGGCCCCGAGCTCCTGCCCGCCGTGGCCGACGGCGCGCCCGCCAAGCACGGGCGGCGCTTCCCCGGCGTCGGCATCCCGATCGTGGCCCCGGACGAGGTGGTCACCCGCCACCCGGACGAGGTCGTGCTCTTCGTCACCGACATGCTCGCCGAGATGCGCCGCCGCATCCCCGAGGTGGAGGCCGGCGGGGGCCGCTGGGTGATCGTCGACCCGACCGTGCGCACGGTGACCCCCGCCTGAGGCCCGGGATGCGCCGGCGGCTCAGCGGCCGGCGCACCCCGCGCGGGGAGCCGTGGTGAACAGGTCCGCCCAGCGGCGCCCGACGGCCTCCCAGCGGTAGTGCTCCTCGACGAGCGCGTGCGCGCCGGCGCGCAGCTCGTCGGCCAGCTCGGGATCCTTGAGCACCGTGCGGATCGCGTCGGCGAAGGCCCCGGGTCCCTCGGCGGTCATCAGCGACTCGCCGTCGCGGACCTCCGGGATGGCCTCGACGCCCATCCTCGTGGAGACGACGACGAGCCCCATGCCGAACGCCTCGAGCACCTTGTTCTTCAGGCCGCTGCCGGTGCGCATCGGGTTGATCATCACCGGGTAGGGCGCGACGGCGGAGCGCAGGTCCTCGACGTAGCCGGTGAGGACGATCAGCGGCTCGTGCGCGGCGAGCCCGGCGAGCCAGGACGGCGCGTTGGGCCCGACGACGCACAGCTCGACGCCGGCGTCGCGCAGGTGCGGCTCCCAGACCTCGTTGAGGAAGAACCACAGCGCGTCGCGGTTGGGCGCGAAGCCGAGGTTGCCCCAGAACACGACCCCGTGCCGGGTGCCGGGCTCGGCGAGCGGGGTGAGGAACGCGTCGTCGACCCCGTTGGGGATCGTCCGCACGACGCCGCTGCTGCCGTGGAGGCGCTCGATGGCGCGGGTGTCGGGGTCGCTGATCGTGACGACGACGTCGAACCGGTCGGGCAGGCGCCCCTCGGTGACCCGCTTGCGCCGCAGTGCGAGCCGGTCCTTCCAGAGCTGGAGACCGTGCGAGGGGTGCGCGCTGCCCGAGAGGGCCCGCTCGGCGGTGAGCGCGCCGCTGTCGCACACGTCGAGCACGGTGGTGACGCCCTCCAGCGTCACGGCGAGCTCGGCGAGCGCGACGCCGAACACGACGACGTGCGTGATCTCCTTCTCGGCCACGATCTCGCGGAGCCGGTCGCGCGCGGCGGCGAACCGGGCCGGGCGCGAGAGCCGCATGTAGTGGTCGTTGGAGGCGCGCAGGTAACGCCGCGCGCGCTCGCGGCCGGGCGGGAACGCCGTGATGACCTCGACCGAGGCGAAGAGGGGGTCGACGGCGATGCCCACCGGCCCGTCGGTCTCCTCCTCGAGCGGGATGGCGACGAGGTGCGCCTCGGCGGGCAGGTGCGCGCAGAGGTTGGCGACGCGCAGGTCGTAGCCACTCTGCCGCGACTCGATGCGCCGCGACGTCAGGACGAGGATCCTCATCGCACCGTCCGGTGGCGCGTCCAGCGCGAGCGCCAGTCGCGCGAGCGCAGCGCCTTGACGCGGGCCTGGACGCTGCGCTTGAGCGGGTGCACGGCGCCGAGCGCGCGGGGCGCCACGCGCAGGGCGAGCACGAGGGCGCCGGTGCGCGCGGTCGGGCGCTGCTCGTGGGCCTCGGTGACGTACCGGCGCGCGGCGTGCGCGTCGCCGTGGGCGAACGCGACCCGCGCCCGCCGGATCGCCTGCTGGTAGCGCAGGCGGCGCTGCACGCGCTCGAGGGCGGCGAGGGCCTCCGGGTCGCCGGTCCGCGCGGCCTCCTCGGCGGCGCGGCGCAGCACGGTCTCGCGCTGGCGCTCGAACTCCTCGCTGCGCTCGGCGTCCACCGGGCGGCTCTCCGAGCCCGCCTCAATACGGAACAGGCCCAGCCGGTCGCCGATCATGCGGACGTCGTGGCCGGCGAGGATCGCGCGCAGCCAGAACTCCAGGTCGTGCACCAGGGGCGCGTCGGTCTGGAAGCCCATGCCGCCGAGCGCGTCCCACACGTCGCGGCGGATCGGGGCGCAGTAGTACGGGCAGGGGCCGTCGACGATGTCGGCGACGGTGAGCCGCCGCGCGCCCGCCGGGGCCTCGGCGAGGCCGGCCGCCTGCAGGTAGGTGCGCGCCAGCGGCTGCTGGCCCGGGTCGGTGAACTGCACGGCGTCGCAGGTCACCGCGGCGACCGACGGCTCGGCGTCGAGCACCGCGCCGGTGCGGGCCGCGAACTCCGGGGTGATCGCGTCGTCGGCGTTGAGGACCACCAGGTAGCGCCCGGTCGCGACCTCCGCGGCCGCCCGCACGCCGCCGACCGCGCCCCGGTTCTCCTGGCGCACGAGGTGGATGCGGGGGTCGGCGAGGTGGGCCTGCGCGACCGCCGCGACGGCGTCGTCGTTGCCGTTGTCGACGACCACGAGCTCCCAGTCCTCGCGCGTCTGGGCGAGCACCGCATCGATCGTCCGGCCCAGGGTGTCCTCGGCGCGGTAGGCGGTCGTGAGGAAGCTGAACACGGGCCGCTCTCCCGGCCGGTCGGCGCCGTCGGAGCTGGTGGTCACCCCGCGAACGCTACCGCCGAGGGGTCTTCGCCCGATCGGCCGCCCTGAGGCCGTGACGGACCACGGTGTCGCCTCGCGATCCACGTTCTGGTGACGACGGCGCCCCGAACGTGGCGAACCGGGCGCAGTACCCGCCATTCACAGCAGTCACTGCCGCCTCATCGTGCCCTCCTGCCTCATCTGCCCGTGTAATTGTGATCGATGGCGACGAGTGGTCGTCTAGATGCGACGAACGGACGGCATCACTGCTCCTTCTGCGGCGAGCGGTGAGTGTCTGACGGTCGACGGTCTGGAGGGGTACGCGTGAAGAACGGCACCAGCGTCTCGGCACGGGGCGGGACGCGACGAGGGACCCGCATCGCGGCGGCACTGCTGCTCGCGCTGTCGGTCTCGGCGACGGAGGCGGCCGCCTGGGCGTCCGAGCCCACCCCGCCGACGGAGCCGGACGGCCCCTCGGTGGGTGTCGAGGTCGGTGCGGGCGGCGTGGGGGTGGACGTGGGTGTCGGGGCGGGCGCCGGCGGCGGGGAGTTCGCGAGCACCCGCGGCGGGGTCACCGTCGGCGGCAACCAGGTCTTCCTCGGCGACTGGGAGACCGGCGACTTCAGCCAGTGGGGCGTGTGCCAGTCGAAGCTGGTCAACGGGGGCTGCCGCGGCGTGGGCCGCGGCAACGCGAACATGACGATCACCGACGCCCCGGACGTGCGGCAGGGGCAGCACGCCGCGCGCTTCACGGTGAAGCCCGGCGACGTGCCCAACTTCGGCGGGGGCGAGCGCAGCGAGGTGCAGTCCAACGCGCCCGGCGCGCTGGTGCACGAGGGCGACGAGCGCTGGTACGAGTGGTCGGTCCAGTACCCGCAGGACATGCCGGACGTGAAGGGCCGCTTCTTCATCATCCTGCAGTGGCACAGCGCGTCGGGCTCGCCGCCGCTGGCGATCGACCTCAGCAAGGGCACGGTCGACATCGGCGGGGACGGCGTCCGGTCGGCGCCGCGGCGCACGATCGGCCCGATCCGCCGCGGTGAGTGGGTCGACTACGTGCTGCACGTGAAGTTCTCGAGGAACGCGGGCACCGGGTTCGTCGAGGCGTGGGAGAACGGGCAGCAGACCGTGCAGCGCACCAACCGGGCGACCATGGTCGACGGCGAGAACTACCTCAAGCAGGGCATCTACCGCAGCACGAGCTCCACCGGCACGGTCAGCCTGACCATGGACGGGCTCCGGGTGACGGCGCCGTGAGGGGGGCACGCCTGCTCGCGACCGCGCTGCTCGCCGTCGTCGGGGTCCTCGGCGGGCCGGTGCTCGGGGCTCCCGACGCGGTGGCGGCCGACCCGGCCGGGACCGGGCCCGTCCGCGACCTGTACCTCCAGCCCTTCGCGTGGGACTCCCCGTGGAACCTGCCGCTGTCGACGCAGGCGCGCTACGTGCCCTTCGACAGCGGGGTCGGCGAGGTCTACCTCGACATCGAGGACATCTCGGTGGACCCGTCGTTCCCGGTGCGCACGCTCGACGCGGACGGCCGTGAGGTGAAGGTGCACACCGACCCGGAGCTGACCGCCGACGGCTCCTGGAACCACTGCTCGACGTTCCTCGTCGACGACGGCACCCGGCAGAACGTCATCCAGGGCCAGCCGCTGAAGCTCGACGCCGGCGGCGACCCGTCCTACGAGCACGGCTGGCCGGAGGTCTCGCTGACCTCCGACGGACTGCCCGGCTGCCACGGCGGCTCCGGGCTCTCGGGGCTCGGCGGCAGCGTGCGCGTCGGCGAGGTCTCGGGCGAGGCGCCGATCCGGCACGCGCTGAAGATCAGCTTGAACTGCAAGCGCAGCTGCAGCACCGCCGACCGGGGCTTCCGCTGGCCGGCGACCAAGGCCGACGGGTACTACGAGGACGCCTACGGCGGGCAGCACCCCGGCGTGAAGATGGGCTCGCTGATGGCGGTCCCGCCCGACGCCGACCTGTCCGGCATCACCGACCCCGATGTCAGGAAGATCGCCGAGGCGATGCAGACCTACGGTGCCTACGTCGTCGACGACACCTCGGGGACCACCACCAACTCGCTGTCGGTGCAGGCCGGCGCCCAGGAGGAGCTCCCGAACATCGGCTCCGACCAGATGCGCGAGCTGTTCGCCCAGCTCGACCTCGTCGACAACAACACCCCGGGCACGCCCGGCGGCGGCCCGCTGGGCGGACCCCGCCGCGCGCCGTGCGCCGGACCGTTCGCCGACGGCACGGGCGGCGCGCCGCCAGGGTGCGGAGCGGTGTAGCGAGGGCGTCCCCGGGTGCGTGGGAGGCAGCCAGGGCGTCCCTCGCCCACCCGGGGCGAGCGCGGCGGCGCGTGGGGTGCGAGGGGCCCTCAGGCGTCGCCGCGCTCGTCGTGCCCGTCGGCTCCGTCGTGCTCGCCGTCCGACGGGCCCCGGCGGCCCTGGCGGCGCGTCACGACCGACACGAGGCGCCGCGGCTTGCCGTTGCCGTTGCCGTTCGCGTGGTCGTTCCCGTCGGCGTGGTCCGGCTCGGCCGTCGCCCGGACGGCCGTGGTCGGGGCGTCGAGCGACGACACCGGGTCCAGGGCCGTCGTCGGCGGGTCGAGCAGCGGGCCGTGCGGCGGCGGGGTGGGGCCCCGGGGCGGCACCGGCGGGCGGGGTGGCCCCGGCGGCGGCCCGGGACGGCGGGGCACCTGGGTGGTGCTGACGTCGTCGCCGAGGAAGGACAGCGGGAGGACGACGGTCGGGGCGTCGAGCAGGTCCCGGCGCCAGCCGACGGGCTCGTCGTCGGGCTCCGGCTCGGCGGCCTCGGCGCCCTGCTCGTCGTCGTCCCCGCCCTTGCGGCGCTTGCGGACCGCCGAGAGGATCTCGCGCAGGGAGCTCGGGTCGATGAGGTAGAGCACGCCGGCGAAGATCGCCAGCAGCAGGAGCGTCTCGCCGGCCAGCGCGAGCAGGCCCAGCAGGATCGGCAGCTGGTCCGCGTGGACGACCGTGTGCTCGAGGAAGCCGACGGCCACCCCGGCGACGGCGGCCGCGACGAGCGCCGGCACCAGCACGCGGAACAGCTCGCGCCACGACACCTTCGCGAGGTCGCGCGCGAGCACGAGGCTGACGAACCCGCCCAGGGCGGCGTCGATCGACACCGCGATGCCGACGCCGACCAGCCCGAGCGGCAGCAGCGCGATGAGCCCGCCGACGCCGACCACGATCGACAGGGCGGTGAGGACGTGGATGCGCCGGCTCTTGCCCGCGCCCTTGATCGACTCCATGCCGATCGCGCTCATCGCGGCGCCCGGCCCGAAGCCCGCCATCGCCGCGACGAACAGGCCGGCGGGGCGCCACTCCTCGCCGAGGAGCACGACGATCATCGGCTGGCCGAGCGCGATGAGCATCGCCGAGAACGGCATCGTCGCCGTCCACAGCGCCCGCAGACTGCGCAGGAAGCCGTCGTGGAAGCGCTTCGCGTCCGAGGCGATGCGCGAGAACGCCGGGAAGAGCACGTACGAGGCGACCTGGATGATCGCCGTGCCGGGCAGCACGCCGATCCGGCGGCCGTAGCGGTACTGACCGAGGGCGCCCACGTCGAGCGTGCGCCCGATGAGGCCCTGCTGGACGAGGTCGCGGGACCGGTCGGTGAGGTTCGAGACGATCAGCGGGAACGAGAAGCCGGCCAGCTCGCGCCAGATGCGGTAGCTCGGCCGGGTCCTGCCGGGGCGCCACTTGCACATCACCCAGCACGAGATCAGCGTCGCGAGCTGCGAGGCGTAGAGGCCGATGACCATGCCCCAGACGCCGAAGCCGGCGAACGCGAGCGTCACCGTCACGACCGCGAACGACCCCGCCGTCAGGGGGTCGACGATGAGGCGGCGCTTGAAGTTGAAGCGCCGCTGCAGCAGCGCCTCGGGCACGTTCACCAGCGAGTGGATGAGCAGCGTGCCGCACGTCGCCGCGCACACGAGGCCGACCATCCGGTCGTCGTCGAAGAACATCGCCATCAGCGGCGACGCGGCGAGGGTGGCGCCGGCCATGACGATGCCGGTGAACAGGCTCGCCCAGAACGCGGTCTCGGTGGCCCGCTCGACGTCCTCCTCGCGCTGGATCAGCGCCGCGCGCATGCCGCCGTCGGCGATGGTCACCGCGAAGTTCGCGAACAGCGTGCCCGCGGTGAAGACGCCGATCTCCTCGACCGTCAGCAGCCGGGCGACGAACACCGTCTGGATCAGCGAGATGAGCTGGGTGAAGATCAGGGCGACGGCGGCGAACTGCGCCCCGCGCCGCAGCCGGCTCCCGAGGCCCTGCAGCGACGGGTTGTGCTCGTCCGGGGCCTCCTCCTGCGGGGAGGCGCCGCCCTCCGACGGGGGGTCGACCTCCGCCTCGGGCATGGCCTGCCCGATGCCGGGCTGAGCGTGCCCGGGAGTGCCGTGGGGGCGACCCCGACCGGTGGTCCCGTCGCTCTCGGGAGGCTGCGTCATCGACCCGTCATGGCTGCCGTGGCCGGCGGGGGCGTCCGGTCACCGGACACGTCCGCGGCGCCGCGCCCGGGACGGGCGCGACGCCCCATCGTATCGGGGACGGGAGAGCACTCCCGGATCCCGCTCAGCGTGACCCCACGACCGTCGCGCGCGGGCCGGTCGAGCCCGTCCAGTGCACGCGCACGGCGCCGTCGCGGCCCGGGTCGACGATCGGGGACGGGGCCGGGCGGTCCGCCGCCGCGCCCGTGACGAGCAGGGTGGCGACGATCACGGGCTCGGCCCGGGTCGCGGCGACCTGCGCGCCCACGAACCAGCACGGGCGGCGCTGCTCGAGGCGCTCGGACCACCAGCCGAGCTCACCCGCGCCGGGGTCGCCCCCGCGCAGGCGCCAGCCGGACGCCGGGGCCGAGGCGGAGGTGACGATCCGCAGCACGGGCTCGCCGTCGCGCCGGGCCACCACGGTGCCGTCGACCGTCTCGTCCAGGGCCAGGTCGGGGTGCAGCGGCCACGTCGTGCGGACGGGGGGGACGGGCTCGCCGCCCTCCCCCACGGGGGAGAGCACGTCCACGACGAGCACCACGTCGTCGTCCGGCGGGGCGTCGACCACGCGGCGGTGGACGACGGGCACCTCGAGGCGCCGGTAGCCGTCGTGCTCGGCGTCGACGCGGCCGGCGGCGAGGTCGACGTCGCGCACGCGGACTCCGGCGTGCTCGGTCCAGAGGAACGGGCCGCCCATCACCGACTGGTCGGCGTCGTCCACCGCGACCGTGGCGTGCGCGCGGGTGGAGCGGTGCGCGGTGCGCCAGTCGGGGTGGGCGAAGTAGCTGCCGGTGCCGGGGTCGCCGACGAGGTCGTGCCCGTCCACCGCGACGCCGACGGCCAGCGCGTCCGCGTGCCCGTGCGCGGCGATCGACAGGTAGCCCAGCGGCCCGACGTCGACGAGCACCCGGCGCCGCCCGGAGCGCAGGATCGCCAGCCCGCCGTCGGCGGCGTGGGCGGAGCCGGGCTCCCAGGCGCCGGTGGTGTCCTTCGTCCCGAGCCGCGCCGCGATCCACGCCGACGTCAGGTCGGACGTCCCCGCCCGCCGCGCGGCCGGCAGGCCGGTGAGGGCCGCGGCGAGCGCGAGGTGCGGGCGGACCTCGCGGGTCGGCGCGGGGTCGAGGCGCAGCGCGAAGCCCTCGTCGTCGTCACCGGTGCGGGGGGTCGGGTCGCCGGTGCCGACGAGGTCGGCGAGGTGGCCCGCCGAGCGCCCGATCGCGGCGAGCAGCGTCCCGTCGGCGGCGGTCGGCGCGTGGCCGGGGTCGAGGCGGCGCAGCAGGGCGACGACGGCGAGGAGCTCGGCGGTGAAGACCTGGTACCCGACGGCCTGCTCGGCGCCGACGCCGTCCGGGAGGATCTGGCGGCGGGCCTCGACGGCCAGGGCGTCGACCGCGTCGCGCTCCCAGCGGGCCGCGGAGGCGAGCTCGGGCAGGAGGATCGCCACGGTGGCGAGGCCGGCGAGCTCGCCGACGAGGTGGTTGTTGGCGGAGCTGTGCTTCGAGCGGTCCCGCCAGCAGCGCCGGGCGCCCGCGGCGAGCATCCGCACCGCGCGCCGGTAGCGCTCGGGGGTCAGCGCGGGGTGGTCGGCGAGGCCCTGCAGGGCGACGAGCACCGAGATCGCGCGCACGCCGATCTCGAACGCCCCCCGCCAGGCGATGCCGCGCCCGGGCGGGTTGGCGGCGATCCAGGCCTCGAGCTGGTCGAGGGCCTCGGTGCCGTAGCGCTCGTCGCCGGTCAGGAGCCACGCCTGCGCGAGCCACGGCAGGTGCTGGAGGCGGTTGAGCTCCCAGATCCACTTCGGCTCGCCGTGCCCTGCGCGGTGGTTGATCGCGTGCGACGGGAGGGCGGGCCAGCGGACGTCCGCGAGCGGGTCGTACGACCAGTCGACCGGGCCGTCGTAGCGCGCCTCGGGGTGCGCGAAGAACGTGAAGCGGTGCTCGAGCACCCGGTCGGCGGCGGCGAGCAGCTCCTTGACCGCCTCGGGGTGCGCGGCGGCGACGGCGGCGGCGCTGGCGCGGTCCAGGAGCACCGGGCGGGCGGTGCCGGCGCGGAAGTCGCCGAGCAGGGCCGCCCAGTCGGGGTCGGCGCGCCCGAGCAGGGTCGCGTCGTCGGGCTCGTGGTCGCCGGTGACCCGGCGCGCGGCGGTGGCGCCGACGGTCAGCGCCCGGTCGGCGACCTCCCGCGGGCCCATCGAGCGCAGCCGCCGGGCGTACCAGGTGACCTTCGCCGGGGCGAGGGAGTGCAGACCGGGCATGGGGAAACGGTAGGCGGCGCGGTCCGGGGCGCCCGCGGCGGGCCCGGGCGGGTGTGGGCCGGGTCGTCGGCGGGGTGTGGGCGGGAGATGAGGCGGTGGGCGGGGAGATCAGGAGCACGTGGTGCACCTTGCGCCGCGGATCCGCGTGCACCAGGTGCTCGTGATCACGGGCGGGGCTTGCCGACCCCGCAGCGAACGGGGACTTTGCGCGCCTAGAAGCAGCGAACAGCACGTTCGCTGCCACCGGCCGGACCTGCCACCGGCCGACCCACGACCTGCCACCGACCGACCTACGACCGCCGCGCGACCGCCTCGACCATGTCCGTGAACGCCGCTGCCGTGTTCTCGATCGTGAACTCGGCGCTCGCGCGTTCCCGGGCCCGGCGGCCGAGCTCGGCGCGCAGGGCCGGGTCGTCGGCGAGGCGCACCAGGCGCTCGCCCAGGGCCGCCGCGTCGCCCGAGCCGACGAGGAAGCCGTCGACGCCGTCGGTGACCTGGTCGCGCAGGGCGCCGACGTCGGTCGCGACGACGGGCAGGCCCTGGGTCATCGCCTCGATCACCGAGATCGGGACGCCCTCGTGCACCGAGGACAGCGCGAACACGTCCCCGCCGGCGAGCAGCCGGGGCACGTCGCGGCGCAGGCCGAGGAACGTGACGGCCTTCTCGAGGCCCCGCTCGGCGACGAGGTCCTCGAGCTCCGCGCGCCGGGTGCCGTCGCCGACGACCACCAGGCGCAGCTTCGGGTGCGCGGCGCGGGCGAGCGCGTCGATCATCACCTCGTGCGCCTTCTGCCGCGAGAGGCGCGCCACCATGAGCACGACGACGTCGTCGTCCTCGACGCCGAGCTCCGCGCGGACCTCCGCGCGGCGGCCGGGCGGTTCGGGCTCCGGGGCGGGGATGCCGTTGGGCACGAGGAACTCGCGGGCGCGGCTGCGCCAGGACCGCCCGACGCCCTCCTCGTCGTGCAGGTAGCGCCCCTGGCTCGGCGCGAGCAGCGCCAGTCCCGCGCTGAGGAACAGCGTCTCGACGACGTAGCGGGGCAGCACCCGGGAGCCGACGCGCGTGAGGTCCATGTCGTGGGCGGCGACGACCGACCTCGTCCGCCCGCTGAGGACCGCCGCCACCCGGGCCAGGGTCAGCGCGGCGCGGTGGTGGTGCGAGACGACGACGACGTCCGTGCCCCGCGCCCGGAAGTGGCGGGCCAGCCGCGGGATGCGCCCGAGCCCGGCGCGGTCGAGGCGGTCAAGACGGTGATGGCCACCGCGCGGCAGCACGGTGACCCCGTCGGAGACGGCGCGGAAGTCGCCGGCCAGGGGCCCGGGCTCGCGCAGGCAGACGACGTCGGTGACGACCCGCGCCGGGTCGAGGTGCGCGAACGTGTTGCGCAGGACGATCTCGGCGCCGCCGACCGCGGCGACGTCGAGGACGAGGGTGACCCGCAGGGGCCCGCCCTCAGCGCCCGGCCGCGAGGGCACCGGTCTCCCGCACGGGACGCCCGGCGGTCTCCTCGATGACGGCCTGCGCGCGCTCGATCGAACGCTGCAGGGTGAACTCCTCGCGCACCCGCGCGCGGCCCGCCAGGCCCATCCGCCGGGCGCGCTCGGGGTCGGCGAGCACGTCGAGGAACGCCGTGGCGAGCGCCTCGGGGTCCTCGCGGGGCACGACACGTCCGGTGACGCCGTCCTCGACCATCTCCGGCACCCCGCCGACGTCGGTGCACACGACCGGCAGCGAGGCGCTCATGGCCTCGAGCACCGACATCGGGAAGCACTCGACGGTCTTCGAGCTCAGTGTGAACACGTCGAAGACCCGCAGCAGGCGCGGGACGTCGTCGCGGTGGCCCAGGAAGAGCACGCGCTCGCGCAGGTCCAGCTCGTCGACCAGGGCCTCGAGGCGAGGCCGCTCGCGGCCGTCGCCGGCCATCACGAGCCGCACGTCGTCGCGCCGGTCGGCGACCCGGCGGAACGCGCGCAGCAGCGTCGCCTGGTCCTTCTCGGGGCGCATGACCGCGGCGGTGCCGATGACGAGCTCGTCGTCGGCGATGCCCAGCTCGTGGGCGAGCGCGGTGTCGCGGCCCGCGCGCTCGGGCGTGGTGAAGCCCAGGTCCGTGCCGTTGTGCACGATCCGGACCTTGTCGCGGTCGTGCCCGAGCTCGCCGGTGATGTAGCCGAGCTGGGCGTGCGCGACGCCGTAGACCGCGTCGGTGACCTTCGCGAGCAGCCCGTCGACGGTGCGCCGCAGCCGCCCGTGCGGGGTGACGTCGCCGCAGTTGTGCACCCACACCGCGAGCCGCGGCACACCGGCCAGCACACCGGCGACACGGCCCAGGGTCTCGGCGTTGAAGCCGCGCAGGATCACGACGTCGGGGCGCTCGCGGCGCAGGTGGCGCACGAGGTCGACGAGCATGCCCGGGATGTCGCGGCGGCTCCGGCGGAACTCGACACCGGGGACGCCCGCGGCCTGGAGCTCGGTCCAGTTGGTGCCGATCCCGCCGTCCTGCAGGCAGACCAGCGAGCCGGCGAACCGGTCCTGGTCGAGACCGGCGAGCAGCGTCGACGCGTGGCGCTCCGCGCCGCCGACGGCCAGGGTGGGGACGACGAACAGGACCCGCAGCGGGCCGTGAGGCCGCACCGGGCGGCGGGGCCGTCTCACGCGGTGACCGTAGGCTCGATCATGACGCGGAGAGTAGTCACCGCGTCGCTCCGGGTCCCGGAACCGGGTGCCCGTGGGCGGCCAGCACCGCGTGGTAGAGGCCCTCGATGCGCGCGGCGACCGCGTCGGCGGCGAACTCGTCGCGCGCCCGGGCGGCCCCGGCCTCCCCGAGCGCACGCCGGCGAGCCTCGTCGCCGAGCAGCTCACCGAGCGCGTCGGCCAGCGCGCCGGCGTCGTGCGGGGGCACGAGGAGGCCCTCGACGCCGTCGGTGACGAGCTCGGGGATGCCGCCGACCTCGGTGGCGAGCACCGCCAGCCCCCGCGACATGGCCTCGAGCACGACCATCGGCTGGCCCTCGTTCTCCGAGGGCAGCGCGAGCACGTCGGCGCTCGCGAGGAGCTCCGCGACCTGGTCGGCGGAGAGCCAGTCGTGCACGGTCACCGAGTCGGCGACGCCGAGGTCGCGGGCCAGGGTGCGGGCGCGCTCGTGCTCGCCGTCACCGGCCATCGTCAGGTGGCCGCCGGACTCCCCGCCGGACGACTTCGCCCACGCCTCGATCAGCGCGAACGCGCCCTTCTTGTCCCAGATGCGCCCGAGGAAGACGACGTGCGGCGCCGCACCCGCGGGCCGGCGGGTCACCGGGGAGAGGCGCACCGGGTTGGGCAGCGAGGTCAGGTGCGCGTCCGGCGCGATCCGCGCGAGCCGGGTGCGCATCAGCTCGCCGAGGGCGATGACGACGTCCGCGCGGGTCAGCGTCGCGGCGATCACTCGCCGCAGCGGTGCGGGCGCGCGGTCGTGGAAGAGGTGGAAGCGCCCGGAGTGGACGTGCAGGACGACCGGCACGTCGAGGAGGTAGGCGAGCCACGCCAGCGCGGCCTTGCGCACGAAGCTGCCGGCCGACGACATGTGGATGTGCACGAGGTCGGGGCGGCGCAGCAGCATCGTCGCGGTGTAGCGCGCGAGGCCCGACGCGAACGCCATCGCCTTATCGGCCCGCGAGCCGTCACGGTGGGTCGCGACGTGCCGCACGCCCCAGCGCTCCCAGAGCCCGGTGGCGGCGAGCGTGCGCACGCAGGTGGCGATGCCGCCCTGCGTGCGCGTGCTCGTGGAGACCCAGAGCGTGCGGGGCGGCCTGGTGCGGCCGGGTCCGCTCACGGGGCGCCCACGAGGCCACCGCGCGGCCCGCCGGTGCCCGGGGTCTTCTCCTCGCGGGGGTGCTCGTCGTGCCAGGCGGCGACCTCGGCGGGCGTCATCCCGCCGGGCAGGCCGCTGCCCGCGGCACCGGGCCGGGCCACCCAGCGGCCCTCGCGGAACCGGTCGAGCTGGCCGACGACCATGCCGGCGTAGAGGAACGGCATCATCGACGCGAAGTCGAGCAGCCGCAGGTCGACGGTGACGCCGTTGACCACGAGCACGACCATCGCCATGCCGCCGACCAGCGCCAGCGGGCGCCCGAGCAACGAGTTCTCCGGCAGCTCGTGCAGCGCGCGCCACAGCGCCCAGAACACGGTCACCAGGATGCCGAGCCACATCAGCAGGCCCGGGATGCCGAGCTCGGCGGCGATGCCCAGCTCGTTCTCGTGCGAGATGATGCCCAGCCCGCGGTTCCAGTCGATCTCCTGGGACCACACGGTGTGCTCCCAGGTGTTGTAGGTCTGGAAGCGGCCGATGCCGATGCCGACGAACGGGTGCTCGGCCACGGCGCGCAGCGACGTCGCCATGATGTTGAGCCGGTCGTAGACCTCGTTCGACGAGCCGATGCCGCCCGCGGAGCGGTCGTCGGAGAAGAACGTCGCGGCGTTGGCGGCCACACCCGCGAGGCCGAGCAGCCCGGAGACCACGAACGCCCGGCGCCAGTGCTTCGCGAACACGATGCCCAGGCCCACCACGACGACCAGCGCGAGCAGCGACGCGCGGGTGTGGGTGAGGTACACCGAGTAGGCGCACGCCGCGGCGAGGCCCCACAGGCCCCAGCGCAGCCAGCGCGGGGTGTCGGGGCGCGAGGCCAGGAACAGGCTGACCACGTAGCCCATCACCAGGATCATCCCGTTGACGACGGGCTGGTTGAACACGCCGTTGGCGCGGCCCTTCCAGTTCGGCGAGTCGACGATGTACGACGGCCACACCGCCCAGTCCGGGCCGTGGAACTGCATGATGCTGACCCACGCCGAGTACGCGGCCATCGCGACGGTGATCCAGAGGACCCACTTCACCGCGTTCTCGTCGGTGAGGACGGCCTTGGCGACCACGTAGACCACCAGCGGCAGCAGCACGCCGCCGAAGATCCAGCGCCACACGTCGATCGAGGCGCCCGTGATCGGGTCGATCGCCTCGTACTCGTGGGGCAGGAACATCGAGAGGATGTTCCAGACGATGTAGGTCGTCATCAGCCACTCGACGGCCCCGAGGCGCGGCAGCTCCCGGGCGCGCTGGGCCACCGCGATCGCCAGCGCCAGCACCATCGCGTAGAAGCAGGGCGTCAGCGCCTCCATCGAGACGAACTCCTTCTGCGGTGTCCGCAGGAAGCTCGCCCCGAACACCAGCAGCAGCGCCAGCAACGGGTTGCCCAGCGCGAGGAGCCCGACGCCGGCGGCCACGGCGCCACCGGCCAGCAGCACGCCGACGTCGCTCGGCGCGCTGACCGCGAGACCGAGGACGACGACGACCGCGACGGCGCCGACGACGAGGTCACGGCGCGAGGACCCTCGGAAGCGTCCGGTCAGCAGGCTCACTCAGTTCTCCGTCTCAGGTCGCCGGTCCCGGTCGCCCGGGGGTCGCCCCGGGTGTCACTTCTCCGTGCGCAGCGTGACCGTGGGGGCGGAGAGACCGCCGGTGTGCGGGCCCGACGAGGCGTCGGAGGACTTCTTGTCGCCGTCCTTCACGCCCGCACCCGCACCGGCGGGGGCGGAGCTGCGCGTGAACCGCGCGGTGCCGACCCGCTTCGCCCCGGGGGGCGAGCTCGGCGACGCCGAGGCGCCGTCGGCCTTCGGGCTCTTCGGGCTCGACTTGGGGGCGCCGGACTTGGGGGCGCCCGCCGACGGGGCACCGGCGGGCCGGGCACCGGCCGGGCCGCTCGGGCCCGACGAGGAGGGGCCGGAGGCGGACGGGCCGGCGCCGGGGTTGGCGCCCGGCTGCGGGCCGGTCGGCTTGGGGCCGCCGCCGGCACCGCCGGCACCGCCGGCACCGCCGGGGGTGGGCTTCGGGCTCGGGGAGGGCTTGGCGCCGGCACCGCGGCGCGTGTGGACGCTCACCCCGGGCGCCTCGGTGGCGGGGCTGCCGGGACCGGGCTGCGGCGCGCCGCCCGCGGGCTTGGGCGCACCGGCCTGGGTGGCCTGGTTGCCCTGGGCCGGACCGGACGGGCCCTGCGACGAGCCACCCTGGGCGGTCGGGGCGGCCGGGCCCGCCGGGCCGGACGAGGGCTTGGCGCCCGCGGTACCCGAGCTCGCCGACCCACCGGGCGAGGGCTTCGCGCCGGGGGAGGGCTTGGCGCCCTGGCTGCCGCCCGCGGGGGCGGCGCCGGACGGGGCGGACGGGGCACCGGAGCCCGAGGCGCCGGTGGCGGGCTTGGCCGGACGGCCCGACGCCTGCTCCGGGCGGGGGCCCGAGCTGCCGTTGGTGCCCTGCGCGGGCTGCCCCGACGGGGCCGCCGCGCCGCGCACCGCGGTGCCGTTGGTGGGCTTCGCGCCGTTCACGGTCGCGCCGTTGCTGCCCTCGGCGGCACCGGCACCGGCGGCACCCGCCGCCGCGCCCGCGGCGGCACCGGCGCCCATCGCGGCGCGGGCCTCCTCGAGCTTCTCGCGGGAGATCGGGGCGGTGCGGTCGGCCGGGGGGACCTGCGCGGGACGCGGGCCACCGGGCGGGGGGGCACCGGGACCGGCCGGGCCGGCGGGCCCCGCCGGGCCGCCCACGGGACGCGCGGCCGGCACCGGGCCCGCGGGCAGGCGCGCGGGGGTCCAGTTGCGCTCGGCGAGGAAGCCCGGGTCGACGAGCTGGCCGGGGTTGCGCACCAGCACCACGCCGAGCGCGGTGCCGCCGGCGCGGGCCAGCGAGTCGAGCGCGTTGGAGGCGTCGCGGGAGCGGGTCTCGCCCTCCTCGACCACCAGCAGCGAGCGGTCGGCGGCGGAGCAGACGACCTGGCCCTCGACGCTCTCGGCGGGCGGGGCGTCGATGATCACCAGGTCGGCGAGCATGGCCCCCTGGCCGAGCAGGCGCGAGACGTGCGAGCGGGAGTACAGCGCGAACAGGTCGTCGCGCTTGCTGCCCCGCGGCGAGACGAGCAGCGCCCGGCCGTTGGAGAACACCTTGCCGTCGATGCGGCTGTCGCCGCGCTCGGCGAGGAAGTCGGCGACGCCGGACATCGAGGCCAGCTCGGTGGAGCCGCCGGCGTCGCTCTCGAGGTCGGCCTGGACCAGCAGCGTCGTCTGGCCCTGCAGGGCGCGCAGGCCGGCGAGGGCGACGGCGACGCGGGTCTTCGACGCGCGGGCCGTGACCGGGCCGGTGATCGCGAGCGAGCCCGGGGTCGGCATGCCGTGGGCGTTGGTGAGCCCCATCAGCGCGCGCAGCATCTCGTTGCGGGCGTTGTCACCGGAGCGGCGCTTGCCGCCGACGACGGCGAGCACCTGCAGGCCGAGGCGGTCGCGGACCTCGCTCGGCGTCACGATCCGGTTCTCGAAGCGGCCCAGCGCCATCGCGAGCAGCGCGCCGAGCACGAGACCACCGATCAGGGCGGCGCCGGCGTTGCGGGCCGCGTTGGTCGGGTTGGAGACGACACCGGCGTTGAGCTGGAGGTCCTGCAGCTGGTTGGTGCTGCGGCCCTGGATGTCGTTGATCTGCTCCTGCAGCCGGCTGATCTCACCCTGGTTGTTGGCGCGCTGGGCCGCGGCGAGCTGCGTGTTGAGCGTGTTCAGCTGCTGCTGCTGGGCGTCGCCGCCGAGGCTCGAGTTGACGTCGTCGCGCAGGGCGACGGCCATCTTGGTGGCCGACTCGGACGCGACCTCGGGGCTGTCCGCGACGGCCTCGATGTACACGATCGGGCTGGCCGCGGCGATGCGGGCGTTGAGGCCGACGGAGTCGGGCACACCGGCGGTCTGGCGCAGCTGCTGCTGCGACGACGCCTGGTTGAAGTAGTCGGCGTAGCCCTGGGCGAGGACGGTGTCCTGCTCGGGCGCGCGGTCCTGGGACACGATGGTCAGCGCCGACCGGCCGGTGTAGGTCGATCCCTGCAGGAGCGAGGCCCCCAGCGAGCCGGCTGCCGCCACGATGCCGATGACGAGGATCAGCACCCACCGGCGGCGGATGCGATCCCACTGGATCTGGAGCGGGCTCATGACGTGCCTTTCGTCCGGTCGTCGGCGTGTCGCCCCCCGGGGACGCCGGTGGGCATCCTACGGTGGTGGATCAAGGCGACCGCCGTGCTGCGCCCGTCGAGGGGCCCGCGGACGGGTCGTCGACGGAGCTGGTCATCGCTCAGGTGCTCTGACGGTTCCGCATGGCCGACTCGTAGGCGGCCAGCAGTTCCTTCTCCGAGTTGGTCCAGGACAGCGGCCCGGACACGCGTTCCATGCCGATCTCGCCCATCGCCGCGCGGCGACGGGGGTCGTCGAGCAGCTCGGACACCAGGCCCGCGAACTCGCCGACGTCGTTGGGTCGGGCGTAGACCGCCGCCTCCCCGGCCGAGACCCTCGCCTCGACCAGGTCGAACGACACCACCGGCCGCCCCATCGCCATGTACTCCATGATCTTGTTCATGGTGGACACGTCGTTGAGCGGGTTGCGCGGGTCCGGCGCGAGGCAGACCGACGCGGTGGACAGATGGCGCAGCACGTCCTCGTCGGGGATGCGGCCGGTGAACGACACCCGGTCGTCGAGCCCGTAGGCGTGTGCGAGGGCGACGACGTCGTCGAAGGCGTCGCCGGTGCCCATGAACACCGCGTGCCAGTCGTCGCGGCGCTCGGCGAGGTCGGCCAGGGCGCGGATCGCGTAGTCGACCCCGTCCTGCGGGCCCATGACCCCGAGGTAGCAGAGGAGGTGCTCGCGGCCCCGGGCCAGCGCGGGCTCGGGCTCACGCAGCGCGAACCGCTCGACGGCCGGTGCGCTGCGCACCACGAACGTGTCCTCGACCGGCACCCGCCCGCGGCCGGTGGCCACGGCGCGGTAGCTCTCGTTCGTGGCGATCACCGTGTCCGCGGTGCGGTAGGTGCCCCACTCGAGCAGGCGCATCCCCCAGTACATCGAGTCCTTCTTCTCGCGGAACCGCGAGAGGTAGAGCTCGGGGACCAGGTCGTGCTGGTCGAAGATGACGCGGGCGCCGCGGGCCTTCGCGCGCAGCGCGGGCAGGAACAGCAGGTCCGGCGGGTTGCACAGGTGCACCACGTCGACCGGCGCGCGCTTCTGGATGCGCTTGATCAGCCGGTTGGTGTGCCAGAGGGCGGTGCCGTACTCCTTGAGGTAGCCCTGCGGGCCGCCGGTCGCCGCCTCGAGCGGGTACCGGTGGATCCGCACGCCGTCGATGACGACCTCGGTCTCGGTGTCCCGCTTCGTGCCGAGCGGGCAGATCACCTCGACCTCCCACCCGTGCCCGGTGAGGGTCTGGCACTCCTGCCAGACCCGCCGGTCGAAGGGGACCGAGAGGTTCTCGACGATGATCAGGGCTCTACCAGGCAAGGCCGACATATCCCTCCTGTTGGCGACGCGCCGCGGCGTCGGGCAGCCGGACGAGGTCGATCACGGGCGCCGCGGTGCCGTGGCCGAGGGCCTCGCGGACGTCGTCGTCCGCCTTCCCGACGACCAGGACCTCGGCGTGGTCGACGACGTCCGCGACGGAGTCGACGAGCAGGTCACGCAGGTGGGGCAGGTGGGCCTCGATGAAGGCCCGGTTGGCGCCGAGCAGCGCGGACTCGACGACCGCGGGGTCGTAGATGCGCAGGTCGTAGCCCTTGCCGAGCATCCGCTCGCACAGCTCGACCAGCGGGCTCTCGCGCAGGTCGTCGGTGCCGCCCTTGAACGCGAGGCCGAACACGCCGACCCGGCGCTTGCCGGTGGCCGCGACGTGCTCGAACGCGCGCTGGATGTGTTCGTCGTTGGACGGGAGCACGTTCTCGAGGATCGGCACGCGCACGTCGTGCCGGCGGGCGGCGTGCACCAGCCCGCGCAGGTCCTTGGGCAGGCACGAGCCGCCGAACGCGAAGCCCGGGCGCAGGTACGCCGGGCTGATGTTCAGCTTCGTGTCGGACAGGAAGATCTCCATGACGTCGTGGGAGTCGACGCCGAGCTCGCGGGCCAGCGCGCCGATCTCGTTCGCGAAGCCGATCTTGAGGCCGTGGAACGTGTTGTCGACGTACTTCGTCATCTCGGCCACCGGCGGTTCGACCCGGAACTCCGGGGCGCCCAGTCCGGCGTAGAGCGACAGCACCGCGTCGCCGCTCGCGGGATCGAGCTCGCCGACCACGGTCTTGGGCGGGTCGTAGAAGTCCTTGACGCTCGAGCCCTCGCGCAGGAACTCGGGGTTCACCGCGACCCCGAAGTCCTGCCCGGCGACCAGCCCCGAGGCCTCCTCGAGGATCGGCACGAGCACGCCCAGGCAGGTGCCCGGCAGCATCGTCGAGCGGAACACCACGGTGTGGCGGCCGGCGTCCGGGTCCCGGGAGGCCAGGGCCTCGCCGATCTCGCGGGCGGCGCGCTGCAGGTAGGTGGTGTCGAGGCTGCCGTTGGGCGCCGACGGGGTACCGACGCAGATGAGCGACAGGTCGGTGGCGTGGATCGCGGTGGCGACGTCGTCGGTGACCGTGAGCCGGCCGGAGGCGACGACCTCGGCGACGATGTCGCCGATCCGCTCCTCGACGACCGGGGTACGACCGTCACCGATCATCGCGAGCTTGGCCGGGTTGACGTCGACGCCGATGACGTCGTGGCCCTCCGTGGCCAGGCAGGCGGCGCTCACGGTGCCCACGTAACCGAGACCGAAGACACTGACCTTCATCGCAGGGAGTCCTCGCAGAAGGGTCGGGGTCGCGGCGGGCCGATGGGGAGCGAACCGCACGCCGGGCTGGACCAACGGTACCGACGGCATTCGGCGGCATCGCCGTCGGGCAGCGCGCCGGGACCCGACACTGAGGATTCGCTCACCGATAGGAGGACGTCCGGCGGCCGGGGAGGTTGGCCCCCGGATGCGCCGGATGCCGCCCGTTAGCCTCGGCCGGGTGAGCCGTGACGTCGAGATCCTCGCCGATCCCGCCGACGAGCCGGGCCTGACCGACGAGTGGCGCGCCCTGGCCGAGGCCGCGGGCAACGCCTTCGTGTCCCCGGAGTGGTACGCCGCCTACGCCCGGCACTACGGGCAGGACGCGCCCCCGTTCGTGGTGCGGGTGCGCGACGCGGACGGAAGCCTCGCCGGGCTGCTGCCGCTGTGCCGCTCGGGACGGACCGTGCGCTTCGCCGGCGCGAACGTCGGCGACCGCTTCGCGCCGGTGGCCGCGGCGGGACGCGAGGCCGAGGTCGCCCGCGCCGCGGCCGGCGCGCTGGGGCGCGAGGCCGTCGTCCTGCACAACGTCGACGCCGGAGCGGCGTGGGTCCCGGCGCTGGGCGAGGGCCTGCGCGGACGCGTCGCGGCGACCCGGTTGCGCGGCGGCGTCATGCCGTTCGTGCCGCTCACCGGGCACACGTGGGACTCGTTCCTCGGCGCGCGCAGCCGCAACTTCCGCCAGCAGGTGCGGCGCAAGGAGCGCGCGCTGGTCGACGGTCTGGGCGCGAAGGTGCGCGCGACGTCGTCGCCGGGCGAGGTCGCCGCCGACGTCGCCGAGTTCTTCCGGCTGCACAACCTGCGCTGGGACGAGCGCGAGGGCGGCTCGACGATCACGAGCCCCACCGTGCACGCGTTCCACGCCGACTTCGCCGCCGCGGCGCTGGAGCGCGGCTGGCTGCGGATGTCGTTCCTCGAGGTCCCGGGAGACGGGAATGAGCACAGCACGCCGATAGGGGAGCGGAGCTCGACCCCAGGAGACCGGACCGCCGTCGCGGCGCTCTACGCCTGGCGGATCGGCGGGCGCTACGCGTACTTCCAGGCGGGCTTCGACCCGGAGTGGGCCGAGAAGAGCGTCGGTCTCGTGCTCATGGCGCACACGGTGCGCGAGGCGATCGAGGAGGGCGCCGAGGAGTACGACCTGCTGCTCGGTGGCGAGACCTACAAGGCGCGCTTCGCCACCGACGAGCGCGCGGTCGAGACGCTGGTCGTCGCGGGCGCGCTGGACCCGACCCGCCTGCTCGCGCAGGTCGACGCCGGCGTCCGCCGCGCCACCGACGGGCTCTCGCCGGAGCTGCGCGCGCGCCTGCGCGACGCCGCGCGTCCGGTGCTGGCCCGGATGCCCGGAACGCGCAGGCGCTGAGCGTGCCGATACCGTCGAACGCCATGAGTCGACGACTCCTCGTGCTCGGCTGGCACAACATCGACCCGACGCCGTTCTACCCGGCGGACCCGGGTGCGGGGCGTCGCGGGTTCGACCGCCAGCTCGCGGCGATCGACAAGCTCGCCACCGTGGTCCCGCTGTCCGAGGCCGTCGACACGCTCGCGGCCGGCGGCTCACTGCCGCCGCGGGCGGTGGCGCTGACCTTCGACGACGGCTACGCCGACTGGCTCGACGCCGCCGTGCCCGCCCTCGACCGGCGCGGCATGCACGGCACGTTCTTCCTGGTCTCGGACATCCTCTCCGGGCGCATCGGCGCCTGGTGGGAGGAGCTCGCCGACGCGTTCGACCGGTGCACGGCGAGCTCGCTGGAATGGGCCGGGCGCACCCACGACCTCACGACGCCGGCCGCGCGGCTCGGCGCGCAGGCCGCGCTCAAGGACGAGCTCAAGCTGGTCGACCGCGCCACGCGCGTCGAGGCGGTCGCGCGCATCGCCGAGCGCATCGCCCCGCCGCCGCCCGAGCGCGCGCCGATGTTCCTCGACTGGGCCGGCGCGCGGGCGCTCGCCGCCACCGGGCACGGCGTCGGCTCGCACACCGTCACCCACCCGATCCTCGCCCGCGAGGACGCCGACACCCAGCGCGAGGAGCTCGTCGAGAGCCGTCGCGCCCTCGAGAGCGGGCTCGGGCAGACCGTCGACCTGCTCGCCTACCCGAACGGGAACGCGGGCGACTACGACCAGCAGACGATGGAGCTCGCGCGCACCGCGGGCTACCGCGCCGCGGTGACCACGCGGCCCGGCATCGTCGGTCCCCACGAGCCGCCGTACGCGATGCATCGGGTCGTGCTCACGCCGCTCACCGACGTGGGCGAGCTGTTCGGCAAGGTCGCCCGCAAGGGCACGGGGCTCGCGAAGAAGGTCGTCAGGACGCTGGCGCCGACGGGCTGAGGCGCGCCCTGCGCGCCTCCCAGGCGGAGGCGACGATGTCGTCGAGGTCGTGGCGGGCGCGCCAGCCGAGCCGCTCGGCGATCCGGGAGACGTCCGCGACCACCGAGGCCGGGTCGCCCGGGCGCCGCGCGGCGAGCACCGGCTCGACGGGGGTGTCCGCGATGCGCGCGACGGTGGCCATCACCTCGAGCACCGAGAAGCCCCGGCCGACGCCGACGTTGAGCGTCTCGGCGCACGGCGCGTCGAGCAGCGCGGTGGCGGCGACGTGGGCGTCGGCGAGGTCGTCGACGTGCACGAAGTCGCGCACGCAGCTGCCGTCGGGGGTGTCGTAGTCGGTGCCGAACACCGTCGGCGCGCTCCCGCGGGCGACGGCGTCGAGCGCGATCGGCACGAGGTTGGCCTGGCCCCGGTCGGCGAGGCGCGCGTCCCGGGCGCCGGCGACGTTGAAGTAGCGCAGCGCGACGTAGCGCAGGCCGGTGGCGCGGTGGACGTCGGCGAGCAGCCACTCGCCGGCGAGCTTGGTGGTGCCGTAGGGGTTCACGGGCTCGCACGGGTCGTCCTCGCCGACCGCCCCGCCCGCCGTGGCCCCGTAGACCGCGGCGCTCGACGAGTAGACGAACCGCCCGACGCCGGCCCGGTCGCAGGCCGCGAGCACGCTGCGCAGGCCCTCGACGTTCTCGCGCCAGTACCAGAGCGGGCGGGCCACCGACTCGGGCACGCTCTTGCGCGCCGCGAAGTGCATGACGCCGTCGAGGTCGTGGTCGGCGAGGGCCGCGGCCACCGTGTCCTCGTCGAGGGTGCTCGCCCGCACGAGCGGGACGTCGTCGTCGACGCGCTCGGCCAGCCCCGTCGACAGGTCGTCGAGCACCACCACCGCGTCGCCGCGGGCCCGCAGCGCCCGCACGGTGTGCGCGCCGATGTACCCGGCGCCGCCGGTGACGAGCCAGCGTCCCCCCGCGGCGGTCACCTCAGCCGCCTCGGTGCCGCCGAGGCGCGCAGCGCGGGGGCGACCGGGCGGCCCTCGAGCACCGCCTCCGGCCCGTCGGTGAGCGCCTTCTCGTAGGCGGGCAGCGCGCCGGCCACCGCGGCGACGGTGTGCTCGACGTCGGCGTCGGTGTGCGCCGCGGAGATGACGAACGACTGCCCCAGCACGCCGCGGCGCAGCAGCTCGGCGAGGAACACGGTCCGCATCGGCTGCGAGGGGTGCCCGTCGGCGTCGCGGGTGCGGAAGACGAGGCACGCCGGGTGGCCGACGACGTCGACGAACTCGGTGAGCCCGGCCGCCGCGACGACCTCGTTGCACGCCTCGGCGAGCTTGGTGCCCTGGCGGCGCATGGTGGCCACCGGGTCCTCGCGGCGGTAGGCCTCGACCACGGCGCGGAACGCGGTGAGCCCCACCGTCTCCGGCCCGTGGGTGGTGGAGAGCAGGAAGACCCGGTCGGCGTCGGTGCGCAGCCCGCCGAGCTCCATCAGCTCCCGGCGGCCGGCGAGCGCGGAGACCGGGAAGCCGTTGCCCATCGCCTTGCCCCACGTCGACAGGTCGGGCGTGACGCCGTAGACCGCCTGCGCGCCGTGCGCCGACCAGCGGAAGCCGGTGATCATCTCGTCGAACACCAGCACCGCGCCCTGCGCCGTGCACAGCTCGCGCACGCCCTCGAGGAAGCCGGGCGCCGGCTCGTGCAGCGCCGCCGCGGCCTCCATGAACACCGCGGCGATGCGTCCGGGGTGCGCGGCGAACAGCGCGCGCAGGGAGTCGAGGTCGTTGTAGACGAACCCGAGCGTGCCCACCTTCGTGGTGGCGGGGATGCCGGCATTCATCGGGGTCCCGCCGATGAACCAGTCGTCGGTGGAGAAGAAGGGCTGGTCGGCGACGGCGACCATGTCGCGCCCGGTGGCCGCGCGCGCGAGCTTGAGGGCGGCGGTGGTGGCGTCGGAGCCGTTCTTCGCGAACTTGACCATGTCGGCGCCCGAGACCAGGCCGAGGAAGTCCTCGGCGGCCTCCACCTCGAGGCGGCTCGGGCGCGAGAAGCTCATGCCCCGGTCGAGGACCTCGCGGACGGCCGCGTTCACCGGCTCGTAGGCGTGCCCGAGCGTCACCGAGCGCAGGCCCATGCCGTACTCGACGAACTCGTTGCCGTCGGCGTCCCACACCCGCGCCCCGCGGCCGCGCTCGATGATCGGCGTCATCGTCTCGGGGTACTGGTCCGACCCGCGCGCGTAGGTGTGCGCGCCGCCCGGCACGAGGTCGTGCAGCCGCGCCTGGAGGCGGGCGGACTGGGTGAAGTCGAGCTGTGTCGGCGTCGGCGAAGCAGACGTCATGGGCCTCAGCTTCCCTGGTCGGCGGGAGGTGACCGCGTCCAGGGTGACGAAGCCGTTGCTCCGCGCGGGAGCCCCGCCGTCCCGGACAGGGTGTGTCGCCATCCTCCGCTCCGCGGGGTCACGGGCGGGAACCGGCCCGCCACCCCGTCGGCCCAACGGCCGTCCCCCGGTCCAGAACGGGCGTCCGCGACGTCCACACTGGTCCGCATGGCAGCACCGGTCGCACCTCCCGGAGCAGCGGAACCCCGGCCGTCCGGGCGGCATGCGCGCCGCGACGACGGTCCCGCCCAGCCGGTGCCCCGGCGCTCCCACCGCCGCTCGGCGGCCGTCACGCTGCGCCGGGTGCCCTGGCCCGTGGCCGCCGACCCCGACGCGGTGACCGCGACCCTCGCCGGCGGCCCGGCGCACCCCGCGCCCACCACCGCCACCACCGTCCTGCCCGGATCGCCCGCCGCGCCGACGGCGCAGGCCGGCGTCCCGGGACTCCGGGCGGTCCCGACGCCCCCGCCACCGCCACCGGGCCCGGCGGGTCCCCGTCCGGGGCTCGCGCCGCCGCCGACGGTGCCGCCGCCCGTGCCGCCGCCCGGGCTGTCGGGACCGCACGGGCCGGCGGGGCCGCCGCCGCGGCGCGCGCCGATCCGCCGCGAGCCCGTGCCCGGCACGCCGGTCGCCGAGCCCCGCCCCGTCTGGGGACCGCCGCAGCCGGTGCGCTGACCGGCGCGGGGGGCGCCTGACCGCCGTCCGGGTGACGATCCGTGTCGGATCCGACAGCGATCGTCACCGACACCGCGATCATCCCGAGGGCGCCTGGCAGAGTCGTCGTGGTGGGCGGATCCGGGGTGTCGCAGCGGATCGCCCGGCTCGTGCGCGTGATGCACCGTGACGGGCCCTACCGCCCGCCGCGGGGCCCCGAGCTCGCCGCCCTCGACGCGCTGGGCGACGCGCTGGCCCACGGCGACGGCGCCGCGGCGGCCGCGGCCGGGGCCGACCTGGGGCTCGCGGCGACCCGCGAGGGCGACCGCCTGCTGCTCGCCTCCGATCCCGGCGACGAGCGGGCCTGGCTGGTGATCGTGCTGCGGGCCGCGCCGGACGCGGTGGTCGAGGTCCCGCACCCCAACGCCGACCTCGCCACCGAGCACGTCGGGCTCGCCCTCGCGCAGCGCCGCCCCGGCGTGCTCTACCTGCAGGCGGGCGCCCACCGGGTCGCCGGCGCGCCGCCCGAGGCGCGCGACCGCGTCGAGTGCCCCGCCGACGTGTCGTCCCGCGACGACGCGCCGTTCTCCCGGGTCGCCGCGGTGCTCGTGGGCCGGGGCCTGCCGCAGGTCCAGCTGCACGGGTTCGCCGACCGCGCCGGCGTCGACGTCGTGCTCTCGCCCGGTGCGGCGGGGGACAGCGCGCTGCTGGCGGCCGTCCGGGACCGGCTCGCGGACGCGGGGGAGCGGGTGGGCGAGGGCGACGACGAGCGCTGGGCCGACCTGCTGGGCCGCCGGAACGTGCAGGGCCGCGCGGCGGCGCGGGCCGGGACCGCGTTCGTGCACCTCGAGCTCTCCCGCTCGCTGCGCCGCGACGCCGACCGGCGCGAGGCGGTGGCCGCGGCGCTGGACAAGGCGCTCGACGAGGCGCTCGACGGGATCTAGTGTCCTGAGTCGGAAGTTCGGCAGCGGTTGTTAGGTTCGAGGTATGGCTCGTGGACCTGCGCCGGTGGCGATCGTGCTCTCCGAGGACGAACGGGAGCAGTTGGAGTCCTGGGCGCGGCGGCG
>NZ_JBHSKG010000013.1:0-194094 GCF_042657905.1 Actinomycetospora rhizophila | reverse complement strand
AGGGCAGCACCGTGCTCGGCTGGAAACAAGCCCTCGGCGCTCTCGCCCTGGCCTACCCCGACCGCATCGGCCCCTACCTCAGCTGACCGACCCATAGATCAACTTACACAGACAACTTGACAGGCCCTGCGGTGGACGTCGAAGCGTTCACCGGGATCATCGACGACCTCGCCGCCCCGTGTGGCCCCGACGACACCCGCCAGCTCGCGCAGCGCCGCATCGAGGGCTTGAAGGACCTCGTCGATACCGCCCGCCACCCACACAACGCGGCACAGCACGCCGCCGGCACCGACCAGCCCGAGCCCACCCCCAACGACCCGCAGGACGACCCGCAGGACGAGACGCAGGACGCGTTGATTCCCGAGCCGCGCCACCCCGCACCCGCCGGGCGACGGCCCAGGCCGGAAGGAGCGGGGCGGGCGCTGCTCACGATCACCATCGACCACCACTGGCTCCGCCAGGCCCTCCAGACCACGGGCGGCTACGGCGTGCTGGACTCCGGGCTCCGCGTGCACCCCGCCACCGTGCGCCGCTGGGCCTGCGACGCCGAGATCATCCCCATGCTGCTCGGCTCGAGATCCGAACCCCTCGACGTCGGGCGCCGCCAACGCACCGCCCCCGACGCCATCCGCCGCGCGCTGAACCACAGAGACGGGGGCTGCGCGTTCCCCGGCTGCACCCGCCCACCCCGACGCTGCCAAGCCCACCACGTGCAGGAATGGGTCGACCTCGGCGCTACCGCGCTCGACAACATGTGCCTGCTGTGTCGCCACCACCACCAACTGATCCACCACGGACACTGGACCATCCACATGATCGACGGCCGGCCCTGGTTCACCCCACCCTGGATCCTCGACCCCGACCGACAACCCCGACCCGGCGGACGACCACACGTCCCCCTCTGAGGTGTCACGCCGACGCCCTCCACCACGTGCAGCTCACGATGCCGGCCGGTCCGGAGGTGCGGGCGCGCGCGTCCGCGCCGGCGGCCGCGAGCTCCGCCTCGGGGTCGAGGACGACGTCCGCTCGGCCCGCACCGGGCACGACGTCACCCCGGCCCGCAGGACCCTGGGTCACGCAGACGGCCCGGCCAGGTCGTCGGCGTCCGCGTCGACGTCGATCCCCAGCGGACGCAGCGACGCCCACGCCAGGAACGCCACCGCGACGAGGACCAGGACGATCCCGGTCCAGAGGTTGACCGCGAACCCGGCCGCCTGGGCGAGCTCCGCGGCGCCGTCCAGCAGCCCGCGGATCACCAGCACGACGCCGTAGAACCCGAGCAGGCCCCCGATCACGTAGCGGACGTCGAACAGGCGCGCCATCCGGCTCGTGACGGCCGGACCGTCTCCAGTGCTCATCGAGGCTCCCTCACGCGAACAGGATGTTGAGGACGACGGTCAGGGCGAGCGCGATCCCGCCGAGCAGGACGGGGCGCCGCCACCAGACGGCCTCGCGCGGCTGGCGCACGGTCGGCACGACCCCGTCGGCGCCCGCGACGCCGTAGACGATGCCGGCGAGCTGCGAGCGGGCCGGGGCGCGGCCGGACAGCGAGACCAGGACGGTGACCACCGCGTCGACCACGAACGCCGCGCCGGCCTGGTAGAAGGTCACCTCGATGTCCGAGCCGAACGTCAGCACGCCAGCCTTGGACAGCACGAACACGAGCGTCCCGGCGACGACACCGGAGAGCAGGCCCCAGAAGCCGCCCGAGCCGGTGGTCCGCTTCCAGAACATGCCGAGGATGAACGTCGCGAAGATCGGCGCGTTGAAGATGCCGAACAGCGACTGCAGGTAGGTCATGATGTTGTTGAAGCCGGCCGCGAGGAACGCGGTGCCCACCGCGATGATCACGCCGCCCGCGGTGACGGCCCGACCCATCCTCAGGTAGTAGGCGTCCGAGCGGCCCCGCGCCAGGTAGGGCTGCACGAGGTCGTAGGTGACGACGGTGTTCAGCGAGCTGACGTTGGCGGCGACACCGGCCATGAACGAGGCGAACAGGCCGGTGACGGCCACACCGAGCACGCCCTGCGGCAGGAGCTGGCCCATGAGCGCGGGGATGGCGTCGTTGTACTCGAGGCCGCCGGTCTCGTCGTTGCCGAAGTTCGGGATGGCGACGAGCGCGACGAGCCCCGGGATGATCGTCACCGCCGGGATGAAGATCTTCGGGAAGGCGGCGATCAGCGGGGTGCGCTGCGAGGCCGACCGGTCCTTGGCCGAGAGCGCGCGCTGGATCTCGGCGAAGTTCGTCGTCCAGTAGCCGAAGGACAGCACGAAGCCGAGCCCCAGCACGATCCCGATCCAGCTGGCGCCGATGGGGTTGGTGACGTCCCCGACGCCGGTGCCCTGCCAGGCGTGCAGGCCGTTCGGGCCGAGGGTGGAGGCCTCCACGCGGCGGCCGAGCTCGGCGAACCCGCCCACCGAGCGGACCGCGACGATCGCGAGCGGGATCAGCCCGGCGAGGATGATGAAGAACTGCAGGACCTCGCCGTAGATCGCGCTGCCCAGCCCGCCGGCGCCGATGTAGATCAGGACGACCGCGGCGGAGGCGAGGATGCCGGCCCAGAGCGGCCAGCCGAGCAGAGCCTGGAGCACGATCGCCAGGGCGTAGAGGTTGACACCGGCGATGAGCACGCTGGCCACCGCGAACACGACGGCGTTGAGCACGTGGGTCTGGTTGTTGTAGCGCAGCTTGAGGAACTCGGGGACCGAGCGGACCTTCGAGCGGTAGTAGAAGGGCATCATCACGATGCCCAGGAAGACCATCGCCGGAATCGCGCCGATCCAGTAGTAGTGCACGGTCGCGACGCCGTACTGGGCGCCGTTCGCCGCCATGCCGATGATCTCGGTGGCGCCGAGGTTGGCCGCGACGAACGCCAGGCCCGTCACCCACGCGGGCAGCGAGCGCCCGGCGAGGAGGAAGTCGGCGCTCGTGCCCACTGCGCGCCGGGCGACGACGCCGATGCCCAGGACCACCACGAAGTAGACCGCCAGCAGCGTGTAGTCCAGCCATCCCAGGTCGAGCCGCAGCATCGCGTCTCCCTGTCGCATGTGGGCCGTGAACGTTAACGTGATGGTTCACGAGATTGATACCGGCGTGAGGTCGGCGTCAAGGGGGAGGGGTCGTTGGACGAGCACGGAGCGTCGGGGCCACCCGAGGAGGCCGCGGTCCGCGAGGAGGTCGAGCAGCTCGCCGACGGCCGCACGATCCGCTGGTTCTCGTGGGGGGACGAGTCGTGAGCGAGCGCCGCTTCGACCCCACCCACGGCGAGTGGGTCACGTTCGCGACGCACCGCCAGGACCGGACCTACAAGCCCGCGGCCGCGGCGTGCCCGCTGTGCCCGACGCGCCCCGGGGGGCCCGGCACCGAGATCCCGCGCGAGCACTTCGACGTCGCGGTGTTCGACAACCGCTTCCCGTCGCTGTCGACCGACCCCCCGCCACCGGAGATCGCCGGCACCGATCTCGTCCCCGTCGAGCCGGCCTACGGCCACTGCGAGGTCGTCGTGTTCACCGACGACCACGACGCCACCCTCGCCGACGTCGGCGTCGCCCGGGTGCACCTGCTCGTCGAGACGTGGGCCCGCCGGGTCGCCGACCTCGGCGCCGACCCCCGCGTGCGCTACGTGCTCCCGTTCGAGAACAAGGGCGAGGCGGTCGGGGTGACGCTGCACCACCCCCACGGGCAGATCTACGCCTACCCCGACGTCCCCCCGCGCCCGGCGCGCGAGCTCGCCGCCGGACGCCGCCACCACGACCGCACCGGGCGCTGCGTGTTCTGCGACGTCGTCGCCGCCGAGGCCGGCGGCCCCCGGGAGGTCGTGGCCGGCGAGCACTTCGTGGCCGGGGTGCCGCCGTGGGCGCGCTTCCCCTACGAGATCGACATCTGGGCCCGCGAGCACGTGCCGTCGCTGCCCGGGACCAGCACAGCGGCGAGAGCCGACCTCGCCCGCGTCCTCGCCCGGGTGCTGGCCGGCTACGACGCGTGGTTCGGCTTCCGGACGTCCTACCTGCTCGGCGTCCACGCCGCGCCCACCGACGGCACCGACCGCGACGTCGCCCACGTGCACCTGGAGATCTGCCCCCCGCACCGCGGCGGGGGCAAGCTGAAGTACCTGGCGGGGTCGGAGACCTTCGGCGGCGCGTTCCTCACCGACGTCGCCCCCGAGCTGGCCGCCGAGCGCCTCCGCGAGGCGTGCCGAGACGTGGAGGTGCCGGCGTGAGCAGCGGGGCGGCGGACCGGGTCGAGGAGATCGTCACGACCTTCCGCGACACCGTCGGCCGCGACCCCGAGGGCGTCTTCTCGGCGCCGGGCCGCGTGAACCTCATCGGCGAGCACACCGACCACAACGAGGGTCACGTGCTGCCCTTCGCGATCGACCGGCGCTGCCGGGTCGCCGCCGGGCGCCGCGGCGACGACGTGGTCACGCTGCGGTCGGCGCAGGAGCCCGGCGAG
This sequence comes from Actinomycetospora rhizophila, assembly GCF_042657905.1. Classification (NCBI taxonomy): domain Bacteria; kingdom Bacillati; phylum Actinomycetota; class Actinomycetes; order Pseudonocardiales; family Pseudonocardiaceae; genus Actinomycetospora; species Actinomycetospora rhizophila. The sequence goes on along the minus strand of NZ_JBHSKG010000013.1, from coordinate 189,641 downwards.
CCGGTCACGACCACCCTCGACGCCCTGCCGCGGGCCCGGGGCTGGTCGGCCTACGCCCTCGGCACGCTGTGGGCGCTGCGCGAGGCCGGGCTGCCGGGCGGGCACGGCTTCGACCTCGTCGTCGCGGGCGACGTCCCGCTCGGGTCGGGGCTGTCGTCGTCGGCGGCGCTCGAGTGCGCGGTCGCCCTGGCGGTCGCGGAGCTGAGCGGCGCCGACATCGACCGCCCCACGCTGGCCCGCGCCGGCCGGCGCGCCGAGAACGACGTCGTCGGTGCGCCGGTCGGGATCATGGACCAGGCGGCGTCGCTGCTGTGCCGCGACGGGGCCGCGCTGCTGCTCGACTGCCGCACGCTGGAGGGGCAGGACGTGCTGCTCGGGCTCGACGAGGTCGGGCTGGTCACGCTGGTCGTCGACACCCGGGTGCGCCACGACCTCGCCGACGGCGGGTACGCCGACCGTCGCGCCGCCTGCGCCGCGGCCGCCGGCGCGCTCGGCGTCCCGGCGCTGCGCGACGCGACGCGGGACATGCTCGAGCAGCTGGACGGCCAGCTGCTGCAGCGGGCCCGCCACGTCGTCACCGAGCAGGAGCGCGTGCACCGGGTGGTCGAGCTCCTGCGCGCCGGGCGCCCCGCCGAGGTCGGCCCGGAGCTCACCGCGTCCCACGCCTCGCTCCGCGACGACTTCGCTGTGTCCGTGCCGGCGCTCGACGCGGTCGTCGACACCGCACTCGAGCACGGCGCGCTCGGCGCCCGCCTGGTCGGCGGCGGCTTCGGGGGCAGCGCGCTGGTGCTCGCCCCGGCCAGCGCGGCCGAGGGGATCGGCGAGGCCGTCGCGCGCCGCGCCGCCGACGACGGCCATCCGCGCCCCGTGGTCCGCGAGGTGCACCCCGCCGGCGGCGCGCGTCGCGAGCCGTGGACGCCGGACGGGCGGCACTAGGGTCGACACGATGGAGGTCGAGCCGTCGGTCCGCGTCACCATCGACGACGTCGCCCGCGCCGCCGGGGTCTCGCGGCAGACCGTCTCGCGCGCCATGAACGGCAAGGGCGAGATCAGCGCGGCGACCCGGCGCCGGGTGCTCGCGACGATCGAGGAGCTCGACTACCGGCCCAGCGTGTTCGCGCGCGGCATGCGCACCCAGCGGGCCGGGACCCTCGGGCTGATCCTCTCCGACATCGCCAACCCCTTCTTCCCCGCGGTGGCGCGCGGGGTGTTCGACGCCGCCGGGGCCCACGGGTTCTCGGTGGTCGTGCACAACACCGACGCCCACGCGGGGCGGGAGTCGACCGCGGCCCGCGAGATCCTCGAGGGCGGCGCCGAGGGCGTCATCGGGTTCTTCGAGGCGCTCGGCGACGAGGAGCTCGTCGCGCTGCACCGCCGCCTGCCCCTCGTCGTCGCGGACCGGCGCGCGCCCGCCCCCACGGTCGCGAGCGTGTCGTCGGACTTCGCCACCGGCACCCGCCTCGCCGTCGAGCACCTCCACGCGCAGGGGCACCGGCACCTCGGGATGCTGGACGGCGCCGTCGGCGTCGACCACGTCCGCCGCCACGCGTTCGCCGCGGCCGCCGCCCCCGGGTCGCCGATCGTCACCGGCCCCCCGACGATCACCGGCGGCGCCGCCGCGGCCGCGCAGCTGCTCGGCGAGCACCCGGAGGTCACCGCGCTGTTCGCGTTCAACGACCTCATGGCCGTCGGCGCGATCCGCGCCCTGCGCGAGCGGGGGCGCCACGTGCCCGACGACTGCGCGGTCGTCGGCTACGACGACCTCACCCTCGCCGCCGACCTGGACCCGCCGCTGACCACCGTGCACACCGACAAGTACGAGCTGGGGCGCACGCTGGTCGAGGCCCTGGACGCCATCGTGCGCGCCCGCCGCCGTGACACCGGGGACACCGGTGACACGCCCGATCCCGAGCCCCGCCTCCTGCCCGCGACGCTCGTGGTGCGCCGGTCCGCATGAGAGCGGTCGCCGTGCCCGGTCTCGGCCTCACCGAGCGCGGGTGGCGTGACGTCGCGGAGCGCCTCCCCGGCACGGCGGTCGTCGCCCTCCCCGCCTACGGGCTCCGGGCGGGGCCCGGGCCGATCACGCCGGCGGCGTCGGCCGACGACCTCGCACGCCGGCTGCCCGGGCCCGGCCCGGTCGTGCTGATCGGGCACTCCGCGAGCTGCCAGGTGGTCGCCGAGGCCGCACGGCGCCACCCCGACGCGGTCAGCGGGCTGGTCCTCGTCGGTCCGACCGCGGACCCGCGGATGTCGCCGCGGCGCACGCTCGTCACCCGCTGGCTGCGCACGGCCGCCCGCGAGGACCCGCGGCGGGTCCCGGTGATGCTGCGCCAGTACGCCACGACCCGGCTCTCCGGCTTCGCCCGCGCGCTGCGGGCGGCCCGGCGGCACGATCTGCGCGAGACGCTCCGCGGCTCGGACGTCCCGGTCCTCGTGGTCCGCGGCCCCCACGACCACCTCGCGCCGTCGGCGTGGCTGGCCGACCTCGCCGCCGTCCGCCCCGGCATCACGGTGGTGACCACCCGGAACGGGGCGCACATGGTGCCGCTCACGCACCCCGGGGAGCTCGCGCGGGTGTGCCGCCCGGCGCTGCCGGGGTAGTCGCCGCCATGGCCGCACCGTCACGCCCCACCCGCGTCACGATGACCGAGGGCGGTCCGTTCCTCGTCGAGGGACCCGTCGAGCTCGAGCTCCCGGACGGGACCACGGTGACCAGCGAGCGCCCGGTGGTCGCGCTGTGTGCGTGCCGGCGCACCAAGCGCTACCCGTTCTGCGACACGAGCCACCGGCGCAAGGCGCGCCCCCCGAAGGATCAGGCGGGCGCCGGCACCCCGAGCAGCGACGACTCCCCGGCCGACCAGGCCGCCACCAGCTGATCGGCGAGCCGGTCCTCGAGCAGCGTCGAGGCCTGGATCCCCAGCACGACGTCCGCGGCGAGCTCCGGCTCGCGCTCCAGCAGGCCGGCGAGGAGCTCGCGGCGCACCAGCTGCTCGTGCACGGCGTCGGCCTCGACGTGCTCGGCGTAGAACGCTGTGACCTCGGCCGGGAGCCCCAGCCGCTCGATGGCGGTGACGAGGCGCGCCGCCCCGGGCGGTGAGGTGATCTCGATGAGCGCGAACTGGCCCACCGACGCCCCGCGCCAGCGCCGGTGCAGCCCGAACAGCGACATGATGTTGACGGTGGCCAGCGTCGCCGCCGGCGCGACCTCGAGGTAGGCGCCGTACGCGGTGTCGAGACCGAGACCGGCCATCATCTCGCTGTAGATCCGCGCGTGCATGCGCTCGGGGTGGCCGGCGCCGAACTCGTCGTGCTCGACGGTCATCAGCGACGCCTTCGCGCGCCCGTGCACGGCGTCGAGGCGCGGGATCACCCACGCCTGCGGGTCGGCCTCCTTGAGGTGGTAGATCGAGCGGTGCGCGACGTACTCGTCGAGCTGCCAGCGCTCGCCGTCGCGGGCGAGGTGCCACGAGGGCCCGGAGCCGTCGACGGGCTCGACGAGCAGCGCGTCCACCGCCGCCTCGACGTCGTCGCCGCCGGCGACCTCGGCGCGCACGGCGTCGAGGAACAGCGTCTCGAGGTGTCCGCGCAGGCGCAGCAGGTCGGGGTCCCACTCGAGGTCGTCGGCGACGCCGTCGAAGGAGCGGTAGTGCAGCTCGTAGCAGCAGTAGAGGGCGAGCTGGAGGTCCTCGCCCAGCGGATCCCCGTCGGGTCGGTGCGGCAGGTCGGCTGCCGCCCGGCGCCCGGCGAGGACGTCGAGCACGGCGGACGAGACCGGTCCGCGGGCAGAGGGCAGGGCGGTCACGGATCGCTCCTTCGCAGGGGGGCGGACGTCGACGAGGCCGGTGGGTGGGCACGGCGGAGCCGAGGTGGTACCCGATCGGATCGCCGCTCCAGCGCCGTTCCGCACGTGAGATCCGCGACCCGGCGCGGCGGACTCCCCGGCGCCGACAGCCGGGTAACGCCGAACTCATGACCACCGTCGACCCGCGCCGCTCCCCGAGTGCGCCGAGGACCACGACGCCGGAGCCGATGGCCGGCATCCGGCCGCACCACCGCGTCTTCCGCGTGCCCGGCGTGTACCCCGTCCAGCGGGACACCTGGCTGCTCGCGGACGTGCTGCGCGCCGAGCTCACCGACCACGGCTGCGGCGTCGCGCGCCCGTGCCGGGTGCTCGAGCTCGGCGCCGGGGCGGGCGCCCTGTCGGTCGTCGCCGCCGGGGTGCCCTGCACCGACGTCACGGCGGTCGACCTCTCCCGGCGCGCCCTGCTCTCGACCCGGATCAACGCCCTGCGGCACGGCCGGCGGGTCCGGACCCGCCGCGGCGACCTCACCGCGCCGGTGGCGGGGGAGCGGTTCGACGTCGTCGTCTCCAACCCGCCCTACGTCCCGGCCGCGACCGACGAGCTGCCCGCATACGGGATCGCGCGCGCCTTCGACGGCGGCCGTGACGGCCGCGCCGTGCTCGACCGCGTGTGCGACGAGGCCCCGGAGGTGCTGACCGACGGCGGGCGGCTGCTGGTCGTGCACTCGGCCTTCAACGACCCCGCGCTGACCGTTCGCCGGCTGCAGGAGCGGGGCTTGTCCGCGGAGGTCGTCGCCCGCCACGAGCACCCCTACGGGCCCGTGCTCACGGCGCGCAGCGAGCTGCTGTGCCAGCGCGGCCTCGCGACGCCGGGGCAGAGCACCGAGGAGCTCGTCGTCGTGCGGGCCGTGCGTCCCGTCGGCTGCTGAGGGGGCGGGCGTGCACCACCAGATCGACGTGACCGTCCCGTCCGCCGCGGCCGACGACCTGGTCGAGGAGCTCTCCGCCCACGACGGCGTGCTCGCGCTGACCCACCAGCGCGACGGGTCGGTCAAGCCGCCCGGCGACGTGCTCAGCCTGCACGTGCTCAACCGCGCCATCGACGACGTCCTCGCGGCCGTCGAGCGCGCCCGCGAGCAGGGGCCGATCACCGTGGCCACCGTGCGCACGGAGAGCGTCGTCGCCACCGGCATGCAGGACGCCGTCGAGGACGACGCCGACGAGTCGCCGTGGGAGGAGTTCGAGCGCACCCTGCGCCACCACGGCCGGCTGAGCACGAACTACCTCGCGCTGATGGCCCTCGGCGGTGCGATCGCGGTGGCCGGGCTGGTCTCGCCGCCCGTGCCCCAGGCCCTGGCGCTGGCCGCGTCGGCGATCATCGCCCCGGCGTTCGAGCCGGTCGCGAAGCTGGCGGTGGCCGTCCTGCGCGGCAGCCTCTACCGCATCCGCCGCTCCCTGGTGTCGGTCGTCGTCGGCTACCTGGTGCTGGCGGCATCGGGCGGTGTCACGTTCCTCGTGCTGCGCGCCCTCGGGATGGGCACGCCGGAGATGCTCGCCAAGAGCGAGGGCGTGCACATGGTGGTCGACCCGACGGTCGCCGACTGGCTCGTCGGGGCGGGCGGCGCGCTCGCGGGCCTCGTCATCATCACCTCGTTCCGCGAGGCCGTTCTCGCGGGCGCGCTCATCGCGCTGGCGCTCGTGCCCGCGGCGGCGCTCGTCGGCGCCGGTGTGTTCACCGGCGACTGGACGCTCGCGCTCGAGGGACTGCAGCGGACGGGTGCCGACATGGGCCTCGTCGTCGTGCTGGGCGGCGCGGTGGTGCTGATCAAGGATCGGCTCCACCACGGCGGCCGGCGCCCGCTCGCCTGAGCGCTCGTCAGTCCCGGTCCGCGGGGTGCGGCTCCGTGCGTCCCTGGTTGACGTCCGAGTCGCGGCTCGGCTCCGGCTGCGCCGGTGTCGGGCCCTGCGGGGGCTCCTCCCCGGTGTCCGGGAGGACGCCGGGGTAGGGCAGTGACCCGGGCGGGGGCTCGACGATGCGCGCGCTCGCGATCATCACGGTGATGAAGCCGAGGATCGCCAGCACGCCGTGCAGCACGTGGTCGGGCGTGTTGAGGGCGAGGAACGTCGCGGTGCCGGTGTTGAGGCTGTAGGCCGCGCCGAACACGAACAGCAGCAGGTAGACGATGGCCTGGCCGCCCGCGAAGAACCGCAGCCACGTGCGCTTGCGCAGGCTGATCGCGGCCAGCACGGCGGTGACCAGCAGCAGCACGCTGTGGGCCGGGTTGAGGCGCAGCGCGAGGAAGGTGTCCTCGGTCTGCTCGGTGAAGGCGGCGCCCCAGGTCATGACGAGCCCGGCGACACCGACGACCGCGAGCACCACCGCCTCGCCGGCGACGATGGCCGTCGCGATCCGCCCGAGCAGCCCTTCGTGGGGCACGGACGGGATCGGGTTGCCCTGGTCGTCCCGGCCCGGCGGGGAGTAGGGGCCCGAGCCGCGGCCCTCTCGGTCGTGCTGTGCGGCGGTCCCGTGCCTGTCGGGGTTGGGTGGTTCGCCGTGGCGGTTCGTCGGCTGCGACATGGGCGCAGGGGTGCCCGGCCGGTGGGGCCGGGCGAACCCCCGCGGTGCGTCCCAGCGCACGGATCGATCCGGACGCTGCACGAATACGGGGACGGTGGCGGTGGTAGCCGATGGGTGACCGGCCGGTAGGCCGGCCTCGCGAGCGTCGCGGTGACCCCGCGACCGGCGGGGAACGCGAACGAGCAACCCGATCCGTTCACGAGGAGAACTGTTGAGCACAAAGGCCGACATGATCGCCCAGCTGCGTTCGATGCTGCAGCTGACCCAGACCGAGGTCCAGGTCGCGCGCATCCGGGTGTCGCAGGCGCGTACCGAGGCCGTGCGCAAGGAGCTCACCGAGAACGCGCGCAACGCCCAGCTGCGCACCGAGGAGATCGCCCGCGAGCTGCAGCGCCTCGGCGGGGTCGCCGACGTCGTCTCACCGCTGGTGGGACGCGTGGGCGCCGTCGTCAAGGCCACGATCGAGCAGGCGGGCCCGGTCGACGAGGCCCTGCTCGGCGACCTCACCCTCGAGCACCAGCTGCGTGACCGCGCCGTCTACCTGCGCGGGCTCGCCCAGGCCGCCCACGAGCCCGGCGTGCGCACGCTCGCCGAGCGTCTCGAGAAGGCGCACAGCGCGACCATCGAGTGGCTGACCACCGTGCTCGCCGAGCACGCGCTCGGTGGGCCGCCCGCGCTGAAGCCGACCCCGGTGCAGATGGTGGTCGGCGGTGCCACGCGCGCCGTGCGGCTGCCGGTGGACTTCGCCCGCGAGCAGGTCAGCCGATGGGTCAACCGTCTGCAGCAGGGCGGCGACCAGGTCCGCGCGGTCGTCACCGACACCGCCGGCCGCGCCGCCCGCCTCGGTGAGGACGCGCGGGACGTCGTGGTCACCGGCCGCGACGCCGCGCTCGACCGCGCCGAGCAGGTCAGCCGCCGCGAGGGGGCGACCGACGCCGCGCAGGTCCTGCACGAGGCCCGCACGCGCCTCGGCGCGCTGCACGCCTCCGAGCTGCCGATCCGCGACTACGACACGCTCGGCGTCAACGACGCCGTCGCGAGGATCAAGCAGCTCGAGGACATCGAGGACCTCAACAAGGTCATCGTCTACGAGGAGGCGAACAAGAACCGCTCGGGTGTCGTCTCCGCGGCCCAGACGCGCCACGCCGCGCTGGCCCAGGAGCTCGTCGGCATCCGCTGAGCGCGACGCCGTACCGCGACCGGCCGGGTCCCCACCACGGGGCCCCGGCCGGTCGCGTACGTCCGGAGGTGTGCCGTGGCGTTCCTGCGCAGCAACGACCTCGACGGCGAGGACTTCCGGGTCACCGTCTCCTGCACCGACCTGCCCGGCGCCGAGTACTGGAACACCTGGGACATCCAGCCCGCGATCTACGAGGGCTTGCGGCCCCCGGCCCGGCCCGCGCAGCACAGCGAGGACCAGGCCGGGGAACAGACCGGGCGGATCACCGAGGAGCCCGCCGACGAGCGCCGGGTCGCGGCCACCACGGGGGCGACCGAGGGCACGTGAGCCGTCGACCGCGGCCGCTCAGTTCTTGACCGCCCCCACGATCGCCATCACGAGCAGCACGATCGCGAGCACCAGCAGCACGACCGGCGCGAGCACCGCGGTGAGGATCAGCAGCAGCGCGACGACCACCTTCGTCGACGTGCTCATCGCCCCGACCGCGCCCTTGATCGCCGCGACCACGGGGTTCTGGCCCTGCAGCGCCGCGAGCCCGGCCCTGATCATCGCGTTGCCGCCCACGCCGCCGGGGAGCTGACCCTTGACGGCGTCGGCGGCGATGTCCCCGAGCTTGTCGGCGTACTCCTCGACCTTCGCGGCCGCCACCCCGGCCAGCCGGTCGATCGCGGTGACGGCCAGGGCGCGGAGCCGGTCGCCCGCGGACGGCGGCCCCGCGGATGCGGCCGACGACGGGGACGAGGCCGACGCCGTCGGGTTCCCGTTCGGCACCGACACGGGCCGGGCCGGCGCGGGGCGCCCGTCGGCCACCGGGTCGAACGCGGCAGCGGCGGTCACGCCTGCGCCTGCGCCCGCCGAGCGAGGGCGAGCCCGTCGCGCATGCCCTCGGCGTAGGACCGGGTCTCGCGTTCCTCCACCGACGGCTCGTCCGCCGGCTCGCTCTCGATCAGGGTGGTCAGCACCGCTTCGACGTCCTCCACCCGACCGGCCTCGACGAGCTGGTGCAGACCCTCCACCACCTCGTCGGTCCGGTCCTTCTTGCCCGATGACTTCTTCTGTGACACAGCCACGGCGGACTCCTTTCGTCGAGGCCGAGCAGCCGGTTGCGCACACCTCATCAGTCGTGTTCCCCGTCCAGAAGGTCCGCCACGGTGATGGCGACCCATGGCCGCGCGTGTTCGGCCGGACGCTGTCGGTGACGGGGCCGGACGGCTCAGAGGTTCTGCACGTGCTGGAACCCGAACCGCCCCTTGATGCAGAGGTGCCCGTGGGTCACGGAGTGGTCCGACGGGCTGGTGACGTTGACGATCTCGTTCTGCTGGACGTGCAGCTCGAGGTTGCAGCCCACCCCGCAGAAGGAGCAGATCGTGGTGGTGACCGTCTCCTCCTCGGGGTGCCAGTCGCCGGCCTCGCGCAGGTCGTACTCGCGGCGCGACACCAGCGCGCCGGTGGGGCACACGCCGATGCAGTTGCCGCAGTAGACGCACGCCGACTCGGGCAACGGGGCGTCGAACTCGGTGGCGATGCGGGCGTCGAACCCGCGCCCGGCCGCGGCGATCGCGAACGTGAACTGCGCGTCGGTCCCGCAGGCGTTGACGCACTTGTAGCACATGATGCAGCGCGAGTAGTCCCGCACGTAGAGGTCGTTGTCGACCTTGACGGGCTGGGCGACGGTGGCCGCGGTGGACCCGTCGGGGGCGTGATGGTGGCCCGGGTGGCGACGGTCGCGCTCGCCGGCCGCGGCGGGCTCGGCGAACGGCCCGTACCGCTCGGTGTCGACGCCGTACTCGTCCATCCAGCGCTGGACGTCCGCGCTCGCCCGGTCCATCGCCACCGACGACCCCAGCAGCTCGAGCACCATGCGCCGGCTGTGGCGGACCTTCTCGGTGTCGGTGCGGACCTCCATGCCGTCCTCGCACTTCCGTGCGCAGGACGGCACCAGCGTGCGCGAGCCCTCGACCTCGACCACGCAGACCCGGCAGGCGTTGATCGGGTCCATGTTCGGCGCCCAGCACAACGTCGGGGTGTCGGCCTGCTCCGGGGTGCCCTCGTCGTGCAGGGCGCCGAGGATCGTCGTGCCCTCGGGCACCCGCACCTCGCGGCCGTCGAGGCTCACCGTCACCCGGCGCTTGATCGTCCCGAGCATCACCGGGCCGGAGCCCAGGCGTTCCTCGGGACCGCGGGCCGGCGCCACCGGGTCGATGACGGTCGGCCCGACCGGCGCGGGGACGTCGGTGTCGCCGTCGGTGCGCTCGCCCGGCGGGGGCCCCGTCTCCGTGGTGGTGGCGACGGCCGCGCCGCCCGACGCCTCGGTGGGTCCGTCGATCGGCTCGTCCGCGGGGGCGGTCGACCCGCCCTCCGGTCCGACCGGTCCCTTGCCCGTGGTGGTCATGAGCTGGGCACCCTTCCGTTGCGCGACCCGTTCGAGGGCCGGTCGAGCAGCCCGAGGTCCAGCGCCGAGGCGATGGCCGCGGGCGCGGTCTGGCCGAGGCCGCAGATCGACGCGTCCCGCATCACGCGCGCCAGGTCGTCGAGCAGGGCGAGCTCGGTCTCGCGGGACCCGAGCGGGGCGTCGCGCTCGAGGCGCGCGAGCGCCTCCTCCTGCCGCACCGTGCCGACGCGGCACGGCACGCACTGCCCGCACGACTCGTCGCGGAAGAACGCCGCGATCCGGCGCAGCGTGCCGGTGAGGTCGGCGTGGGAGTCGAACACGAGCACCACGCCCGACCCGAGCGTCGCCCCGATCTCGCGCGTGCCCTCCAGGGTGAGCGGGACGTCGAGGTTCTCCGGCATGACGAACCCGCCCGCGGCGCCGCCCAGCAGCACCGTGCGCAGGTCGCCCCGCGCGCCGCCGGCGAGGTCGAGCAGCTCCCGCAGCGTCGTGCCGAACTCCACCTCGTAGACGCCCGGCGTCCCGACCGCCCCGGACACGCAGAAGAGCTTCGTACCCGTGGAGCGCCCGCCGCCGATCTCGGCGAACGCCTGCCCGCCGATGTCGAGGACCCCGAGCACGTTGTAGAGCGTCTCGACGTTGTTGATCGCGGTCGGCTTGCCGAACAGGCCGTTGACGCTCGGGAACGGCGGCTTGTTGCGCGGCTCGCCGCGGAAGCCCTCGATCGACTCGAGCAGCGCGGTCTCCTCGCCGCAGATGTAGGCCCCGGCGCCGCGGCGCAGCTCGATGTCGAAGGCGAAGCCCTCGCCCATGACGTCCTCGCCGAGGAAGCCGCGGGCGCGGGCCGCCGCGATCGCGTTCTCCAGCCGGCGCGTCGCCAGCGGGTACTCGCCGCGGATGTAGAGGTAGCCGGTGCGCGAGCCCGTCACGTACCCGGCGATCGTCATGGCCTCGATGAGCCCGAACGGGTCGGACTCCATCAGCACGCGGTCCTTGAAGGTGCCGGGCTCGGACTCGTCGGCGTTGCACACCAGGTAGTGCGGCCGCTCGGGGGCGCCGGCGACGCCCTTCCACTTCACGCCGGTCGGGAAGGCGGCGCCGCCGCGTCCCATCAGCGAGGAGTCCTCGAGCTCGGTGATGACCCGCGTCGGGCCGAACTCGACGGCCCGGCGCAGCGCCCCGTAGCCACCGTGCGCGCGGTAGTCGTCGAGGCTCTCCGGGTCGACGACCCCGATCCGGCGCAGCAGCCGCAGCGGGCTGCCGCTGGGCAGACGCGCCCCCGGCCCGGACTGCGGCACGCTGACCCGGGTGTCGTCGAAGACCGCGTCGGCGGCCTCGGCGGTGCCCGCGTCGGCCGTCCGCGCCGCGGCCACGACGGCGTCCGGCGTGGCCGGGGCCTGGCTGAGGTCGCGCTCGCCGGTGCGCTGGTGGAGCACCGCGGGCGCCCGCTCGCACAGCCCCAGGCAGGGGGAGCGGACCCAGCAGACGTCGTCCCCGGCGCCCTCGGCACCGAGCTCACCGGTGAGCGTCTCGATGATCTCCTCGCCGCCGTACGGGCCGCACGCCACGTCGTCGCAGACGTGCACGACGTGCGGTGCGCGCGGCTCGACGGAGAACATCGCGTAGAACGTCGCGACGCCGTAGATCTCCGCGGGCGGGACCGAGAGCGTGCGCGCCACGTGGTTGAGCGCGCCCTCGGAGATCCAGCCCACGGCGTCGTGCACGGCGTGCAGCACCGGCAGCAGCAGGTGGCGGCGGGCGCGGGCGTCGTGGCCCGCGTGGTGCGAGCGCGTCGGCCGGTCCTCCCGGCTCGACGGGCCCACGAGGTCGCCGAACGCCGCGTCGATCGTCTCCTGCTCGAGCGTGGTGGGTTCGGCCTTCGAGAGGTGCAGATCCATCCGTCAGCTTCCTGCCACCGGCAGTGCGGGGGCGCGCTCGGACAACTTCTCGACTCGGACCGCCGTGGCCTTGAACTCCGAGGTCCCCGACTTGGGGTCCCAGGCGTCGTTGGTCAGCACGTTGACGTCCACCTCCTCGGTGAAGTGGGGCGTGAACGAGGCCAGCCCCGGGCGCAGTGACGGATCGACGGCGATCGGTGCCTCGACGGCACCGCGCCGCGAGACCACCCGCACGCGCTCGCCGTCGGCGATGCCGAGGCGGGCGGCGTCGTCGGCGTCGATGCGCAGCGACTCGCGGCGGCGCAGCGGCGAGGAGTACCCGCCGGTCTGCACCCCGGAGTTGTAGGCGTCGAGCACCCGCACCGTGGTCAGGCGGATGGGGAAGTCGGCGTCGAGGGCGTCGACGGGCGCGACGTGCTCCACCGGCGTGAACGGCGCCGGCCGGCCCCGGTCGGCGGGGTCGTCGGCCCAGAGCCGGGCGTGCATCAGCGGCGTGCCCGGGTGGTCGAGCGACGGGCACGGCCACTGGATTCCGCCGAGCGCGTCGAGCCGCTCGTAGCTCATGCCGGCGTGCCAGTTGAGCGAGACCGAGCGCAGCTCGTCCCACACCTCCTCGGCCGTCGGCTCGCCCCAGTCGTGCCCGAGCGCGGTGGCCAGCGCACAGATGATGTGGGTGTCCGGGCGGGCCTGCCCCGGCGGGTCGATCGCCTTGCGGACGCGCTGGACCCGGCGCTCGGAGTTGGTGACCGTGCCCTCGTACTCGCACCAGTCGGCCGTCGCCGGGAACACGACGTCGGCGAGCTGGGCCGTGGCCGTGAGGAAGATGTCCTGCACGATCAGGCAGTCGAGCCCCTCGAGCATGTGCCGGGCGTGGGCCGCGTTGGCCTCGGACTCGGCGGGGTTCTCGCCGATGCAGTAGAGCGCGCGCAGCTCGCCGCGCTCCATCGCCTCGAACATCTGCGAGAGGTGCATGCCGGGCTCGGAGCGCAGCGTCACCGGGTGCTCGGGGGTCGACCACGCCGTCTCGAAGCGGTGGCGCGCCTCGTCGTCGCCGAGGTCGTAGCCGCCGGGCAGCTTGGCCGGGATCGAGCCCATGTCGCCGCCGCCCTGCACGTTGTTCTGCCCGCGCAGGGGGACCAGCCCCGAGCCGTAGCGGCCGACGTGCCCGGTGAGCAGCGCGAGGTTGATCAGCGCGAACACGTAGTCGGCGGCGTTGTGGTGCTCGGTGATGCCCAGGGTCCAGCAGATCTGCGCGCGGTCGGCCCGCGCGTAGGCGTGCGCCAGTTCCTTGATCGTCGCGGCGGGCACGCCGGTGATCTCCTCGGCGCGCTCGAGCGTGTAGGGCTCGACGGCCGCGGCGTAGTCGTCGTAGCCGGAGGTGGACCGGTCGACGAACGCGTGGTTCACCAGGCCCGCGTGGATGATCTCGCGCCCGATGGCGTTGGCCAGCGCGATGTCCGTGCCGACGTCGAGACCGAGCCAGGCGTCGGCCCAGTGCGCGGTCGAGGTGTGGCGCGGGTCGACCGAGTACATGCGGGCGCCGTTGCGCAGCCCCTGCAGGACGTGGTGGAAGAAGATCGGGTGGGTCTCACGCGCGTTGGAGCCCCACAGCACGAGCAGGTCGGCGTGTTCCGCCTCCACGTAGGCGGAGGTGCCGCCGCCGGCACCGAACACCGTCGTCAGACCGACGACACTGGGAGCGTGTCAAGTGCGGTTGCAGCTGTCGACGTTGTTGCTGCCCATCACCACCCGCGTGAACTTCTGCGCGGCGTAGTTCATCTCGTTGGTCGCCTTCGAGCAGCTGAACATGCCGAACGCCTCTGGGGAGACCCCGCGCAGGCCGGCGGCCGCGCGTTCGAGCGCCTCGTCCCAGCTCGCCGGCCGCAGGGCGCCGTTCTCCCGGACCAGGGGTTCCGTGATCCGGACGTGGCGTGGCTTGCGCATTGATCAACCCTCCGAACGCTGTTGCCGCGGCCACCACTGTAGGTGTCGATGGGAGGCGCGTCACACGCGGATTTCGTGCTGGGAAACTTTGTTTCCTGACACCTCCCTCGGCGTCCGGAAGGTCCCTTCCGCTCGCCTGTTCGGGGGTGCACGGTTCGGGGTAACGACGCACACACACGAGTCGGGGCCGACGAGGAGGAGCGACATGGCGGGCAACCCGAGGGTCGAGCAGGTGGTCGAGCAGGTCCGGAGCCTCAACGAGCAGATCGTCGATCGCGCCCGCCAGGGCGGCGAGGAGTCGCTGCGGGCCTACAAGGAGCTCCTGGAGAACCTCGCCGAGGCCGAGGAGGCCGCCGGCGACCGCACGGCCGAGTGGGTCCAGGCGTTCGCGCGGGCCCAGGCGTCGTTCACCCGCGAGCTCGCCGAGGCCTTCCCGGCGCTGCTGCAGCGGCTGGGACAGGGCTTCAGCGGGGTCACCGGGGCGGCCGCGCAGCAGGCGCGCCGGGTGCCGGGGGTGGCGACGGCCGAGGGCGAGGCCAAGGGCGCGGTGTCGGTCGAGGACGACCTGCCGATCGAGAACTACGACGACCTGAACGCGGCCGACGCCGCCAAGGCGGTCGAGGGCCTGTCGGCGGGCGACCTCGGCAAGGTCGACGCCTACGAGCGGCGCACCAAGAACCGCAAGACGGTGCTGGACAAGATCGCGTCCCTGCGGTGACGGGTGTCCGTGCCCGGGTCCGGTGTTTCGGGCCCGGGCGCGGGCGTCAAGCCGCCGCGCATGACCTCCGAGCAACCTCCTCCGCAGGAGCAGACCTACCCGGGCAGCACCGGCGCGATGGACCCCGAGCCCACCGACGAGATGCGCGGCTACGTCGGGCGCGACCTGCTGGCCGGGCGCCGCGCGCTCATCACCGGCGGCGACTCCGGCATCGGGCGCGCCGTGGCGATCGCGTTCGCCGAGGAGGGCGCCGACGTCGCGATCAGCTACCTCTCCGAGGGCGACGACGCGACGCACACCCAGCAGCTCGTCGAGGGCAAGGGGCGGCGCTGCGTGCGGCTGCCCGGCGACATCGCCGACCGCGACCACTGCGCCCGCATGGTGCAGCGCGCCGTGGACGAGCTCGGCGGGCTCGACCTGGTGGTCAACAACGCCGCGGTGCAGACCCCGGTGGACGGGCCCGAGGAGCTCTCCGACGAGCAGTGGGACCGCACGTTCGCCACGAACGTCTCGAGCTTCTTCTGGATCACCAAGGACGCGCTCCCGCATCTCGGGGAGGGTGCCGCGATCATCAACACCGGCTCGGTGAACGGGTTGCGCGGCAACAAGTCGCTGCTCGACTACTCCGCGGCCAAGGGCGCGGTGCACGCGCTGACCATGTCGCTGTCCCAGCAGCTGCTCCCGCGCGGCATCCGGGTCAACTGCGTGGCGCCCGGCCCGGTCTGGACACCGCTGATCCCGGCCACGATGCCCGAGGACAAGGTCGACTCGTTCGGCGCGCAGGCCCCGATCGGCCGCGCCGCCTCACCCGACGAGATCGCCCCGTCGTACGTGTTCTTCGCGGCGGACCGGCTCTCGTCGTACTACAGCGGCGAGGTCCTGGCCCCGGCCGGCGGCGAGACGCATCCCGGCTGACGTCACACCGCCGTGTCCCGGGCGGCGGGCGCCGGGTAGCCGACCGCATGAAGGTCGTCTACGTGTCCTACCCGCCGTCCGACGCCGCCGACGGTGACGTCCTGGCGAGCGCCGGCCAGGCGCTGGGGCTGCAGGAGTTCCTCACCTCCCGCGGCCACGAGCTCGTCACCACCACCGACACCGGTGCGGGGCTCGACGAGGAGCTCGCCGACGCCGAGGTGCTGATCACGACGCCCTTCTGGCCGGTGTACCTCGACGCCGACCGGGTCGCGAAGGCGTCGAACCTGAAGCTGGTCCTCACCGCCGGCGTCGGCTCCGACCACACCGACCCGGAGACCGCGCGCCAGCACGGCATCACGGTGGCCGAGGTGACCGGCAGCAACGTCGTCAGCGTCGCCGAGCACAACGTGCTGCAGATCCTCGCCCTGGTGCGGAACTTCATCCCGGCCCACGACAACGCCCGCGAGGGCGGCTGGGACGTCGCCGGGGTGTCGGCGCCGTCGCACGACCTCGAGGGCAAGACCGTGGGGATCGTCGGGCTCGGGGCGATCGGTGCGCGCACCGCGCTGCGGCTCAAGGGCTTCGACGTGACGATGCTGTACTACGCGAACCACCGCCGGTCGCCGGGGGAGGAGGCCACGCTGGGCGTGCGCTACGCCCGGCTCGACACCCTCGTCGCGCAGTCCGACGTGATCTGCCTGGCGCTGCCGCTGATGGACGGCAGCCAGGCCCTCTTCGGCCCCGAGCGCCTGAAGGCGATGAAGCCGGGGTCGTGGCTGGTAAACACCGCGCGGGGCGCCATCGTCGACCGGGACGCGCTGGTCGAGGCCCTCGAGTCCGGGCACCTCGCGGGCTACGCGGGGGACACCTGGTACCCGCAGCCGGCGCCGGCCGACCACCCGTGGCGCTCGCTGCCCACGGGCCACGAGGCCATGACCATCCACTGCTCGGGGATGACGCAGGAGGCGCAGGTCAAGATCGCCGAGGGCGTGCGCGAGATGCTGGAGGCGCACTTCGACGGCAGGCCCCTGCCCGCCGACTACGTCATGGTCGACCCGGCGGCGTAGTCATGTGAGCACTTTCCGGGCCCATGGGCCCGGAAAGTGCTCACACAGGGTCAGGCGGCCACCGGCTCGCGGATCTCGACGGCGTCGGCGGGCTCGGTGCGCGGGGCCGGGGCGTCGGCGGCCGGCTTCTCGCGGCCGGTCAGGCGGGCCACGAAGCGCTTGAGCTCGCCGGCCACCGGCAGCGAGAGCTTCCAGATCGAGCGCGTCGACTGCCAGAACTGCTTCGGGAACGGGCCGGTCGTGTACGGCAGGTCCCAGCGGGCGCAGATGTCGCGCACCTTCTCCGCGATCTCCGGGTACCGGTTGGACGGCAGGTCGGGGAACAGGTGGTGCTCGATCTGGTAGCCCAGGTTGCCGCTCATGAGGTGCATGAGCTTCCCGCCGGTGAAGTTGGCGGACCCGAGCAGCTGGCGCAGGTACCACTCGCCCCACGTCTCGCCGTCGAGCTCCTCCTCCGTGAAGACCTCGGCCCCATCCGGGAAGTGCCCGCAGAAGATGATCGCGTACGACCACACGTTGCGGACGAGGTTCGCCGTCGCGTTCGCCGCGATCGTCGCCGGGAAGAACGGGCCGGACAGGGCCGGGAAGAACACGTAGTCCTTGAGCGCCTGCTTGCCGGCCTTGCGCCCGATCTGGCGCAGCTTGGCCTTCATCTGCTCGGGGTCGGCGTCCATCGTCGCCGCGCCCTCGATGTCGAGGTCGTGCAGCGCGACGCCCCACTGGAACAGGAACATCAGCAGTGCGTTGTAGAGCGGCTGGCCCAGGTAGTACGGGTGCCACGGCTGGTCGGAGCGGACGCGGAGGATCTCGTACCCGACGTCCTTGTCCTTGCCGATGACGTTCGTATAGGTGTGGTGCAGGTAGTTGTGGGAGTGCTTCCACTGCTCGGCCGGGCAGACGTTGTCCCACTCCCACTGCGCCGAGTGGATCTCCGGATCGTTCATCCAGTCCCACTGGCCGTGCATGACGTTGTGGCCGATCTCCATGTTCTCGATGATCTTGGAGGCGGCCAGAGCGGCGGTGCCGGCGATCCAGAGCGGCGGCAGGACGCTGCCGACGAGCGCGATGCGCGCGCCGGTCTCGAGGCGGCGCTGCAGGGCGATGACGCGCCGGATGTAGGCGGCGTCGTCCGCGCCGCGCGAGGCCTCGACCTCCTGGCGGATCGCGTCGAACTCACGCCCGATGGCCGCGACGTCGGCCTCGCTCAGGTGCGTGAACTCCTTGATGTCCGAGATGGCCACGGCGGGGTTCCTTCCGCGTCGGGGGAGTCGGTCGGTACCTGAAGTACTGGGTACCGACGGTACCGAGCATGTGGCGTGAACGGGCCCGTGATCGCTGTGGTGCTGCGCACCGAGCCGGCGATGACCCCCGTCACACGCTGTCGCGGGCGGGTCGGGTGCGGACGCCCGCGCGGGCCGGGCGAGGATGCGTGCCACCCGATCGGGGGGCCCGATTTTTCGTCGTCAGATTCGGTAACGGAAAGGTCACGGCCCGCGATAGGCGGTCACGGAGCAGAAGGGAGGGGTATGTCGACGCCGACCTCGGTGCCGAACGCCCTCGGCGACGCACGGGCCACCATCGAGCCCGGACGCCTGGTCGCCGGGCGCTACCTCCTGATCGCGCCCGTGGGGCGCGGTGGCTCGGGCTCGGTCTGGCGGGCCCACGACGAGCTGCTCGACCGCGACGTCGCCATCAAGCGGCTGCACGGGGGACGGGCGCTCGACGCCCAGCGCGCCCGGCAGATCCGCGACCGCGCCCACCGCGAGGGCCGCGTCGCGGCGCGCCTGCACCACCCGCGCCTCGCCGCGATCTTCGACATGACCGAGCTCGACGGCGAGGTCTGCCTGGTCATGGAGTACGTGGCGGCCCCGTCGCTCGCCGACCTCCTCGACCGCGAGGGCTCCCTGCCGCCCGTGCGGGTCGCGTCGATCGGGGCCCAGATCGCCGAGGGCCTCGCCGCGATGCACGAGCGCGGCATCGTCCACCGCGACGTCAAGCCCGCCAACGTCATGATCGGCGCCGGCGACGCGGTGACGGTCACCGACTTCGGCATCGCGGTCGTCGACACCGACCCCGCCACCGCCGACCAGCTCGTCGCCGGCACCCCCCACTACATGGCCCCCGAGCTCGCCCGCGGCGGCACCGCCACCGCCGCGGCCGACGTCTTCTCGCTCGGCGCCACGCTCTACGCCGCCCTCGAGGGCGCCCCGCCCGCGGGCGACGGCGGCAACGCGCTCGAGGTGCTCTCGCGCGTCGCCACCGGCGTCGTCACCCCGGCCCGCCGCGCGGGTGACCTCACCCCGGTGCTGCGGGCCCTGCTCGACCACGACCCCGCCCGCCGGCCCGACGCCGCCCGCGCCGCCCGGATGCTCGCGAGCCATGACGCCGACGCCGGGCCCCCCACGGGCGTCGGGCCGGTGGTCGCCGTGCGCTCCGACCTGCTCGGGGCCGATGTCACGCCCGAGCCGCTCGCCGCGGACGACGCCCGTACCGGCCCGCTCCGGCTGCCCGGACGCGTCGCCGCGAGGGCGGGCACCGCGACCGCGGCGGTCCCGCGCGGGCGCGCGACGCGGATGGTCACGCCCGTCGACGCCGGCGCGGACCGCCCGGCGCGCGCGGCCCGGATCGGTCGCCCGACGCGGCGGGTCGCCGCGGTGGGTGCGGGGCTCGTCGGCGTGCTCGGTGCGGCCGGGATCGTGGCCGCGGCCACCGGCACGTCCGACCCGACGCCCGTCGCGGCCCCGGACACCGCCGCGCCCCCGGCGCCGATGCCGGTCCCGGTGGCGGCGCCGCCGGTGATCCCGGCGGGCCCGACCACCACGCCCTCGCGCGCCACCCGCTCCGCCACCGCCGACGACGTCGAGGAGGTCGCGTCGTCCACGCGGGCGACCTCGGCCCGGCGCTCGCGCGACGCCTCCGCCGAGCGCGCGGCCGCGCAGTGGGAGCGCTGGTTCGAGCGCTGGCGGGCGCAGGCGCGCGCGGGTCAGGGCAACGGCAACGGCAACGGCGACGACCACTCCCCGCGCGGACGGGCCCGCGGCCACGGCCGCTGACTGTCAGTCCTCCGGGTGCTCGTCGCGCACGGGCCCCCGGGGCGACGGCACGCCGCCGCGCTCGTCGGGCGGTGGTGCGCTCGGGCGGGGGCGCACGATGCGCCGGATGCGCGGCTCCTGGATGAGGCGGTCGTCCGTCCGGTCGCGCATGGTGCCTCCCGTGCGTCCGCGATGGCGGGGACGTCGAGGGCCGAGGCTACGGGCGGACAGCGCGCGAGCGCTGTACGTCATTGTGCGTACGTCCGGGTGGCGGGGGTGCGGGTCGTGCGGTGTCGACCTTCACGACGACCGGACCGCCCGGTACGTTCCCGGACGGGACCGCCGGTGCGGACGAGGGGCCCGCACCGGCGAGGGCCCGGGGCGCGGAGCAGCGTCGAGGGTGTCAGACGCCGCCGCGCAGCACCTCGCAGAGCACCACGGGATCGGCGTCGGCCGGCAGCGCGAGCGGGTGCCACCGCGGCGCGCGGCGCAGCGCGGGGTCGGTTGTGACCTCCCACCCCTCGGCGGCCGACCAGCGCAGCGCCCGCACCTCGCGGGGCGGGTCGGCGAGCACCCGGAGCGTGAACCCGTCGGCGGCGGGCAGGGTCTCGACCTCGTCGCCATCGAGCAGGTCGAGCGCGGTGGCCGCGGCCTCGGCGCACGCGGTGGCGTGGGAGACCAGCCAGGGCTCCGGCTCGAGCGGGGCGAGCGGGGCCGGGGGAGCGGTCGGCGCGGTCATCGGGGGTCACCTCCGGGCGGTCCCGGGATCCGGCCGGGCACCGCGTGGTTACCGGCGAGTATCCCCGCGTCCCCGGGACGGCGTCACTCCGGGTCGTTGTGGGGGTCGCCACCCACCCGGTAGGGCGTCGTGACGCCCTCGTACATGAGGTGGGCGATCAGCCCCTCGCCGGGATGGGCCAGGTTGTGGCAGTGGTCCATCCACAGGCCCGGGTTGTCGGCGACGAACGCGATGTCGACGCTGTGGCCGTCCTGCACGTCGATGCTGTCGGTCCACCACGGGCTGCCGGTGGCCGGGACGCCGTCACGGGCGAGCACCACGGCGTGGTGGCCGTGCAGGTGCATCGGGTGCAGCTCGCCGCTGGCGTTCTCGACGTGCATCCGGACGACGTCGCCCTTGCGCACCACGTACATCGGCACGTCGGGCCAGAGGTGACCGTTGACCGTCCACCACAGGCCGGGGGTGCCGTCGAGGAACCCGGGACGCCGGCCGATCACGTAGTCGAAGCTCCGGGTCGCGGCGGCCGGGTCGAACGGCAGCGCCGCGGGGGTGCCGTGGTGCAGCGGGTCGAGCTCGGCGGCCGGCCGCGGTGTCGGGGCCAGGGGTCGCCCGAAGGTGACCGCCGACGCGCCGCCCAGCTCGACCCGCACGCCCGCGCCGTCGGCGGGGAGGTCGATCTCGAGGTCGGCGCGCCCACCGGCGGTGACGGCGAGCGAGTCGGTCGACGGGGTGGGCCCGGTGACCTCGGTGCCGTCGATCGCGGCCAGTCGGTAGGGCGCGCCGCCGACCCACACCTGGACCGGCCCGTTGTCGGTGTTGACGACCCGCACGCGCACCCGCTGCCCGGGGGCGCCCGCGGCGGGCACGTCGCCCTCGAGGCCGTTGACGGTGCGCCGGCCGGCGTACAGGTGGGTCAGCGCCGTCGTGTCGACCGTGTCGCCGAGCGCTTCGCGCGGGGTGACGACGAGCGCGCCGAAGAGCCCGCCCTTGACCTGCGGGTCGGCGACCTGGTGCGAGTGGTACCAGAACGTGCCGGCCTGGTCGGCGCGGAACCGGTAGACGAAGGAGCCGCCGATGCCCACGGCGTCCTGGGTGACGCCCGCCACCCCGTCGTCGCCGGCCGGGACGTCGTAGCCGTGCCAGTGCAGGGTGACGCCCTCGGCGACGTTCTCGTTGACCAGGCGCACCTGCACCATCTGCCCCTGCACCGCGCGGATCTCGGGGCCGGGCGTGGTGCCGTTGAGCGTGAAGCCGTCGACCACGCGGCCCGACGCGAGCGTCACGCGCCCCGCCCGTGCGACGAGGATCAGGTCGACGTCCGCGGGGCCCGGGGGCTCGCGCAGCTGGTCGACCGGGATGCCGGCCGCACCGCCGTGCGCGGCGTGGTCCGTGCCGGCCGGACCGCCGCCCAGGTCCGGCGTGCCCATGTCCTCGACCGAGTAGGTCGACGGCGCCAGGCTGTCGACCCACATCCAGGCGATCGGGACGACGACCACGAGCGCGGCGACGACGGCGACCAGGGTCCGGCGGCTCCTGCCGCGGCCCCGGGTGCGCCGGAACGGCCGCCGCGCTCGCAGCATCGGTCCGGCCCGCTCAGACGACCGCGGCGGTGCGCTCGTCGACGGTGCGCGCCGCCGGCGTGAGCCGCGCGGACATCACCGCGGTGACGAGGATGGCGAGGGCCAGCGCGCCGTGGAGCATGCCCAGCGACGGCACCGCGTGCGCGATCATCCCGAGCAGGACCTGCGCCACGACCATGAGGAACAGCGCGGCCGCCAGCGCGACGCCCCGCGTCAGCTTGGCGAAGAACGAGACGACCAGCAGGAGCAGGGCCACGACCGGCACGATGATCGTGCCGTTCATGCCGTGGACCATGAAGCCGACGACCCCGTCGAACTGGGGCTCGGCCTGCATGGCGGCCGCGTCGAGCACCCCGCCGTTCTGGATCCAGGTGGACAGCCCGAACAGGGCCCACGCGATCGCCGCGGCCTGGACGACCACCTCGAGGGCGAGGATCCAGGCCAGAACCCGATAGGTCGTGCGCACGGCCGACCCCTTCCCGCGGGTCCCCGACACCGCGTCCGGGCCGCCCGCACTTCGTGGTGGTCCACCGGGAGCCCAGTGGTGGCGGTCACAATAAGTCAGATTTGGGCGCCACGGCTAGTCCGAAGGAATGACTACGCGTGGCGCAAGCAGTTGGTCGTGACGATGCGTGACAGATGGGGCGGGTGGGGACGCCACCCCACCTCGGGGTACGGACCAGGGTCGAACCCGGGACCGACCCCGAGGGCAGGGCCGGCGCGCGGCGGCACGCTCGGAGCCATGACCACACCGCAGAGCCGCCCCACCCCCTCCACTTTCGGCTTCCGCCGCAGCGTCGGTGACCGCTGGATCGCCGGCGTCTGCGGCGGTATCGCCGCCCGCACCGGCCTCGACGTCACCCTCGTGCGCGTCCTCGCGGTACTCCTGGCCGTGTTCGGGCACCTCGTGGGTCTGATCGCCTACCTGGCCGCCTGGGCGCTGGTGCCCGAGGAGGGGGCGGAGCGCACGACGAGCGCGCCGCCGGACCCGTCCTCGACCATCGTGTGACCTCCCGGCGCAGCGCGGGCGGGCGATCTACGCTCGCCCGCGTCGTCGCCCCCCGGGAGGACCCCACCGATGCCCACCCCGCCCTTCACGTCGGTCTACCACCAGGGGTTCGTGCGCGTGGCCGCCGCGACGCTGCGCACCACGATCGCCGACCCGGCGGCCAACGCGAGGTCGTTGCTGGCCGTCGCCCGCGAGTGTCACGACGACGGCGTCGGCCTCGTCGTCTTCCCCGAGCTGACGCTCTCGGGGTACTCGATCGAGGATCTGCTCCTGCAGGACACGCTGCTCGACGCCGTCGTCGACGCGCTGGGCGAGGTCGTGACCGCGTCGGAGGACCTCACCCCGGTGCTCGTGGTCGGCGCCCCGCTGCGCCACCGTCACCGGATCTACAACTGCGCCGTCGTCGTGCACCGCGGGAGCGTGCTGGGGGTCGTGCCCAAGACCTACCTGCCCAACTACCGCGAGTTCTACGAGCCGCGCCAGCTCGCCGCGGGCGCGGGGGAGGACGGCACGATCGCCCTGCTCGGTGCCGACGTCCCCTTCGGCGCCGACCTGCTCTTCGCGGCCGCCGACGTCGACGGCCTCGTGCTGCACGTCGAGGTGTGCGAGGACATGTTCGTCCCGATCCCGCCGAGTGCGCAGGCCGCGCTGGCCGGGGCGACGGTGCTGGCGAACCTCTCGGGCAGCCCGATCACCGTCGGCCGCGCCGAGGACCGCCAGCTCCTGGCGCGCTCGGCGTCGGCCCGCTGCTCGGCCGCGTACGTCTACGCCGCGGCGGGGGAGGGGGAGTCGACCACCGAGGTCTCCTGGGACGGCCAGACGAGCATCCACGAGAACGGCGCGCTGCTCGCCGAGACCGAGCGCTTCCCCTCCGGCGAGCGCCACGCCGTCGCCGACGTCGACCTGCGCCTGCTGCGCTCCGAGCGCCTGCGCATGGGGACGTTCGACGACAACCGCCGCCGCCACGGCCGCGACTTCCGCACCGTCTCCTTCACGCTCGCCCCGCCGGCGGGCGACATCGGGTTCCGCCGGGAGGTCGAGCGCTTCCCGTTCGTGCCGTCGGACCCGGCCCGCCTCGAGCAGGACTGCTACGAGGCCTACAACATCCAGGTCGCCGGCCTCGAGCAGCGCATGCGGGCCATCGGCAACCCGAAGATCGTCATCGGGGTCTCCGGCGGGCTCGACTCCACCCATGCCCTCATCGTCGCCGCGCGGGCGCTGGACCGCGCGGGGCGCCCGCGCTCGGACATCCTGGCCTTCACGCTGCCCGGCTTCGCCACCGGCGAGCGGACGAAGTCGAACGCGCAGCGCCTCGCCGAGGCCCTGGGCGTCACCTTCGAGACGATCGACATCACCGAGACCGCCCGGCTCATGCTGGGCAACCTCGGGCACCCCTTCTCCCGCGGCGAGCCGCAGTACGACGTGACCTTCGAGAACGTCCAGGCGGGCCTGCGCACCGACTACCTCTTCCGCGCCGCCAACCAGCGCGGCGGCATCGTGCTGGGCACCGGCGACCTCTCCGAGGCCGCGCTGGGCTGGTCCACCTACGGCGTCGGCGACCAGATGTCGCACTACACGGTGAACACCGGCGTCCCGAAGACCCTGGTCCAGCACCTCATCCGCTGGGTGATCAGCTCGCAGCAGTTCGACGACGACGTGAGCACCGTGCTGGCCGACGTCCTCGACACCGAGATCAGCCCCGAGCTCGTGCCGGCCGACTCCGACGAGGAGATCCAGTCGAGCGAGGAGAAGATCGGGCCCTACGACCTGCAGGACTTCAACCTCTACTGGGTGCTCCGGCACGGGTTCCGGCCCTCGCGCATCGCGTTCCTGTCCTGGCACGCGTGGCGCGACCTCGACGCGGGCTCCTGGCCGCCCGGCTACCCGGAGGACGACCGCCGCGCCTACGACCTCGCCGAGATCCGCCGGTGGCTGCAGGTGTTCGCGCAGCGGTTCTTCGGATTCGCGCAGTTCAAGCGCTCGGCCATGCCGAACGGGCCCAAGGTCGTCGCCGGCGGGTCGCTCTCGCCGCGCGGTGACTGGCGCGCGCCGTCGGACTCGTCGGCGACGATCTGGCTGGACGAGATCGAGCGCTGCGTGCCGGAGAGCTGACTCAGCCGGCGGCGCGCTTGTAGGGGTCGGGCGGGAACCAGCCACGGGCCACGACGGCCCCCGACCAGCCGCCCAGGGCGTCGACGAGGCGGTCGACGTCGTCACCCAGGGCGTCGACGACGGGCTGCTGGGCGCGGTCGGTGGCCGCCTCGACCCGGTCGCGCAGGCGGCGCCCCTCGGCGGAGAGCGCATCCCCGTCCAGCAGCCCCCGCGCGCGCAGCCGCGTGAGCGCGGTGTCCATGGCCTCGGGCGACCACCCGCGCGTCGAGGTGTACTCCAGCAGCTCGAACCCGACCCACAGCTCGGTCAGCACGTTCGCCTCGATGCCGTCGAGGCCCGCGGCGACGCAGGCGGCGACGTGGGAGTCGCCGCGGTGCTCGCGCAGCAGCGTCGTCGCGTGCCACAGGCGTCCGTGGGCGTCCCGCGGCCAGGGCAGCGCGGACAGCCCGGCGTAGAGCGGGCGCCCGATGACGTCGGCGGGGTCGAGCGCGACGCGCAGCGCCTCGACCACCGTGTCGATCTCGGCCTCGCCCACGTCGGCCAGCACGGTGCGCAGGGCCGCGGTGCCGGCCCGCTCGCGCATGGCGCGCAGGTCGGTCACGGAGCACGCGGCGCGCGCCTGGTCCCAGAGCCCGCCCACCAGACCGGGCTCGAACACCGCGAACGCCGCCGCGACCACCGAGCCCTCGACGTCGCCCAGGGCCGAGGCGCGCCCGCCGACGTAGCCGCCGAGGAAGTCGAGGCCCGCCGCGCCGCTCTGCTCGGCGGCCGGGTCGCTCCACACCGTCACCATCGCGAGCGGCTCGACGGCGTCCCGCAGGCGCCGGGCGGCCCCGGACCCGACGGGAGGGTCGACGACCGTCCCCGTCCGCGGCTGACAGAAGACGGACCGGGCCTCGTCGAAGTCCATGGCGCCGGATCGTCGCCCGCGACCGCGTTCCCGTCCATAGTTGTGGGCGACCTGGACGACGACGATCAGATCGTGCACGACCGACGGGACCGCGGCTGGCCGCACGCCGGGTTCCGGTGGGCCGAATGCCGACTCGACGTGCGGGCGTCGGTCTGATCTTCTGATCGCCACGGCACGGGCACCACTGGAGGACCCCCGCATGACCATCACCCCCACCCGGACCACCTCGATCTTCGGCAACTCGGTCAAGCGCACCGAGGACAAGGGTCTGATCCGGGGCGCCGAGGACTACACCGGAGACCTGCCGATCGAGGGTTCGCTCCACGCGGTCTTCGTCCGCTCGCCGATCGCGCACGGCACGATCACGAGCATCGACGCCTCCGAGGCGCGCTCGATGCCGGGCGTCGTCGCCGTCTACACCGACGGCGAGCTGAACGTGAACGACCGCGCCGGGCTGCCCGGCGTCGTCCCGGACGCGATGAGCCGCCCGGCCCTCGCGCGCGGCAAGGTGCGCTTCGTCGGCGACATCGTCGCCGTCGTCGTCGCGGAGACCGCCGGTCAGGCCCTCGACGCCTCCGAGACCGTCTTCGCCGACATCGAGCCGCTGCCCGCGGTCACCGACATCGAGGCCGCGCTCGCCGACGACGCGCCCCGCCTGTTCGACGAGCTCGAGTCGAACCTCGTCGCCGGGGCCGGGACGGGCGACGTCGAGGGCATCTTCGACGCGGCCGACACGGTCGTGAAGGGCACCTTCTACAACCAGAAGCTCGCCGGCGTCCCCATGGAGCCGAACGCCTGCGTCGCGATCCCGGGCGACGAGGGCCGGATCAAGATGTACCTGTCGACCCAGGGCCCGCACGGCGCGCGCGACGCGATGGCCGGTGACCTGGGCATCGACGGCGAGAACGTGCACGTCATCGCGCCGCGCGTCGGCGGCGGGTTCGGGCCGAAGATGCACGCCTACCAGGAGTGGGGCATCGTCGGCGCCGCCGCGCTCGCCCTGGGCAAGCCGGTCCGCTGGAACGAGACCCGCTCCGAGAACATGCTCTCGATGGTCCACGGGCGCGCCCAGGTCCAGCACGTCGAGCTCGGCGTGAAGAACGACGGCACGATCGTCGGGCTGCGCGCCACCGCCATCGGCGACGCGGGCGCCTACCCCGTCCTCGGCACGATCCTGCCCAGCCTCACCCAGCTGATGGCCCAGGGCGTCTACGACATCCCGGCCATCGACTTCACGTGGAAGGCCGTCGCCACCAACACGACCCAGATCGGGGCGTACCGCGGCGCCGGGCGGCCCGAGGCCACGCAGATGCTCGAGCGGATCATCGACATGGCCGCCGACGAGATCGGCGTCGACCCGCTGGAGATGCGGCGCAAGAACTTCCTGACGCCGGACAAGTTCCCGATGACCAGCATCACCGGGGCCCAGTACGACAACGCCGAGCACGCCAAGGCGCTCGACGCGGCCAAGGAGGCGGCGGGCTACGACGCGCTGCTCGCCGAGCAGCAGAAGCTGCGCTCCGAGGGCTCGCGCAGGGCCATGGGCATCGGCATCGCCTCCTACGTCGAGGTCACCGCGCCGCTGGGGCTCGACGTCGAGTTCGGGTCGGCGCAGGCCCACCCGGACGGCACCTTCACGGTCATGGCGGGCACGAGCGCGCACGGCCAGGGCCACGAGACCGCCTTCACCCACATCGCCTCGCAGATCCTCGAGGTGCCGATGGAGAAGGTGCGCCTCGTCCAGTCCGACACGGCGCTGGTCCGCAGCGGCAACGGCACCGCGGGCTCGCGGTCGCTGCAGACCGGCGGCAGCGCGATCTGGACCGCGTCGGAGAAGCTCGTCGGGCGCGCCCGCGAGATCGCCGCGCACATGCTGGAGGCCGCGCCCGAGGACATCGAGCACCGCGAGGGCGGGTTCGGCGTCAAGGGCGTCGGCGACGCCCAGGTCACCTGGGCGCAGGTGGCGACGGCGTCCGAGGACGGCTCGGGCTTCGAGTGGGGCCAGGGGCGCCCGCTGCTCGAGCAGCTCGACTTCGAGCAGGGCCAGTCGAGCTTCCCGTTCGGGTCGCACATCTCGGTCGTCGACGTCGACCTCGACACCGGCATGGTGAAGCTGCGCCGGCACATCGCCGTCGACGACTGCGGGCGCATCCTCAACCCGATGCTCGTCACCGGCCAGCAGCACGGCGGCATCGCGCAGGGCATCTCGCAGGCCCTCTTCGAGCGCGTCACCTACGACGAGGACGGCAACCCGACCTCGGGCAACCTCGCCTCCTACGTCATCCCCTCGGCCGCGGACCTCATCTCCTACGAGGCCACGAACACCGAGACGCCGACCCCGCTCAACCCGCTCGGCGCCAAGGGCATCGGCGAGTCGGGCACGATCGGCTCGACGCCCGCCGTGCACAACGCGGTGGTCGACGCGCTCTCGCACCTCGGTGTGCGGCACGTCGACATGCCGCTGACCCCGGAGACGGTGTGGCGCGCGATCCAGGGCGCCGCCGGCAGCGACCCGGCCAACCGTCCCGCCGCCGGCCCGGAGTACGCCGGCGAGCCGGGCGCCCAGCACTGACCCCCACGTGAGCGAACTTCGGGGCTATAGCCCCGAAGTTCGCTCACATGGGCCGGAGGGGGGCGGGGATGATCGCGTGGCCGGGGCACGCGCCGCTGCCCGTGCTGGTGCTGGTGGTCTTCGCCGCGGTCTACCTGGGCGCGGCGCTGGTCCTCGCCGGGCTGTGGCTCGCGCGCCGGTCGGGGCACGGCGAGTCGCTGGGGCCGCTGAGCCCGGGACTGCTCTCCCCGCTGGGCCTGATCTTCGGCCTGCTCGTCGGGTTCCTCGTCGCCGACGTCTGGGCCGACCGCGACGACGCCGCGGCGGCCGTGAGCCGGGAGGCGAGCGCGCTGCGCGACGTCGACCTGCTGATGGGGGCGTTCCCGGCGCAGCACCGCGAGGTGCAGCGGCTGCTCGCGGAGCAGATCGACCAGTACGTCACCGACGAGTGGCCCGAGATGGCCGACGGCGACGCCACGCTCACCGTCGCGCCCGCCCGGCTCGTCGCCGTGCAGGCGGCCGTCCTGTCGCTGCCGGTGCAGACCGAGGGGCAGCGGGTGGCCCAGGACCGCCTCGTGACCGCGGTCGACCAGGCCCTGGAGTCCCGGCGGACCCGCCTCGTGCTCAGTGGGTCGGCGATCGATCCCCTGCGGCTGACGGCGCTCTACCTCGTCGCGCTCACGACGCTCGCCGCCATGGGCTGCATCCACGCCGACCGGCTGCGGCGCGCCGGGGTGTCCCTCGCGCTGCTCGCGACGGCGATGGCGCTGGCCCTGACGCTGCTGTGCGCCCAGGCGGCCCCGTTCGCCGGCTACTTCGCGATCGACCCCGACCTGCTGCTCCAGGTCCGCCCCACGTGAGCACTAGCCGGGGAGCACCCAGCCGACGGGGTCGGCGAGGCGCAGGGCGGACTCGGGGCCCCAGGAGCCGGGCGCGTAGGGCTCGGGCGCCCGGTGGTCGTCGAGCACCTCGGCCGCCGCGATCCAGACGTCCTCGAGGCCGTCGGGTCGGGTGAACAGCGCGCGGTCGCCGGTGAGCACGTCGTGGATCAGCCGCACGTACGGGGGCAGCGGGTCGCCGCCGGACAGCGTGTCGAGCGGGATCTGGGTCCAGGTGGTGCCGAGCTCCGAGGAGGCCCCGGGCGTCTTGACGTTCATCGACAGCGCCAGCGCCCCGTCGCCGGCGAGGTCGAAGCACAGCACGTTGCCCCGCGTCGGCAGGTCGCGCTCGTCGACCGGGCCGTCCTGGGGGTCCCGGAAGATGAGGTTGACCTTCTGGTGGCTCTCGGCCATCCGCTTGCCGGTGCGCAGCAGGAACGGCACGCCGCGCCAGCGGTCGGTGTCGATCCACAGCCGTGCCGCCACGAACGTCTCGGTGGTGGAGTCGTCGGCGACGTGGTCGAGGTCGCGGTAGCCCTCGAACTGGCCGCGGACCACCTCGTCGCGCTGCAGCGGGCGGAAGTGCCGCACGGCCTCGTCGCGGGCCGCGGCCACGTCGTCGGCGCGGAACGACGCCGGCGGGTCCATCGCGACCTCGGCGGCCACCTGGAACAGGTGCGTCACGAGCATGTCGAGCACGGCGCCGGTGGCGTCGTAGAACTCGGCGCGGTCGGCGACGTCGAGGGTCTCCGGGACGTCGATCTCCACCGCGGCGACGTGGTGGCGGTCCCAGGAGCTGCCGAACAGGCCGTTGGCGAAGCGCAGGGCCCGCAGCTCCTGGGTGGCCTCCTTGCCCAGGAAGTGGTCGATGCGGAAGACCTGCGACTCGTCGAGGACCTCGTGCACGACCCGGTCGAGCTCGCGGAAGCTCTCGAGCGAGGTGCCGAAGGGCTTCTCGTAGACCACGCGCGAGCCCTGCGCGAGGCCCTGCGCCCCGATGGCACGCGTGTACTCGCCGAACGTGGTCGGCGGCAGGCCCAGGTAGTGGACGAGCTGGGCGTCCTCCCCGATCTCGCCGCGGGCCTCGGCGATCCGGTCGAGCAGCTCACCGGGGTCGTCGGCGGTGAACCCGCCGCCGGCGAAGCGCAGCCCCGCGGCGAACTCGTCCCAGGGACCGTCCTCGGGCGTCAGGCCGCCGAACTGCTCGAGGGCCTCGCGGACCTCGTCGCGGAACTCGTCGTCGGTCTTGGTGCGGCGCCCGTTGCCGATCAGCCGCCAGTCGTCGGGCAGGAGCTTCTCCTGGACCAGGCGGAAGAACGACGGCAGGACCAGGCGCTTGGCCAGGTCGCCGGTGGCGCCGAACAGGACGAAGACGGTGGGGCCGGGTGCGTCCTCGGACGGCCCTGACGCGGACGAAGTCACGGGAGCATCGTGCCCGCGATCAGGGAGGGCCGACACCCGGCGACCCACCGTCGTGGCTCAGCGACGCGAGGCGACCAGCTCGCGGGCCTCCTGTTCGGTGGACACCGCCGGGTGCGACCCCGGCAGCGGCCTGCCCGCCGGGTCGCGCAGTCTGGTCAGGACGACGACGCCCGCGATGCCGAAGATGATCAGGTAGACGGCCGGCCAGTACGCCCAGCCGGTGCCCAGCACGACCGCGGTCATGATCAGCGACGTGGTCCCGGCGAAGGCCGACACGAAGATGTTGAACGAGATCGAGAGGCCGCCGTAGCGGATCTCGGTGGGGAACAGCGCCGGCAGCGTCGAGGGGCAGGTCGACGAGAAGCAGATCAGCAGCGCGCCCATGACCGCGAGCCCGACGCCGACCAGCGGCACCGACCCGCTCTTGAGCACCAGGATCATCGGGAAGGCCAGCACGATCGTGCCGACCGCGCCGGTCCACAGGATCGGCTTGCGGCCGACCCGGTCGGACAGCCGCCCCAGCAGCGGGATGATGAAGACCGCGACCCAGAGGACCCCGATCTGGAGCCACTGCGACGTGGTGCTGTCGATGGCGATGCCGCCGACCACGGAGACGTTGTCCTCGAGGTAGGTCGGCATGTAGCTGGTGAGCATGTAGTTCGGGACGTTCCAGGCGACGACGAGACCGCCCGCCGCGAGCATCGCCGGCCAGTAGTCGACGAACAGTTTCTTGATGCCGGCGCCGGCCTGCGTCCCCTCGCGCTCCTCGGATTCCGAGAGCAATGTCTGGAATGCCGGGGTCTCCTCGAGCTTCACGCGCAGATAGACACCGACAATGCCCAGCGGCAGCGCGATGAAGAACGGGATGCGCCAGGCCCAGGTGGACGCGAACTCCGGCGTCGAGACCAGCGGGATGACGGTGGCGACCGTCGCGCCGAGCGCGTAGCCGATGAACGTGCCGCATTCCAGGAAACTGCCGAAGAAACCGCGTCGGCGATCGGGGGAGTACTCGGCGATGAACGTCATCGCGCCCGCGTACTCGCCGCCGGTGGAGAAGCCCTGCACGACGCGGCAGAGCACGAGCAGGATCGGCGCCCAGATGCCGATCGACTCGTACGGCGGGATGAACCCGAGCAGGAACGTGCCGATGGCCATCATGATGACGGTGATCGAGAGGACCTTCGTGCGGCCGATGCGGTCGCCGAGCGGCCCGAAGAACAGCCCGCCCAGCGGCCTGACCAGGAACGACACCGCGAACCCGGCGAACACCCCGACCTGGGCGAGGGTCGGGTTGTCGGGCGGGAAGAAGTTCTCCTCGATGGTGGTGGCCAGGTAGGCGTAGACGCCGAAGTCGAACCACTCGGTGATGTTGCCGACCGCCGCCGCGCCGACGGCGCGCTTCATGGTGGCGGTGTCGGTGACGGTGACGCCGTCGGGCGCCCCGCCTCCGTCACCCGCTTCCGTCTGCGTCATGTCGTCTCCCTGCCGTCGCCGAAGCACTGCCCCCGACGGGATCGCGCGTCCGATTTGACGGAAACGACCCGAAAGTCGTTAACGCCCGTTTACTTTTCTCGCTCGCCGGACACTACTGCGCCCGCTCCGGGATCACACGGTGAACGCAGACGCTTGCTGTGAGTGGGGTCATGGGCGTGGGCCGGACCGGGATGGAACACGCCCCCCGCCCGATGCGTCTCTACGGGTGGGCGCAGACAGCGCCCACCGTTCGCAAGCGCACGCGGACCGGTCGGGTCATCCGGACCCGGGCACCGGCCTCGGCGCGTGCACGTGGTGAGGAGGAGCCGTCATGGCGGCAGTGTTCATCGGCATGATCGTGAGTGCGGGAGCGGGCGTCGGGGTGGCCACCGCCCTCGTCCGGCACGCGCAGCGCCACTGGGTCAGCCGTCCGTCGGCCGTGGCCGTCGAGGCCTGACCCGCTCGATCAGCCGACCGGGCCGTCCCGCACCCCGCGGGGCGGCCCGTCGTCGTTCCTGTGCCTCTTCCGCGGCCCGGTCAGCCGTCGGGGCGCAGGTCGGCCTGCATGAGCACGGTGTCGGCCCACTGGCCGTTCTTGTAGCCCGCCGACGGCATCCGGCCGACCTCGACGAAGCCGAGGCGGCGGTGCAGCACGATCGACGGGGTGTCGTGGCGGGAGCCGGCCAGCGCCGCGATCACGGCGACGACGTGACGGATCTCGGTGCCGCGCAGCGTGTCGAGCAGGCCCGCGAGCAGCTGCGAGCCGAGCCCGCGCCCGGCCGCCTCCGGCGCGATGTAGATCGAGTCCTCGACCGTGTAGCGGTACGCGGCATGGGGCCGGAACGACGTGATGTAGGCGAAGCCCTCGACCTCGCCGTCGACCTCGGCGACGAGGAAGGGCCGCGTCGGCCCCGCGGCGGTGATGCGCTCGCGCCAGAGCTCGTCGGAGGGCGGCTCCTCGACGAAGGTCGCGATCGAGTGCAGGACGTAGCCGGCGAAGATCGCCGCGACCCGCTCCGCGTCCTCGGGAGCGGCGGGACGCAGCACGCCGGTGGCGGTGGCGGGATCCGTGGTCACGACCCGATTCTGGACCATCACCCCGGACCGCCACGACCGTCCGACGAGCGGGGCTACTCCACGCGCACGAGCGTGAACTCCCACTCGGCCGCCTCGTTGTAGCCGGTGCGCTCGTAGATCGCGGTCTGCCCGCCCCCGGCCATGTCCGACACCGTGCGCCGCAGGCCGTGCTCACCGCTGGGCAGCGGGATGCGCTGCAGGAGCGGCGGCTCCGCGCCGGCGGCATCGGGCTGCGTGATCGACCCGACGCCCTGCAGCGGGCCGTTGACGTACCGGACAGCGAACTCCATGTGCCCTCCCTGGCGAGATCGGCTCACACTACGACCCCGCGTCGCGATCGTCACCGCCACCATGCGGACGTCATTGCCCCGAACAGCCGACTGTTCGGCCGAGATGACCACGTAGCGTGGTCTCGTGCGCTCCGCTCTCCTCCTGCTCGGCGGTCTGGTCCTCCTCGGGGCCGGCATCGCCGTCATCGCGCTCGGGGTGCCCGGCGGATGGGTGTTCGGGCCGGGGCTCATCGTCGCCGGCCTCCTGGTCAAGGTCGCCGGTTTCCTGCTCACCGACGACGCCCCGGGGACCCCGCCCGGTGGGTCCGGCCGCACCGTGACGACGCTGGGCCCCGCCGCGGAGCGGACCCGCGGCGCGACGGCCGCGGGGCGCACCTCGGCGCTGCGCCGGGCCCGCACGGCCCGGACCGCGCGCGCCACCGAGGCCGCCCGCGCCGCCGCGCTGTCACCGGTGACGGGCCGGCGCGGACCGGGTCGGCGCGCGTCCTGACCGGGCGGGACGCGGGTTAGGGTCGGCCCGTGGCCGGCGCCTGGGAGTACGCGACCCTGGAGATCTCGGCCGTGGGCCTGTCCGAGGACGCGGCCGGCGAGGTCGGCGCCGAGTGGCAGATCTACGCCATCGGCCCCGCCGACGAGCTGATCCTCGAGGAGTACCGGCCCTACCGCGTGGCGTGGGCGCGCGTCTACGCCGAGCAGCTCAACCGGCTGGGGCAGCAGGGCTGGGAGCTCGTCGCGCTCGCGGGCCCGCAGGGTGCCCTCGTGCCGAGCGCCCCGGGACGCGCGCCGGGCACGGCGCCGCACGTCGTCGAGACGCGGTTCGTGCTGCGGCGGCCGGCTCGCTAGACGGCGCGCTCTCAGACCGGCCAGGCCTCCTGGCGCCACGCGGCGTCCCAGAACATCCACTCGTAGCGGCACGTCGTCACGTAGTGCTCGGTGACGCGCCGGCGCTCGAGCTCGCCGAGGGTCGGGCCGACGCGGTCGGTCAGCGCCAGCACCGCGTCGACGACCGCCTGGAACTCCTCGCCGCCGTACATCGCGATCCAGCGCGCGTAGAGCGGGTCGGGCGACGAGCCCTCGAGCAGCGCCTCGCCGACCCGCGCGTAGATCCAGTAGCACGGCAGCACCGCGCCGAGCCCCTCCGCGAACGACCCGCCGTGGCACGTGGCGAGCAAGTAGCTGGTGTAGGCGGTGGTGGTCGGGGCGACGGGGACGTCGGCGTCGCTCGCGGTTCCGAGGGCGTCGGCGAGCTCGGCGTGCATGTCCTGCTCGGCGGCGATCGCGCCGGCGGCGTGCTGGCTGAACATCACCGTGTCGGCCTCGGTCGGCGCCCGCGCGGCGAGCACGGCGAGCGCCCGGGCGTAGCCGCGCAGGTAGTGGGCGTCCTGCACGACGAAGTGCCGGAACGCCGCGTGCGGCAGCGTGCCGTCGGACAGGCCGGTGAGGAACGGGTGCGCGCGGACCCGGTCGTAGACGCCGGCGCCCGCGGTCCAGAGCTCGTCGCTGAAACCCACGGCGAGCACCCTGTCACGGGCGGGGTGAGATCATCGCGGGGTGCTGGCGGCGTCGGCGGTTCCGAGCGAAGGGCACCTTCGATCGGATAGATGGGCGAGGGGCGCTCCTCGCCGGGACCGCCGCCGCCGGTGTCGCGCGGCGAGGGGCACGATGCGCATGATCGACAGGGCCCGCCGCCTGCCGAACGCACCGCTCGCGCGTCCCGCCGGCCTCGCGCTCGGGGTGCTGGCGGACGCGGTGCTCGGCGACCCGCGGCGCGGCCACCCCGTCGCGGCCTTCGGCACGGTGGCCGGCACGCTCGAGCGGCGCTGGTGGGCCGACCGGCGCGGCCCGGGGGTGGCGTACGCCGCGGTGCTCGTCGGCGGGGCGGTGGGCGTGGGGGTGCTCGCCGAGCGTGTCCGGCACCCCGTCGCGCGCACGCTGCTGACCGCCGCGGCGACGTGGACCGTGCTCGGCGGGACGTCGCTCGCGGCCGAGGGCACGGCGATGGCGGCGTCGCTGCGGGCGGGCGACGTCGGCGCCGCCCGCGCGCGACTGCCGCACCTGTGCGGGCGCGACCCGTCGGCCCTCGACCCCGACGGCCTGGCGCGCGCGGCGCTCGAGTCGATCGCCGAGAACACCGCCGACGCCGTCGTCGCGCCGCTCGTGTGGGGCGCGGTGGCCGGGGTGCCAGGGCTGCTCGGGCACCGCGCGGTGAACACCCTCGACGCGATGGTCGGGCACCGCTCGGCGCGCCACGAGCACTTCGGCTGGGCCTGCGCGCGCGCCGACGACGTCGCCGGCGTGGTGCCCGCGCGCGTGTCGGCGCTGGTCACGGCGGCGTGCGCCCCGCTGGTCGGCGGACGCCCGGCCGACGCGTGGCGGGCGTGGCGCCGCGACGCCCCGGCGCACCCGAGCCCGAACGCCGGCCCCGTGGAGGCGTCGTTCGCGGGGGCGCTGGGCCTGCGTCTCGGCGGGCGCACCGTGTACCCCTACGGCGTCCAGGACCGCCCGGTGCTCGGCGACGGCCGCGCGCCCGCCGTCGCCGACCTCCCGCGCGCCGTGCGCCTGTCGCGGGCAGTGAGCCTCGCGACAGCCGCGGGCGCGGTGGTCGTGGCGGCGACTCAGCGGCGGCCGTAGCGGTCGGCGAGCTTCTCGTCCGCGGGGGAGGGCTGTGCGTCCCAGGGCGTGCCGTCGGCGGCGTCGCGGGGGTCCTCGCGGTCGCGGGGCCGCGGTTCGAGCCCGTGCTCGCGGCGGTACTCGAGGCGCGCGAAGTAGACCCACGCGCCGATCGCCATCAGCCCGAAGATCAGCCACTGCCAGGCGTAGGAGTACGACGGGTTCGGGTCGGGCGGGGGGAGCGGGACGGCGGTGAGCACGCCGGGCTGGCCGGGCAGCAGCTGGACGTAGCCCGGGCTCGTCGCCACCCCGCCGGCGGCGGCGATCGTGGCGGCGTCCGCGGAGTAGACCTGCCGCTGCCCGTCGGCGACGACCGCGGGGCGGGTCGGCGCGCCCTCGTCGAGGCGCTGGTGGCCCGCGACCGTCACCGTCCCCGCCGGCGGCGCCGGGATCGGCGGCAGCGTGCCCTGCCCGTCGGTGCGCACGTAGCCGCGGTCGACGAGCACGGTCTCGCCGGTGGTGCTGACCAGCGGCGTCATGACCTCGCTCGCGGGGTGCCCCTCGATGCTGCGCAGGCGCACCAGCACCTGGCCCTCGGGGCGGTAGGTCCCGGTGACGACGACCTGGCGCCACGCCACCTCCGCGCCGGGCGCCGCGCCGGGGGCGACGAGCTCGCCGCGCGGCACCGGCGCCGTCGCGACCGCCCGCACCAGCGCGGCGTTGTCCCCGGAGCGCTCGTCACCGCGGTGGAACTGCCACGGGGCCAGCAGGTAGTAGCACGCGAACGCGAAGGCGGCCACGGCGAGCGTCAGTGCGATCCACCCGGGTCGCAGCAGGAACCGCACGGGCCCAGGTTACGTCGCGATCCGTGAGCAGACCGCGAGCGCCCGGTCGCCGTACCCGCCCCCGAACAGTTCCGCGTGCACGAGCAGGGGCCACAGCTGGTGCAGCCCGACGCGGTCGCGCCAGCCCTCGGCGAGCGGGGCGGCCTCGTCGTAGGCGGCGAGGATCGTCTCCAGCTGCGGGGTGCCGAAGAGCGCGAGCATGGCGAGGTCGGTCTCGCGGTGCCCGCCGTGGGCGGCGGGGTCGATCACCCACCCCTGCCCGCCGGACCACAGCACGTTCCCCGTCCACAGGTCCCCGTGCAGGCGCGCCGGCGGTTCGGGCGGGCCGGCGACGTCGTCGAAGCGCGCGCAGGCCCGTTCGACGAGCGCGAGGTCGTCGCCGGACAGGGCGCGCCGGGCGTGGGGCAGGACGCGGTGCTCGGCGTACCAGGAGGGCCAGTGCTCGCCGGTCTCGTTGACCATGCGCGCCTCGCCGATCCACGCGTGCACGGGCCCGCCGGGCGGCGGCGCGCCGAACGCGGGCGCGCCGGCGGCGTGCAGCGCGGCGAGACCCCGCCCGAAGCGTTCGGCCGATCCGGCGTCGGGCCGGCCGGACGGGATCCGCGTCGACACCATCCGGCCCTCGGTCTCCCCGAGCACCTCCGGCACACCCACGGCGCCGGGCGAGGCGAGCCAGCGCAGCCCGGCCGCCTCGGCGGCGATCGCCGACGGTGCCCCGGACTTGACGACGACCTCGGTGCCGTCGTCCAGCGTGGCCATCGCCACGCCGCGCCCGCTCCCGGCCAGCAGCGCGTCGACCGACGTCACGGGGTGACCCGCGCGACCAGCCCCGGCATCGCCGCCTCGACCATGTCGAGCACCTCGTCGAAGCCGTCGGGGCCGCCGTAGTACGGGTCGGGGACCTCGGCGCCCTCGGGAGCGGCGGGGTCGAACGCGCGCAGCAGCACGACCTTCTCCGGGTCCGCGCCGGCCGCGATCAGGTCGCGGGCGTGGTCGCGCGTCGCGGCGACGAGCAGGTCCGCGGCGAGCAGCTCGGGGTCGATCTGACGCGCGGTGTGCTGCGTGTCGTAGCCCCGCTCGCGCAGCGTCACGGCCGCGCGCCGGTCCATCGGCTCACCGACGTGCCAGTCCCCGATCCCGGCGCTGGCGACCGTCACCGCGCCGTCGAGGCCGGCCTCGGCGAGACGCGTGCGGAAGACGCTCTCGGCCACCGGCGAGCGGCAGATGTTGCCCGTACAGACGAAGACGACGTGCACGGGCGCCATGATCCCGGTGCGGCCCCGGTGCGGGCGAGGGCGTCCCTCGCTGCGTGCGACGCAGCCGGGGCGTCCCTCGCCCGACCGGTCAGGCCGCCGCCGGGGCCGCGCCCGGCCGGCGCATCGACGTCGGGGCCACCGCGTCGGACAGCAGCTCGATCTCGACGAGGTCGTCGGCCAGCTCCGTGACGCGGATGCGGTCCGCGTCGAACGCCCGCGCGATGGCCTTCCCGACCGCCGTGAGGTCGTCGAACGTCTGGCCGGCGCCCAGCCGGACGGTGAAGCGCTCGGGCCGGCCGAGCACCACCCGGGCGATCCGCGGTTCGACACGGTGGACCCCGCCGGGCAGGTACACCCGTTCGGACAGGCCGATCTCGCGGACCGCCGCCCGCCAGCGCCGGTGGATGTCGTGGCGGCGCGCGCCCGCGGCGGCGTGCGGCGCGGCGCCGGGGTGCCCCGGGCCCCACCAGCGGTCGGCGGCCTCCCGCGCGATCCGCCGGCCGCGGTGCAGGAAGGTCTCGGTCATCGTGGTCCCCCTCGTGGTCGCGTCCTCGCTGCTCACGAGCCTGATCCGGGGCGCCGCCGGCCACGAGGGGGCGGGCCCCCGCGCGGGTGGGGCGGACCCGCCGCCGCACCGGGGGACACTACCCGGCGCTCACGGGCGCGATGGGCAGAATGGGCGGCCATGACCCCCGCCCCCGCGATCACCGTCGCCGACGCCGTCGCCGCGCTCGAGGCCGCGTACCCGCCGGCGCTGGCGCACGACTGGGACGCGGTGGGGCTCTCGGTCGGCGACCCGGCGGCCCCGGTGCGCCGGGTCCTCGTCGCCGTCGACCCGCTCCCGTCGGTCATCGAGGAGGCCCTGGACGTCGACCTCCTCGTCACCCACCACCCGCTGCTGCTGCGCGGGGTGCACGCCGTCGCGACGACCGCCCCGAAGGGCTCCGCGATCCACCGGCTCATCCGTGGCGGCGTGGCCCTGTTCACCGCCCACACCAACGCCGACGCGGCGAGCCCCGGGGTCTCCGACGCGCTGGCCGCCGCGCTCGGCGTCACCGTCGAGCGCCCGCTGGCCCCCGAGGGCGACGGCACGGTGGGCATCGGGCGCATCGGCACGCTGCGCGCCCCCGAGACCCTCGCCGCGTTCACCCGGCGGGTCGCCGATGCCCTGCCCGCGACCGCCTGGGGCGTGCGCGCCGCCGGCGACCCGGAGAGGATCGTCGAGAGGGTCGCGCTCTCCGGTGGCGCCGGCGACTCGATGCTCCACCTCGCCCGCGCGGCCGGGGTCGACGTCTACGTCACCGCCGACCTGCGCCACCACCCCGCCACCGACCACCTCGCCGAGCCCGGAGCCCCCGCCCTCGTCGACGTCGCGCACTGGGCGTCCGAGCACCCCTGGTGCGCGCAGGCCGCGGCCGTGCTCGCCCGGGCCGCGCCCGACCTCGAGATCACCGTGTCCACCACCCGCACCGACGCGTGGACCGTCGGCCAGCCCTCAGGAGCCGTGACCGCATGAAGGCCGACCCGACCGCCCAGCGCCGCCTGCTCGAGCTGGCCGCGCTCGACGCCGAGCTCGCCCGCGCCCAGTACCGGCGGCGGACGCTCCCCGAGCAGACGGCGGTGGAGGAGGCCGAGACGACGGTCCGGGGCCACCGCGACGCGGTCGTGCGCGCGAAGACGTCGGTGAGCGACCTCGGCCGCGAGGTGGCCAAGCTCGAGCAGGAGGTCACCCAGGTCCGCACCCGCGAGGACCGCGACCGCGGGCTCATGGACTCCGGCAGCGTGTCGGCCAAGCAGATGACCGACCTCTCCCACGAGCTCGACACCCTCGCCCGTCGCCGCGGCGTCCTGGAGGACGAGCAGCTCGAGGTCATGGAGCGCCTCGACGCGGCGGAGACCGACCTCGCCCACGAGCAGTCGCAGCTCGAGACCGCCGAGACGTCCCTCGCCGACGCCGTCGAGCGCCGCGACGGGGTGCTCGGCGACCTCGACGTGCTCGAGGAGCGCCGCGGCGGCGAGCGCACGACGCTGGCCGCCGAGCTGCCCGCCGACCTCGTCGCGCTCTACGACCAGCTGCGCGCCCGCAGCGGCACAGGGGCGGGCGAGCTCGTCGGCAACCGGTGCGGCGCCTGCCGGCTGGAGATGGACCGCAGCGAGCTGCGCGACATCGCCGCGGCCGCCCCCGACGACGTCGTGCGCTGCGAGCAGTGCGGCGCGATCGTGGTGCGCACCGGCAAGGGGGCGAACGCATGACCACCGCCGGTTCCTGGACCGGGCGCGGGAGCACCCAGCCGACCCGGGTCCTGCTGCTGCGCCACGGGCAGAGCCCGCTGTCGGTCGAGCGGCGCTACTCGGGACGCGGCAACCCCGAGCTCACCCGCGAGGGGCTCGAGCAGGCGGCGGCCGCGGCGACCGCGCTGGCCGCCCGCCACGTCGCCGCCGACGGCCACATCCGCGCGGTGATCAGCTCGCCGCTGCTGCGCGCCCGCCAGACCGCCGAGCCCGTCGCGGGCGTGCTCGGGCTGGGCGTCACCGTCGATGACCGGCTCACCGAGACCGACTTCGGCGCGTGGGAGGGGCTGACGTTCTCGGAGGCCGCCGCGCAGGACCCCGAGGTCCACCGCGCGTGGCTCGGCGACAGCGCGGTCAGCCCGCCCGGGGGCGAGAGCTTCGACCTCGTCGCGGGCCGGGTGAACGGCGCGCTCGACGACCTGCTGCGCCGCTTCCCCGGGCAGACCGTCGTGGTCGTCAGCCACGTCACGCCGATCAAGCTGATCCTGCGCCGCGCGCTCGACGCGGGCCCGC
Organism: Actinomycetospora rhizophila; assembly: GCF_042657905.1. Classification (NCBI taxonomy): domain Bacteria; kingdom Bacillati; phylum Actinomycetota; class Actinomycetes; order Pseudonocardiales; family Pseudonocardiaceae; genus Actinomycetospora; species Actinomycetospora rhizophila. The sequence goes on along the minus strand of NZ_JBHSKG010000013.1, from coordinate 148,558 downwards.
AGATGCTCTATCGGCTCCACCTCGACCTGGCGTGCCTGTCGGTGGTCGAGTTCTGGCCCGACGGCGGGGCCTCCGTGCGCCTGGTGAACGACACGTCCTACCTGGCCTGAGTCACGCCTCCAGCTTCTTGATCTCGGCCTCCAGCCGGATGAGGACGTCGATCTGGGCGCGGTTGTACAGCTCGCGCATCGCCGTGCCCATCGTCTCGCCCGCGCGCTTGCGCCCGAGCGGGCTGTCCGTCCCCAGGTCCGGCACGGGATGGCTGGCGCGCAGCGCGCGGCTGGGCTCGGCCATCCGCGCGGCCAGGTCCTGGCGGGTGCTCTCGTCGGCGTCGGCGGGGAGGTCGTCGAACTCGGTGAACGACGGGTGCTTGGGCACCTCGCGGAGCATGTCCGCGTAGGCCTGGAGGCTCTGCGTCCCCAGCACCCGGCTCATGACCACCGTGAACGCGCGGTCGGCCTCGGAGAGCTCGACGGTGCGCGCGACCTGCCCGAGCTCGGGCGGGAGGTCGGTGGGCGTCGACTGGTTGAGGATCAGCGCGAGCTCCACCCGGGCCCGCTGCAGCCGCTCGATGGTCTCGGCGAGCTCGGCGTCGAGGGTGCGCAGGGCCTGCTCGGGGTGGTCGTCGGCGTCGCCCATGTCCTGGATCTGCGCCAGCGAGAACCCGAGGTCGGTCAGGCGCTTGATCCGCAGCACCCGGACGAGGTGCGTCACCCCGTACTGCTTGTAGCCGTTGGCGCGCCGCTCGGGCTCCTCGAGCAGCCCCACCTCGTGGTAGTGCCGCACCGCCCGCAGCGTCGTCCCGGTGAGCTCGGCGAGCTGGCGGGTGCTCCACCCCATGCGTCGGTCCTCCTGGTCACGGCGACGAACACCCACAGTGGAAACCGTGCCGCTGCGTCACGGTCAAGCGTGGCGTGGATCACCGCGCCACCGCCTTGAGTGTGCCCCGGCGGCCGGGTGCGTCCTGGTCCGGTCACGGGACCACGGGAGGCACACACCGATGACCGCCAGCAGGACGACGTTCTTCGTCTCGTACGGCCTGTCGCTGCTCGGCCAGGGCATCGCGTCGGTCGTCCTGCCGCTGATCGTGCTGGCCCGCACCGGCGACGTCCTCGCCGCCGGCGTCCTCGCGACCGCGACGACCACCGCGGCGGCGCTCGCCGGGCTGGTGTCCGGGCTGCTCGTCGACCGCGTCGACCGGCGCCGCGTGTCGATCGCCTGCGACGTGCTCGCCGCGGGCGCCGTCGCGGCGCTCCCGGTGGTCGACGCCCTCGTCGGCCTCGACACGGGCTGGTTCCTGCTGCTCGGCGTGATCGGCGCGGTGATCCGCGTGCCTGGGATGACGGCGCGCGAGACGCTGCTGCCCGCCCTCGCACGCCTCGGTCCCGGAGGACCCGCGGCGCTCGACCGGCTCGTCGCCACCCGCGAGACGGTCGGCAACGTCCTGATCCTCACGGGCCCCGGCCTGGGCGGGCTGCTCGTCGCCGTGCTCGGGCTGTCGCCGGTCGTCATGCTCGCGACCGCCGCGACGAGCCTGCTCGCCGCGGTCACGGCCCTGGGCGTCGACCCGCGCGCCGGCGCGGTGCCCCCGCGGGAGGCGGGGTCGGGCGGCGCGGTCCGCCGCGCGGTGACCGACCTCGTCGACGCCTGGCGCTTCCTCGCCCGCCGGCGCCTGGTGCTGGGCGCCACTCTGCTCACCGCGGTGCTCGCCGCCGTGCTGGGCGCGCTGCAGACCACGCTGATGCCTGCCTACTTCAGCGCCGAGGGCCTCGCCGGGCTCACCGGCCTCACGCTGTCGGCGATCGCCGGCGGCAGCATCGCCGGCTCCGCGCTCTACGCCGCGGTCGCCGGGCGGCTGGCGCGCCGGACCTGGTTCGTCCTCGGGATGGTCGGGCTGCTCGTCGGGTTCGGCGCGGTCGGCAGCATTGCCTCGCCGTGGGTCGTGCTCGGCGGCGCCGCGGTCGTCGGGCTCACCTACGCCCCGGCGGCGGCGCTGCTCGGCGTGGTCATCGTCGAGGAGACCCCGGACGCCCTGCGCGGGCGCGTCCTCGGCGCGCAGAACACGGTCGTGCTCGCCGCGCCCGCCGTCACCAGCGCCCCGCTCGCGGCGGTCGCCGCCGGCGCCGGGCTGCCGGTGGCCGGGCTGGTGCTCGCCGTCCTCGTCGGTGTCGCGGCCCTGCTGACCCTCGTCGCGCCCGCGTTCCGCGCGCTGGACGCGCCTAGAACCACTCCAGCCACGCCCCACCCGGATGCGCCAGACCCAGCACCTCTCCGGACGACGACCCGTCCCGACGCACCGACAGGTGCCCGATGACCCCCGTGACGCCCGCGCGGGTCGCCTCGAGCGCCCGAGGCGGCACGCGCAGCGACTGGGTGCTCTCGCGGCCCTCGGCGCCCAGCGGCACGAGGGGGTCCACCGCGATCCACTCGACGTCGCGGCCCAGCTCGCCGAGCCCGCGGCGGAAGTCGGCCCGCTGATCGTCGGTGAGGAAGACGGTGACGTAGGTGTCGACGAGCACCAGCAGCGCGTCCGCGGGCATCCGCGCGCACAGCGACGGCAGGTCGGCGACGAGGTCGGCGCGCGCGGTCGTGGCCGGGTGCGTCCGCGCGATCTCGGACGCCGCGGCGAAGCGGTCGACCGCGGAGGTCTCCGGCGGGATGCAGGCGGCGAGCCAGTCGCGCACGCGCGCGTCCTCGAGGTCGAGCGGCTCGACGTCGACGCCGAGCCGCGCGACGATCTCGGGCAGGCGCGCCGGCAGCGGCGCCGGGCGCCCGCGCAGCTCGGGGGCGAGGGTCAGCGCGGCGTCCGCGGGCCCGAGGGTGCGCCCGCCGAAGTCGTAGCGGTAGCGGTCGAGGTGCAGCCCGAGCCCCGCACCGGTGCCGAGGTCGACCAGGGCGATCGGCCGGTCGGGGTCGAGGCGGGACAGCACCGGGACCACGTCGGCGCTGCGGGCGACCTCGTTCATCTGGTAGCGGTGCTCGAGGCAGAGCTGTGCGAGCTCGTCGGCGTGCTCGCGGGCGAAGGCGACCAGCGCGGGGCGGAAGCCGTCGTCGAGCGCCGGCTGTCCCGAGCCGGGCACCGGGAAGTACCCCGCGAGGGGGTCGGGCCGCCGCCGGGCCACGAGGTGGCGCAGGGCGGCGCTGAGCAGCAGCGGGGGCAGGCGGTCGAGCGGGATCGCCGCGGCGAGCTCGAGCAGCTCGGGCTCGTCGGCGATCGTCGCGAAGAGCTCGGCGGTGAGCGCCCAGGTCGGGGGCGCGTCCGGCCCCGACCAGCCCGCCGCGACGCCCTGGGCCTGTTCACGGACGCGGGCGCGTGCCTCCACGTCGGCTGCCGTCACGCCGGTGAGCTTGCCGAGGGGCGGGCCGGCCGCGCAACGCGACCGGCCCGCGTCCCTCAGATGGCGTCGAGCTCGGCGACCGCGTCGGCGGGCAGGACGAGGTCGGCGGCGGCCAGGTTCTCCCGCAGGTGCGCCCGCGAGGACGTGCCGGGGATGAGCAGCATCGTCGGCGAGCGCTGCAGCAGCCACGCCAGCGCGGTCTGCTGCGGGGTCGCCCCGAGGCGCTGCGCGACGCGGGCGAGCGTGTCCGACTGCAGCGGGCTGAATCCGCCGAGCGGGAAGAACGAGGTGTAGGCGATGCCCTCGGCGGCGCAGTGGTCGACGAGGGCGTCGTCGGCGCGGTGCACCAGGTTGTAGTGGTTCTGCACGCATACGACGGGCGCGACGCCGCGGGCCTCCTCCAGCTGCTCGGGGGAGACGTTGCTGACCCCGAGGTGGCGGATCAGACCCTTCTCGCGCAGCTCGGCCAGCGTCCCGAACGCCTCCGCGAGCGACTCGGAGTGGTCGTCGGAGACGCGCAGGTTGACGACGTCGATTTCCTCGAGGTCGAGCCGCTCGAGGTTCTCGTGCACCTCGCGGACCAGTTCGTCGGGCGAGGTGTCGAGGTTCCACGACCCGTCCTCGCCGCGCCGGCAGCCGACCTTGGTGACGATCCGCAGGTCCGCCGGGTAGGGGTGCAGGGCCTCGCGGAGGATCTCGTTGACGATGAAGGGGCCGTAGTAGTCGCTGGTGTCGATGTGCGTGACGCCACGCTCGACGGCCTCGCGCAGGACGGCGATCGCCTCGTCCCGGTCCCGCGGCGGACCCATGACGCCCGGCCCGGCGAGCTGCATGGTGCCGTAGCCCATGCGGGTCAGGACGAGGTCGTCGGCCAGGGCGAGGCGGTCGGTCAGCTCGGGTGTGGTCATGGACCCAGGGTTACCCCGTCGCGACACCCCGGGGAGCGACGGATCGTCCTGGTACATCCCGTACCCCCCAGCCGGGCCTGCGCGGGCGGATGATCGGGGCGTGAGCACGGGTGAGCTGGCCGCGGCCCTGCGGACGTGGCGCGACCGCACCGACCCCGCCGACGTCGGGATGGCCGTCAACGCGCCACGGCGCGCGCCGGGGCTGCGCCGCGAGGAGCTCGCGCTGCTCGCCGGTATCTCCATCGACTACGTCGTGCGCCTCGAGCAGGGCCGCACCCGCACCCCGTCGGCGCAGGTGTGCGCCTCCCTCGCCCGCGCGCTGCGCCTCTCCGACCACGAGCAGGCGCACCTGTTCCGCCTCGCCGGCCACGCCCCCGACCGCGGGCGCGTCTCCCGGCGTGTCCCCGCGGGCGTGCGCCGCATCGTCGAGGCGCTGCACGACCACCCCGTCGCGGTCCTCGACGCCACCTGGACGCTGATCTCCTGGAACCCGCTCTACGCCGCGCTCATGGGCGACCCGAGCGGGCTCTCCGACCGCGGCCGCAACACGCTGTGGAAGCAGTTCACCGAGGGCCACACCAACGCCCGCGTCCGGCACACGCCCGAGGAGCGCGACGTGCTCGTCCGCTCGCTGGTCGCCGACCTGCGCGGCAGCACCAGCCGCTACCCCCACGACACGGATCTGACGGAACTGATCGCCGACCTCTACGCCGCGAGCGAGGAGTTCGCCGCGCTGTGGGACTCCGGCGTCGTCGCGGGCCACCACCAGAGCCGCAAGACCGTCGAGCACCCCGAGGTCGGCGACGTCGTCGTCGACTGCGACACCCTCACCACCGCCGAGGACGACCTGCGCCTGCTCGTCTTCACCCCGGCGCCGGGCTCCGACGCGCGCAGCCGGCTGGACCTGCTGGCGGCGGTGGGCACACAGGCGATGGGCGCGGCCAGTACGTAGTTCGCGCCCTGTCCCGGCGGCCCTGGCCGCCCCAGGCTTCCCGGGAGGCCGTACCGATCACGGGGAGCACCGGATGACCACCACCACCGACACCGCGACCGCCGTCCGCGCGGTCTACGACGCCTTCGGCCGGGGCGACATCCCCACCGTCCTCGAGGCCTTCGACCCCGAGATCGTCTGGATCGAGTCGACCGGGCTCATCCGCGGCACGTACCGGGGTCCGCAGGGCGTCCTCGAGGGAGTGTTCGTCCCGATCGGGAACGACTGGGAGGGCTTCACCGTCGAGACCGAGCGCCTGGTCGGCCAGGGAGACGTCGTCGTCGCCGTCGGCACCTACCGGGGGACCTACCGCGCGACCGGCAAGGCGATGACCTCCCGCTTCGCCCACGTGTGGGAGATGCGGGACGGCAGGGTCGTGCGCTTCGAGCAGATCGCGGACACCGAGTCGTTCAACGCTGCGCTGACCTGAGCTCCGTCACCACGACAGGACGAGGGCGAGCGCGGGACCGTCGCGGGGCCCCACCAGTGCCGCAAGACCGTCGAGTACCCCGAGGTCGCGACGCCGTCGTCGATCGTGACACCGCCACCACCGCCGAGGACGACCTGCGCCTGCTCGTCTTCACCCCGGCGCCGGGCTCCGACGCGCGCAGCCGGCTGGACCTGCTGGCGGCGGTGGGCACGCAGTCGATGGAGGTGAGCCGACCCCCCGCCTGACGTCGATACGTACATCTACGAACTGTCCGACCTCGTGGATCGGCGCAGGCTCGCTCCACGAGCCCACTCCGAGCGGGGGACCCACCATGAGCACCGTCGCCACCGACAACGTCGCCGCCGTCCGCAGCGCCTACGAGGCCTTCGCGCGGGGCGACATCCCCGCCGTGATCGATTTCCTCGCCCCCGAGGTGCTCTGGATCGAGACCCAGGGCGGGCCGTACGGCGGTGTCTACAAGGGCCCGCAGGCCGTGCTCGAGGGCATCTTCGCGCGGGTCGGCTCCGACTGGGACGGGTTCGTCTGCGACGTGGACCGTGTACTCGCCGACGGCGACACGGTCGTGGGGATCTGTACCTACCGCGGAACCTACCGGGCCACCGGGCGCGACATGGCCGCACGTGTCGTCCACGTCTGGGAGGTGCGCGACGGCCAGGCCCTGAGCATGGAGCAGTTCGTCGACTCCGAGCAGCTCAACGCGGCCGCGCGCTGACCCCGACCGTCACACCACCAACGCCAGCGCGGCGGTCCCGGCGACGATGGCGAGGGGGACCGTCGCGAGCCCCGCGACCGTGAACGTGCCCAGTGGGGCGGGGACGCCGCGGGCGGCGAGGACGCGACGCCACAACAGCGTCGCGAGCGAGCCGACCGGGGTGAGGTTCGGCCCGACGTTCACGCCGATGAGCACGGCGAGCACGGCGCCGACCGCCGGGGTCGGGCCGAGCGCGGCCAGCAGGACCAGCGTCGCCGGGAGGTTGTTGACCAGGTTCGCGAGCACGGCCGCGATCGCCGCCAGCCCGAGCAGCGCCCCGAACGACGTGCCGTCCGGGAGCAGGCCGGCGACGAGCTGGCCGAGGCCGCGGTCGGTCACGGCGGCCACCACGACGCCGAGGGCCAGGACGAACAGGCAGAACAGCGGCGAGGCCGCGGCGACGACGTCCGGGACGCGGGTGCGGTGAGTGGCGAGCGTCCGGATCGCCAGGACGCCCGCGCCCGCCACCGCGACCCACACCGGCTCGATCCCCAGCGGCGACGAGGCGGCGAAGCCGAGCAGTGTCGCGCCGAGGACCGCGAGCGCGACGCGGGGGACCGGCGCCTCGTCGTCCGGGCCCGCGGGATCGGCGGGCGCGGCGAGGTCGCCGCGGAACGTCAGCCGCAGCCCCACGTACTCGACGAGCAGCACTGCGAGCTGCGGCAGCAGCATCAGCCCCGCGAACCCGAGGAAGGTCACGCCGCTGGACTGCAGGGCCTGCAGGGCCAACAGGTTGGTCAGGTTGGCGACGGGCAGCAGCAGCGATCCGCTGTTGGCCAGGTGCGCGCAGGCGAAGGCGTGCGGGGCGGGGCGCGCGCCGAGGCGCCGGGCGGTGTCGAGCACGACCGGCGTGAGCAGCACGACGGTGGCGTCGAGGCTCAGGACCGCCGTGGTCGCCGTCGCGGCGAGCACGACCAGCGCGAACAGGCGCCGTGGGCGGTGGTGCGAGTGGTGGGCGAGCAGCCCGCCCGCCCAGCGGAACACCCCCTCGGCGTCGGCGAGGTGCGCGAGGACCAGCACCGCGGCGAGGAAGCCGACCGTCGGCCCGAGCTCGCGGACCTCGTCCCACGCCCGGCCCGGCGCGATCAGGCCGGTCACGAGGACGATCAGCGCGGCCGGGATCGCGGCGGCCGCCTCGGGCAGGTTGCGGGGACGGGTGACGGCGCCGACGAGCACGACGGCCAGCAGGCCGACCGCGAAGACGGTCACCGTGCCGTCACCGCAGGAAGAGGTAGATCGCCACCGCGACGCCGAGCACCACGACGCTCCAGCGCAGCACGCCGTCGGGCATCTTCTTGGCGACGGCCATGCCGAGGAACCCGCCGATCAGCGTGGTCGGCGCGAGCAGCAGCACGGCGAGCCAGTCGACGGGGGCGAAGAGCGCGAACAGCACCACGGTGACCGTGCTCGTCACCAGCGAGAGCAGGACCTTGACGGCGTTGAGCCGCCGCAGGGTGTCGTGGGCGAGCAGGGAGAGCACGGCGATGAGGACGACGCCCAGCGCGCCGCCGAAGTAGCCGCCGTAGACCGCGGCGACGAAGATCGTCGGGAGCAGGACCCTGGGGTTGTCGGCGGTGCGCTCGGTGCGCCCCGTCCACTGCTTGATCCAGGGTTGCGCGCCGAGCGTGAGGCTCGCCAGCAGCACGAGCACGGGCACGACGGCGTCGAACACCGACTGCGGGAGGACCAGCAGCAGCCCGCACCCGAGCGCCGACCCGAGCGCGGCGACGATGCTCGTGCCGACGAGGCGCCGGCGCTGTCCCCGCAGGTCGCGGCGCGCGTTGACCGTCGAGCCCGCGTAGCCCGGCCACTGGGCGACGGAGTTCGTCACGTTCGCGGGCAGCGGCGGCAGCCCCACGGCGAGCAGGGCGGGGAAGACGATGAGCGATCCGCCCCCGGCGACGGCGTTGACCGCGCCGGCCAGCAGCCCGAGGGCGGCGAGCAGCGCGATCTGGAGCACCGACGGGTCCGACACGATGCGCGACGCTAACGGTCGTGCCGACCCGTGTCCTGGGGACACGGGTCGGTACCATCGGCGGCGCGGACGAGTCGGCCGGGCGACCGCGGCGGGTGATCCCCGTCGAGGAAAGTCCGGACTCCACAGGGCAGGGTGGTTGCCAACAGCAACCCGGGGTGACCCGCGGGACAGTGCCACAGAGAACAGACCGCCATCGGGCTCGCGCCCGGTGGTGAGGGTGAAACGGTGGTGTAAGAGACCACCAGCGTCCTGGGCGACCAGGACGGCTCGGTAAACCCCACCCGGAGCAAGGTCAAGAAGGTCGGTCCGCGAGGACCGGCCGCGCAGGTCATCCGAGGGCTGCCCGCCCGAGACCTGCGGGTAGACCGCTGGAGCCCGCCGGCGACGGCGGGCCGAGATGGATGGTCGCCACCCACGCGCCTGTGAGGGACGTGGGCACAGGATCCGGCTTACAGGCCGACTCGTCCGCCCCACCTCCTGTGACCTGCATCTTCCTAGCTGGCTCCTTCCTCGGACTCCTCATCGGGGCACACCGGGGGCACAGCAGGCCGACGGAGCACCGTGTCCACCGCCTCGCGCGTGCGGTCGTCCGAGTCCGGCCACAGGTGCGAGTAGGTGTCCAGGGTCTCGGCCGCGGTCGCGTGCCCCAGCCGGCTCTGTACGGTCTTCACCGACTCGCCGTGGCGGATCAGCAGCGACGCGAAGTAGTGCCGGAGATCGTGGAAGCCGGTGCCGACCGGAGCGCCGGCGGCGGCCACCATCGGACGCCAGACGCGGGAGAACGCCGTGCGCCGCAGTCCGCTCCCGTTGCCGACGGTGAAGACCAGACCGTCGGGATGCGACGACGGGAACCGCCGCACGTGCTCGGCCAGCTCCTCGACGACGACCTGGGGGAGTGGAATCGTCCGGTGCGAGGCCGACGTCTTCGGCGGCGCGAGGAATGTGGCCTTCCCGGGCATGAGCACGAGCTGTTGGTCCACGCGCAGCGTCCGGCGCAAGAAGTCGATTCGGTCGAGCGCGAGCCCGAAGCACTCGCCCTGCCGCATCCCCGTTCCGGCCCCGAGGACGACGAGCGCGCGGAGACGCGGGGGAGCGGCTGAGATCAACGCCTCGACCGTCTCGGTCGTCAACGGGACGATCTCCCGCGGGAGCTTCTTGGGCAACCGCGTCCCCTCGCACGGCGACGAGGAGACGAGCCGGTCGCGGATCGCCGCCTTATAGATCGAGGCCATGATCCCGTGCACGACCTGGACCGTGGAGGCCGACAGCGCGTCCGGTTCCGACGACAGCCGGCTCACCCACGCCTGAACCTCACTCGGGCGGATCGAGGCCAGCCGACGGTCACCGAAGCACGGATAGACGTTCCGGCGCAGATTGGTCTCCACGTGCGCCTGCGTGGTCGGTCGGTGGACCTGCGCCAGCCGCCACGATTCCGCGTAGTCCCGGAAGACCGTCTTGTCGTTCGGGTCGACGTACGACCCACGTACAAGATCGGCCTCCACCGTGGCGAGGAAGCGTTGCGCGTCGAGCTTGCGCGAGAACGAGCGCTTGCGCTGCTTCCTCGACGGGTCGCGCCACCTCGCGACCCACGTGGTGTTGCCGTCGCGAAGCCGCTTCTCGATCGACGACATCAGGCAGCGCCGTCAAGGTCGGCAAACCAGCGGCGCACGTCCCGCGGGTCGTATCGGACATGACGGCCCACGCGTCGGCCCACGGGGCCGATGCCCTGGTACCGCCACTGATAGAGCGTGCTCACCGGCACGCCCAGGAACGCCGAGACGTCGGCGACTCCCCACAGCCGTTCCGGTTCCTCGTTCTGCATCGTCATTCCCCCTCCTCGTTGTTCACGCAGTGATCGAGTCGACTTCGTCGCGGGCGGCACATCGCCGGGCGCGGGCGTTGGCCGCCGAGGTGTTCGCGAGGAGCGCGTCGGCGCTGGTGTGCCAGCCGATGCCGGCGTAGGCCAGAGAGCTGACGATGATCTCGGTGGTGTCCTCCTCGCTCGGCTCGTCGTCCTCGTCAGGGCCAGCCTGGTGCTGGGCCAGGCGCCAGTCCCGGCGCGCCCGGCGCAGGGCGCCGAGGGTGGTGGAGTACCGGCGGCTGCGGGTGGAGAAGTGGCCACCGAAGCCGAGCATGTGCGCCCAGCGTTGGAGCCGGCCCCAGCTGGCGGCCCATTCCTTGGCGTCGGCGCGTTCGGGGCGGGTGCCGAGGTGCCAGCAGGCGTCGACCTGTCGGCCGGGGTGGGTGTCGAGAGTGGCGTGGTCTCTGACGGTGTCGGGGCGCAGGCGGCTGGAGGTGTGGCCGGCGAGTTCGGTGGCTTTGGTGGCGTATTTGGCGAGGTAGCCGGCGACGGCGGTGGTGGTGATCTCTCCGGCGTCGTCGAGGTCGAGCCGGGAGAGTCGGACGGGGCGGGGGTCGACCTGCTCGCCCCACGTGATCGGCCACCCCTGCTTGCGGCCCGGGTGCGGCGCAGTCGTGAACCGGGTCTCGGCGACGGCGTCCCGGAGGATCGTGGCGAGGTGGTTTGCGCCGACGCGGGGGTCGGGCGGGTTGACCGCGTCGGGGTCGCGGGGGTCGAGCCCGTCGAGGCGAACCAGGGCATGGAAGTGCACCGCGCCGCGGTGCTGGAACTCGGCGACCTTGGTGTACGAGAGCCGCAGCTTGATCCCGTCGCGCTTCGCGAGCGCCGAGACGGCCCGGCGGGCGGTGATGATGGTGCGGCGCCACAGCTCCCCGCTCGCCAGGTTCCACACGGCCTGGTGGGGGTGGTCGTAGCAGTCCAGGCACAGCGGACGGCCCCGCTCCTCGGCGTCGTCGCCGTGGCGGGTGAAGCAGGCGAGCGGGTGGCCGTGGGGGCAGTGCTCGAGGGAGCGGCGGGGGCGGCACGGCAGGGTGCGTCCAGCGCGGTCGGTGCGGTGGGTGTGCACGGGGCCGAAGGAGGGGGCGGTGGCGGTCAGGAACACGCAGGGGTGCTCGCCGACGGAGGCCGGGACGCCTTTGCCGCCGACGAGGCCGGCGGTGACGAGCTGGTAGGTGTCGGCGCGGTAGGTCTCCGCGCATCCGGGGCAGACGGCGGCGCGTCGGTTGCCGCAGGGGGTGTAGAGGACCCCGTCGGGCATGTCGGTGGTGTGGCGCTCGCCGGTGATACGGCCGGTCGCGGCCTGGACGTGTTGTACGAGACCGGTCAGGCGGATGGGGTGGGAGCAGCCGGCGGCGCCGGCCACGTGGGCGGTCCAGGCGTCGTAGTCGCGGGCGAGGGAGGCTGCGAGCTCGTCGAACGACACCCCGCGAGCCGCCTTCGCGAGCCGGCGGGCGGCGAGCTCGTCGACCGTCGCCCCCGTCGGCCGCGTGATCTGAGCGGTGGCCGTGGTCATCGTCGGTCCCATCGGGAGGTGTCGATCGATGGATCGCGGCTGGCGAGGTAGCGGGCGTTGGCGCGCAGGTCGCGTCCGAGCAGGTCCGCCTCGTTCGGCGAGAGGATCACTTCCACGGTGGTGTCGGGCAGGACGGTCAGCCGGACGACGAGCACGATCGCGGCGGCGTCCATGACCGTGGCGATGTTGGCCGCGCACAGCCGGAACAGCAGTGGTCGCCCGTCGTCGTCCGGGGCGGCATCGAGGGCGAGCTGGGTGGCCTCACCGCGAGCGGGGGCGTTCACGGCGTGCTCCCGGCGCGGAGGGCGGTGGCGCGGTCGGCCAGGGCGTAGACCTGCTCGTCGGACAGGTAGGCCGACTTGATCCGGCGCGGTTCGCCGCCTTCGGCCAGGAGAAGCCCGACGCCCTTGTCTTCGGGGGCGATGGCGGCGGCGCTGTGGCCGCGGGTGGCCCAGCCGGCGCCGAGCACGATGTCGCTGCTGCTGTCGGTGGTGCAGCGGAACGCCCACCGGTAGCCGAACAGGTCCCGCAGGCTCGTCGGGATGATGTCCGAGGACGGGCGCTGGGTGGCGGCGATGACGATGATCCCGGCCGCGCGACCGCGGGCGACGAGGTCGCGGACGAGGACCGCGAACGTCTCGCGCTGGGTCTTGGTGCCGACCGTGGCTGAGTAGTAGGCCACCTCGTCGAAGACGCCGACGATGGGGCGGATGCCCTGCGCGGCATCGTCGGGCGTGATCTTGCGGCGGCGTCCGGCGTCGAGGCGGTCGTAGCGGCGATCCATCTCGGCCTGCAGCTCTTCGCAAGCGCCGATGGCCTCGTCGAGGTCCGGGCCGACGAACCGGTCCGCGCAGGTGCGCCAGAGGCCGAGTTCGACCAGCTTGCCGTCGAAGAGCCAGAGGTCGCAGTCGGTCGAGAGAGCGGCGTGGCCCACCGGCAGGTTCAGCCCGACCGACTTCCCCGCGCCGGGCTCTCCGGCCAGCAGCATGTTCCGGTAGGCCAGCGTCACGCGCACCGGGCGGCCGTGCTCGTCGACCCCAAGGTGGATCGGCTCCCAGATCGACAGACCAGCCGGCTCGGGAGCCTCGTCGCAGAAGAGGGCAGGGGGGCGCACGGCGGCGAGCCAGTCGCGCAGGAGAGCGCGGAGACGGACGGGTTCGGTGGCCGGCTCAGACATAGTCCGACCAGTCCCCACCCCGGTCGGGCACGACCGGCCGGTCCTGCGGGCCGTCGGGCGCGTGCTTCGGGTCATGGTGCTCGACGAGAGCGGGGACGTCGTCCCGCTCGTCGACGGTCGCGCGGGGAGTCGAGACCCGCGCTCCGGAGCGGTCGCCGGTCCCTGACCAGTGCCGGTTGGCCGGGATGGGCGGCACCACGACCGCGCCGACCGGCGGGGGCGTGCCGTTAGAGGCGGTCCAGTCGTCCAGTTCGGATGCGATCAGCTCCGTGGCGAGCGGGTCACGGCGGATGACGTCGACCCGCACGAGCGCCGTCATGCGCCGCGTGGTGGTCACACGGGCATCGCGGGCGAAGCAGCCCGAGGCGATCCACTCGGCCTCGTCTTCGACGTCCGAGGGTGAGATGCCGGCCCGCAAGAGCAGCCAGACGGTCTCGCCGACCTCGGTGGGGTGCGACCACAGGAACAGCGGCGCAGCGCGGGAGAAGTTCAGGCAGCGGCGCTCGATGAGGACCTGACGCAGGCGGTGACGGGTCATCACCGCCGCCGCGCGGCGGGTTACGAAGCGCCGCAGCACTGGCACCGCCAGCACCACGGCAACGATCACGGCGATGAACGCCGAGGCAGCCACGGGCGGGAGCCAGGAGTAGGCGACGGCGAGGAACACGAAGACCAGCGCGAGCGCGGCCAGTTCGGCCCGTAGCCGGACCGCGAGACCGGCCAAGCGCGCGGCCGGATGGATCGGGGGCGAGGTGATGATCTCGAATCCATCGGTCCGCGAGCCGCGGACCATCGGACGAGAGCGGGAGGACGAGGAGCGAGCCATGACGTGACTCCGAGGACGAAGGTGAATGGGGAGAGGCGAGGGCGTGGGTCGGGGCTGCGGGGAAGCCAGCCCCGACCTACGACAGCGACCGGGCCGTCAGTCGGGCCAGGCGAGCGCGGCGCAGATGCCCGCACACGCGAAGACCTGCGACCCGGTCCGCGACCGGCCGACCGGCACCGCGGCGATGCCCGACGGACCCGACCGCGTGCCGGGGATCGGCTCCGGGAGGTACTCGGGTGGGAGTTCGGGCAACAGGAACGAGCGCTCGCACATCGCGCACTCGGTCCCGTCGGCCTGGCTCTCGTTGAGCCCGGACCACACCGCCTCGCTGCGGGCGGCGGTCACGACCCCGAGCCCTTCGGCGCCGGGGCGCCCGCCGGCGCATGCTCGATGCTGTCGGCGCGGAAGGCGACCCCGGAGCGCTGCCCCTGCTGCCACGGGATGGCGACCAGGTTGACCGGCCGGACCTCTGCGCCCTGCCCGACGTCCGGCGCGCCCGGCGTGGTCACGGTGATGATCTCCGCGCCGTCGTCGTCGAGCTTGATGAGCTGTGTGACGAACAGCGGCGTTCCGGTCAGGCGGTCGGTGCGCTGGCGGCCTTCCATGTCGTTCTTCGGGCGCGGCACCACGCCCACGCTGTAGCGAGAGCCCGAGATGTCGACCTTGATCGCTGCCATGATCTTCTCCTGTATTCGCGTCCCGCGAAGTGCGGGAATGTCGCGAAGCCAGTAGAGGCGCCGGCAGTCGAGTGAAGCCCCGGCCTATTCAGCTCTGAATCGCCACCGCCGTGTCTGCATAGCGGGGTACGGTCAACCTGCCCGCTCACGGCCAGGGGAGGCGCCATGGCGGACGAGAAGGCGACTGTCGTCGCCGCTCTACTCTCGCCCGAACACCGGACCGCTACCGCGGCCGGTGACGCCGGCTCGGTCGTCCGTGCCGCACGCAAGGCGCTCGGATGGAGCCAGGGGGAGCTTGCATCGCGCGTTGGCTACTCGCAAGCGACGATCTCACGCTTGGAGCGCGGGTCGACCAGGGCGGCGCAGGACGCCGTGCTGCTCGCCGACGTGGCCGACGCGCTCGGCGTTCCACCTGCGGTTCTTGGCCTCGCCACGGCCCGTGCCGGACCCGCCGGGACTAACCTGGACGATGTGAGACGGCGCGACTTTCTTGGCGGCGCCGCCGCGCTCACAGCGGCGGCGTTGCTGCCGCAGGCCATTGTCTCGCCGGCTGCGGTGGGTCAGCCCGAGATCGATCAGGCATGGCGGGCGCTGGAGCGCCTCTTCGAGCTGGACGACCTCCAGGGCGGCGCGCAGGTCTACCAAGTCGCCGACGCCATGGCCACCAAGCTCGGCGCAGCCCTGAACCAAGGTCGCTTCACCGCGGACGTCGGTCGCCAGCTCGCCGGCGTCGCCGGAACCACCATGGAACACGCCGGATGGCTCGCCTTCGACGCCGGCCAGAACGCCGCCGCCCGCTCCTGGTGGCTCGAGACCATCCACCTCGCCCGCGACTTGGGCGAGGCACCCACCGCGCACGTCGCGGCCCTAGCGTCGATGTCCTTGCAGGCAAGCGGCGACCCCACAAGAGCGCGGGAGGCGTCGACCCTGGCCGATGCAGCGCGTACAGCGGCCGGGGGAGAGGCCACGCCAACATTGCTCTCCGTCCTCGCCGCCCGCGAGGCGGTCGCGCACGCGCAACGGGGCGACGCCGTGGCGGCCAAGGCGGCGATGAGCGAATCGCGCCGGCAGCTGGACCACGGTCCGCGCGCCGACGAGCCGCTGTGGCTTCAGTTCTGGAGCCCGGCCGACCTCGCGTGCCACGAGACTCGGGTAGCGCTCGCTCTTGGTCACCCCGGTATCGCGGAGACCTCGGCTCGCGCGGCGCTTGCCACGGCCGACGAGCGGCGGTTCCCTCGCAACCACGCGATCTACTCTGCCCGCCTCGGCTCCGTCCTCGCGCGTCGCGGACAGCTCGACGAAGCGATCTCCGTGACCGCCGACGCCGTGAAGCGCATCGACCAACTGAGCGGTTCACGACGCATCGTCGCCGACTTGACCACGACGGTGGACCACCTCGGCACGCGGTCCTACGCGCCGGCCCAGCACTTCGCCACGGCCGCACGTCGACTTCTGGCGGCCGCGTGACCCTCGCCTCCGCCAGCATCACGACTTACGGAGCCGGCGCCCCGGACTCTGCTCTCGCGGACGCCGTGGCGCTCTACCGCCTGGTGTACGCGGAGCCGCCTTACAGCGAGGGTGAAAGCGACTTCCGGGACTTCGCCGACTCGCTCCCACGTCGTGCAAAAGCGCCAAATTTTCGCCTGGTCATCGCACGCGAGAGTTTCCGAGCGGTCGGCTTCGCCATGGGTCACAACCTCACCCCGAACACCAGATGGTGGCAGGGTGCGATTACGACGCTACCTGAGGACCTCACCCTCGAGCACGATGGCCGCACATTCGCCGTCATCGAGCTCGCAGTGCTTGCGGAGCGGCGGCGTCAGGGTTACGCACGAGCGCTGCACGCGCATCTGCTCGCCGATCTGCGCGAGGAACGGGTAACGCTGCTGGTCCGACCTGACGCGACGGCTGCTCGATCAACCTACGAAGCACTCGGTTACGAGGCGGTCGGGCAGATCAGGCCCTTCCCGGATGCACCGATTTACAACGCAATGGTTCGACAGCTTCGGTAGTTCGCCGAGGCCGTTCTAGCGTGCGTCGATGGTGGCCATCATGCCGGCGTCCTCGTGGTCCAGGACGTGGCAGTGATAGACGCTTCGTCCGGGCTGGGCGGTGAAGGGGACACGGAGTCGCGCCCACCCTTGCGCGGGGACGAGGACGACGTCCTGGAGGGTGCCGGTGGGTGGTGTCGCGGCGCTGGTGGCGAGGACCTCGAAGGGCCAGACGTGCAGGTGGAACGGATGGGCCATCGGGGTTGGGTTGGTGATCGTCCATTCCTCGATCGATCCGAGAGCGACGTATTGGTCGGTCCGGACGGGGTCGTAGGGTCGGCCGTCGATTGCGAAGGTCATCCCGCCCCCGGGACCGTTCCCGCCCATTCCGCCGCCCATCCCCATCGTGAAGGCGATCTGGCGGCGGCCGGTGATCGGCCCGCTGGGGGCGCTCTCGGGGACCGGAGTGGCGGGCAGGGCTGCGGGTGCGGTCTCGGCGCCGGTGACGGTCAGGGTGGCCAAGGTCGTGGTGGACGTGGTGGCGGTGCCGCCGGGATTCATGCCCATGGCGGTAGTGCCTCGGTCGTCGGGTTCCGCGCGCAGGGCGTAGGTACCGGGTCGGGTGGGCCGGACGAGGACGTCGGCGCGGTTGCCGGGAGCGAGCAGGACGCGGTCGCGGGCTGCGGGCGCGGGCAAGTAGGCGCCGTCGAGCGCGATCTGGGTGAGGACGTGGTCGTCGAGGCGCAGCGCGAGTGCGCGCGAGCTGCACGCGTTGATCACCCGCCAGCGCTGGACATCCCCGGCGGCAACGTCGATGGCGGGTTGGTGCTGGCCGTTGACCAGGAGCAGCTCGCCCTGGCGGCCGGCCATGCGCTGCATCGGGTCGGGGGTGACGACGCCGCCCTCGGCGTCGAGGGTGGTGTCGGTGATGAGGACGGTGTGCTCGGCGCTGACGGCGAGCTCCTCGCCGCCTTCGACGATGAGGGCGCCGGCGAGGCCGCCGTAGAGCTGGTCGGCGACGGTGCCGTGGTGGTGGGGGTGGTACCAGAAGGTGCCGGTGGGATGGTCGGACGGGATGGTGATCCGGTAGTCGAAGGCCGTGCCGGGGTCGATCCGGAGGAAGGGGTTGTCGGAATTGCCTTCGGGGGAGACGCGCAGCCCGTGGGTGTGCAGGTTGGTGGGCTGGTCGAGCTCGTTGCGCAGCCGCAGCGCGATCTCGTCGCCGGGACGTACCCGCAGGGTCGGGCCGGGCGAGGAGCCGGTGTAGCCCAGCGCCTGGGTGCGGCGCCCGGCCAGCACGGTCCCCACACCGGCGGTGAGCTCGAGGGCCAGCCGACCGCCGCCGCTGCGCATCTCCGACGGGTCGCGCAGCGGTTGGCCGGTGACGGGCTCCAGTCGGCCGCCGTCGCTGGTGGTGATCCATCCCGCGGTGCCGGCGGCCACGGTGGCGGCGCCCAGCCCCATCAACCCCAGGGCAGCGCGCCGGCTCATCCGTGGTCCGCGAGCGGGGTGGCTCATGACAGCTGGTCGCGTCGGCGCTGGTACTCGGCGTCGTCGATCTCGCCGCGGGCGTAGCGCTGGTCGAGGAGCTCGCGGGCGGTGGGCCCGGAGCTCGCGACCCCGCGTCGGCGGCTGAGGGCGATGACGCCGATGGCGAGCACGATCAGCCCGATGATGATCAGTGTGGGCCACAGCCAGCCCAGCATTCCCATCGAACCCATCATGGTGGTTGCTCCTTTGGGGAGATGGTGCGCTGTGGTGCGCCTGGGACCTCGGTCCCGGAGTCGGTTCAGCGGCGTCCGGTCTCGGTGGGTCGGCCGGACTCGCTCCAGCCGGAGGTGCCGCCGGTGACGGAGACGGCGTCGATGTCGGCTCGCAGGAGTTGCTGGACGGCTTGCGCGCTTCGACGCCCGGACTGGCAGACGACGTGGACGGGCCGGTCGGGTGGGACGTCGCCGAGGCGCTGGTCGAGCTCGGAGAGCGGGATCAGCACGGCGCCGGGGATGTGGGCGTCGGCGTACTCATCCGGGTTGCGCACGTCGAGCACGCGCCCGCCGGAGGCGAGGTGGCGGTCCAGCTCGTCGACGGTGGTCTCCGGGGTGGTGTCGGGGGTGGTCATTCGAGTCCTTTCGGGGTTCGTCGTCGGGTGGAGTAGCGGTGGTGGTGACGTCTGCGGCCGGCTCAGGTGAGTAGCTCGATGACGGTGTCGGTGGCGATGCCAGCGGCGACGAGGAGTACGAGGACCGCGAAGCCGCGGCGCAGGGTCTGGGCGGGGAGTCGGCGGGCGAGGTGCCCGGCGGGCAGAGACGCGACGATCGCGGCGAGGGCGAAGGTGCCGATGAGGGCCCAGTTCATCGGGGGCCCGCTACCGGCGGGGGCGGTGAGGTAGGGGATAAGGCCTGCGACAGCGTTGATGGTGACCACGACGAGGGAGGTGGCGACCGCGGTGGGTGTGCGCAGGCCGAGCGCGACGATGAGCGCGGGGACCAGCAGGAAGCCGCCACCGACCCCGAGCAGGCCGGTCAGGAAACCGACGGCCAGCCCGGTCAGCACGGCCCGGGGCAGGCAGCGCCGCCAGGCCACCCCGCCCTCAGGGAGCTCGCACACCCCGCCGCCCTCGCCGGTACCGCGCAGCATGCGCACGCCCGCGGCGACCATGATCGCGGCGAAGGCGAGCATGAGCCATCGCTGGTCAAGGTGGCGGTTGACCACGCCGCCGGCCAGGGCGGTGGGGACGCCGGCCGTCCCGATGATCGCCGCGAGCCGCCAGGCGACCTCGTGGCGGGCCCGCGGGGCGACCGCCACCGCGGAGGCGGCGCCGATGACGACCAGCGACGCGGGCACGGCGGCGGCCAGTGGCAGTCCCAGGCCGTAGACCAGGGCGGGAACGGCGAGGATGCCCCCGCCGCCGCCCACCAGGCCGAGCAGGGCCCCGATGACCAGCCCGAACACCGCGGCGAGCACGGCGGTCAGGGCCATCGTCATCGCCTCCGCGGCCTCGAGGCGGCGACGTCGCCGAGCTGGGTGAGGCTCTCGGTGGCGGTGGGTTCCGGGGTGGCCTGGTTGATCGGCAACCGCGAGAGCAGCCGGCCCATCGCGCAGGTGTCGGTGAGCGCGGAGAAGGTCAGGCCGGCGCCGACACCAGTAGCGAGCAGCCGTGCCCTCGGCGAGAGGTAACGCCCGGCGGCGAGCCCGACGAGCACGAGGGACCCGGCGGCGAGGCGGACCTGGCGCTCGAGGGCCCAGGTGCGGCGTCCGCGCACGACGTCGCCACCGGCTGCGGTGTATGCGGGTACTCCGCCGTCGAGCACGCGGGCGTTGTCGAAGCCGGCCGCGAGCAGGCGCTGGCGGGCCTGCTCGGCGCGGACCCCGGACTGGCAGACCAGCACCACCGGCGTGCCCTCGTCCGGCGTGCCGGGTGTCTGCGAGCTGTCGAGCTGGCGGACCAGCTGCTCGGTGTGCTCGGACAGGATGGGCAACGGCACGTGGTGGGAGCCGCGGATGTGCAGCGCTTCGTACTCGGCGGCGCTGCGTACGTCCACGACGACAGGCGCGGCGGAGCGCTCGACGACCTCTGGTCGCATCCAAGCGGTCAGCGTCGGAGCGGTCAGCGTCTCCGGGGTGGCGGAGGCGGCCATGGAAACGGTTCCTCTCGGTGCAAATGCTCGTTGGGGATGACGGGCCGGAGTGCTCGCGCCAGCGGGAGGGCGACCCGGGATGGCCGGGCCGCCCTCGCTGCGCCGAACGCGGGTGGTCCGCGGAGCTCCGGGTGGCGCGGATGCGGCTACCGGCCGCCAGTGGTGATGGGCAGGCCAGCGTCGGCGGCGTTCGCCCACTCGTCGTTGATCACCACGAGGTGTCGCTCCTTGTCGTCGCCGGCGGCGAGCAGCGAGGCGGCAACCGAGGCGCGGTAGCCCGAGCCGCAATAGACCCAGACCTCGCCCTGGGTGGGGACCTCGTCGCGGCGGGCGGGAAGCTCGTGCAGCGGGATGTGCACCGAGCCGCGGACGCCGCCGCTGGCGCGCTCGCCGTCGGTGCGGGCGTCGATGACGAACACCCGGTCGGGGTCGCGCTCGGCCAGCCCGGCGAAGTCCGAGACCGGGTAGGACTCGAGGGCCTGCCCGTCGGCGAGCTCGTCGATGCTGCCGGTGGCGGCGGCCATGCGGTCGATGCCGATGCGCACGAGCTCGCGCTGGGCCTCGGCGACCTGCTCGGGGCTCTCGCCGATCAACGTCAGTTCCTGGTCGAACGGGAAGAGCCAGCCCAGGTAGGTCACGAACGGCTGCGCGAGCTGGAAGGACAGCGACCCGGGCAGGTGCCCGGCCGCGAACGCGGTGCGGTCACGCAGGTCGGCGACCCACTGCCCGGCCTCGAGGCGACGCCGCAGCTCAGTCGTGTCGACCCGTTCGGGTGCGGAGAGGTCGGCCGGGGCGGGACCGGCGGCGTTGGTCGGGCCCATGCGGGCGTAGTAGGCGGGGTAGGCGCCGAGCCCGGCGATGAGGTCGTCGACGAACTGCTGCTCGTCCTTGGTCAGCGCGGGGTTGGCGTCGGCCTCCTCGCCGATGGTGGAGCTGTCGGCGCCGGAGGCGGGGGTGCCGGCGCAGAAGCTGCCGAACCCGTGGGTCGGGTACACCGCGGCCTCGGCGGGGAGCTCGTCGACCAGGCGGCGCACCGAGTGGTACTGGGCGTGGGTGAGCTCGTCGGTGTCGGCGGGGGAGACCAGGTCGGTGCGGCCGGTGGTGCCGTAGAGCAGCGAGCCTCCCGTGAACACCGCCTGCACCCGCCCGTCGGCGTCGGTCAGGGCGTAGGACAGGTGGTGGTGGGTGTGTCCGGGGGTCGCGATCGGGCGCAGCCGCATCGACCCGACGACGATCTCATCGCCCTCGGAGACCGGTGTCCGCTCGAACCCGACCTCGTCGCGGGCATCCACGAGGTACGCGGCACCGGTGCGCTCGGCCAGATCGAGGCCGCCGGTCAGGTAGTCGTTGTGGATGTGGGTCTCGGCGACGTGGGTGACCCGCACGCCCAGCTGCTCGACCAGCTCGGTGACGCGGTCGATGTCGCGCTGCGGGTCGACCACCAGGGCGACCTCGCCGTCGTGGGCCAGGTAGCTGCGGTCGCCCAGCCCGGGGGTGGCGATCGTCTGGATGTCGATCATCTTGGTTCCCTACCCGGTAGGGTATATCCTACCGTTACGTCGATCTCGGGACGAGAGGGCGAGCGATGGTCAGGCCAGCGAGAGGAACAGACGTTCCATCTCGGCGACGTCGACCGCGCGCTCGCCCTCGTCGTTCTCGGTCATGCAGTGCCGCAGGCCGGTGGCGATGATCTTGAAGCCTGCCTTGTCCAGAGCCCGGGCTGCGGCGGCGAGCTGGGTGACCACGTCCTTGCACTCCCGACCGTCCTCGATCATGCGGATGATCCCGCTGATCTGGCCCTCGACCCGGCGCAGCCGGCTCACCACGTCGCTCAGCTCGCTGGCCTGCACCTGCATGGCTGTCTCCGTCTCTGGACATCCCCACGGTGGGTCCGTGGGCTTGCCCCTCGCACAACCAAGGTACCCCTGGGGGTATTTCGTCCAGTCTGTGACCCCGACCACCCGAACAACAATCAGGAGAGGCATCCGCTGTGCAGATCGCCCACACGGTCGAGGTCGACCTCGACCACCAACAAGCCATCGACGCCGTCACCGCCGCCCTGGCCGACCAGGGTTTCGGTGTCCTCACCACCATCGACATCAAGGCCACCCTTGCGGCAAAGCTCGGCCAACAGGTCGACGACTACACCATCCTCGGCGCCTGCAACCCCCGCCTCGCCCACGCCGCGCTCAGCGCCAGCCCCGAGGTCGGCCTCCTGCTGCCCTGCAACGTCACCGTCCGTCGCGCCGACGACCGCACCATCGTCCAGGCCGTCGACCCCGGTGCTCTGCTCGGTATGGCCGCCGGTGACGACGCCGAGCTCGGTGACACTGCCGCCGATGCCGGCAAACGACTCCGAGCCGCGCTCGACACCCTGAGTCGTAGCTCTTGACATGACCTGAACCGGCCAGACGAGACGAGTATCCAATGTCTGGTGAGGACTTTCTTTACGTCTTCAAGCCGGCCCTGACGGGCCGGACCGGGCGGCCTCGCAGCCGGCACGCCTCTACCTTCGGCCCGGCGGCCGGCGCGGGCACGCCCGGCCATACCCTTAGACCAGCAGTAGACGCACAAGCCTCCCCGGACGCGAGGCAGCTCAGGGCCGCGCGGCCAAGAACATCAACCGGGAACCGCCTCCGGCGGTGCTCAACGACGAGGCGTCGGCGCGAGCTTGACCGGCCGTCCCTCGCCAGCAAGGGCCGCAAACCATCTTGCCCGGCGACATCACGAGGAATGGCCGTCCGGCAGGACGGGCCGTTCAAGATCGTTTGCTTCCTCCCTTGCTGGCGAGCCTCCGACGGCCGAAGCGCCCGCGTGCGCGGTGGAGCCAAGAACGGGCCCCACCCACCACGCGCCGACGCCGCGTAATCCTGGCGCCGAATTGATCGACATGTCGAGGCAGGAGACATATCGCGTTATGGCTACTACGACAGGGCACTCGGAGGATCAACTTCCACGATAACCGGACTGTCGCAGTTGAAGGCGGGTCCTACACAGAGCATCTCATGCCTGCCCAGAGAGGGAACGACATCTCGCACAATCGGCCCGCCAACTGTTTCGAGATAACTTAGAGAAGTGTCGTCGACGGTACGAAAAACCGCGTAGCTTTCACACTGACTCAGCACGGACTTCGAGAGCACGGCTGTTCTCTGGGTGACCATTAGGAAGGATAGGGCGTACTTACGCGCCTGCATCACCATGCGTGCAGTGTCGTTCACGTGGTCCAAGTTAGGCCGAGCGCAGAAGTTGAACTCAGGGACGAACGTGTGCGCCTCCTCCATGCATATCACACGCGAGAGCGGCAACTGACCAGAGGCGTACTCGTTGTAGGCAACGGTCATCGCATCTTCTACGAGTTTCTTTGCCTGCTTCGGCTCCTCGCCTCGCGGCTCATAAACCCAGGTTCCGGTTGACCCAAAGTCTCCACCCTCCCAAGAGCTCATTCCGAGACGTTGGACATATTCGCCAGTTGTGTCAACCGCAAGTACGAACTTAGAAGACCCCAAGCTCCGACAAACCTCAGACACCAGTGTGGTCTTGCCCATGCCGGACATCCCGACCACAGCGATGTGTCCACTCACAACGGCGTCGCCGGTGATTCCGATCGGGAATTCAGTGCCTTTTACCTTCCCAATCCGATGGTATCCACCGGGAAGCGTAGAAGTAACCAAACTGGACGGCCGCCTGACTGAAGAGTGAGCGGGCGGCAGCTCGGGAGCCACTCGCAGATGGCCGTTCTCGTTTTCACCGAGGAGGGTGGCGGAAGTGCGAGCCGTTACTGTCTTGCTGCCACTCCATGATTCATCAACAAGCCGCATTCCGCTAACCTGGTAAAGCCGATCCCCCTCACGAAATCCGACGACTAGGGGATCGCCAATAGCAAGCGGTTCAACTTCATCAAACAGTACCGATGTTGGAGTCGAGCCGGCAGCCACAAGACCAACCACGGCTGGGTGAGTCGCAGTTGCTTGCAGATCGATATGAGAGCCAATCTTGGCGGTCAGTACGTGAGATTCGCTCTCCATAACAAGAACTGCCCTCGACCTACCTTCACCCGGAAGTAGCGCGACAACCGCAGCGCGAATCTCGGAGGCTCCGCTTCCTAGCAGTACTGCGTCCCCAGTTTCGACCGAGTCTCCGACATTGCTGACCACGATCATCGAGGGCGAGCGGGCATCGACGATCTGCACCAATTCCCTCGACTGATCCTTAGATCGCCTCCAGAGCGTCGTCCAGTCTACGGATAAGCTGACGACCAGAAGGAGAGTTCCAACTATCAATGGCACCCCTCCGACCTGGTCTGCGGAGATTCGACTAACTCCCTCGAGGATAAGAGCCGAACCACCGAGAAGAACCACGCGACCTGCCCTAGTTGACAGCTGGTAGCAGGCCGACTTGAGAAATGAGGGTGGTCGAACGACTGACGGGTAAATAGCGATGACCATCAACGCGAGCACTGCCCACAAATACACATTCCACAGCTGAGGGAGACTATCTTTGTTCGCCGAGAAATAGGCGGCGACCGAGGCTGCACTATTTACTATTGCGTCTTGGGGCTTGGTAATGAAGGGCTCCACGAATGTCGCCCCGATCACTACTGCAGCTCCTACGTAGAACCACCATTGTGCCCAGATGTTCAGGTCAGCGAATAGACCTAAGCCTGTAAACGCCAGGAACCCAACGCTGGCCGGGACAAGGCGCGCCCAAACTGGCACTGAAACAACCCCCCTGAGGATCTTTGACGCACGATTATCGCCGTGCGGTCGCAGGTGTTACGGGTAGTGGGCCACTCTGGGGCGAGCGCCGAGCGGCCCCGCGTGCCACCGGGGCGTCTCGCTCGGTCTCCTCCTTCGACTCAGAGTCCGGGGCGCTTGCCATGGCTCGCGCATACGCTCGCCTATGTGCGAGAGCGGCAGCATGGGCGCTCTCGGGCACGGACTTCCGGGTCCCGGCGGCACGTAGCGGACCGTCGCCGCGCCCGCTCACAACCGACGAGCGTCAGCCAGAAGGTATTGCCGGTCCCGAGGGCGATCACTGTGGAGTTGGCAAGGATCATGTCCCCAGCGGCCCGCGTGCGACTAATGTGCGATTAGGGGCGGTCAGCCGGAGTTATCACAGGCAGCACCAGCTGGGTGTCGACCGGGGCAGCCCACGTAGTCGCTCCCCCACGCGGCCTTTCCAAGCTGGGGCTCGGCCCACATTGCGATCGACCTCCGGGGCACAGCGGGGGCACGGGAGCCCTCGACGGGCCGCGAGACGGCCAGATACGACAGAAGGTCAACGCGCAGGTCACCACCAGGATCAGCCCGTTTCCCCTGGTCGTCCTCGACCCCTGAACACGCTCCGGCTTACAGGCCGACTCGTCCGCCCCGCACCCCGCCCGACGAGGAGCGGACTCCTGATCTTTCGGACCCTGCGGTCTTTCGCGGTCTCGGACGGCTCCGGCTACCGGCCCGTCAGGGCCTACTTGCTCGCTTGCACGATGGCGCCGGCGAAGATGTCGGGCGCCTCGACCGGGACGAAGTGACCGACCCCGTCCACGAGCTGCACGGTGACCTGCGCGAAGAACTCTCCGAGGCGGTCGGACCAGGCGCGCAGGAACAGGGGGTCGTGCTCGGCCCACAGGAACGTCGTGGGGACCATGATCTTCTCGTCGGGGACCGTCTCGCCCAGGTAGCGCGCCACGACGCTTCCGGCCGCTCGGTAGTACCCGATCGAAGCAACGAACGCGCCGGCGGGGCCGTACGCCGACGTCAGGTGCTCGAGCCGGGCGGCGTCCACGATGAAGTCAGGGCCGGACCAGTGCGTCCAGAAGTACTCCAGATAGTCCCGCACAGCGTCCGGTTTCCCGTCGAGGAGCTTCTCGGCCAGGTCGAGATGATGGAAGGACTGATACCAGAACTCGCGAAACGGACCTTCGCTGAGGATCCGTGACCCGACGCCTGGAGCTGGTGGCGTGATGACCATGGCGCTGAGCAGGTCGGGCCTGTCCTTCGCGAGCTGCTGACCGACCCTGCTGCCGATGTCGTAACCGCCCAGCACGACGTGGGAGAGCCCCAGCTCGTCGATCAGTCCCGCGACACTGCGGGCCTGGGCCACCAGGCTGTAGTAGTCGCCGGGGTCGCGGAGGTGCTTGTCCGAGGCGCCGAAACCGCGCAGGTCCGGCACGACGACGTCGAACTCGTCCCCGAGCCTCTCGGCGACGGATGCCATGTCTGTCCGGTCCCCGGGCCAACCATGGAGCAGGACCACCGGCGGCCGACCAACCGATCCCAGACGGTCGAAGCTCAGGGTGAACCCATCGACCGGGGCTCCCGTCGGCATCGAGAACACGCTCCTTCCAGCAACGCTTGCCCGCGGCCCGAGCCGCGAGCCGACGCACGCTCTCGCGCGCCGAGCGACCCACCATCGACGATCACCTTCCGCGAACTCTAGTGGCCGGACGGGCAACAACCGTCAAGATCAAGCCACTCCCGCACACCGGCCGGGCTCGTCACCCAGCACCACGAGCACCTCCGCCGCGGGATCCAACGAGGACTGTCACCCGGGGGCCAACTGGGGACCACAGCGGGTCCACGCGGAGTTACGGTGCCGCGCATGGACAGATCCACCCTCGACACGCTGCGACGCCTCCTCGTGGCGGCGGTGCTCGTGAGCGCCGGGACCTTCGGAGTGCTCGTCTCCATGGCCTTCGACGCCGGGGCCGACCTGTTCGCGTGGATCGTCGTGGTCCTCGCCTTCGTCGCGCTCGCCCTGGTCGGGCAGGCCCGGCGCCTGGTCGACCGCGTCGAGGTCCCGTCGTCGACGACCGTCGACGCGCCGAACGTCTGAGCGGGGGAGCACGGTGGGCGGCACCAGGGTGTTGGTGGCGGGGGCGAGCATCGCCGGGCCCGCGGCGGCCCACTGGCTGACCCGACGGGGCGCCGAGGTGACCGTGGTGGAGCGGGCCCCCGCGCTGCGTCCCGGCGGGCAGGCGGTCGACGCGCGTGGGGTGGCCAGGGACGTCATCGTCCGGATGGGGCTGGACGTGCCGGTGCGCGCGGCCCGCACCCCGACCGCCGGCGCCCACACCGTCGACGTCGACGGGAACGTGCTCGAGACCTTCCGCGCGGACGACGACGGCGGCGACGGGTTCATCGCGGACATCGAGATCCTGCGCGGGGACCTGTCCCGGGTGCTCCACGACGACACGCAGGACCGCGTCGAGTACGTCTTCGGCGACCGCATCGCCGAGCTCACCCAGGACGCGGACGGGGTCGACGTCGCCTTCGCAGGGGGCGACCGGCGCCGCTTCGACCTGGTGATCGGCGCCGACGGTCTGCACTCGTCGCTGCGGGCGATGGCCTTCGGGCCGCATGACCGGTTCGTCCGCCACCTCGGCCACGTGCTCGCCTTCTACAGCGTGCCCAACGAGTTCGAGCTGGACGACTGGCTGATCGACTGCCAGGAGGCCGCCACCGGGCGCTCCGCGGGCCTGAGGCCCATCCGGGACGCCACCCGGGCGATGGCGATGTTCTCCTTCCCCTCGCCCGACGTCGGCTTCGACCACCGTGACGTCGCGGCCCAGAAGCGCCTGCTGCGCGAGCGCATGGACGGCTTCGGCTGGTGGAGCCCGCGGATCCTGGCGCACCTCGACGACACCCCGGACTTCTACCTCGACCAGGTCGCCCAGGTGGTGATGGACCGCTGGTCGACCGGGCGGGTGGGGCTGATCGGCGACGCCGCGTTCAGCTCGTCGCCGATGTCCGGGCAGGGCACCGGGATCGCCCTGGTCGGTGCGTACGTGCTGGCCGGGGAGCTGGCCGCCGCCGGCTGGGACCCGGAGGCCGGGTTGGCCGGCTACGAGGCGCGCATGCGTGCCTTCGTCGAGGACAACCAGCAGATCGGCCGGTGGAACGCGGAGAGCCGGATCCCCGGCGCGACGACGGACCCGTCCGAGTGGGACATGGCGGTGATCGAGCGCGCGATCAACGGCATCGAGCTGCCCGACTACGCCGGGGCGCCGGAGCCCGGACCGTCGGGGTGGGCGAGGTCGTAGGCGCGGGCGAGCTTCTTCGGCACGACCATGCGCCAGGCGTCGACCACGAACTCGCGCGCCTCGGCCGGGTCGAGGGCGGCGAGGTCCGACTCGACCCAGTGGAAGCGCAGGTCCGAGGCGCGCGGCAGGTGGAAACGGTCCGGCTGGCCCTCGACGAGCGCCGCCCGCTCGTCCTTCGGGAACGCGAAGCCCATCCGCGTCTCGTCGCGGGAGAACGCGACGTAGACGATCTGCCCGACGCGGAACTTCAGGCAGCCGCGCACGACCACCGGGTACGAGCGCTCCAGGCTCGAGCCCAGCGCCCGCACGTCCTCGACGTCGGCCACGATGCCGAGCCTGCCCCCGGGAGACCAGCCTCACCAGCACCCGCCTGGCCTCGCCGCCGCCCGGTTGCGATCATGAGGTCGTCGCCCCGAGGACGCGGGGTACCTGGACGAGCGGCGCCGTACCCAGACCACGACAAGACGGCAGCCCTGCGAGGTCCGTCATGGCGTGGATCGTGCTCGTCGTGTCCGGGGTGCTGGAGGCCGTGTGGGCCACCGCCCTCGGCAGGACCGCCGGGTTCTCCCGGCTCACCCCCTCGATCGTCTTCGTCGTCGGCCTGGTGCTCTCGATGGTCGGCCTGGCGTACGCGATGCGCTCGCTCCCCACCGGTACCGCTTACGCGGTGTGGGTCGGGATCGGCGCGGCGCTCACCGTCGCCTACGCGATGCTCAGCGGCGACGAGGCGGCGTCGCCGCTCAAGATCGTCCTGCTGCTCGGCGTCGTCGGCTGCGTGGTCGGGCTCAAGGTGCTGTCCTGACCGTCAGGACCCGTCGCCGGGGGCGCGCGTGCCCAGCTTGCCCTCGGCGACGAGGACGCCCAGCACGTCCATGATCGCGCGGCAGCCGAGCTGGGCGGTGGAGTCGCTGGTGTCGTAGGGCGGGGAGATCTCGATGACCTCCATGCCGCAGATGCCCTCGCGCGCGATCGTGCGCAGGGCGTGCAGCGCCTCGCGGGGGAGCAGCCCGCCGGGCTCGGGCGAGCCGGTGCCCGGGGCGATCCCGCCGTCGACCGAGTCGATGTCGAACGAGAGGAACACCGCTGCGGCGTCCTTCCACGCCACCTCGAGCGCGATCTCGACGGCCTTGTCGATGCCCAGCTTCTCGACGTCGCCGATGGTCATCACCGTGGTGTCGCGCTCGTAGGCCACCGAGAGGCCGGGCCGCGAGCCGTACCAGCCCCCGATGCCGATCTGCACGAGGTTCTCGGGCGGCACGTTCGGGATGTTCGTGGCATGGAACCAGTGCGTCGTGTGCATGCGCTCGTCCATGTCGCGCTCTTGGATGTCGATGTGGCGGTCGAAGTGGATGATGCCGACGTTGCCGTCGACGTACTTCGAGATCGCGCGCACGTCGGGGTAGCCGATGGAGTGGTCGCCGCCGATGATCACGGGGAAGACGCCCTGGGACACGACGTGCGAGATGGCCCGGTCGATCTGGTCGAACGTCTTCTCGATGTTGGACGGGATGACGAAGACGTCCCCCGCGTCGCACAGCGCGAGCTCCTCGTCGAGGTCGACGCCGAGATCGAGGCTGTAGGAGTCGTAGACCGCGGAGATCCGCCGCACCGCCTGCGGGCCGAACCGGCAGCCCGAGCGGTAGGTCGTCCCCATGTCGAAGGGCACCCCGATGACCGCGGCGTCGTAGCGCCCGACCTCGCGGATGTCCTCGCAGTAGGGCGCCTTGAGGAAGGTGTTGATGCCGGCGAAGGCGGGCTGCGCGCCGCGCGAGAACGTGCTGATGCGCCGGTCCTGCACCGAGTCCGCGGCCTCGAGCCCGTACTCGAGACCCTGCTGCACGGCGCGGTGCTGCGCCGTCGCCGGGATCTGGGCGAGGCGCCGCAGCCCCTGCATCCCCTGCAGGGTCGAGCGGTCGAAGCCGTGGGTCTGCTCGGGGCCGTCGGTCATGCTGGCTCCTTCCCGGGGACCTGCTCCTCGGTCGACGGCTCTCCCATCGACACGCTGTTCTCGACGAACCGGCGGTCGGGGCGGCTGGCGAGGAAGTACGCCAGCCCGACCGCGCCGAAGCACGCGAGCCCGAGCAGGAACGCGTAGGTCTGCCACCACGGCAGGCCCAGGTCCCGGGGCCAGGCGATGTTCACGAGCTCGAACGTCAGCCACAGGACGGCGACGACGTTGATGACCAGGCCGGCCTTCCCGTACCCACGCTCCCCGGGTGCGCCCCGCCAGCGGCCGCGCAGACGCTGGTAGAGCAGGGCGACCACCGGGGCGAGGAACCCGACGTAGTAGGCGCCCGTGGCGAAGGCGACGAGCACCGTCAGGGCGTTGGCGTACACGAAGGCGAGCGCCGAGAGCGTGGCGACCAAGCCGACGGCGTACAGCGGCGTCTGGTTGCGGGTGGAGACCCGCCGCCACACCCGCGACAGCGGCAGCATGCCGTCGCGGGCGTAGGAGAAGACGACCCGGACACCCGTGGCCTGCACCGCGATCCCGCAGGCGATGAACGCGATCACGACGACGACCAGGAAGGGCTTGGCCGCCCACGCGCCGAGCCCGGCCACCACGGCGTCGGAGACGGGGTCGGCGGACTGCCCGCTGATCACCGCGCCGAGGTCGGGGTTGGCGAGCACCAGCGCGCACGCCGCGAGGATGTCGACCGCCCCGACGGTGATCAGCGAGACGACGATCGCGCGGGGCACCTGACGGCGCGGCTCGCGGGTCTCCTCGGCCACGCTGCCGCAGGCGTCGAAGCCGAGGATGACCCAGCCGCCGATGGCCAGCGCGGCGATGAACGCGGGCAGGAAGGGGGCGCCGTCGGGCGTCATCGAGGTGTCGACGAGGACGCCCACCGGCTGCACGCGGAACAGCGAGATCAGGAGCACGCCGATCCCGATGCTCGCCACCAGCTCGCAGGCGATGCCGATGTTGACCACCCACCGCAGCAGGTGCAGGCCCGCCGCGTTCACCGACGTGAAGATCGCCATGACGACGAGGCCGAGCAGCACGCTCTGCGCCGTCGTCGGCTCCTCCCAGCCGATCAGCTGACCGAGGAAGAACCCGCCGCCGTAGGCGACCGTGGACAGCGTGAGCACGAGCGCCCACATGTAGATCCAGCCGGCCCACCACCCGTACGCGGGCCCGACGAGCCGCCGCGACCACTGGTAGATGCCGCCGGCCAGCGGCCACCGGCTGGCCAGGTTGGCGTACACGAGCGCGACGAACATCTGGCCGAGCAGGACGATCGGCAGCACCCACACCCACGCGGGCCCGGCGGTCTGCGCGCCGAGCGCCACGACGGTGTAGAGGCCGACGATCGGGGAGATGAAGGCGAACCCGAGCGCCCAGTTGGTCCAGAAGCGCAGGACCCGGGGCAGCTCCTGGCGGTAGCCGAACTCGGAGAGCAGGCGGTCGTCCTCGGAGCTCTGCTGGGCCGGCGCCGACGTCGCTTCGTCCATGGGCCCGTCCTGTCCGGTTGCTAGAACAAGTGGGGCCGTCAGTAGAGGGGCAGCGCGAGAGGGTGTCAAGGCTTCGAGAGGCCTTTGACCAGCGCAGATGCCCCCTCCGACCGTGCTCGGAGCCTGGGGTTGTCCGGTGACTAGTTGTACGGTTGTCCCATCGACCGAGATCTGCGGGGAGCCGAGGATGGCCAGGTGGAGCGGGAAGATCCCTGCCGGCGCGGGCGCGCTTGACCGGACGAGCTTCGTGCCCCTGTACTACCAGCTGCAGGAGCTGCTGAAGCAGCACATCGAGTCCGGAACCTGGCGGCCCGGGGATGTCCTGCCGTCCGAACCGGAGCTCGCGCGGCACTTCGGTGTCAGCCGCGTCGTCGTGCGCCAGGCCCTGGCCATCCTCGAGGACGACCGCCAGATCCGGCGCGTCCGCGGGCGCGGCACCTTCGTCGCGCCCCCCAAGCGCTCGTCGCGCGCAGGCGGGCTGTCGCGCCAGCTCGGGTCGCCGGAGGCCGCCGAGGGTGGCGTCCTCATCCTCGACGTCGGCGTTCCCGTGGTCGAGCGCAGCATCCGCGAGCGGTTGGACGCCGCCGACGGCGAGGACGTCCTGCGGGTCACCTCGCTGCTGACGTTGGACGAGACCGCGCTGGCGATCGCGTACTCCTTCTTCCGCCGGGCGGACGCGGCCTGGTTGGAGGAGCGCCTGCACGTGGGGCGCCACCTGCCCGAGGGGCTGTCGCTCGCCGACCACGGCGTCGTGCTGGGCCGCTCGCAGATGTCCATCGAGACCAGCCAGTGCGGCCAGTTCGAGGCCGACCGCTTCGGGGTGCCGCACCGCACGCCCGTGTTCCTGGTCCTGTGCACCGAGTACCGGACGACGGCGACCGGCGACCGGCCCTTCGAGGTGGCCCGGGTCGAGTACCGGGGCGACGTGGTGCAGCTGCGCCTCGACACCGGCACCGACCGGGGGAGCGGGCTCGAGGCCGTCGTCGGGCGTTAGGGACCGACGGGCTGCGCCGCCGCGCTCGTCTCGTCGTCGGGCACCCAGCGCAGGACGTCGCCGGGCTGGCAGTCGAGCACGCGGCACACGGCGTCGAGGGTGGTGAAGCGGACGGCCTTGGCGCGCCCGTTCTTGAGCACGGCGACGTTCGCCGGCGTGATGCCCACCGCCTCGGCGAACTCGGCGACCGACATCTTGCGGCGCGCGAGCATGACGTCGATGTCGACGACGATCATCAGACGACCTCGTCGAGCTCGCGGCGCAGCACGGTCGCGTTCTGCAGCAGGCCGTGCATCACCAGCATGAGCAGGGCATAGGCGGTGCCGCCGATCCCGATGCCGCCGCCGATGAGGATGAGGCCGGGGGCATCGTCGATCTCGCCGTAGTGCACGCACACGGCGGCGACGAGGAGCGCGGCGGCGAGGCCGGCGGCGGTGACGACGCGGACCCAGCGGAACGCGCCGTCGTCGAAGATCGCCTCCCGGCGCACCATCCCCAGCAGCACCCACAGGGCGACCAGCCCCACCTCCAGTGCCCCGAGCGCGAGCAGGCCGAGCACGGCGTAGACCGCGAGGAACGCCGGGACCCCGGCGCCGGCGAGCTCCACGACCAGCGGCACCACGATCGCGACCTGCCCGGCGAGCGCGCTGAGCCCGATGAGGACGAGGAGCACCCGCAGGGCGGCGATGACGAGGGGACTCATGCATCGATCATCGAGCGGAAGCTATCGATAGTCAATAGGTCACCGCGGGGGTCCGCCGCTCCCGGGCGCGGTCGCCGGGTCGACGCGCACGGGGAGCGCGACGGTGTAACCGGTGGTGACGTCGCCGGTGACGGTCGCGAGCTGGCTCGCGCCGCCGTCGTCGCCGAAGACGGTGTCGCCGGCGAGGGTGACGTCCCCGAGGTTCGCGACCGACCGCTCGTACCCCGGCTGGGCGTAGACCTGCCGGCAGGTGTCCTCGGGCAGCGCGACCTGGGAGGTCGCGACGGCCCTCGCCGCGTCGGTGATGCTCGCGGGGTCGGGATAGACCTCGAGGTGCACGTGCGGCCAGCGACCCGCGTAGCAGGCGGGGACGATGCTGGTGAACCGCACGCGGCCCGCCGCGTCGGCGATCTGGACCCCGCGCAGGTAGTTCTCGCCCTCGACGCCCGGCGAGTAGAGCGAGTACCCGCCGGCGCGGTCGCAGTGCCAGACGTACACCGCGGCGCCGGCGTAGGGCTCGCCGCCCCGCGCGAGGTCGGCGACGGTCAGCTCGAGGGTCATCGGGACCCCCTCGGCGACGCCGGTCGGGCCGCCGAAGCTCGGTCGGATGTCGCTGCGCACGACCCCGCTCTGCGCCAGCACGTTGACGCCGTTGGACCCGTCGCCGGGGAAGGGCCCGGCCGTCTCCTCGGGGATCTCGCCGGGGCTCGTCGCCGCCGGTGCCGGCGGACCCCCGCACGCGGCGACGCCGAGCGCGACCGCGCCGAGCCCCAGGACGCGCAACGCCCGCCGGCGGCCGAGCGTGCCGAGGTCGAAGCCCAGTCCCTGGTCCTCGAGGTCCTCGCCGGGGCGGGGGAGCGGTCGGTCGTCCACGGGTCCTCCGTACACCTGGTCCACGGGTGATCGGGACCATGACACGCGTCCGGGCTGGGTGGCGGCTGTGGGCGTCCTGGTCGCGGGGTGTGCGCCGCGCGCTCCTCCTGATCGCTCCCGCCCGTGGGGATATCGACCCGTACCGTCAATCGCCCCGCGCGGGCGAGCCGCGCGGCCCGGCGCGCCCCCACCGTGACCCGTTCCAGGAGTGAGCCCCGTCCGCCGGGGCGGAGCGGGGTGGATCGAGGATCGGGGACAGAGCGATGACAGTGACGGCAGTTCGGCCGGACGGCTCACAGGAACAGTTGGCCGAGGACGTCCTCCAGGAACTCCAGGCGCACTTCCGCGGCGCGGTGGTGGCGCGGGACGGGGCGCCGGACACCACCGAGCCCCGCGCGGCGTGGAACGCCATGCACACGGACAGCCCGGCGATCGCGACCCGGTGCAGCGGCGCCGCCGACGTCGTCGACGCGGTGCGGTTCGCGCGCGAGCACGGTCTGCTCGTCGGTGTCCGTGGTGGCGGGCACTCGGTCGGAGGGCTCTCGACGATCCGCGACGGCATGCTCATCGACCTCTCGGCGATGCGCGGTGTCCAGGTCGACCCCGTGCGGCGGCTCGCCCACGTCCAGGGCGGGGCCCTGCTCGGCGATGTCGACCGCGAGACGCAGGCCTTCGGTCTGGCGACCCCGCTCGGGCGGGTGTCCGAGACGGGGGTCGCGGGTCTGACCCTCGGCGGGGGTTACGGCAACCTGAACTCCAAGTACGGCTTGAGCTGCGACAACGTCGTCGAGGCCCAGGTCGTGACCGCCGACGGCCGCCTCCTCACCGCCTCCGCGGACGAGAACCCCGACCTGTTCTGGGCGTTGCGCGGCGGAGGCGGCAACTTCGGGATCGTCACGTCGTTCACCTTCCGGCTCCACCCGGTCGGCCCGATCGTCGGCTTCGTCGGGACGTTCTATCCGCTCGCCGACCTCGCGGAGGTGGAGCGGCGCTGGCGGGACTACGTCGAGGACGCCCCACGGGAGGTCACCTCGTTCATCGTCACGATGACGTTCCCGGCGGCCCCCGGCATGCCCGACGTCATCCACGACCGGCCGGTGGCCATCGTCGGCGGGGTGCACTGCGGGGAGCCCGAGGCCGGGATGGGCGTCCTCCAGCCGCTGCGCGAGCTGGGGACACCCCTGTTCGACATGTCGCAGCCGATGCCGTACGACGTGATGCAGGCGTCGTTCGACGCGTTCTTCCCGCGGCAGACGCTGCGCGCCTACTGGAAGTCGCAGTACCTCGACGTCCTCCCGGACGAGGCCATCGACATCATCGCGGCTCGTGCCTCCGAGAGACCGGGACCGATGAGTCTCGTCAACACCTTCCATCTGGGCGGCGCCGTGCACGACGTCGGCACCGAGGAGACGGCGTTCCCGGAGCGGTCGGCCCCGTTCCTCGTGTCGTTCGACAGCATGTGGACCGACCCGGCGCAGGACGAGGCCGCCGTGGCGTGGACCCGGTCGGCGTGGGAGCAGATGCGGGCCTTCGGCACCGGGGCGCCGTTCCTGAACTTCACCGGGCTCGCCGACGAGCCCCTCGACGCCGGTGTCGGCGCTGCCTTCGGTCGCAACCTCGAGCGGCTCCGCCGGGTCAAGACGGCGTACGACCCGGAGAACTTCTTCCGGCTCAACAACAACGTCCTGCCCCTCGCCTGACGGGTCCCGCGTCAGGCGTCCGCGAGCGCGCGCAGGACGATGCCGACCGCCTCGGCGCCGGCGTCGCGGTGGCCGTGGGCGCGCTCGCCGAGGTAGCTCGAGCGCCCGCGCCGCGGGGTCATCGTCGCCGTCGCCTCGGCGCCCTCCTCGGCGGCGCTCGCGGCCGCGGCGATCGAGCCGGACGACGCGAGCTCGTCGGCGGCGGGGTAGAGGGCGTCGAGCAGGGTGCGGTCGCCGCGCCGGGCGCCGCCCAGGTCGGCGATGCCGTCCGCGGCGGCGCGCAGGGCCTCGTCCGGTGCGCCGCCGTCGTCGAGGTGCTCCGCGGCGTGCAGGAAGGCGGTGGCCAGGAGCGGGCCGGACGTGCCGCCGATCGCGCGCCGGACGGCGGCGGCCGCCGTCCGCAGGGTGGCCGCGGTGTCGTCGAGGTCGGTGCTGTCGAGACCCTCGAGGACGGCCGTGGCGCCGCGGGTCAGTGAGGTGCCCAGGTCGCCGTCGCCGGTCGCGGCGTCGAGCTCGGTGAGGTGGCCCTCGGCGTCCTGCACCGCCCGGCACACGCCCTCGACGGTGGCGCGCAGGCGCCCCGTGCCGTCGCCCGAGGCGGGATCGGTCTCGGTCGGCACGGACACCGTCGGCACCGGCTCGGCGGCGGGCCCGGAGAGGACGCCCGAGCCGGAGGGCCACCCCGCCGACCGGGCCGGCGCGTCGACCAGGGCGAGGCGGTCGTCGTCGACCGGCAGCAGCGCGACCGAGACCCCGGCCATGTCGATGGACGACAGGAACGTCCCCGACCAGCCCCGCTCCACGGTGACGCCGCGCTTCCCGAGGTCGTCGACGACCCGGCGCAGCACGATGGAGAGCTCCATCGGCGGCGTGGCGCCGGTGCCGTTGACCAGGGCGACGACGCGGTCGCCCGCGGTGATCCCCCGGTCGGCGCACACCGTCTCGACGAGCTCGTCGGCGAGGGCGTCGACGGGGCGCAGGGACTCCCGCCGGACGCCGGGCTCGCCGTGGATGCCGAGGCCGACCTCGATCTCGTCCTCGCCGAGCGCGAAGCCGGCCTCGCCGCCGGGCACGGTGGCCGGCGTGAGCGCGAGCCCCATCGTCCCGACGGCGTCGGCGGCCTCCCGAGCGGCCGCGGTGACCTGCTCGAGGGAGCGGCCGTCGGCGGCCGCGGCGCCCGCGACCTTGGTGACGAGCACCGTGCCGGCCAGGCCGCGGCGCCCGGCGGTCACGTCGTCGTCGGCGTCGAGGGCGACGTCGTCGGCGACCGTGATCATCGTGGCCTCGCGGCCCTCGGCCCGGGCGAGCTGCGCGGCGAGGCCGAAGTTCAGCCGGTCGCCGGTGTAGTTCATGACGATCAGCAGGGTCGGCGCGTCCACCGCGCGGATCGCCGCCAGGACGGCGTCGACGCCCGGCGAGGCGAAGACCTCGCCGCAGACCGCGCCGTCGAGGTGCCCCGGGCCGACGTAGCCGGCGAACGCGGGCTCGTGCCCGGAGCCGCCGCCCGAGAGCACGGCGACCCGGCCCGACGGGCGGTCGGTGCGCACCAGCACGCGGTGGCCGTCGACCAGCGCCGCGCCCTCGGTGACCCGGGCGACCCCGGTGAGGGACTCGTCGACGACGTCCGCGGGGTCATTGATCAGCTTCTTCATCCGCCGGGTCTTCCCGGCGCCCGGCGGTCCGGAACGGCGGGGTGATCCACGAGGCGGCGGACCGGGCGGTCCCGTTGCGTGCCCGCGCGGTGGCGAGCCGCCGCCATGTTCACTCGATCAGAGGTAGAGGGTCTATCGCGAGTCACCGAGCCGACCCTCTATGGTGACCAACGCTGTGACGCGTGTGGTTCCTGTGACCGATGGGACGGTTGAGACTTGATGCTCACCCCGAGGCAGCGCGTCATCCTGCGCCAGATCGTCAGCCCGCCCTACATCTACCGGTGGGCCGGGCTCCTCACGACGCTCGCGCTGATGACCGGCGTGACGTTCGTGGTCCTCAGCGACGTCGGCTCGCGCGAGGTGCTGGCCACCGGGGCGGCGCCCGCCGTGTCGACCGGACCGGCCGGGCGCCCGGTGCGGTCGGCGGCCGACGCCCCCGCGCTCGGCATGCCCGGCATGGCGCGGCCGGCGATCACGCCGTCGCTGCTGACCGTCACCGACTCGAGCGTCGACCGCCCCGCGGTGGCGCTGACCTTCGACGACGGGCCGACCCCGCAGTACACGCCGCAGGTGCTCGACCTGCTCGCCGAGTACAACGTCAAGGCCACGTTCTGCACCATCGGCAACCAGTCGGTGGCCCACCCCGAGCTGATGCAGCGCATCATCGCCGAGGGCCACCGCCTGTGCGACCACACGATGACCCACGACGCGACCGTCGGGCAGAACCCCCACGACCTCATGAGCCGCCAGCTCGGCACCAGCAGGACCACGATCGCCGGCTCCGTGGACCCGCCGGCCACGATCGACTACTTCCGTGCCCCGGAGGGGGCGTGGACCCCGGCGCTCGACCAGGTCGCGGCCGAGACGGGCATGCGGCCCCTGGGCTGGTCGGTGGACACCCTGGACTGGACCCAGCCCGGGACCGCCGCGATCGTGAACAGCGTCAAGCAGGGCATGCACCCCGGCGCGATCGTGCTCTTCCACGACGGCGGCGGCCCGCGCGAGCAGACCGTCGAGGCCGTGCGTCAGCTCCTGCCCTGGATCCAGGAGCAGGGCTACCAGACCGTCTTCCCGAGCTGACGCGCTCGGCGGTCAGTGCTTGCGGACGACCTTCTCCTGGGCGCCCTCCCGCCAGGTGGTGACGTCCATGTGCTCGTCGCCGACGGCCACCGACGCCGCGCCGACGATGTCCGCGCGGAGGAACTGGTCGAACCGCTGGCCCCGCAGGTCGAGCCCGATGTCCGCGTAGACCGCCTCGGCGAACCGCTGGTGCAGCGCCTCGTCGCGGACGTCCTCGACCCGGCCCCACAGCTTCGCGTCGCCGTCGGAGACCTGCGTGTCGACCGTCGCGGTGTGCAGCGCGAAGCGCGGGTCGGCCTGCAGGTCGGCGAACTTCGCGGTGTGCGGCATGCCGACCAGCCACAGGTCGCCCTCGAGGAAGCGCGGCTCCATCGGGCTGATGCGCGGGAAGCCGTCGGGGCGCAGCGTCCCGAGCATGCAGAGGTTGCCCGTGGCGGCGTGACGGCGGGTGAAGACCTCGGCGATGCGGGGCGCGGCCGCGGCGAAGTCGGTCCAGAGAGCCATGCACCGCACGGTAGGGGTGACCCCCGACACGGCTCGTCGATCCCGTCAGGACAGGGCGTCGCGCACGATCCGGTCGAGGGTGGAGCGGCGGGCCGTCCAGCCCAGCTCGTCGCGCGCCTGCACCGGGTCCACGGTCACCGCCGGGGCCTCGGGGGCCGCCTCGCGGTGGCGCACCGGCACCGGTCGACCGGTCGCCCGGGCGACGGCGTCGAGCACGTCGAGCACGCTGACCGGGCGCCCGCTCCCGATCGGCACCGCCCGGTACGACCCCGGCGCCGCCACGGCGAGGGCGGCGACCACGGCGTCGGCGGCGTCCGCGACGTGCACCAGGTCCCGCACCGCCGACCCGTCGCCGTTCACCACGAACTCCTCGCCCCCCGCCGCCGCGGCGAGGACCGCCGGGAGCAGGCGGCTGCGGTCGTCGTCGCCCGGTCCGGCGACGTTGGCGAAGCGCAGCGACACCGCGCCCACCGCCCCGGTCCCCGCGACGTCGCGGAGGGCGACCTCGGCCGCCAGCTTCGAGGCGCCGTACGGATGCGCGGGGGGCCGGTCGCCCGCGAGCGCGGCCGTCGAGGCCAGCACGACCCGCGCGCCGGGCCGCAGGGCGTCGAGCACCGCGAGCGTCCCGCCGACGTTGGTGCGCCAGGTGCCGAGGGGGTCGGTGCGAGAGTCGCGCACCCGCACGACGGCCGCGAGGTGGCACACGGCGTCGACGTCCGCGAGCGCCGCGGCGACCTCGGCCGGGCGCGCGAGGTCCGCCCTCGCCCGCGTCACGGGCGCGACCGTGTGGTCCGCCGCCGCGAGCGCGGCCACCACGGCCCGCCCGACGAACCCGCCCGCCCCCGTGACCGCGACCCGCACGCCGGCCACCCTCGCAGGTCGAGCGCGTGGCCCTATCGGCGTGCTCAGTAGGACACGGACACTCAACGTCTGCGACGCCACGCCGCTGACACGGGGACGCGCCGAAGTGAGGGTAGCCTTACCGCGCCGCGGACCCTACTGTCGACCTCGACCGGCGACACCCGGCCACCCCCGGAGGCGGACCGTGAGCGTGAGCGAGCAGCAGCCCTTCTCCCAGTCCCTGCGTCGGGCGACGGCCGCCGCCCACGACCGCGCGCACCACTCGCGCTACATGGACGCCCTCTTCGGCGGGCGCCTCGCGCTCGCGGACTACGGCACGCTCGTCGTGCAGTACTGGCACATCTACGCCGCGCTCGAGGACGGCGCCGACCGCCTCGCGGACCACCCGGTGGTCGGCGGGTTCGCGGTGGACGCGCTGCGCCGGCGCGACGCGATCGCCGCCGACCTGGCGTTCCTGCGCGGCCCCGACTGGGCGGACGAGCTGCACCCGCTGGCCAGCACGGCCGCCTACGCCGCCCGCATCCGCGAGACCGTCGAGGCGTGGCCCGGCGGCTGGGTGGCCCACCACTACACCCGCTACCTCGGCGACATCGCCGGCGGGCAGGCGGTCCGGGTGCTGCTCGAGCGCCACTACGGGGTCACCGGCGACGGGGCGCGGTTCTACGACTTCGCCGCGCTCGGCCCCGTGCCGCCCTTCCGGACCCACTACCGCGCACTGCTCGACGCCGCCGCCTGGGACGACGTCGAGCGCGCCCGGATCGCCGACGAGGCGTGCCACGCCTTCGAGCTCAACATCGCGATGCTCCGGGAGCTGGCCGACACGGTGCCGCCGGAGCACCTCGCCGCCTGACCCGTCACACGCGGCGGGCCACCGCCAGCCACGCCGGCAGGTCGACGTGCCCGCCGACGGGCACGCGCAGCGTGTCGGCCTGCGCCTCGTCGGGCACGCGCCCGCGGTAGGTGCTCTCGCGGAGCTCCTCGAGCGTCCAGCCGGGGCGCGAGAACGCCGCGCGGATCTCGTCGTCGGTGACCTCGGGACCGAACGCGGGGCCGGGCGCCAGGCCGAGCAGGACGACGCGGCCGCCGTCGACCACGACGTCGCGCAGGGCGTCGGCGTACCGGGCCTGGTCGTCGCCGTCGAAGATGTGGAACAGCGCGCTGTCGAGGACGGTGTCGAACCCGCGCAGCTGCGCGGGGTCCATCGCGTCGGCGACGACGAACTCCGGGTCGACGCCGTGCGCGGCGGCGACGGCGCGGGCGCGCTCGAGGGCGGCCGGGGCGGAGTCCGCGCCGACGACGTCGTAGCTGCGCTCGGCGAGCAGGACGGTGTGCTCGCCGGTGCCGCAGCCGAGATCGAGCACCCGGCCGCGGAGCAGGCCCTCGGCCTCGGCGGCGACCACGGCGGGCTGGGGCTCGCCGATGATCCACGGAGGCTCGCCGGTGAGGTAGGCGTCCTGGAAGCGGGACGGTGCGGGGGTGGACATGGGGACCTCCTGGGCTCGGTCGACGACGTGATCGTCGGTGTCGACCGAGCCTCGGCCCTCGACCTCGCTCGAGGTCAAGGGCCGGGGCGGGAGATCAGTCGTGGGCGATGAACATCGTCACGCCGGCGCCGGCGAAGTTCGGGACGTCGGCCACCGCCGCCTGGCCGGCCTCCGAGCCCAGCGCGCCCTGGAGGGTCTCGAGGGAGTCGAAGGCGAGTTCGGCGATGAGGTGGTAGGGCGGCGGGTTCTCGTCCAGCGAGACGGTGTGGCGATAGGTGAAGGACTTCACGTCGGGGATCGCGTCCGCCAGGGGGGCATGCGTCTCGCGGTAGTACTTGTCGAACGCCGCGGGGTCGTCGGGGTGGTGGTACAGGACCGTGAGGATGTGCATTGGATCACTCCATCACGAACGACGGCCCCGGAGCCACGGTCTGTTCGTACAGTCCGCGGCGCCGGGGCCGTCGTGGGGGAGCGGGGAGGGCTCAGACGCGCGCGTGCTTCTCGATCACGGCGCCGAGGCCCGGGAGGGCCTCGATGACGTTCTCCTGCGCCTTCGGGCGCAGCTTGCTGTAGATCGAGGTGATCGCGCCGCGGCTGCTGCGCTCGGCCCGGCGGTCGGTCACCGTCAGCAGGGCCTCGGAGGCCTCCTGCGGGCGGGTGCCGAGGAACGTGCCGAAGTCGCCGGTGGCCTCGGTGGTGTAGGTGGTCCAGAAGGGCTCGAGCTGCTCGACGAACTCGTCGAGCATCTTGTCGAGCGCCTCGCGGACGATGCCGGGCTTGATCTTCTTGAGGCCGGCGTAGCCGGTCTTGACGACGCCGCCGGAGAGGCCGCTCTTGTTCGCGACCTCGGAGTCGACGAGGCCCTGCAGGTCGTCGATGACGGCGCTGCGACGGTCGGAGTCGAGAAGGCGGGCCTTGAGCGTCTCGGCCATCGGTGTCCTTCCTCGGGGAGCAGGGGAGCGGCGCCGACCGTACGGGAGCCCAGGGTCCGGATCTCCACCAGGGGCCGCGGAACGACACGCGTGTGGTTCACGCGTCGTGGTCGGCGAGGAACTCCTGGAGGTCGCGCCACGAGTTCTCGCGGGCGCGGCGCCCGGCGAGCACACCGAGGTGCCCGCCGGGGCGCACGACGAAGCGCAGGTCGGGGCTCGCGGTGAGCAGCTCGGTGGCGCGCTCGACGGAGGCGACCGGGGCGATGACGTCGTCGGCGCCCGCGATCAGCAGCACCGGGACGTCGACGTCGGCCAGCCGCACCGGCCGCCCGGCCAGGCGCAGCTCGTCCTGCGCGAGGTCGTTGGAGCGGACCACGTGGTGGTAGATCTGCCCGAACGCCCGGCCCGGGTAGGCGGTCATGCTGGCCATGAGCAGGTCCACGGCCTCGATCTGCTCGAGCAGCTCCCGGTCGTCGAGGTGGGTCGCGAGGGTCACCGGCTTGGTCAGGTAGCGCTCGACGCTGGTCAGCTGGAACGCCCACTTGACGGCGGTGGCGGGGAACGAGCCGAGCGTGCGGTACGCCGCGGAGAAGACCCGCCCGCCCGTGTACTCGGCGACCGACCGGAACGGCGCCACGAGCGGGACCGCGGAGACGTCCACGGGCGACGCGAACGCGGTGACCGACCGGATCGGCGCCCCCGAGATCCCGCTCGCGGCCGCGAGCAGCGTGAACAGGCCGCCGAGGCTCCAGCCCGCGAGGTGGACCGCGCGGTCGCCGTGGCTCTCGGCGATGGCGTACAGGGCCGCCGGGACGATCTCGTCGACCCACAGCTCGAGGCCCCGTCGCCCCGCGGCCGGCCCGGTGGCGTCGTAGGTGACGATGACGACCTCGCGCCCGGTCGCGAGGAGGTCCTCGACGAGGCTCGCCCCGCGGCGCAGGTCGAAGGCGAAGTCCGGTGCCCCGAGCGGCGGGACGAGCAGGAGCGGCGCGAGCGCGGGGTCGGTCGGCGCGGTCGGTTCGTAGCGGTACACCGTGTAGCCGTCGCCGTGGTGGATCGGCAGCCGCGGCATGCGCCGGGTGTCGGCGAGGTGGCCGTGGGCCGCCCAGTCGCGCACGTTGTCCCACGCCCGGGCGGCCGTGCTCGCGGGGACGCCGGCCAGCCCGGCGAGGGCGGGCAGCGCGCCGCGGGGGGCCCGCTCGGGGGACGGGTCGTCGGACTGCTCGGCGGTCACGCGCGCCGATGCTAAGGCCGCCGGGGCATCCGTGACGGCCGCCGTCACTCACGCGTCGTGGGACCGGTTCACGCTCGGTGACCCCGGAGGAGGGGTGCCGACGCCGTTCCCGCAGCTCGGAGCCCGATCCGAGGTGCAGCGCGCTGCGCCGTCCGGGCGCCGCCCGGTCCGCCCGATCGTCAGAACCACCGTCACGACCGCGGCGCGTTGGA
Organism: Actinomycetospora rhizophila; assembly: GCF_042657905.1. Lineage (NCBI taxonomy): Bacteria > Bacillati > Actinomycetota > Actinomycetes > Pseudonocardiales > Pseudonocardiaceae > Actinomycetospora > Actinomycetospora rhizophila. The sequence goes on along the minus strand of NZ_JBHSKG010000013.1, from coordinate 104,735 downwards.
CCAGGTGGCGCCGCCCCGGGATCTGCGCCCGGGGCGGCGAGGCGCTCGCCGCGCACCCGCGGCCGAGAGCGCCGCCGGGTCGCCGAGGATGAGGAGAGAACGCGCCGTGAGCCTGTGGGAGCCCACCTCGGCGGTCACCGACGAGTCGACCCGCGCCCCGCAGCCCCACAGCGAGACGCCCTGCGACCCGCCCCCGCTCCCGCGCGGGGAGCGCCGCGCGCGGCTGTCCCGGATCGCGGCGGGCTTCGGCGTCGGGATCATGGGCGCCGCCTCGCTGACGACGGCGGTGTACCAGACGACCACCCAGGCCTCGACCGCGCTCGGGATGCCCGGCGCGGTCGACGAGCTCGACAGCCCGCTGCCGTGGGCCGCCGCGCCGGTCGCGGCGGCCGGGACCGCGCTCCCGTCCTCCACCACGATCGTTCCGACCGTCGCGGACCTGGCCCTGCGCGCCGACCAGCAGCCGCTCCCGGCGCCGTCGCCCGCGGCGGCCGGGCCGGCGTCCGCGGGGCCCGCGCCGGCGGTCGTCGCAGCGGCCCCGGAGCCCGGACCGCGGGCGGCGCCCCCGGCCCGCGGGACCGCCCGCCCGTCGTCCCCGGGGACCTCGTCCGGCACCGGTCGCCCGACGACCTCGCCCGGGTCGAGCACCCCGGCGCCCTCGAGCCCGACCTCGTCGCCGGAGACGACCACCCCGGCGCCGTCGGAGACGCCGAGCGAGACGCCGAGCGAGACGCCGTCCGAGGCGCCGTCCGAGACCCCGAGCGAGACGCCTCCGTCCTCGGGGACGAGCGGGACCACGACCCCCGCCGGCGACGGCTGAGCCCGCCGACCGCTCCCCGCGAACGCCGACGGCCCCGCCCCCGGGAGGGAGCGGGGCCGTCGGTGTGCGGGACCCGGTGTGCCGGTCAGCCCAGGGGGCGACGCAGCGCGGTGCGGCGCTCCGGGCGCAGGTGGTAGACGACCGCGGGCAGGACCACGACGGCGACGAACGGCAGCCCCACCAGCGGCAGGACGAACAGCAGCGCCAGGCCGACGAGCATCACGACGAGCGCGGTCAGCGGGTTGGTCGCGATCTCGCCGAGGCGCACCAGGCTCGGGTGCCGGCGCGCGGCGGTGCCGACGCGACCGGCGACGCCGGCCGGCGTCGGGCGCGGGGCGGCGGGGACGGGGCGGGGGAGGGTCGGGGCGGTGTTCGGCCAGGGGAGAGCCATCGCGAGCGTCGGTCCTAACGGGGTCGTGAGGGGGTCCAGCGGGGCGCGTCGGGGAGCCGCGCCGGGGCTCGCGGCCGGGTGGGGCCGGAGAGCTCCGGGGCGTCGCGGGGATCGACACCGGGATGACGCCCGTGCGCCCCGGGTGGTTCCCGCCGTTCGGTATCGATTCGGCAACGGCGGGTCCCCGTCGTCGCCGACCATCATCCTCGCGTCACCCGGATGGCGGCAGTGCCCCGAGCAGGTGAACTGCTCGGCATCCTAGGGTGAGGCGAATGACCGGCGTACCCGACCGTGCCGACGAGGACACACTCCGCGCACCCCTCGATGCGGGCGTGCGCGCGCTGCTCGACCGGTGGGCGGACGAGCCGGCGATGTTCGCCGGCACGGCACCGGGGACGACCGACGGCGTGCCCGAGGCGCGCGCCCGGTTCGCCGCGCAGATGATCGAGGGAGCGGGGCGCGCACCGCGTGATCCGGAGGTGCGCGAGGCCGGTGGGGTCACCGTCCGGGTGCACCGGCCGGCGGAACGCGTCACCGACGTCCTGGTCGTCTTCGTCCACGGCGGCGGCTGGGTGCTGGGCACCGGCGACGCCTACGACGCGGTGGCCGCGCGGCTGGCCGACGACCTCGGGGCGGTCGTCGCCGCCGTCGACTACCGGCCCGCGCCCGAGCACCCGTTCCCGGCGCCGCTGGAGGACACGCTCGCCGCCGTGCGGGCGCTGACCGGGGACGGCACCCGTTACGCCCTCGTCGGCGACAGCGCCGGCGCCAACCTCGCCGCGGTCACTGCCCTGACGCTGCGCGAGGAGGGCCGGGCGCCGGCCGCCTGCCTGCTCGTCTACCCGCCGCCGGACTTCGAGGGCCGCTACCCGTCGGTGGCCGAGAACGCCGAGGGCCACTGGCTCACGGCGTCCGACGTGAAGACGTGCTCGAGGCTCTACCTCGCGGGCCACGACCCTCGCGGCGACGTCCGGCTCTCGCCGCTGCGGGCGCCGTCGCTGGCGGGGTTCGCGGCGACGATCGTGGCGACGGCGGGCTGGGACCCGCTGCGTGACGCCGGTCATGCGTTCGCCGACGCGCTGCTCGCGGCGGGTGTGGACGCGCGCCGGCGCGAGCACCCGACGCTGGTGCACGGCTTCTACGGGTTCACTGCCGCGGTGCCCGCCGCCGACACCGCCGTGGGCGCGCTGCACGCCGAGCTCGCCGAGCTGCTGGGGCGCTGATCGTGGTAGGAACCCGTCCGATCTGACCGTCCGTGGCAGGGAGCGTCCCCGTGAGTGCACCGTCCTCGTCGGACCAGCCGATCGATCCGACCGCGTGGACGGTCGGCGTCCTGGGTGGCACCGGCAACCAGGGCAAGGGGCTGGCGCTGCGCTGGGCCGCCGCCGGGATCAAGGTGATCGTCGGGTCGCGCGCGGCCGAGCGCGCCGAGAACTCGGCGCAGGAGTACTGCGACGCCGCCGGCGTCGACCACGTGCGCGGCGCCGACAACGCGACCTGCGCCGCCGAGGCCGACATCGTGCTCGCCGCGATCCCGTGGGAGTCGCACGCCGAGACCCTCCAGGGCCTCGTCGAGCCGCTCAAGGGCAAGATCCTGATCGATTGCGTCAACCCGATCGGCTTCGACAAGAAGGGCCCGTACCCGCTGCCCGTCGAGGAGGGCAGCGTCGCCCAGCAGGCCGAGCAGCTGCTGCCCGAGACCCGGGTGACCGCGGCGTTCCACAACGTGTCCGCGGTCCTGCTCGCCGACCTCGAGCAGCCGCGGGTCGACTGCGACGTGCTCGTGCTCGGCGACGACCGCGAGGCCACCGACGTGGTGCGGGCCCTCGCCGACGCGATCCCCGGCGTGCGCGGGGTCTACGGCGGGCGGCTGCGCAACGCCTACCAGGTGGAGTGCCTGACCGCGAACCTCATCGCGATCAACCGCCGGTACAAGGTGCACGCCGGCATCAAGATCACCGATCTGGATGGCTGACGCCACGTGAGTGATCCGGGTTGCCCTGGCGACCCGGATCACTCACGTGGCCGGAGGCCATCACTTCAGCGGGTCGTGGCCCCAGTTCATCAGCGAGTAGCGCCACTTCGACGTCTTGAGCTCCTCCGTCGACGGCTTCTGCTTCAGGTGCCGCGCGACGTAGCCGTGGACCTTCTTCATCGCCGCGAGGTCGTCGTCATCGAGGTCGCCCTTGTTCTTCTCCAGGATCTCGACGATCCGGCGACCCATGTAGTGGCCCGTCGACTCGTCGCCGTCACCCGACGACTGCCCCACCGACTGCGACTCGTCGGTGCCCAGCCAGTCCTTCAGCTCCTTCGAGCCCATGTTGACGACGTCGTCGAACTCGGAGCGGATCTCATCGGTGCTCTTGTCGGCCATGGGCCCGGTTACCCACGCTGACCCGGTGCAGGCAGGTCCGGGGAGCGCACCACTCGTCGGGCGCGACGACGAGCTCGGCGCGCTCGTCGCGGCGGCGCTGTCGGGCGGCGGCGGGGTCACCCTGCTCGCCGGCGAGGCGGGCAGCGGGAAGACGCGGCTGCTCGACGAGGTCGCCGACCGGGCCGCGCGCGCCGGCGCCCGCGTGCTGCGGGGCCACGCGGTGCCGGGCGGGGGTGCGTTCCGTCCGCTCGCCGAGGCGCTCGCCCCGGCCGCGGACCCGGCGCTCGCACGCGACGAGCGCGTCGCCGCCTTCCGCCCGGTGCTCGCCCGCATCCTGCCGGCCTGGACCGCGGGCGGCGTCGACGCGGTCCACCTGGTCGACCCGGTGCTCGTGCTGGGCGAGGCGGTCGGCGAGCTGCTCGGGGTGATCGCGGGCGACGGCCGTGCGGTCGTCGTGCTCGACGACCTGCACTGGGCGGACCGCGACACCCTCGCCGTCCTCGAGTACCTGGCCGGCCGCCTCGAGGGCGCCCGCGTCCGGGTGCTCGGCTCGATGCGTTCCGACGAGCACCCGCCCGCGGGCCTCGCGCCGCTGCGCCGGGCCGCCGGGGTCGGGACGGTGGACCTGGGCCGCCTCGCCGGCGACGACGCCGCGCGCCTGGCGGAGGCGGTGGTCGGCGGCGCGCTGTCGGTCGAGGTCCGCGAGCACGTCGTGGGCGCGGCCGAGGGTCTGCCGCTGCTGGTCGAGGAGCTCGCCGCCCGCCTCGCCGAGTCCGGGGCGATCATCCGGCGCGACGGGCGCTGGGCGGCGTCGGGCCCGCTGCCGACCGAGGTGCCCGAGGCGTTCGCGGAGACCGTCGCCGAGCGCGTCGTCGCCCTGGACCCCGCCGACCGGGACGTCGTGCGGGTGGCCGCCCTGCTCGGGCGGGACCTCCCGTGGGACCTGCTGCCCACCGCCGCCGGGACCGACGCCGCCGCGGCCGCGGGGGCACTGCGGCGCGCCGTGGAGGCCCGCCTGCTCGTCGCCGGGCCGGACGGGGTCCTGCGCTGGCGCCACGCGCTGACCCAGGACGCGGTGCTCGCCGGCCTCACCGGCCCCGAGCGTGCGGTGCTCGCCGCCCGCGCCGCGGGGTCGCTCGACCGGACGGACCTCGCCGGGCCGGCCCTGGCGCGCGTGGCCGAGCTGCACGCGCGCGGCGGCGACCCCGACCGCGCGGCCGCCCTCCTGCTCCGGCACGCCCGCGAGCACCGCGCCGCCGGCGCGCCCGCCGCCGCCCTCGGTGTCCTGGAGCAGGCCACGGCGCTGGCGGGGGCGACCCACCGCGTGCCGGTCGCGGTGGAACGGGTCGAGGTGCTCTCCCTCCTCGCCCGCCCCGACGCCGCGCTGGCCGTGGGCGCGCCGCTGCTCGGGGCCGCGGCCGGCGCGTCGCGCACCGCACTGGCCGTGGCCCTCGCCCGCGGGTGCGTGGCCGCCGACCGGCTCGACGAGGCCCGCGCGTTCCTCGACCGGGCCGGCGACCCCGACGACCCGGGCGTGCTCGCCCTGTCCGCGCACGTGGCACTGGGGTCGGGCGACGTCGGCGAGGCGCTGCGGCTCGCCGGGGCGGCCGTCGACACCGCGGTCGACACCACCGTCGAGGCCGGGGGGCACCCGGAGGCGGCCTGCGAGGCGCTCGAGGTCGTCGGACGGGTGCACCGGCGCACGGACCCGGAGCGGTCGGCGGCCGCGTTCCGGCGCGCGGCCGACCTCGCCGAGCGGCACGGGCTCACCGACTGGCGCATCCGCGCGCTCGCCGAGCTCGGCGTGGCCGACATCTTCGGCACCGGCGACGGCGAGCCCCTGCGCCGCGGCGCCGAGCTCGCGCGCGAGGCCGGCATGCTCGCGACGGCGGCGATGCTCGAGGTGCAGCTGATCGCGGTCGCGAACGGCCGGCAGGGCCCGGTCGCCTCGGGGGTGGACGCGGAGCGGGTCGCCCAGCGCGCCGGGCGCCTCGGGCTGCGCGGGCTGCAGGGGCACGCGCTGGCGTTCGTGGCGCGCGGCCGGGTGTTCGCCGGCCGGATCGAGGAGGTCGACGCGCTGCTCGACGAGGCGGCGGCGCTCTCGGCGAACCCCGTGCACGTCGAGAGTGCCCGCGCCCTCGCCCGGGCCCACGACCGCTGGCTCGCCGGGGACGTCGCCGCGGCCCTGCCCGCGTACGACACCGCGATCGACGTCCTGCGCCGGGCCGAGGGCTCGAACCCGACCCCGTCGTGGGGCGAGCGCGCCCTGCTGCGCACCGCGCTGGCCCCGGAGGACGACGGCCCGCGCGAGGAGCTGCGCCGCTCCGACGTGCTGGTCCAGTCCCTCAACCGCGGCGCCCTGCACTGGTGCGACGCGGTGGCCGCCGCCGCGCGCGGCGACGATCCGGCCCCGGAGCTCGCGGCCGGCGACGAGCTCCTGCGCCACCGGCCGTTCTTCCGGCACCTGCTGCGCGGCTACCTGCTCGAGGGCACCGTGCTCGGGGACACCGTGCTCGGGGACCCTCTCCCGGTCCTGCACGAGGCGCTGGCGTGGGCGGCCGGCACCGGCGAGGTCCGGCTCGCGGAGTGGTGCCGGGAGCGGCTGCGGCAGCTGGGCGCGCCCGTCCCGCGCCCGCAGCGCGACCACACCGGGGTCCCGCCGGAGCTGCGCGCGGTCGGGGTCACCGGGCGGGAGATGGAGGTGCTGCGCCTGGTCGGCGAGGGGCTGGCGAACCCGGAGATCGCCGCCCGGCTGCACCTCTCGCGGCGCACGGTCGAGACCCACGTCGGGAACCTGCTGGCCAAGACGGGGGCGCCGAGCCGGGGCGCGCTGCGGAGCCGGGTCCCGAGCTGAGCGCGCTGGATCCGTGTGGCGCACGGAGTCGCCGCCGCGTCGGGGCCAGCAGGCTCGACGCCATGACCGAGACACACGAGATCACCACGGGCACCGTCGACGTCGAGGGCGTCCGCCTGCACTATCGCGAGCGGGGCACCGGCGCCCCGGTGCTGCTGATGCACGCCGGCGGGTTCGGGGAGTGGTTCTCCCCGGTGTTCGAGGAACCCGCCCTCGACGGGGTGCGCCTCGTCGAGATGCACCGCCCCGGCTACGGCGGGAGCTCGACCCCCGAGGGCCACGTGACCTTCGCCGACGACGCCCGCTACGCCCGCCTGCTCCTGCGCGCGCTCGGCATCGAACGGGCGACGTGGGTCGGGCACTCGTCGAGCGCGAGCATGGCGCTCCAGGCCGCGATCGACACCCCGGACGCGGTCGAGCGCCTGATCCTGCTCGAGCCGGCGCCCAGCCCCGCCGGCCCGTCGTCGGAGGAGCTCGTGCGCACCGCGGTCGGCCCCGCGATCGGCGCGGCGCAGGCCGGCGACGTCCGCGGTGCCACCGCCATGTTCATGACCGGGGTCTGCGGGCCGGGGTGGGCCGACCTCGTCCGCGAGCGCCTCGGCGACGACGCGGTCGAGCGGCTGATGCGCGACTCCCGCTTCTTCCTCGCCGACGAGGTCGTCGCCGCGATGGAGTGGCCGATCGACGAGGAGACCGCGGCGCGGGTCACGGCGCCGACGACGCTCGTGTACGGCGACTCCGGCGCGACGAAGGCGCACGAGGAGACCACCCGGCAGCTCGCCGCGTGGATCCCCGGCGCCGAGCTGGTCGCCCTGCCCGGCGTCGGGCACGCCATGACCCTCGAGGACCCGGCCGCGGTGGCCCGGCTGGTGGCTGCCGCCACGTGAGTGTTCTGGGTCGCTCCGGCAACCCAGATCACTCACGTGGCCGGAGGCCATCAGTCGAAGCTGTGCTCCGGGCCGGGGAAGGAGCCCTCGCGGACCTCGCGGGCGTAGGTGCTCGCGGCGTCGGCGAGGACCTCGCCCATCGCCGCGTAGCGCTTGACGAACTTCGGGGTCCGGCGCGACGGGTCCGACAGCCCGACCATGTCGGTCCACACCAGGACCTGCGCGTCGGTCTCCGGGCCGGCGCCGATCCCGACGGTCGGGACGGCGATGTCGGCGGTCACGCGCTTGGCGACGTGCGCGGGGACCATCTCGAGCACGACCGCGAACGCGCCCGCCTCGGTGACCGCTCGGGCGTTGGCGATGAGCTTCTCGGCCGCGTCGTCGCCGCGGCCCTGGACCCGGTAGCCGCCGAGGGCGTGCTCGCTCTGCGGGGTGAAGCCGAGGTGCGCCATCACCGGGATGCCGGCGTCGACGATGGCCCTGATGCGGTCAGCGTAGTGCGCCCCGCCCTCCAGCTTCACCGCGTGCGCGCCGCCGGCCTTCATGAACTCGATCGCGGTGCCGACGGCCTGCTCGACCGAGACCTGGTAGCTGCCGAACGGGAGGTCGGCGACGACCAGCGCGTGCGGGGCGCCGCGGACCACGGCGCGGGTGAGGATCAGCAGCTCCTCGGTGGTCACCGGCACCGTCGTGTCGTAGCCGAGCACGGTGTTGCCGGCCGAGTCGCCGACGAGGAGGACCGGCACCCCCGCCTCGTCGAAGATCCGCGCCGTGTTCACGTCGTACGCCGTGAGCATCGGCCAGCGCTCACCGCGGGCCTTCATCTCCTGGAGGTGGTGGACGCGGGTGCGCTTGCGTGCAGGGGCCTGCGGTGACGTCATCGTCGTCCGTCCTTGCCTCGAGGCCCGCCGAGAGCGGCGGGTCCCCGGGTCGTCGGGGTGGATGAGCACACGGTGTCACCGCGCGAGCGCGCCGACCGCTCGCTGGGACCAGCCTCACAGCGCGGGCGGCCCCCACGTCACCGGGAGGTCGGTCAGGCCCCGGAACACCCAGCCCGACCAGGCCTCCTCGCGCCGGGTGTCGGTGCGCAGGCCGGGCAGGGCCGCGTAGAGCCGCGGGACCGCGATCTCGCCGACGGCGATGCGTGCCGCCCAGTGCCCGGGGCAGAGGTGCACCCCGCTCCCGAAGCCCAGGTGCGCGCGCTGCGAGCGGGCGATGTCGAAGCGCTCGGGGTGGTCGAACACGGCGGGGTCGCGGTTGGCGGCGCCGATCACGACACCCAGGATCGTCCCGCGGGGCAGGTCGACGCCGTCGAGCACCGTCGCCCGGGTCGTCTCGCGGGGGTACATCCCGATCGGGGAGAGCCACCGCAGCGCCTCGTCGAACACGACCGGCCACAGCGCGGGGTCGGCGAGGACGCGGTCGCGCTGCTCGGGGTGCCGGCTCAGCGCCCACACCATGTTGGTGATCATGTGCTGGGGCTCGTTCATGCCCCCCGAGATCGTGAGCTTCACGTTCGCCCGCACGGCCGGCTCGGGGAGGCCGCCGTTGACCAGCGCCGAGGTCATCGAGGGGTCCGGGTGGCGCCGGAGGTGCGGGATCAGCGCGTCGAGGTGCTCGTCCACCTCCCGCTGGGCGGCGTCGCACCGGGCCCAGACGTCCGGGTCGTCGCCCAGGTTCCCGATCCCGGCGATGAAGGCGTGCGACCAGCGCTGCATCCCCTCGGGGGTCGCCTCGGGGAGCCCGAGCAGGTCGACGAGGTTGCGCGCGGCGACGGGCGCCGCGTAGTCGCGGTTCAGCTCGGCCCGCTCGGGGCCGCGCTCCCGCAGGACGTCGAGCTGGCTCTCGGCGTTGTGCGCGAAGCGCGGCACCCACGTCGCGCGGATGCTCTTCGCGCGCAGGCCCGGGTTGATCGGCGCGCGTTCCGCCTCGTGGCGGGGGTCGTCCTGGCGCAGCATGGGCTTCGCGCCGAGCGCCCTCGCCATCGTCGCGCCGCTCCCGCTCACGTCGGCCGAGTACGTGGCCTGGTCGGCCTCGACGGCGCGGCACGCGGCGAACCCGGTGACGAGGTGGCGTCCCAGCGCCGGCACGCGGACCACGGGCCCCTGCGCGCGGAGCCGGGCGTACGTCTCGTAAGGGTCGCGGAGCATCGCCGCGACGTCGACCCAGTCCGCCGTCGCGGTCATCGCGCTCCTCGGATCGCACCGCCAGGGAGGCGACCAGGGTCGGGCGAGCACACCGCCGCTGTAAAGGTGCCCGTCACCGGACGATCACGGACCCCGTGGGAAGGTGACCGCCGTGCGCGCCACCCTCCGCCGACGCCCCCTCCGACGCCGGGGCAGCACCCTGATCGCCACCGCTCTCGGGGCCGCGGCCGTCGTGCTCGCGGGGTGCGCGCAGGTGGTCCCGGGGGTCGCGGTGCCCGACCCGGCCGCGAGCGCCCCGCCCGGGCTGGAGCGGTTCTACGGCCAGCAGCTCGCCTGGGGGCCGTGCGCGCCGTTCGCGGCCACCGAGGAGGACCGCCAGATCTACGCGGACCCCGCGCTGCAGTGCGCGCGGATGGAGGTCCCGCTGGACTACGCGCAGCCCGACGGGCGCACCGGCTCGATCGCCGTGCTGCGCCACGCGGCGCCGGCCTCGCCGCAGCGCCTCGGGTCGCTGGTGCTCAACCCCGGCGGGCCGGGGGCGTCGGGCATCCAGACCGCCGCGTACCTGTCGACGTCGCTGGCCCAGACCGAGGTCGGGCGCCGCTTCGACGTCGTCGGCTTCGACCCCCGCGGCGTCGGGGAGAGCGAGCCCGCGATCCGGTGCCTCGAGGGTCCCGAGCGCGACGCCGACCGTCGCGACGACGACACCGACGCCTCGCCGGCCGGGGTCGCGCAGACCGAGGCCGAGGAGCGCGGGACCGTCGACCGCTGCGCCCAGCGCACCGGGGTCGACGTGCTCGCCAACGTCGGCACCCGTGACGTCGCGCGCGACATGGACGTGCTGCGGGCGACGCTGGGCGACGCGCAGCTGACCTACCTCGGCTACTCCTACGGCACCCGGATCGGCTCGACCTACGCCGAGGAGTTCCCGCGCAACGTGCGGGCGATGATCCTCGACGGCGCGCTCGACCCCGACCAGGACCCGACGGTCGAGCTCATCGAGCAGGGCCGCGGCTTCCAGGGCGCGTTCGACGCCTTCGCCCGCGACTGCACCACCCGCCCGAACTGCCCGCTGGGCCAGGACCCGGCGCAGACGACGGCGGTGTACCAGCAGCTGACCCGCCCGCTGATCGACGCGCCGCTCCCGCTGCCCGACGGCCGCGTCCTGTCCTACGGGGACGCCCAGCAGGGCACGATCAACGCGCTGTACGTCGAGGCCTACTGGCCGCGCCTGAACCGGGCGCTGACCGAGCTGCGCGCGGGCCGGGGCAGCCAGCTGATGACGCTGGCCGACGAGTACTACGAGCGGAACCCGGACGGCACCTACGCCTCGTCGCAGGACGCCTTCGAGGCCATCCGCTGCGTCGACGACCCCCGGGTCACCGACCCGGCCCAGTCGCTCGCGCGGGCCCAGGCCTACAACCAGGCCGCGCCGTTCCTCGACAGCGGGCGCGGGGCGTCCGCGGCGCGCGACAGCTGCGCGTTCTGGCCGGTGCCGCCCACGAGCCAGCCCCACATCCCGCAGGTCCCGGGCCTCGCGCCGCCCCTGGTCGTGTCGACCACCGGCGACCCGGCGACGCCGTACCAGGCCGGTGTCGAGCTGGCCCGCGCGCTGAACGGCTCGCTCCTGACGAAGATCGGCGACGAGCACACCGCGGTGTTCCAGAACTCGCCGTGCGTCGACGACATCGCGACCCGCTACCTCATCGACGGCACGCCGGCGCCGCCCGGCGCCACCTGTCCCGCGACGTGACCCACCCTCGTCTTCCGGGCGTCACACCGCGCACTTAGGGTCGGCCCATGGATCGCCAGCAGGAGTTCGTCCTGCGCACGCTCGAGGAGCGCGACATCCGCTTCGTGCGGCTGTGGTTCACCGACGTGCTCGGTTACCTGAAGTCGGTGGCCGTCGCGCCCGCCGAGCTCGAGGGCGCGTTCGCCGAGGGCATCGGGTTCGACGGGTCGGCGATCGAGGGCTTCGCCCGCGTCTACGAGTCGGACATGGTCGCGAAGCCCGACCCCGCGACGTTCCAGGTGCTGCCGTGGGAGACCGCGGGCGGCGGGCACTACTCGGCGCGCATGTTCTGCGACATCACGATGCCCGACGGCTCGCCGTCGTGGGCCGACCCGCGCCACGTGCTGCGCCGCGGGCTCTCGCGGGCCGCCGAGGCGGGGTTCACCTGCTACGTGCACCCCGAGATCGAGTTCTACCTGCTGCGCGACCTGCCGGGCGACGGCACGCCGCCGGTCCCCGCCGACACCGGCGGCTACTTCGACCAGGCGAGCCACGACGCCGCGCCGCACTTCCGGCGCCGGGCGATCGAGTCGCTCGAGGCGATGGGCATCTCGGTCGAGTTCAGCCACCACGAGGGCGGGCCGGGCCAGCAGGAGATCGACCTGCGCTACGCCGACGCCCTGACGATGGCGGACAACATCATGACGTTCCGCTACATCGTCAAGGAGGTCGCGATCACCCAGGGGGTGCGCGCGTCCTTCATGCCCAAGCCGTTCACCGAGCACGCGGGCTCGGCGATGCACACGCACATCAGCCTGTTCGAGGGCGACCAGAACGCGTTCCACGACGCCGCCGAGCCCTACGAGCTCTCGAAGACCGGCAAGGCGTTCGTGGCCGGCATCCTGCGCCACGCCCGCGAGATCTCCGCGGTGACCAACCAGTTCGTCAACTCCTACAAGCGCCTCATCGTGGGCGGCGAGGCCCCGACCACCGTGTGCTGGGGCCACGCCAACCGTTCGGCGCTGGTCCGCGTGCCGATGTACTCGCCGGGCAAGGCGTCGTCGCGCCGCGTCGAGGTGCGCACGATCGACACCGCGGCGAACCCGTACCTGGCGTACGCGGTGATCCTCGGCGCCGGGCTGCAGGGCGTGGCCGAGGGCTACGAGCTGCCGCCGGCCGCCGAGGACAACGTCTGGATGCTCTCCGAGGGCGAGCGCCGGGCGATGGGCTACGAGACGCTGCCGCAGAACCTCGACGGCGCGCTCGCGGCGATGGAGCGCTCGGAGCTCATGGCCGAGATCCTCGGTGAGCACGTCTTCGACTTCTTCCTGCGCAACAAGCGCGCGGAGTGGGACGCCTACCGCCGCAACGTCACCCCGTACGAGCTGGCGACGTACCTGCCGACCCTCTAGATCAGACCGGTCGCTCGAACGTGACCAGCAGGCCGTCGACGCCGCCCGGCCCGAGCCGCCCCTTGACGTCCGCGCCGGTGATCGTCCGGAGCTGCCAGCCCTCGGCGGCCTCCTTGTTGAGGACCTTCTCGAGCTTGTCGTCGGACAGCTTGCCGCCCATCAGGCTCTCGCGGAGCTGGACGACCTTGTACTCGAAGCGCTGCATGTCCCCGATCCTGCCAGTGGACGCGCCGGTCACCGGCCGGGCTGGAATCCTCGGGGCATGACCGAGTCCGCGACGGGGAGCCCACGGCGCGACCGGACGGGACGCGCGCCGGCACGGCTCGGACTCACCGACCCCGACGCCGGTCCGCGCCTGGCCGCGCTCGGCTTCTGGGACGGCGACGCGCCCGTCCCCGACGCCGAGCTCACCGTCTGGGCGCTGGCCCGCAGCCCCGACCCCGACCTCGCGCTGCTCGCGATCGAGCGGCTGCGCGAGGCGATGGGCGAGCAGGAGTGGAGCGCGCTCGTCGAGGCGCTGCGCACCGACCAGGGCCTGCGCGGGCGGCTGTTCGGCGTCCTCGGCGGCTCGACCGCGCTGGGCGACCACCTCGTCGCCCACCCCGACCGCTGGCGCACGCTGCGCAGCCGGAGCACCCCGGGGCGCACGTACGACGCCTCGGAGCTGCCCGACCTCGACGACCGGACGCGGACGCTGCTCGACGCGGTCGGCGCCGAGCGCACCGGCGACGGCCCGCCCCGCGCGGGCGTGCTCGAGCCGGAGGGCATCGGGGTGCTGCGCCTGGCCTACCGCGACGAGGTCCTCGCCGTGGCCGCGAGCGACCTGCAGTCGGTGTGCGAGCCCGACCTGCCCGTCGTCCCGGTCGAGGTCGTCGCCGCCCAGCTCGCCGACCTCGCCGCGGCCGGGCTGCGGGCCTCGCTCGCCGTCGCCGACGCGACGATCGCGGACGCACTGGGGACCAGGGACGGGCGCGAGCCCGGCGACCCGCTCCCGTGCCGCCTCGCGGTGATCGGCATGGGCAAGTGCGGTGGGCGCGAGCTCAACTACGTCAGCGACATCGACGTGATCTTCGTGGCCGAGGGCGCCACCGACCTCGCCACCCGGCTCGCCTCGACGATGATGCGCATCGCCACCGAGGCGTTCCTCGAGGTGGACGCCAACCTGCGCCCCGAGGGCCGGCAGGGCGCGCTCGTGCGCACGCTCGAGGGCCACGTCACCTACTACGAGCGCTGGGCGAAGACCTGGGAGTTCCAGGCGCTGCTCAAGGCCCGCCCGGTCGCCGGCGACGACCCGCTGGCCCGCGAGTACTGCGAGGCGCTCGCGCCGATGGTGTGGAGCGCCGCCGACCGCGACGACTTCGTCGCCGACGTGCGCGCGATGCGCCGCCGGGTCGTCGACCACATCCGCGCCGAGCACGCCGACCGCGAGCTCAAGCTCGGGCGGGGCGGGCTGCGCGACGTGGAGTTCGCGGTGCAGCTGCTGCAGATGGTGCACGGCCGCGGCGACGAGACGATCCGCAGCCAGAACACCCTCGAGGCCCTCGCGGCGCTGGCCGACGGCGGCTACGTCGGCCGCGACGACGCCGCCAACCTCGCCGCGTCCTACCGCTTCCTGCGCCTGCTCGAGCACCGCGTGCAGCTGCAGAAGATGCGCCGCACCCACCTCTTCCCGCCCGACGACGACACCGCGGGCCTGCGCTGGCTCGCCCGCGCCGCCAAGCTGCGCGCCGACGGCACCCGCGACGCGGTCGGGGTGCTGCAGCACGAGCGCTCGCGGCACACGGTGCGGGTGCGCCGCCTGCACGAGAAGCTCTTCTACCGCCCGCTGCTCGAGTCGGTGGCGCGCGTGCCGGGCGAGGACCTGGTGCTGACCTCGGAGTCGGCGATGCGGCGGCTCAAGGCGCTGGGCTGGACGTCGCCGCAGGGCGCGCTCGGGCACCTGCAGGCGCTGACCAGCGGCGTCAGCCGGGCCAGCCGCATCCAGCGCGCGCTGCTGCCGGTGCTGCTCGACGAGCTCGGGCACTCCGCCGACCCCGACCACGGGCTGCTCGCCTACCGCAAGGTGTCCGAGGCGCTCGCCGACACGCCCTGGTTCCTGGGCTACCTGCGGGACGAGGGCATCGCGGCCGAGCGGCTGATGCGGGTGCTGGGCACGTCGCGCTGGGTCGCCGAGATGATGCCGCGCACCCCCGAGGTGCTGCGGCTGCTCGCCGGCGACGGGCCGAACGCCGAGCTCGTCGCGCGCCGGCCGGAGGACGTCGCCGCGTCCCTGCGCCGCGCCGTCGCCCGCCACACCGACCCCGACTCGGCCGGCCAGGTCGGGCGCTCCATGCGCCGCATCGAGCTGGTGCGCGTGGCGTGCGCCGACCTGCTCGGGCTGCTCGACGTGTCGGCCGTGTGCGCGGCGCTGTCGAGCATCTGGGTGGCGGTGCTCCAGGCCGCGCTCGACGCCGCGTCCCGCGGCCACGTCGGCGACGGCGACGCGCCCGCCCGCATCGCCGTGATCGGGATGGGGCGTCTCGGCGGCGGCGAGCTGGGCTACTCGTCGGACGCCGACGTGCTGTTCGTCTGCGAGCCCGCCGAGGGCGTCGACGACGCCGAGGCCGTGCGCTACGCCAAGGCCGTGGCCGAGGCGACCGTGTCGGCCCTCGGCGCGCCGAGCCCGGACCCGCCGCTCGAGGTGGACACGAAGCTGCGCCCCGAGGGCAAGAGCGGCCCGCTCGTGCGGACCCTGGACTCCTACCGGCAGTACTACGCGAAGCTCGCCGACACCTGGGAGTTCCAGGCGCTGCTGCGCGCTCGGCCGGTGGCCGGCGACGAGGCGCTGGGCGCGGCGTTCGTCGAGGTCATCGACCCCTACCGGTACCCCGCCGACGGGCTGCCCGACGAGAAGGCCCGCGAGATCCGCCGGATCAAGGCGCGCGTCGACAACGAGCGGATGCCGCGGCGCGCCGACAAGGCCCTGCACACCAAGCTCGGCACCGGGGGGCTCTCCGACGTCGAGTGGACCGTGCAGCTGATCCAGCTCCAGCACGCAGGGAAGGTCCCGTCGCTGCGGACGCCCTCGACGCTGGAGGCGCTCGCCGCCGCGGCGAAGGCCGGCCTGATCGAGCCGGGCGACGCCGACGAGCTCGCCGCCGGCTGGACGATGGCCACCCACGCCCGGGGCGCGGCGACCCTGGTCCGGGGCCGGCCCACCGACGAGGTCCCGCGCTCCGGCCGCGACCTCGCCGCCGTCGCCTCGGCGCTGGGCCACGACCCCGACGACGACCCGGGCGAGTTCCTCGACGAGTACCGCCGCCTGACCCGCCGTGCCCGCGCCGTCGTGGACCGGATCTTCTACCTCGTGGACTAGCGGTCGTGCAGCGAACGGGCGGTTCGCTGCTTCTATGCGACCGAAGTCCCCGTTGATCACCGACTGCGCCGGGCCCGCGGGAGATCAGCAGTGCGACAGGCACCTCGAGGGGCGTCCCCGAGGTGCCTGTCGACCTGGTGATCTTCAGCAGACGGTGTCGGCCCTGGACGGCGGCACCTCGGGGGACGGGGTCCGGGGCACCGGGGGCCCGAAGGGCGACACGACCGGCGGCGGCCCGTACGGCCGGGTCAGCGGAGGGATCGGGCCCGTCGGGGGATCCACCGGCCCCGGGGGACCGGCCGGGCGGCGCCGCCGCACCACGATCACCGCGGCGGCCGTCCCGACGACGAGCAGCAGCAGCGCCCCGCCGGCGATGCCCCACACCATCGCCCGCCGCTCGCTGACGTCACCGTCGGCGGCGTAGGCCGCCTCGGCGAGCCGCAGCTGCTCCTGCGCGCTGCCGTGGTCGGGCCGCAGGCGCAGGGTCTCGCGGAAGGCGGCGACGGCGTCGGCGTTCTCACCGGTCACGCGGTGGTCGAGCCCGGCGCGGTAGGCGACGTCGACCGGCCCGGGCCCGGTGCGCACGCCGTGGCGGTCGAGCATCGCGCGCAGCGTCGATGTCGGTGCGACGAAGTTGAACGCGCCGGACTCGCCGAGTCCCATGCTGTTCAGCCCGAGGACCCGGCCGCGGCCGTCGACCGCCGGCCCGCCGCTCATCCCCGGCGCCATCGCGGCGCTGACCTCGACGAACGGGATGCCGTTGCGGGTCTGCACGGAGCTGACCGTGCCGTCCTTCCAGCTCGGCTCGCGGCTCGGGTCGAGCGCGCGGTCGCGGTCGGCGGGGTAGCCGACGCTGGTGACGGGCGTGCCGGGCGTCGGCTCGCCGGCCGGCGCGAGCGCGGCGGCCGGCAGGTCGGTGGCGTCGACGTCGAGCAGCGCGACGTCGCCGCGGCGGTGGGGCTCGGCGTCGACGATCCGGGCGGGCATGCGGGTCTCGCCGTCCGTGCCGTCGGCGCGCACCGCGGTCACCGTCCGGTCGATCGGGGTGCCGGGGGTGCGTCCCTCGAACTGGTAGCGGATGAGGATGAAGGCGAAGAGCCGGTCGCGGGGGCCGACGCCGCGGGCCTCGAGCCGCGCGGCGAGGTCGCGGGCCATGGTGGTGCGGATGTCGTCGGGGTGCACGCAGTGCCCGGCGGTGGCGATGTGCCCGTCGTTCGACACCACCACCCCCGAGCAGGTCCCGGTGACCGCCACCGAGCCGATCTCGCGGCCGGTGCCCCGCTCGCGGACGACGGCCTCGCTGCGGGTCTCGAGGTAGGTCACCGCCGGCAGCACCTCGGCGACGACCCGCTCGCGGGGGAGCGGCGGCTCCGCGGGGGTCGTGGCCAGGGCCGGGGCGGCGGTGAGGAGGAGGGCGGTGCCGGCGACGGCGCCGGCGAGCACGGTGCTCCATGGCCGGGTCCACGGTCGAGTCATGGGAGGGCTCGCTTCTCTCGTGTGTCGTGCGCGGTCGCTGACCTGCGGTGACACCGAAACTACGAAGCGCAACCGTGTCCGGTATGCGTAGAGCTACCCGGTCGGGGCAGGGGTTTCCCCGGGCGCGTCGGCCAGGCGCGCCCGTCGCGCCTCCAGGAAGGCGCGCTCGGTGTCGTTGGTGACGAGCGTGATCGCGTCGGTGTAGGCGGCGGCCGCGTCCGCGGGGCGGCCGAGGCGGACGAGCAGGTCCGCGCGGGTGGCGGGCAGCAGGTGGTAGCCCGGGATGTCCAGGGCGTCGACGGCCGCGAGCGCCGCCTCCGGCCCGTGCACCTCGGCCACGGCGACCGCGCGGTTGAGCGCCACGATCGGGGTCGGCACGTGCGCCACGAGCTGGTCGTAGAGCGCCAGCACCTGCGTCCAGTCGGTCGCCGGGCCGTCGGTGTGCACGGCGTTGATCGCCGCCTGCAGCTGGTAGGGACCGGGGCGGCCGCGGCGCAGGCACCGGCGCACCAGCCCGTGGCCCTCGGCGATCAGCTCATGGTCCCAGAGCGACCGGTCCTGCTCCGCGAGCACCACCAGCTCGCCCGAGGGTCCCGTCCGCGCGGGCCGGCGGGCCTCGGTGAGCAGGAGCAGCGCCAGCAGCCCGAGCACCTCCGGCTCGTCGGGCATGAGGTCGGCGAGCGCGCGGGCCAGCCGAATCGCCTCCCGGCACAGGTCCGTGCGCACCAGCTCGCCCGTGGTCGACGTGTATCCCTCGTTGAAGACGAGGTAGAGCACGGTGAGCACCGGGTCCAGGCGGTCGGGGAGCTCGGCCGCGCCGGGCACGCAGTAGGGGATGCCGGCGTCGCGGATCTTCTTCTTGGCGCGGACGATCCGTTGGGAGATCGTCGCCTCGGGCACCACGTACGCCCGCGCGATCTCGGGCACCTCGAGCCCGCCGAGCAGCCGCAGGGTCAGCGCGGTCTGCGCGAGCGGGGAGAGCGCCGGGTGGCAGCAGGTGAAGATCAGGCGGAGCTGGTCGTCGCGCACCGGTCCCACCTCCTCCGGCTCGTCGGGGGTGTGCAGCAGCAGCGCCTGGGCGTGGCGGGCCTCGCGGGTGGACTCGCGGCGCAGGCGGTCGAGGGCCCGGTTCCGGGCGGTGGTGACGATCCAGGCGCCGGGGTTGCGGGGCGGCTCCTCCTCCCACGCCCGGACCGCCGTCGCGAACGCGTCCTGCACGGCCTCCTCGGCGAGCCCGATGTCGCCCAGCAGGCGGGTCAGCGTGGCCACGCAGCGCCCGTACTCGGCGCGGTAGACCTCCGTGAGGTCCACGGTATCCACCCCCGGGCTCAGGCGACGCCGTCGAACGGGCGCACCTCGATCGGCACCCGGCAGGCCCCGGCGACCTTCTCGGCCCAGGCCAGCGCCGCGTCGAGGTCGTCGACCTCGATGACGTAGAAGCCCCCGAGTTGCTCCTTGGTCTCGGCGAACGGCCCGTCGGTCATGGCGGTCCGGCCGTTCTCGACGCGCACGACGGTGGCGCTGTCGGAGGGCCGCAGCCCGCCGCCGAACACCCAGATCCCCGCCGCCTTCATCTCGTCGTTGACGGCCCCCACCCGGGCGAAGGACGCCTCGAGCTCCTCGTCGGAGTACGGGAGCACGCTCTCGTCGATCCGGACACCCATGAGGTAGTGCACGGCACTCTCCCTGCGTCTCGTCGGTCGGTGGTGGTCAGGACAGCCGGCGGGCGACGGCCGGGATCACGATGGCAGCGGCGACGACGTGGGTCAGCATCAGCAGCGCCTTCGTGGTCACCGAGGCGTCCGCGACCACGTCGGGGACCAGCGACAGCACGGTGAGCGCCAGGGTGGTGCGGACGAACGTCGTGCGCGGGCGGCGTGCCCAGCGGGCCAGCCCCAGGGCGAGCAGCACGCCCACCACGGAGAAGATCGCGGTCAGGACGGCGAAGCCGAGCGCGGGGATCGGCGCCCCGCCGACGATCGCGCCGACGCCGGCGAGCTCGCCCGCGGCGGCGACGGCCGCGGTGGCCACGGCGGCGACGGCGGTGGCGGCCAGCCCGTCGCGGACCAGGGGCAGGGTCCGGGCGCCGGGAGCGGTGGTGGCGGGGACGGGGCTGGCGGTGGTGACGGACATCGTGGCCTCCGGGGGCGGGCGACCGGCCCGTTGCCGGTCTCTCACTGGTGCGACGAACGCCCGCGCCGCCTTTCGACATCACCTCCGGAGATTTTCCCGGGCGGTCGTGAGCTGTGCCGCCATCTGCGGACACACCCGGCCGTGCGGCTGGCGTGGCGGGCCCGGATGACCGACGATCGAACACGTGTTCGACGATCGGGGTCCGGCGCAGCGCCGCAACGACCGGTCCGGTGCGCTGCAGCGAGACGAGGTCAAGCGGGTCTGGGTCGACCTCGCGATCGCCTACCCGCGCCCGCAGGAGCGGCCTGTGCGCCCGATGCCCGAGGGCGTCGACCTCCAGAGCCGCGTCCCCGGCGAGCTGCTGGCCTGGCGGCGCACCACGACGGGGGAGTGGGTCGGCTGGGTGTGCCTGCCGGTGCGGCGGGGCGAGGAGATCCGCTACGTCTACCAGTACGTCGTGGCGGCGGCGCTGTCCCCGCGCGAGGACGTGCCCGACAAGAGATCACACGACGGTCCGTAGCGAACACAGCACGCCGATAGGAGGTCGTGCCAGCATGGCGGGCATGTTCTCGGCTCTCGGTCTGACGACCATGCGCGGCTGTGTCATCGGCTGGGTGATCAGCGCCGTGCTCCTGGTGGCCGGCCTCTTCTTCGTCTTCTCCCCGAACTCGGTGCTCGGGATCATCCTGTTCACCGTCGGCGCGGTGGGGGTGGTGACGGTGGCGCTCGCCGTCCTGCGGGTGCGCAAGGGCCAGGCGCACTGACGCACGACGGCCCGGCCACCCCGCGGGGTGACCGGGCCGGTCGGTGCTGCTCAGGCGCTCAGCAGTTGTAGTACAGCTCGAACTCGTACGGGTGCGGACGCAGCCGCAGGCCGGTGACGTCGTCGCGCTTGAGCTCGATCCACTTCTCGATGAGGTCCGAGGTGAACACGCCGCCCTCGAGCAGGAAGTCGTGGTCGGCCTCGAGGTTGTTGATCGCCGCGTCGAGGCTGGCCGGCACCTGCGCGATGTTGGCGGCCTCCTCGGGCGGGAGCTCGTACAGGTCCTTGTCGATCGGCGTCGGCGGCTCGATCTTGTTCCGGATGCCGTCGAGGCCGGCCATCATCATGGCGGCGAAGGCCAGGTACGGGTTGCCCGACGAGTCGGGGCAACGGAACTCGAGGCGCTTGGCCTTCGGGTTGTCGCCCGTGATCGGGATGCGGACGCACGCCGAGCGGTTGCGGTTCGAGTAGACCAGGTTGATCGGGGCCTCGAAGCCGGGCACCAGGCGGTGGTACGAGTTGGCCGTCGGGTTGGTGAAGGCCACCAGGCTCGGGGCGTGGTGCAGGATGCCGCCGATGTAGTGGCGGCCCAGGTCCGACAGGCCCGCGTAGCCGTTGGCGTCGTAGAACAGCGGCTCGCCGCCCTTGAACAGCGACTGGTGGCAGTGCATGCCCGAGCCGTTGTCGCCGGCGAGCGGCTTCGGCATGAAGGTGACCGACTTGCCGGCCTGCCACGCCGTGTTCTTGACGATGTACTTGAACAGCTGCAGGTCGTCCGCGGCGTGCAGCAGGGTGTTGAACTTGTAGTTGATCTCGGCCTGGCCGCCGGTGCCGACCTCGTGGTGCAGCTTCTCGAGGGCGAAGCCGGCGTTGGTGAGGTTGGTGCCGATGGCGGCGCGCAGGTCGGAGCTCTGGTCGGTCGGCTCGACGGGGAAGTACCCGCCCTTCATGTTGACCTTGTTGCCCTTGTTGCCGCCGAGCTCGTCACGGCCGGTGTTCCAGTGGCCCTCGATCGAGTCGACCTCGTAGAACGTGCCGTTGGCCTTCGACTCGTAGCGCACCGAGTCGAAGATGTAGAACTCGGCCTCGGGGCCGAAGAAGCAGGTGTCGGCCACGTCGACGGTCGAGAGGAACTTCTCGGCCTTGCGGGCGACGTTGCGCGGGTCGCGGCTGTAGGCCTCGAGCGTCAGCGGGTCGTGCACGAAGAAGTTGACGTTCAGCGTCTTCTGCGCCCGGAACGGGTCGATCCGCGACGTCGCCACGTCGGGCAGCAGCGTCATGTCCGACTCGTTGATGCTCTGGAAGCCGGTGATCGACGAGCCGTCGAAGGCCAGTCCGGTGGTGAAGACGTCCTCGTCGAACTCCGACGCCGGCACGGTGAAGTGCTGCATCTGCCCCGGCAGGTCGCAGAAGCGGACGTCGACGTACTTCACCCCCTCGTCGGAGATGTACTTGAAGACCTCGTCCTGGTTGTTGAACACCCTCGGTGGCTCCTTCACACGCTTGCCGGGGACGACGGGGGTCGAGTCGTCAGCGGATCGCACCGTACCCACTGATCGGGGGTACCGACCGTGACCGATCCTGGTGATCCCGACGCTAGGTCGGTGCTGTTGCTCGGCCGTCACCGGCATGTTTCACAGCAGTTAACGCGCGCTGGGTGGTCGTGTGGTGACTCACCACCCCCCGCTCCCGATCGCCGTAGCCTGTCACGGTGGCGTGGTTTCGGGAATGGCTCGAGGGCTCGGGCGGGGACGGGCGCACGGCGGCACCCCCGTCCGCGCCGCGGGAGACGCCCCGCACCCCGGCGCCCGGAGCCACCGAGGAGGGCTACCCGGGCGAGCGCTTCGGGCTCCCCGAGCGGGGGCCCGGGTCGGTGGCGACGCTGGGCCGTCGGGGCGCGCAGTTCCTGCTCGACGCGGTGCTCGCGGGCGTCCTCGCGGCGCTGTTCACCTACCCGGCGCTCCCGCAGAACTGGAGCCTGCTGACCTGGGCGATCATCATGGTCGTGCCGGTCGCAGTGGTCGGCGCGACGCCCGCGATGGTGCTGCTGGGCATGCGCGTGGTCCGCCTCGACCGCCCGGAGCGCCCCGGCGTCGGCCTGCTCTGGACGCTGGTGCGCACGGCGTCGCTGTTCTTCGTGATCCCCGCGCTGATCGTCGACCGCGACTCGCGCGGCATCCAGGACCGCGCGAGCCGCACGGTCGTGGTGAAGTCCCGCTGAGCCTCTCTAGCGCCGACGGGCCGTGCGCTGCATGCCCTTGAGCTGCTGGGCGTTGCGCGGCACCGGGCCCTTGGGCATGGCCGGCCCGGCGCGGTTGGCCAGGGCGGCGAGGCGCTTCTCGACGGTCTCCATCTGGGACTTGTCGATGTTGCGGGGCAGCTTCGTCATGTGGCGCTGCAGCCTGGCGAGCGGGACCTGGCCCTCCTCCTCGCCCACCGTGACCTCGTAGATCGGCACCTGGCCGATGATGCGCGCGACCCGCTTCTTCTCCTGGGCGACCAGGCTCTTGGTGCGGTGCGGGGCGCCCTCGGCGACGAGGACGACGCCCGGCCGGCCGATGACGCGGTGCACGGCGTCGAGCTGGGTGGTGCCCGCGACGGCCTGGGTGACGCGCCACTGGCCGCGCATGTTGTCGAGCGCCCAGCCGGCGGCACCGGGCTGGCCGGTGGCCTTCGAGTAGACGTTCTTCTGCACCCGGCGGCCGAAGATGATCACGGCGAGGAGCACGCCGAGCAGCACGCCCGTGGGCAGCAGGAACCACTCCTGGCCGATGAGCAGGCCGATGCCGAACAGCACCAGCGCGGTGACGACGACCGCGCCGATCATCAGCGGGAGCAGCGCCTTGTCCTCGCGGCGCTGCATCTGGAACGCCTGCCAGATCTGGCGGAACCGCTCGCGACGGGCCGCCTTCGCGGCCTGCTTGGCGGCCTTCTTCTCTTCCTTGCTCGCCGCGCCGGAGCCCTTCTTCGCCATGTGCCCCATTCTGCCCTACGGGGACATCACGGCACTCAGGAGCGCGTGCGGGCCAGCACCTCGCCGACCTCCTGGCGGGCGGGCCCCTCCTGCGCGAGCTCGGCCATGCCCGCGGGCAGCTCCTCGCCGCGGGCGATCTTGGCCTGGGCGTAGAGGCGGCCCGCCCGGTACGACGAGCGCACCAGCGGTCCGGCCATGACGCCGGGGAAGCCCATCGCGAGCGCGGCGTCGCGGTGCTCGACGAACTCCTCGGGCTTGACCCAGCGCTCGACGGGGTGGTGGCGCACGGTCGGGCGCAGGTACTGGGTGAGCGTGAGCAGCTCGCAGCCGGCGTCGACCAGGTCCCGCATCGCGCCGGTGACCTCCTCGGGGGTCTCGCCCATGCCGAGGATGAGGTTCGACTTGGTGACCAGCCCGGCGTCGCGCGCCTGGCGGATGACGTCGAGGGAGCGCTCGTAGCGGAACGCCGGCCGGATGCGGCGGAAGATGCGCGGGACGGTCTCGAGGTTGTGCGCGAGCACCTCGGGGGCGGCGTCGAACACCGGGCCGAGCTGGTCGGCGCGCCCGTCGAAGTCGGGGATCAGCAGCTCGACGCCGGTGCCGGGGTTGAGCTCGTGGACCTGGCGCACGGTCTCGGCGTAGAGCCACGAGCCGCCGTCGTCGAGGTCGTCACGCGCGACGCCGGTGATCGTGGAGTAGCGCAGCCCCATCTGGCGGACCGACTCGGCCACCTTGCGGGGCTCCATCGTGTCCAGCGGCGAGGGCTTGCCGGTGTCGATCTGGCAGAAGTCGCAGCGGCGCGTGCACTGCTCACCCCCGATGAGGAAGGTGGCCTCGCGGTCCTCCCAGCACTCGAAGATGTTCGGGCAGCCGGCCTCCTCGCACACGGTGGCCAGCCCCGACCCCTTCACCAGGCCCTTGAGCTCGGTGAAGTTCGGTCCGGTGGCCACGCGCGTGCGGATCCACTCCGGCTTGCGCTCGATGGGCGTCTGGGAGTTGCGGACCTCGAGCCGCAACATCTTCCGTCCTTCGGGAGCAACCGTCACGCGCCCGAGCCTACGCCGCCCGCCGCACGCGCCCGGCGGATGCGACCCCGGGGGGACGGTTCGGAACGTGACGCGGTGACTACCCTGATCGTGTGGACCTCCGGATCTTCACCGAGCCGCAGCAGGGCGCGTCCTACGATGACCTGCTCCGCGTGGCCCGGGCCGCGGAGGACGCCGGCTTCGACGCCTTCTTCCGCTCGGACCACTACCTCGCCATGGGGGAGGCCAACGGCCTGCCCGGCCCGAGCGACGCGTGGGTGACGCTCGCTGCCCTCGCCCGCGAGACGCGCACCATCCGCCTCGGCACGCTGATGACCGCGGTGACGTTCCGGCTGCCCGGCCCGCTGGGGATCGCGGTGGCGCAGGTCGACCAGATGTCGGGCGGGCGCGTCGAGCTCGGCATCGGCACCGGGTGGTACGAGGCCGAGCACCGCGCCTACGGCATCCCGTTCCCGCCGCTGGGGGAGCGGTTCGCGATGCTCACCGAGCAGCTGGAGATCCTCACGGGGTCGTGGCGCACGCCGGTGGGCGTCAAGTTCACCCACCACGGCGAGCACTACACCTTCGACGACAGCCCCGGCCTGCCCAAGCCGGCGCAGACCCCGCACCCGCCGATCATCGTCGGCGGCAACGGTCCGCGCCGCACCCCGGCGCTGGCGGCGACCTACGCGACCGAGTTCAACATGCCGTTCGTCGGGCTCGACGACCTCGTGGCCGGGCAGGAGCGCGTCGACGCGGCGTGCCGCGAGCTCGGGCGCGACCCCGCGACCCTGGGCCGCTCCACCGCCCAGGTGCTGTGCGCCGGCCGCGACGACGCCGAGGTCGCCCGGCGCGCCGCCGCCATCGGGCGCGACCCCGCCGAGCTGCGCGCCAGCGGGCTCGCGGGCACGCCGGCCGAGCTCGTCGACAAGCTCGGCACCTTCCGCGAGCGCGCGGGCCTGCAGCGGGTCTACCTGCAGGTGCTCGACCTCTCCGACCTCGACCAGCTCGACCTCGTCGCCTCCGAGGTCGCCGCGAAGCTGTAGCGCGACCATCCGGTCAGCGCGAGGTCGCCGCGTCGTGGAAGCGCTCGAGCTCGCGGCGGGTGTCCGGCCCGCAGGGCTGGAAGACGATCTCGGTGACGCCCTTGCCCGCGAGCTCGTCGAGGCGGTCGCGGACCTCGTTGCGGGTCCCGGAGATCGTGGCGTCGCGCAGCATCGTGTGCCCGCCGGCGTCCCAGGCCGCCCGGTCGGCGTCGTTGAGCTCCACGCAGTGCCCGACGTGGACCGCGAGGTGCCGGCGGCCGTCGGGGGCCTTCTCCACCGTGTCCATCCACGCGTCGCCCCCGGCCAGCTCGCGGACCGCGTCGGGCCCGCCGAACTCGTAGGCGCCGTGGTAGGCGAGCGCCCAGCCGGGGCCGGCCGCGACCTTCGCGTGCTCGGAGTCCTGGGCCTCGTCCTCGTCGAGCACGGTGCCCCAGGCCAGGTACGGCACCCAGGAGTACGCCGGCATGAACTCCGGCTGCGCGAGGGTGACGTACAGCCCGTCGCCGAGCTCGCGCGCCACGGCGTCGCCCTTCGGCCCGAGCGCGCCGACGAGCACCGGGACCTCGACGGGGCGCGCCGGCGCGTGGCCGTCGGGGTGGAGCATCTGCATCTGTGCGCCCTCCCACTCGACGACCTCGCCGCGCAGCAGGGCGCGATAGGTGCGGATGTAGGCGTCCATGAACGACCACGGGATGGCGCGGTAGCCCATCGCGCGGCGCCCGGTGAAGCCGGTGCCGAAGGCGACGGCGACGCGGCCCGGGGCGAGCGCGGCGAGGGTCGCGGTGGCGGCCGCGTTGGTCATCGGGTGGCGCAGGGTCGGCACGAGCACGCCGGGCCCGAGCCCGATCCGCTCGGTGCGCTCGGCCGCGAGCGCGAGGGTCATCCAGACGTCCGGGCTCTGCTGCGGGGTGTCGTAGACCCACGCGCGGGCGTAGCCCAGTTCCTCGGCGAGGGCGATGTCGTCCGGCGAGCTCAGGGCGGTGGGGAAGGCGACGGACACGTCCATGTGTTCTCCTCCTCGCGGTCGGGACGGATCAGGGCAGGCCGGCGTGCGGCACGTCCACCCGCACGGCGAGCAGCTGGGCCTCGCGGACCGGGCGCCGCTCGTGCTCGGCGAACGAGGGCGCCGCGCAGAGGAACAGGGTGCGGCCGTCGTCGCCGCCGAGCATGCAGGCGAACACGCCGGTGCCGGTGGGGATCTCCTCGACGACCTCGCCGCCCTCGCGGACCCGCAGGACGCGCGCGTGCAGGGCGTCCGCCACCCACACCGCGCCCTCGGCGTCCGCGCAGATGCCGTCCGGGGCGACCTCGAGCGCCGCGACGGCCTCGCCGACGTCGGTGGTGCGCGGGGGCTCGCCGAACCCGGCCCAGACCCGCCGTCCCACGAGGTCGCCGTCGTCGGTGACGTCGAACGCGGTCAGGCGGCCCCCGAACGTCTCGGCGACCACGAGCACGCCCCCGGGCAGCAGCACCATGCCGTTGGGGAAGGCGAGGTCGCTCGCCACCGTGGTGACGGTCCCGTCGGGGTCGACGCGCGTGAGGGTGGTGTCGCGCAGGGGCTCGCCGCCCATGAGGTCGAAGCCGAAGTTGCCGACGAAGGCCCGGCCGCGCTCGTCGACGAGCATGTCGTTGAGCACCCCGCTCACGGCGCCCGACAGGTCCGCGTGCTCGGTGAGCGTCCCGCCGGCGTCGCGCACCAGCAGCCGGTGGTCGCGCATGGAGACGAGCAGCGGGCGCCCGTCGGGCAGGAAGCCCAGCCCCGAGGGCTGCCGGGGGATCTCGGCCTCGACCCGCACGTCGCCGCGCGTGTCGGTGGAGACCACCTGCTCGGTGTAGAAGTCCGAGACCCACAGGCGGCCGTCGTGCCACCGCGGGCACTCGAGGTACGAGTACCCGTCGAGCACGACGGTGAGCTGCCTGTCCGCGGTCCGACCGTCCGCCATCCGTGAGCCTCCTCGCGACCGCCCGGCCCCCGGGTCCACCGACCGCTCGCCCGGGATCCGGGCGGCGGGGGCTGGTGCGCTGATGTGACTGAGCGCATAGTTACCTCTGATGGCGGCTGTGTCAACGGTCACGGAGGGCGGGCACGTGGGGGCGTCGGAGGCGCGGGACGGGCGTGACGACCACCGGGCGGTCCCGGACGGGTTCTGGGATCCCCGGACCACGACGGCCGCCCGCGCGCTGCTCGACTCGGCGGTGCGCTGCTTCGCCGACCTCGGCTACCACGCGACGACGACCCGCCACATCACCGCCGGCGTCGGGCTGAGCCCGGGCGCGCTCTACGTGCACTTCGCCTCGAAGGAGGAGCTGCTCCACGAGATCACGCGCACCGGCCACGAGCGGGCCCTGGAGGCCCTCCTCGCGGTCCCGGACGACGGGGACGCCCGGGAGCACGTGCGCCGCCTGGTCGCCGCGCACGTCACCTGGCACGCGCGGCACCACACGGTGGCGCGGGTGTGCCAGTACGAGCTCGCCGCCCTGGACGCGCCGCACCGCGCCACCGTGCTCGACCTGCGGGCGCGCTTCACCGCGACGCTGCGGGCCGCGGTCGAGCGGGGCGCGGCGGAGGGCCTGTTCGACGTGCCCGACGTCAACCGCGCCCTGCGCGCGATCATGTCCCTGGGGATCGACCTGGTCCGCTGGTACCGGCTCGACGGCGCGGACTCCCCGGAGTTCCTCGGCGAGTGCTACGCCGAGCTGGCGCTGCGCATGATCGACGCGCCGGGGCTCAGCGGGCCGCGCCCACCCGCACCGTGAGGCCGCCGACGGTGACCTCCTGCGCCTCGTCGGCCGGGGGCACGGCGAGCGTGCGGTCGGTGATCTCGAGGGTGCCGTCGAGCGCGGCCAGCACGGCGTCGCGGGTGTCGTCACGGACCTCGTCGACACCCACGTGGCGCCCCAGCTCGGCGGTGAGGCTGGTGACCCCCGCGTCGCGGATGCCGCACGGCACGATGGCGCCGAACGCGGCGAGGTCCGGGTCGGCGTTGAGGGCGAACCCGTGCAGCGTCACCCCGCGGGCCACCCGCACGCCGATCGCGGCGATCTTGCGGGCCGGGCCGCGGTCGTCGGCGGGCAGCCAGACGCCGCTGCGGCCGTCGATGCGCCCGGTGGCCAGGCCGTAGCCGTCGCACACGGCGATGAGCGCCTGCTCGAGGCGCCGCACGTGCTCGACCACGTCCACCGGCTCGGCCAGCCGGATGATCGGGTAGCCGACCAGCTGCCCGGGCCCGTGCCAGGTGATCTTGCCGCCGCGGTCGACGTCGATCACCGGCGTGCCGTCGACGGGCTTCTCCTCGGGCAGCGTGCGCCGGCCCGCCGTGTAGACCGACGGGTGCTCGAGCAGCATGAGGACGTCGCCGCCCGTGCCCGCCACCCGCGCGTCGGCGTGCGCGCGCTGGCGCTCCCAGGCCTCGAGGTAGTCGACGGTGCCGAGCGCGTGGACCTCCACGGGCTCGGCGGCGGCGCGGCTGGAACGGCTCACGGCGCCGACGCTACCCCTGCCTCGTCGGGTCCGGCTCCGCTCCGCTGCGCGTCCCGCCGAGGTACCGCAGGGCCTCCTGTGCCGTCCGCCGCCCGCTGACCAGCGCGCCCTGGGTCGACGGGGTGTCGCGGTGGTCGCCGGCGACGAAGAGGCCGTCGCCGACGTCGACGGGCCGGCGCAGCCCGGCCGGGGTCGGCGGCACCGCGGCGGGCAGCGCGTGCGGCACCCGCACCGTCGCGAGCGCGTCCCACGCGCCGGCCGGCGTGCCGTACAGCCGGGTGAGCTCCCGGCGCAGCTCGGCGTCGGGCAGCGGCTCGGCGCCGAGGACGGTGCTGGCGACGAGGTGGCGGTGGTCGGGGGAGTAGGACGGCGCGGCCGCCGTGAGCACCACGGTGTTGACGACCGGGCCGCCCGCCCCGTCGAGGTGCAGCAGCGCCTGGCGCGTCGGCGGATCGGCGGTGACGTGGTAGTGCGTGGTCAGGGCGAACGTCCGCGGCGGCGGCACCCGCCCGGCGAGCAGCGCCGACGCGGAGGTGCCCTCGGTCGCGACGATCACCGCGCCGGCGCGCACGCTGCCGCGGGCGGTCCGGACGACGCCGGGCGCCACCTGCTCGACGGGCGTGTCGGTGAGCACCGTCCCGGCGGGCAGGCGCGCCGCGAGCTGGGCGGGCACGGCGCCGATCCCGCGCGAGGGCAGCGTCAGGTCGCCGAGGGCGAAGCTGCGCCAGAACAGCGAGAACACCCGCGACGACGTCTCCAGGTCGCGGTCGCCCAGCACGCCGGCGAGGAACGGGCGCAGGAACGTGTCGGTCGGCGTGCCCCCGAGGCCCCAGTGCGCCAGCTCGTCGGCGGTGGTGCGCTCCGGGGCGCGGGCCTGGCGCTGCGGTGGCACGAGCAGCGAGCGCAGGGTCACCGCGCCGATGCGGGCCTTGTCGCCGGGGCCGAGCAGCCGGTCGAGGGCGGTGCGCGGGGCCCAGGTCGGCACGCGGCGGGGGTCGGCGAGGCGGTGCAGGCGCGCCTCACCGTCGCGCACCGCCGCGCCGGGCACGAAGCGGCGCAGGTCGAGCGCGTCGAGGTCGACGCTCGCGCGCAGCGCCGGGTACGAGGTGTTGAGGATCTGGAACCCGCGGTCCACGAGGAAGCCGTCGACGACGTCGGTGCGCACCCGCCCGCCGACCGCGTCCCCGGCCTCGCAGACCACGACCGAACGCCCGGCGCGCGCCACCGTCTGCGCCGCGCGCAGGCCCGCCAGGCCCGCGCCGACCACGACGACGTCGACGGCCTCCGGGACGCTCATCCGTCGAGCACGGCGTGCAGCGCCTCGCCGAGGGTCTGGTGACGGAAGACGTAGCCGTCCTGCTCGAGCTTGACGGGCAGCGCGCGCTTACTGGTCAGGAGCGCCTCGTCGGCGAACTCGCCCAGCGCGATCCGCAGCGCGAACGGCGGAGCGAACCACGGCGCCGGCCGGCGCATGTGCGCGGCGACCTGGCGGGTGAACTCGGCGTTCGTCACCGGCTCCGGTCCGGTCGCGTTGACCGGTCCGTCGAGCGTCGCGCTCTCCAGCGCGTGGGCGATCAGGCCGACCTCGTCGTCCAGGGTGATCCAGGGCCAGTACTGGTCGCCGGACCCGAGGCGGGCGCCGAGACCGAAGCGGAACAGCGGCGTGATCTGACCCATCACTCCACCGCTCGGCGAGAGGACGAGGCCGGAGCGCAACGTGACCACCCGCGCGCCCCCGCTCGCGGCCGGCTCGGTGGCGCGCTCCCAGTCCCGGCAGAGTCCGGACAGGAAGCCGGTGCCGGCGCGGGCGCTCTCGTCGATGGGCATCGAACCCGCATCGGCGTAGTAGTCGACGCCGGACGCGCTGACCATGACCGGGATGCCCTGGTCGGCGACGGCCCGGGCGAGCACGTCGGTCGGGATCAACCGGCTGTCGCGCAGCTGCTGCTTGTAGGCACCGGTCCAGCGCTTGTCGCCGACGCCGACGCCGTTGAGGTTGACGACGGCGTCCGCGCCCTCCAGCGCGCCCGGCGCGAGGTGGCCGGCGGCGGGGTCCCAGCCCCGCTCGTCGGGGGCCTGCGGGGTCCGCCGCACCAGGCGGACGACCTCGTGGCCCGCCTCCCGCAGGCGGGGGACCAGTGCGGAGCCGATGAGCCCGGAGGACCCGGCGATGACGACGCGCATGGGGTGATCGTCGCGGAGTGTCCGGCCCGCCGCGACCCGGGGGTGGGGGCCCGGTGCCGAGCGAAGGGCACCTTCGTTCGCACAGACGAGCGAGGGGCGCCCTTCGCCGCAATCTCGGCGCGGGTCCCGGAGTGAGCGAAGGGCACCTTCGCTCGACCAGTTCGAGCGAAGGTGCCCTTCGGTCAGGACGGGCGCGGGATCAGAAGCCCAGCTCACCCTCGAAGGCGCCGCCCTCGAGGCGGTCCTTGACGGTGGTCAGGAAGCGGGCCGCGTCGGCGCCGTCGACGATCCGGTGGTCGTAGGACAGGCACAGGTACGCCGTGGAGCGCACCGCGATGACGTCGCCGCCCGAGTCGTCCTGGAGCACGACCGGCTTCTTGACGACGGCGCCCGTGCCCAGGATGCCGACCTGGGGCTGGTTGATGATCGGCGTGTCGATCAGGGCGCCGCGCGAGCCGGTGTTGGTGATCGTGAAGGTGCCACCGGCCAGCTCGTCCGGGGTGATCTTGTTCGCGCGGGTGCGGTCCGCGACGTCGGTGATCTTGCGGGCGAGCCCGGCCAGGTTGAGGTCCCCGGCGTCGTGGATCACCGGGACGATCAGTCCGGCCGGCGAGTCCACGGCGATCCCCAGGTGCTCGGCGCCGTGGTAGGTGACCTCGCTCTTCTCGGTGTCGATCGAGGCGTTCACCGACGGGTGGGCCTTGAGCGCCTCGACCGTCGCCAGCGCCATGAACGGCAGGAACGAGAGCTTCACGCCCTCGCGGCGCTGGAAGTCGGCCTTCACGCGGTCGCGCAGGCGGGCGATCCGGGTGACGTCGGCCTCGACGACGGTCGTGAGCTGCGCGGAGACCTGCAGCGACTCGACCATGCGCTTGGCGATCGTCTGGCGGCGCCGCGACATCTTCTGCGTGGTGCCGCGCAGCCCGGAGGTGTCCGGGGCCGGCGCGCTCGACGAGCCGCGGGCGCCGGCCGCCGCCGGCCTCTGCACCTCGCCGCCGTGCACCGTGCCGCCGCCGGAGCCGCCCGAGGGGGCCGCCTGGGCCGGGGCGTCTGCGGCCGGGGCGGACTTCTGCCGGTCCTGCTCGTCGGCCGCCTTGACGACGTCCTGCTTGCGGATGCGGCCGCCGACGCCGGTGCCCGTCAGCGACGAGAGGTCGACGCCGCGCTCGTTCGCGAGCTTGCGCACCAGCGGCGTGACGTACGGCGAGCCGGTCTCGGTGGTGCCCGAGCCCTCCGTGTCGGCCGCGGCCGAGGTCCCGTTGCCCCCGCCCCGGGGCTCGAGGGCGCCGGCGTTGGCCGGGCCGCTCGCGGTGGTCGACCGCTCGGTCTCGTGCGAGACGTAGTCGTCGGCGCCGGACGCGGCCTGCGCCCCGGCCGGGGCCGACGCCGGCTCGGGCTCGTTCGGGCGCTCCGGCTCGGGCCGGGGGTCCTGCTGGGCCGGCTGCTGGGTCTCCTGCTGCGCGGGCTGCTCCTGCGCCGGCGCCGCGGACCCGCCGCCCGCGGCCTGGGACGCGTCGCCGATGACGGCGAGGGCGCCGCCGACCTCGACCGTGTCGTCCTCGCCGGCCTTGAGCTCCAGGACCGTGCCGGCCACCGGCGAGGGGATCTCGGTGTCGACCTTGTCGGTGGAGACCTCGAGCAGGGGCTCGTCGACGTCGACCGAGTCGCCGACCTGCTTGAGCCAGCGCGTCACCGTGCCCTCGGTCACCGACTCGCCGAGGGCGGGCATCTCGACGGTCGTGCCGCCGGAGGAGCCCCCCGACGACGCCGCCGCGGCCGGCGGCTGCTGCGGCTCGGCCTGCGGGGCGGGCTCGGGCTCGGGCGCCGACTGCTGCGGCTCGGCCTGCGGGGCGGGCTCCGGCTCGGGCTGCGCGGCGGGCGCCGACTGCTCGCCACCACCGCCGCCCCCCGCGGACTCACCCTCGTCGCCGATCACGGCGAGCTCGCCGCCGACCTCGACGGTGTCGTCCTCCTGCGCGACGATCCGCTGCAGGACGCCCGCCTGGGGCGAGGGGATCTCGGTGTCGACCTTGTCGGTGGAGACCTCGAGCAGGGGCTCGTCGACGTCGACGTGGTCGCCCTCCTGCTTGAGCCACCGCGTGATGGTGCCCTCGGTGACGCTCTCCCCGAGAGCGGGCATCTGGACGGAGTAGGCCATCGTGCTCGAACTCCTCGCTCGGTCTTCTCGGGGTCAGGAGTGGCTGTGCAGGGGCTTGCCGGCGAGCGCGAGGTGCGCCTCCCCGAGGGCCTCGTTCTGCGTCGGGTGGGCGTGGATGAGGTTGGCGACGTCGTCGGGCAGCGCCTCCCAGTTGTAGATCAGCTGGGCCTCGCCGACCTGCTCGCCCATCCGCGTGCCGATCATGTGGACGCCGACGACGGGGGCGTCGTCCCCGGTGCCGCCCTTGACCAGCTTGATCGCGCCGGCGGTCTTGAGGATCTGCGACTTGCCGTTGCCGGCGAGGTCGTAGGTCATCGTCCTCACCTCGCCGTAGAGCTCCTTGGCCTGCGCCTCGGTGAGCCCGACCGACGCGACCTCGGGCTCGCAGTAGGTGACGCGCGGGATGCCCTTCTCGTCGATCACCGGCGGGTGCAGCCCGGCGATCTCCTCGGCGACGAAGATGCCCTGCTGGAAGCCGCGGTGGGCCAGCTGGAGGCCGGGGACGATGTCGCCGACGGCGTAGATGTTGCCGACCCCGGTGTGCAGCCGGTCGTTGGTCGGCACGAAGCCGCGGTCGAGGGTGATGCCGTTCTCCTCGTAGCCGAGGTCGGCGGTGTTGGGGCCGCGGCCGACGGCGACGAGCAGGAGGTCGGCCTCGATCTGCTCGCCGGTCTCCAGCGAGATCGTCACCGAGTCGGAGGTCTGCGTGACGCCGGTGAACTTCGTGCCGGTCTTGAACGCGATCTTGCGCTTGCGGAACTGGCGCTCGAGCTGCTTGGAGAGGAACTCGTCCTCGTTGGGCACGAGGTTGGGCAGCGCCTCGACGATGGTGACCTCGGCGCCGAAGCTCTTCCACACGCTGGCGAACTCGACGCCGATGACGCCGCCGCCCAGGACGACGACCCGCTCGGGCACGTAGTCGAGGTTGATGGCCTCGGTGGAGGTGAGCACACGGCCGCCGAGCTCGAGCCCGGGCAGCGTCTTGGAGTACGAGCCGGAGGCCAGGACGACGTGGCGACCCTGGTAGCGCCGGCCGTCGACCTCGACGGTGTCCTGCCCGACGAGCTTGCCGGCGCCCTCGATCAGCGTGACCTTGTTGGCCTTCACCAGGCCCTGCAGGCCCTTGTAGAGGCGGGCGACGACGTTGTCCTTGTAGGAGTTGACGCCGCTCATGTCGATGCCCGACAGCGAGCTCTTCACGCCGAACTGCTCGCCCTCCCGCGCCGAGTCGGCCACCTCGGCGGCGTGCAGCAGCGCCTTGGTGGGGATGCAGCCGCGGTGCAGGCAGGTCCCGCCGACCTTGTCCTTCTCCACCAGGGCGACCGACAGGCCCAGCTCGGCGGCGCGGAAGGCGCAGGCGTAACCGCCCGAGCCCGCTCCGAGGATGATGACGTCGTACGTGTCGCTCACTGCTGCTTCTCCCGCGTCGGCGTGTGGCGTGCGGCGGCCCCGCCGCCGAGTGGTGACTCCGACGGGGCGATGTCCGGGTTCATCCTTCCACCTCGTCCTGTACCCCGTCGGGGCCGATCAGCCATGCCGTGCGATGTCGTCCAGCAGGGCCGCGATCGTCCGGACGGGGACGCCGGTGCCACCCTTGGGGGTGTAGCCGTGCGGGCCGCCGGTGTTGAACGCCGGGCCGGCGATGTCGAGGTGCACCCACGGCACGCCGTCGGCCACGAACTCGCGCAGGAAGATGCCGCCGACGAGCATCCCGCCGAAGCGGTGGTTGGTGACGTTGGCGAGGTCGGCGACCCGGGAGTCGAGGTCTGAGCGCAGCTCCTCGGGCAGCGGCATCGCCCAGCCGCCGTCGCCCGCGGCCACGGCGTGCCCGGCGACGCGGTCGCGGAACTCCTCGGTGCCCATGACACCCGGGGTGCGCGCGCCGAGGGCGACGGTCTGGGCGCCGGTGAGCGTGGAGGTCTCCAGCAGGTAGTCCGGGGCGTCCTCGCAGGCGCGGGCGATCGCGTCGCCCAGGACCAGGCGGCCCTCGGCGTCGGTGTTGAGGACCTCGACGGTGGTGCCGCCGTACATCCGCAGCACGTCGCCCGGGCGGTAGGCGGTGCCCGAGGGCATGTTCTCGGCCATCGGGACGGTCGCGACCACCTCGACGTCCAGCCCGAGCTCGGCGGCCAGGCAGGTCGCGGCGACGACGCCGGCGGCCCCGGACATGTCCGAGGTCATGTGGTCCATGTTCGCCGCCGGCTTGATCGAGATGCCGCCGGTGTCGAACGTGATGCCCTTGCCGACGAGCGCCACCTTCTTGCGCGGGTTCGCCGGGGAGTAGGTCAGCCGGACCAGCCGCGGCGGCCGCGAGGACCCGCCGCCGACGCCGAGCACGCCGCCGAAGCCGCCCTCGGCCAGCGCCGACTCGTCGAGGATCTCGACGGTGACGCCCGCCGCCTCGGCGAGGGACCTCGCGCGCTGCGCGAAGGCGTCGGGGTAGAGGTCGTTGGGCGGGGTGTTGACGAGGTCGCGGGCGTTGCGGACGGCCCGGGCGATGGTCGCCGCGCGCGTCACGGTGTCCTGGTCGCCGTCGCCCACCAGCCCGACCCGCGCCAGCTCCGTCGGCGCCGTGTCCGGGGTCTTCTTGTAGTCGGTGAAGGCGTAGTCGCCGAGCAGCGTGCCCTCGACCGTCGCGGCCGTGTCGAGCGTCGAGAGCGTCGTGACGACGTGCGCGGCCTTCCCGTGGAGGGCGCGCGCGGCGGCGCCGGCGGCGCGGCGGACCTGCTCGGCGAGATCGGGGGCCTCGCCGGCGGCCTGCGCCGGCTCCTTGCCCAGCCCCACCGCGAGGACCAGCGGGGTCCCGATCGCCCCGCGCGTCGGCACCCGGGTGACTTCCTCGGCCTTCCCGGTGCCGCCGAGGAGCGCGACGAGGGCGGGCAGCTCGCCGGCCAGGTCGCCGAGCACGGCCGTGTCGCCCGCGACGACGGGGTCCGCCCCACCAGCCCCGTCACCACTGCCGGGACGGACACCGACGACGAGCGCGTCGGCGTCGGTGAGGGCGTCTCCACCCGGCGCGGCGCCGAGGAGCTCGAGGGCGGGGGTGCTGCTCACGTGCGGTCTCTCCCCAGGTCGGCGGTGTCGATCACATGCTAGGACCGGACGGGCTCGGTTACCGTGCCGCGGTGTCCGACACCGATCCTCGCCGGAGCCCGCTGCACGATCACCACGTCGCCCTCGGCGCCTCGTTCGCGCCCTTCGGCGGGTGGGAGATGCCCGTCCAGTACAGCCGTGACGGTCGTGGGGGCACGGTGGCCGAGCACACCGCGACGCGCGAGGCCGTCGGGCTCTTCGACGTCAGCCACCTGGGCAAGGTCCGCGTCAGCGGCCCGGGCGCGGCGGCGTTCGTCGACCGCTGCCTGACCAACGACCTGTCCCGCATCCAGCCCGGCGGGGCGCAGTACACGCTGTGCTGCGCGGACGACGGCGGGGTGATCGACGACCTCATCCTCTACCTCGTCGGGCCCGACGAGGTGTTCGCCGTCCCCAACGCCGCCAACTCGGCGGGGGTCGGCCGGCAGCTCGCCGAGGTCGCGCCGGAGGAGATCACGGTCGCCGACGAGCACGAGGCCCACGTCGTGCTGGCGGTGCAGGGGCCGGCGTCGCCGGCGGTGCTCGCCGAGGTCGGCCTCCTCGCCCCCGACACCGAGCTCGACTACATGGCCTTCGTCGACGCCGAGTGGCACGGGCGCCCGGTGCGGGTGTGCCGCACGGGCTACACCGGCGAGCGCGGCTACGAGCTCATCGCCCCCTCCGACGGTGCGGGGGAGCTGTGGGACGCGCTGGCCGCCGTGGTGGCCGAGCAAGGTGGCCTGCCCGCCGGGCTCGGCGCCCGCGACACGCTGCGCACCGAGGCGGGGCTCCCGCTGCACGGCCAGGACCTGGGCCCGGACATCACGCCGCTGCAGGCGCGGTGCGGGTTCGCGGTGGGCTGGAAGAAGGACGCGTTCTGGGGCCGGGAGGCCCTGGTCGCCGAGCGCGAGGCCGGGCCGCGGCGCCGGTCGTGGGGGCTGAAGGCCACCGGGCGCGGGGTGCCGCGCGGGCACATGACCGTGAGGCGCGGCGACGAGACCGTCGGCGAGACCACGTCGGGCACCTTCTCGCCGACGCTGAGGACCGGCATCGCGCTCGCGCTTCTCGACACCGCCGCGGGGCTGGACGAGGGCGACGTCGTGGCCATCGACGTGCGGGGACGCACCCTCGAGTGCGAGGTCGTCTCGCCGCCTTTCGTGGCCTCGCACGTGCGGTGAGGATGGCCGGGTGAGCTTCCCGACGGAGATCCCCGCGTCCGACCCCGGCGTCTTCCGCTTCCGCTCGCAGGCCGAGCAGGCCGGGCCGGCGATCTTCCTGGCGCCCGGCGACGTCACCGGCGGCGGCTACGGGCTGTTCGAGAGCGCCGCCGAGCCCGGGCGGATGGGCGCGGTGCCGCACTTCCACACCGGGTTCAGCGAGGCGTTCTGGGTGATCTCCGGGCGTCTCGCGGTGATGAGCGGGCGCGAGTGGCAGGTGCTGGGCAGCGGCGACTTCGCCCACGTGCCCGTCAACGGCGTGCACGCGTTCCGCGCCGTCGGCGACGAGCAGGCCCGGTTCCTCATCCTCTTCGTGCCCGGCGCACCGGCGTCCCGGTACCCGCGCGAGCACTACTTCCGCGGGCTCGCCGAACGCTTCGCCCGCGGCGCCTCGGCCGAGGAGATCGACGAGTTCGCCCTCGAGTGCGACCAGGTCAACCTGCGCGACTGGGAGAGCGGCCCGATCCCGTCATGAGCGACCCACGCTGACGTGCACGTGGTCGAAGTGCCCGCCGGTGGCGTCCTCCGGGTCGTACACGCCGCCGCCGCGGTAGGGCCGGCCCCAGCCGTCGGCGGCGTCGGCGCTCCCGCGGTACCAGATGCGGCCCTGCCAGATGACGTAGCGGACGTCGAGCTCCCGGGCCTCCGCCCGCAGCCACTCCGCGACGGCCCACCCGGCGGCGAGGTCGTCGCCCTGCGGGAACTCGCCCGAGCGGGCGGGGAAGAAGTCGCAGGCGCGGCCCTTCGGATGGTCGCTCGAGGGGTTCCAGGCGTGCTCGGACCAGCAGCTGATCGACCGGATCGGGGCGTCGCGGCCCGGGTCGCCGAAGCGGGCGACGGCCGCGTCGTGCAGCCGCAGGGCGGTCGGGGTCAGGCAGCCCCGGGCCGACCCGTCGGCCGTCGGGTCGCTCTCGCTGCACGGCTCCGGCGGCGGGGGCTCGACGACCTCCCACAGGTCGCGGGCGGTGAGGCCCCGCTCGGCGGCCACCCACCACAGGAGGCCCGCGAGCAGCGCGAGGACCAGCAGGAGGCCCGCCCCGACCGCCGCCCGGGTCCTCGTCTGCACGGGGACCAGGCTAGGCGCGCCGTGGCGTGGTGACGGTGAGTCAGCGGCGACGCCCGCCCGGGCGCTCGGCGGCGTCGTCGAGGTCGACCCCGACGTGGTCGTCGAGCCAGCGGCCCAACGGCGCGAGGCGGCGCCAGGTGGTCGCGACGCGGTCGGCGAGCCCGGGCTCGTGCAGCTCGTCCGACGGCGGCCAGGCGTACCAGGCGAACAGGCTCTTGTGGCGCAGCAGCGCGAGGCGCGGGTGCGCGGGGTCGACGCCGCGCGGGCGCGACTTCAGCTGCTCGCCGCCGATCGTGAACCCCTCGCCGCGCAGGCCGTCGACGATCTCCTCGAGCGCCGGTCCGTGGCGCTCGTCGTCCACCGCCGCCCGGTAGCGGGCGACCTGCGCCGAGGTCATCCGGTAGTAGCCGCCGGCCACCATCAGCCCGTCGGCGGAGACCTGGACGTAGTGCGGGCCGGCGGTGGCCCCGCACTGCGTCTTGTAGGGCGTCTTGTCGGCCGCGAACCGGACGTCGCGGTAGGGGCGGAAGACCTTGCCCGCGCCGAACTCCGTCTCGAGGTCCGCGAGCAGCGCGACCATCGGCGCCCGCACCTGCTCGTCGTAGACCGCCTTGTGGTCGGTCCAGTACGCCTTGGTGTTGTCGGCCTCGAGACCCTCGTAGAAGTCGACGACCGCCTCGCCGAAGCCCGGGAACGTCACGGGGACATCCTGACGTGTAGACACGACCCGTGTCCGGAGCGGTGCACGAGTCGGTGCTCGACGCGATCGGGGCGACCCCGCTGATCCGCCTGCGGCGGGTGAGCGAGGGCCTGGCCCCGCGGATCTACCTCAAGGCCGAGTGGCAGAACGCGGGCGGCAGCGTGAAGGACCGCGCGGCGCTCGCCATGGTCCGCGCCGCCGAGCGGTCCGGGGACCTGCGGCCGGGCGGGGTGATCGTCGAGGGCACCTCGGGCAACACGGGGATCGGGCTCGCGCTGGTCGGCGGGGTGCTCGGCTACCGCACGGTGATCGTCGTCCCGGACACCACCGCCGCCGAGAAGATCGCCGCGCTGCGGGCCTACGGCGCCGAGGTCGTGCCGACCCCCGGCGGCCTGACGCGCGAGGACCCGCGCCACGTGAACAACCTCGCCGCGAGGATCGCGCAGGAGACGCCGGGCGGCTGGCTCGCCGACCAGTACGGCAACCCCGCCAACCCGCAGGCCCACCGCGACACCACCGCGCCCGAGATCTGGGAGCAGACCGGCGGCGCGGTGACCCACCTCGTCGCCGGCATCGGCACCGGCGGCACCATCTCGGGCACGGGGTCGGCGCTCAAGGAGCGCGGCCCGGTGCGGGTCGTCGGCGTCGACCCCGCGACCTCGGCCTACGGCGGCGGGGACGGCAGCCCGTACTACGTCGAGGCCATCGGGCACTACCGCCACCCCGACACCGTCGACGACCCCTGGCCCGCCAACTGGGACCGTTCCGTCGCCGACGAGATCGTGCGCGTCGACGACCGCACGACGATGCTCACCGCCCGCCGCCTGGCCCGCGAGGAGGGCCTGCTGCTGGGCGGGTCGTCGGCCACGGCCGTCGCGGGGGCGCTGCGGATCGCCCGCGACCTGGGCCCCGACGACGTCGTGGTCGTCATCGCGCCCGACTCCGGGCGGGCCTACCTGTCGAAGTACTTCGACGACGGGTGGCTCGGCCGGCTGGGGTTCACCGAGGAGGGGCCGGGGTCCGTCGGTGAGCTGGACGTCGTCGATCTGCCGGTGCTGCGCGCGTCGTGGACGGTGGCCCGCGCCCGCGAGGTGCTCGACGGGGTGCCCGGCCCGGTGCCGGTGTCCCGCGACCGCGACGCCGGCGCCGCCGCGCCGTCGGAGATCCTCGGGGCGCTCGCGGTCCGCGACCTGGACGGCCTGCCCGACGGCGACGCCGTCGTCACCCACGTCCGCCCGGTGGCACCGAGCGTCGGGGCGGGGGAGGGGCTCGAGGCCGCCCGCGCGATCGTCGGGGACGCCGAGGCGGCGTGGGTGGTGCGCGACGGACGGGTCACCGGTCTCGTGACGCGGGCGGCGCTGGGCTCACCCGAGAGTCTTGCCCCGTCGGACTAGTCTGGGCCCATGAGTACGACCTTCACCCATGCCCCGCACCCCGCCCCGGCGACCGCGGAGCGTGTGGCGGAGGTACTGGCCGCGCCCGGGTTCGGCAAGTTCTTCACCGACCACATGGTCACGATCTCCTGGGACGCCGCCCGCGGCTGGCACGACGCCACCGTCGGGCCCTACCAGCCGCTGGCCATGGACCCGGCCTCGGTCGTGCTCCACTACAGCCAGACGATCTTCGAGGGCCTGAAGGCGTACCGCTGGGCCGACGACTCGGTGCACGCGTTCCGCCCGGCCGCCAACGCGGCCCGCATGGCCCGCTCCGCCGAGCGGCTCGCGATGCCGCCGCTGCCCGAGGACCTCTTCCTCGACTCGCTGCACGAGCTCATCGCGGTCGACCACCGCTGGGTCCCGGCCGCCGGCGGCGAGGACTCGCTGTACCTGCGGCCGTTCATGTTCGGGTCGTCGTCCGGGCTCGGTGTGCGGCCCAGCGAGGAGTACCTCTACCTGCTCATCGCCTCCCCGGCGGGCGCCTACTTCCCGCGGGGCCTGGCCCCGGTCACCGTGTGGCTGTCCACCGACTACGTGCGCGCGGTGCCCGGCGGCACCGGCGAGGCGAAGTGCGGCGGCAACTACGCGGCCTCACTCGCCGCGCAGGCCCAGGCGTCGGCGCAGGGCTGCGACCAGGTCGTGTGGCTCGACGGCTTCGAGCACCGGTGGATCGAGGAGATGGGGGGCATGAACCTCTTCTTCGTGTTCACCGACCCCTCGGGCGCGGTCGAGGTCGTCACCCCCGAGCTCTCCGGCTCCCTGCTCCCCGGCGTGACGCGCCGGTCGCTGCTCGAGCTCGCCCAGGAGGAGGGCGCCACCGTCACCGAGCGGCGGATCTCCACCGACGAGATGGAGAAGGAGGTCGCCGCGGGCCACCTCACCGAGGTGTTCGCGTGCGGCACGGCGGCGGTGATCACCCCGGTCGGCACGGTGAAGCACGAGGGCGGCGGCTACGACATCGGCGACGGCACGCCCGGCCCGATGACCCACCGCCTGCGCGACCGCCTCACCGCCATCCAGCGTGGCGCGGCCCCCGACCCGCGCGGCTGGATGCAGAAGCTCGCCTGAGCTCTCTTTGTCGCAGCGAACGCGCTGTTCGCTGCTTCTCGGCGCGCAAAGTCCCCGTTGATCACGACTCCCCGTTCGCGGTGCTCGCCGCGAACCGGGCGTTCGCGCGCCGAGAAGCACCGAACGCCACGTTCGCTGCGGCCAGGCTGGCCGGGCTGCTCAGGCCGTCGCGAGGACGATCAGGGCGGCGGTGGCGGCGAGCTCCGCGCAGGCGCCGAACACGTCGCCCGACACGCCCCCGAGGCGCCGGCGCGCGTGGGCCGCGACGAGCACGACGACCACGGCGGCGAGCACCGCCGCGACCGGCGCGCGCCAGCCCAGTACGGGGGACGCGCCGGCCGCGAGGACCACCGCCCACGCGGGCGCCACCCACGCCGGCTGGGTGCCCGCGACCAGGGCGCCGAGGCCGTCGGGCGACGCCGCCGGCACCCCGCGGCGCGCGACCCACGCGAACGCCGCACGCCCGAGGGCCAGGGCCAGCGCGCCGGCGACGACGGCGATGAGCAGGCCCCGGTCGGCGAGCGCCCCGACCGCGGTGGCCTGCACACCGATGACCACGACCAGCCAGACGACCGCGAACGCCCCGGTGCCCGGGTCGCGCATCACCGCGAGGGTGCGGGCGGGGTCGCCGTGGCTGCCGAGGCCGTCGGCGAGGTCGGCGAGCCCGTCGAGGTGCAGGCCGCGGGTGGCCGCGGCCCCGAGACCGACCGCGACGAGGCCCCCGAGCAGCGCGGGCGCCCCGAGGGCGACGAGCCCGGTCGCGGACGCCCCGAGCAGCGCGCCCAGGACCACCCCGACCAGCGGCACCACGACCAGCGCGACGCCGGCCGCCGCCCGGTCGATCCGCGACGCGCGCACCGGCGCGACCGTGAACATCGCGACCGCGAGCGCGACCCCGGCGCCGATCCGGCTCACACGGGGCTCAGACCGCGACGGCCGCGCGGACCAGCCCGACCGCGGCGAGCGCTCCCGTGCCCTGGCCGGCCCGCATCTGCAGGTCGAGCAGGGGCTCGAGGTCGAGGACGGTGAGCGCGAGGGCCTGGGCGGGCTCCGTGCACCGCGACCCGGCCACCCACCAGGCCCGCGCGCCGGGGGCCTCGGCGTCGGCGAGCAGCGCGGCCACGGCCGTCGCGGCGCCGTCGAGCACGACCGGGGTGCGCCGGCGCGCGGCCTGGGCGAGGAAGCCCACGAGCGCGGCGAGGTCCGCACCGCCGGTGATGCGCAGCAGGCCCTGCGGGTCGCGACCCACCGAGCGGGCACGCCACAGGCCGTCGCGCACCGCCGCCGCCTTCACCATCCACACGCGGTCGTCGATCCCGCTGCCGCGCCCGACCGCGGCCACCGGCTCGCGGCCCGTCATCGCCGCGGCGAGCACCGCCGTCGGGGTGCTGACGCCGACGGCCAGCTCGCCCACGACGAGCAGGTCGGCGCCCTCGTCGACCTCCTCGTCGGCCACCTCGCGGCCGGCGCGGACCGCGGCGGCGGCCTGGTCGGCGGTCAGGACGTCCTCGACGTCGAGCCGACCGCCGCCGCGCACGACGGCCCGGTCGTCGCGCGCGTCGCCGGGCGCGGGGGCGGCGAGCCCCACGTCGACGACCCGCAGCCCGGCTCCTGCGGCCTCGGCGAAGCGGCAGACCGGCGCGGACCCGTCCCGCACGGCGGCGACCCGCGCCGCGGTCTCGCTCGGCGCGTGCGCCGAGACCCCGGCGGCAGCGATCCCGTGGTCGGCGGCGAAGAGCACCGCCCGCACCCGCCGCGGCGCGCGCACCGGCGCCCGGCCCTGGCAGGCGGCGAGCCACGCCGCGAGCTCCTCGAGCCGTCCGTAGCTCCCGCCCGGCATCGCCG
This sequence comes from Actinomycetospora rhizophila, assembly GCF_042657905.1. Classification (NCBI taxonomy): domain Bacteria; kingdom Bacillati; phylum Actinomycetota; class Actinomycetes; order Pseudonocardiales; family Pseudonocardiaceae; genus Actinomycetospora; species Actinomycetospora rhizophila. Next base: position 61,119 of record NZ_JBHSKG010000013.1, on the reverse strand, counting down.
CGAGGGCCTCGCGCCGGGCGGTCTCGTCGGGCGGCGCCACGGCGTGCGACGAGGCGGTCGGGGTCGCGGGCTGCACGCCGCCGACGGTATCCACAGGTCTCACCGCAGGCGCAGCGGCACCCCGGCGACGAGCAGCCACACCTCGTCACACACGGCCGCGAGCTCCTGGTTCAGCGCGCCGAGCTCGTCGCGGAAGCGGCGCCCCGCGCTCGTCGAGGGCACGACGCCGAGCCCGACCTCGGCCGACACGAGCAGCAGGGTGCCGGCGAACCCCGCGACCGCCGCGACGAGGTCGGCCCGCGCGGCCGCCACCGACAGCGCGTCGCGCTCCCAGCCGGCGTCGTCGAGCAGGCCGGTGACCCAGGTGGCGAGGTCGTCGACCAGCACCGGGACGCCCGGGGCGCCGGCCAGCACCGCGGGGAGGTCGGCGTCCTCGATGGTGCGCCAGTGCGGGGGCCGCCGGGCCCGGTGGACCTCGACCCGGCCCGCCCACTCCGGGTCGGCGGCCGGGTCGACGCCGCGCGCCGTCGCCACGTAGAGGGCGGGCGCCTCGGCGTCGAGCAGGGCCTCGGCGTACGCGGACTTGCCCGAACGGGTGCCGCCGAGGACGAGGACGCGCGGGGTCACGCCACCCGTCAGTCGACGGGCGTGCCGCGCGCGACCCGCGGCGCCGGCATGCGCAGCTTGCGGATCTGGGTGGCGCGGGTGAAGGCGTACCAGCCGAAGGACAGGCCGCCGACCTGCTCGTTCGGGAACTTCGCGCGGACCTTCGAGACCACGTGCCGGCCGAGCAGCACGCCCTCGAGCGCCATCATCACGAGCATGATCAGGCAGATCAGGCTGCCCGCGGTCTGCACGGCGGGCACGGGGACGATCACCGTCACGAAGATGACGACCGCCAGCGGCATGAACAGGCCCATGAGGTTGCGGCGGCCGTCGACGAGGTCGCGCGCGTAGGCGCGGGCGGGGCCGCGGTCGCGGGGCATGAGCACCGCGTCGTCGCCGGCCATCATCCGCTTGCGGCGCTCGGCGGAGGCGCTGCGCCGGTCCTCCTTGCTGCCGCGCAGCGACCGCGCGCGCTTGATGGCCTCCCGCTGGGTCTTCGGTGCGGGCGCGACGGGACCGCGCTTCTTGCCCTCGGCGTCGCGCCGCGACGGCGTCGGGCGGCCCTTGCCCGCCGTCTGCGAGCGCACCCGCTCGCCCACCACCACGGACTCACGGTCCTCGGTCTCGTCCGACACGGCGGTGTCGGTGGACTCGGAGGAAGCGGTGCCGCGGCGCAGGAACTTCACGCGACCAGGATAGGACACGGCCCCCACCCCCTACCGTGATCCTCATGCGCGTTCTGCTCGCTCCCGACTCCTTCGGCGGCAGCCTCACCGCTGCCGAGGCCGCGACCGCGATGGCGGAGGGCTGGGCGCGCACGCACCCCGACGACCGGACGGTGCTGCTGCCCCTGGCGGACGGGGGGACGGGGTTCGTGGAGGTCCTGCACACCGCGCGCGGCGGCACCCGTCACGACGTCGAGGTCACCGGGCCGCTGGGGGAGCCGACGACGGCGACGTGGCTGGAGCTCGACGGGACCGCGTACGTCGAGTCGGCGTCGGCGTGCGGCCTGCACCTCGTGCCCGAGCGCACCCCGGAGACCGCCGCGGCCGCGACGAGCCGGGGCGTCGGCGAGCTGGTGGCCGCGGCGCTCGCCCGATCGCCGCAGCGGATCGTCGTCGGGCTCGGCGGCTCGGCGTGCACCGACGGCGGCGCCGGGATGCTCGCCGCGCTCGGCGCGGTCGCCCTCGACGGCGACGGCCACCCGCTGCCCGACGGCGGGGGCGCGCTGGCGGCGGTCGCGCGCCTGGTCGGGCTGCCCGACGTCCGGGCGCACCTCGCGGGCGTGGCGCTGGTGGTCGCCGCCGACGTCGACCACGTGCTGACCGGCCCCGAGGGCGCCGCGGCGGTGTTCGGGCCGCAGAAGGGGGCCGACGAGCAGACGGTCGCCGCCCTCGACGCGGCGCTCGCGACGTGGGGCGGCGTGCTGGGGGAGGAGTGCGGGCTCCCGGACCTCGCGGGGCAGCCCGGCGCCGGGGCGGCCGGCGGCCTGGGGGCGGCGCTCGCCGCGCTGGGCGCGGCGCGTGTGCCCGGCGGGGAGCTGGTCCGCGACGTCGCGGGGCTGGACGCGGCGATGCGGGACGCGGACCTCGTCGTCACCGGCGAGGGACGGCTCGACGGGCAGTCGCTGCACGGCAAGCTCGTCTCGGTCGTTGCCGCCCGGGCGCGCGAGCACGAGGTGCCGTGCATCGCGCTGGCCGGACAGGTCGAGATGACCGGCGGCGAGGCCGTCGAGGCCGGGCTGGACGGCGCGTACTCGGTGGCCGCCGACGCGGGCTCGGTGGAGGCGGCGCTCGCCGAGCCGGCGGCCCGCCTGGCGGACCTGGCGGAGGGCGTCGCCCGGAGGTGGGGCGCGCGGCCCCCCGGGTGACGGGAGACGGAGCGAAGCGGGAGCTCGACCCGAGTGACGGGAGACGGAGCGAAGCGGGAGCTCGACCCGAGTGACGGGAGACGGAGCGAAGCGGGAGCTCGACCCGAGTGACGGGAGACGGAGCGAAGCAGGAGCTCGACCCGAGTGACGGGCGTGAGCGCGCTCGCATGAAGCACCGCGTCCGGTGTGCGACGATGGGATCAGGCCGCGGGGACGGGTACACCGGTCCCCGAGGGAACACACGGCACCGCGCCCGGGTTGCACTCGGCGAGTGTGTGCACCACGTCCGTCCCGGGAGCTCAAGGGAGAACCATGACCGTCGAGAACCCTGCCGCGCCGACCGAGGCCGACACCAAGCCCCACGGCGTCGAGCTGACCGACTCGGCCGCCGGGAAGGCGAAGGCCCTGCTCGACCAGGAGGGCCGCAACGACATGTCGCTGCGCATCGCCGTGCAGCCCGGTGGCTGCGCGGGCCTGCGCTACCAGCTGTTCTTCGACGACCGCAGCCTCGACGGCGACCTCGAGGTCGACTTCAACGGCCTGACCGTCGCGGTCGACCGCATGAGCGCCCCGTACCTGCAGGGTGCGGTCATCGACTTCGTCGACACCATCGAGAAGCAGGGCTTCACGATCGACAACCCGAACGCGGGCGGATCGTGCGCCTGCGGCGACAGCTTCAACTGATCGCCGCCTGACGGCACACGGCCCCGGACCTCGCCGAGGTCCGGGGCCGTCGTGCGTCCGGGGTCCTACAGGCCGTCGACCTCGGCCGCGACCTTGTCCCGCAGGCCCTCCGGCGGCTGGGCGCCGAGCTGGGCCACGACGTGGGACGCCGCCACGGCGCCGATCCGCCCGGAGGTGGCGTGGCCGAGCCCGCGGCTCCAGCCGTAGAGGAACCCGCCGGCGTAGGCGTCGCCCGCGCCGGTGGTGTCGACGAGCTCGTCGGCGTCGCGGACGCCGACCTCCTCGACGCTGCCGTCGGCGTCGTAGACCGTCGAGCCCTTCGGCCCGTGGGTGACGACGACGACCTCGCAGTTGCCGCCCTGGCCGCGCAGCAGCGAGGTGACCGGGTCGTCGCCGACCAGCGCGGCGACCTCGTCCTCGTCCGCGATGAGGATCTCGACGTTCTCGCGGGTCAGCTCGCGGAAGTACTCGCGGTGGCGCTCGACGCAGCCCGCGTCCGAGAGCGTGAGGCCCACGCGCGCCTCGCTCTTGGCGGCGGCGTCCACGATCTTGCCGATCGTGCGGCGCGCGTGCTCGGTGTCGGCGAGGTAGCCCTCGATGAGGCTGACCTTGCTGCCGGCGACGTCGTCCTGCTCGATGTCGTCGGGGCCGAGCGCGGTGCAGGCGCCCAGGAACGTGCTCATGGTGCGCTCGCCGTCGGGCGTGACCATGACCAGGCAGCGGGCCGTGGCCGGGCTGCCGGACAGGGCGGGCGTGCTGAACGAGACCCCGTGCGAGCGGATCGACTCGGTGAACGACGTCCCGAGACGGTCGTCGGACACCTTCCCGACGTAGCCGGCGTCGGCGCCCAGGGCCGCGGCGATGGCGATGGTGTTGGCGACGCTGCCGCCCGAGCGCTCCGTCGTGTCGCCGGCCTCGGTGTAGAGCTTCTCGGCCTGGGCCTCGTCGATGAGCGTCATGCCGCCCTTGGGCAGCTCGTGCGCACGGATGGTGTCGTCGTCCGTGCGGAACAGCACGTCGACGATGGCGTTGCCGATCCCCAGTACGTCCATGCCTACCTCTCGAATCGCACTACGTCCTTCGGACCAGCGATCGAGCCTAGGTGAAACTCAGCGCGACCGGGACCGGACCGTTGCGTGGCGCACGTTCACGCATACACCGGGTAGTTCGGCTCGGGGATCTCCGGGCGGATGCGCCGCTCGACGAAGATGCCGTGCCAGAGCATGAACACGAGCAGCGTCCAGATGCGCCGCGAGTGGTCGACCGGCCCGGCGCGGTGCTCGTCGAGGAGCCGCAGCACGGCCGCCTTGTCGAGGATCGCGTCGGTCTGCGAGTCGCGGACGATCTGGCGCGCCCAGTCGAGCATGTCGTGGGCGAGCCAGTAGCGGATCGGCACCGGGAACCCGAGCTTGCGGCGGTTGAGCACGTGCGGGGGCACGATGCCGTCGATGGCACGGCGCAGCGCGTACTTCGTGGTGCCGTGCGCGACCTTCTGCTCGGTGGGCAGGTGCGACGCGACCTCGAACACCTCGCGGTCGAGGAACGGCACCCGCAGCTCGAGCGAGTTCGCCATCGTCATCTTGTCGGCCTTGACGAGGATGTCGCCGCGCAGCCAGGTGAACAGGTCGACGTGCTGCATGCGCGCCACCGGGTCCCAGCTGCCGGAGTCGGCGTAGAGCGGGGCGGTGACGTCGACGTGCGAGAGGCCCGGGTCGTGGCCGCGCAGGACGGCCGCGAGCTGGTCGTTGCGGAAGATGCGGGCGTTGCCGTAGTAGCGCTCCTCGAGGGGGAGCGCGCCGCGGCGCAGCAGGTCCTTGCCGCGCATGCCGTCGGGCAGCCGGGACGAGAGCGCGCCGGCGAGCTTGCGCACGGCGCCCGGGAGCTTCTCGAACGGCGCGAGGGAGAGCGGCTCCTTGTAGATGGTGTAGCCGCCGAAGAGCTCGTCGGCGCCCTCCCCGGACAGCACGACCTTGACGTGCTTGCGGGCCTCGCGCGCCACGAACCACAGGGGCACCAGCGCGGGGTCGGCCACCGGGTCGTCGAGGTACCAGACGATGAGCGGGAGCGCGTCCATCATCTCCCGGGCGTCGACCGTGCGGACGACGTGCCGCACGCCGATGGCCTCGGCCGACTCGCGCGCGACATCGACCTCGGAGTAGCCCTCGCGCTCGAAGCCGGTGGTGAAGGTGATGAGGTCCGGGTTGTGCTCGCGGGCCAGCGCCGCGATCGCCGTCGAGTCGATGCCGCCGGAGAGGAACGCGCCCACCGTGACGTCGGCGCGCATGTGCTTGGCCACCGAGTCGCGCAGCACCTCGGTGATCTCGTGGTGCAGGCGCACCTCGTCGTCGACCGGCTTCTCGTCGAACGACGGGGTGAAGTAGCGCTCGGCGGTCATCGGCTCGCCGGGGGAGACGGTGAAGCTCGTCCCGGACTCGACGCGGCGGATCGAGCGGTGCAGCGTCAGCGGCTCGGGGACGTACTGCAGCTGGAGGTAGTGCTGCAGCGCGGTCGGGTCGGGCGCGGTGGTGGGCTCGCCGAGGGCCTGCGCGAGCTCGAGCAGGCTCTTCTTCTCGCTGGCGAACGCGACGCCGTGCGGGCCGGCGGCGACGAACAGCGGTTTGATGCCGAACGGGTCGCGCGCGCCGAACAGCACCCGCTCCTGCGTGTCCCAGATGAGGAACGCGAACATGCCCCGCAGCCGGCGGACCGCGTCGGCGCCCCACACGTCGTAGGCCGCGACGATGGCCTCGGTGTCGCCGTCGGTGACGAACTGCGCGCCGTGGTCGCGGGCCAGCTCCTCACGCAGCTCGAGGTAGTTGTAGATCTCGCCGTTGAAGACGATGCGGTAGCGGTCGCTCGCGTACGTCAGGGGCTGGTGCGAGCCCTCGACGTCGATGATGGACAGCCGGTTGAACCCGAGCACCACGTCCTCGTCGTGCCACTCGCCGGACTCGTCCGGCCCGCGGTGGCGCATGCACGTGAGGCTCTCCCGCACCGCCTCGGCGCGCGCCGCGCCCGCACCGTCGGACGTGATCAATCCCATCAGGCCGCACACGCGTCCGCTGACACCTCCGGTTCCGGGGTCGCCGTCGGGCCCGGACGAGCCGGGCCCGGGCCAGTATGACGACCCTCGGGACCGGGCCTCCGGACGCCCCGGGCCGCGTGGGCGAGCGACCCGCCGCGCCCCTCCGACAGCGCGTAGTGGCTGGCTCGGCTAGTCTCCGCAACGACGTCGGGGCCCGGGTCCGCCGGGCCGCTCACCACGCCGACGCCGGGCTGTATGACCAGCGCGGACGTGGGGGCACCGCCCGAGGAGGAAGGCAGCCAGCAGTGCGCCGAGATGGGACGCCGGTCCGGAGCCGCACCGGTCGCGTGCGCCGGGCCGTGGGCCTGGCCTTCGCGGCCGTCACCGTGGCCTTGTTGACGTCCGGCTGCACCGTCGACGAGGTCCTGCGCTTCGGCTGGCCCGTCGGCGTCACGCCCGAGGCGACGCAGATGCGCACCCTCTGGACCTGGTCCGCGGTCGCCGCCCTCGTCGTCGGCGCCATCGTGTGGGGGCTGACGGCCTGGACCGTCGCCTTCCACCGGAAGAAGGCCGGCGCGTCGGACCTGCCGCGGCAGTTCCAGTACAACCTGCCGCTCGAGCTGGTGCTCACGGTCGTCCCGCTGATCATCGTCGCGGTGCTCTTCTACTTCACGGTCGTCGTGCAGAACGTGGTCGACCGGAACGCGACGGGCAACGAGCTGAAGGTCGACGTCGTCGGGTTCCAGTGGAACTGGGAGTTCAGCTACCCCGACACCCCGGCACCGAACGGTGAACCCGCCTCGGTCATCGGGACGACGACCCAGGTGCCGATCCTCGTGCTGCCGGTCGACCGGCCGATCGCCTTCACCCAGGAGTCGCAGGACGTCATCCACTCGTTCTGGGTGCCGGAGTTCCTGTTCAAGCGTGACGTCATCCCGTACCCGGCCGAGAACGACCAGAAGAACACCTGGGTGATCGACCGGATCGAACGTCCCGGTGCCTTCGTCGGACGCTGCGCGGAGTTCTGCGGCGCGTACCACTCGATGATGAACTTCGAGGTCCGTGCCCTGCCGCAGGACCAGTTCGAGCAGTTCCTGCGTCTGCGCGGCCAGGTCAACCCGCAGACGGGGCAGGGTTACACGACCGCGGACGCCCTGGCGACGATGAACTGCGGCGAGCTGTGCGCCCCGCAGTCGATCACCACGCCGCCGTTCGACCAGAGCCCCACCTCGCAGATCGCCGTCAAGTGAGGACCCGATGAGAGTCGAATCCCGCATCTTCGAGATCCTCACGGTCTTCTGCTTCGTCTGCGCGATCGTGTACGGCATCCTCTCGGGCGAGGAGGTCGGCATCGTCGCCCTGACGCTGACCGGCGGCCTCACCCTGATCATCGGCACCTACTTCCGCTTCGTGGCCCGCCGCCTCGAGGAGCGCCCCGAGGACAACCCCGAGGCCGAGGTGTCCGACGGCGCCGGCGACCTGGGCTTCTTCAGCCCGGGCAGCTACTGGCCGCTCGCCGTCGCCGGCGGCACCGCGATGACCGGCCTGGGCATCGCGCTGTGGCAGTGGTGGCTGATCGTCCTGGCCGGCATCGGCCTGCTCATCGCCATCTGCGGCCTCGTCTTCGAATACCACGCGGGCCCCGAGGCGCACTGAGGTCCGCACCCGCGTTGCCCCCACGACCCCGCTCCGCCCGCCGGAGCGGGGTCGTGGTGTGTCCGGGGCGTGCGTGCGGGGCTCTGAGAGGCGTTCTGCGGGGTCGGCGGGCTGGTGTCGGCGTTGGAACGCACGAACGGCGCGTTCGCTGCCTCTGGCGGCGCGAACGGCGCTTTCGTGTCATCGCTGGGCGGGGGTGCGAGGCGTGGCCCCGCGCGACCGGCACGTTCGGCAGGCGGGCGAGCCCGTCGATCATGCGGAAGGTGCTCCTCGGCGCGGCGGTGACGGGATGTTCGGGGCGGCGGGCCCTGCGCCCCTGATCAGGAGAGCGTGGTGCACCGGGGGCGTCGTTCCGGGGTGCACTCGGTGCTCGTGATCTCGGTGGCGGCGGGGTGTGGAGCGGGCGCACCGGGTGTCGGGGCTCTGGCGAAGATCAGGAGGTCGAAAGACCCTCGTGCGCCGGCTCTGGGGTGCCTTTCCGCCTGCTGATCACCGGACGTACGGAGGCTGCGCCCCGACCTCGTGATCAGGGGAGCGTGTTGCACCGGGGGCGTCGTTCCGGGGTGCACTCGGTGCTCGTGATCTCGGTGGTGGGCGGGGAGTGGGGCGGGGGCGGGTTCGCGGGGCCTTGCCACCTGCTGATCACCGGAGGCCAGCAACGCCGCATCGCTCGCACACGCCCACCCACGCAGAACAACGACGGGCCGGGAGCGTACGTGACGCTCCCGGCCCGTCGTGGGTCGTGCTGGGTGCCTACTCCTGGATGTCGCGCGGACGGCCGGCGTCCGGACGGCCCGCGAGCTCGCGGGTCTCGCCGGGCTCGACCTCCAGCGGGTCGCCACCGCCGCCGCCGAGGGCGTCCTGCTCCTCGGCCGGGTCGGGGCGGAACCAGCCGCCCTTGAGGGGCTGGCCGGCCGAGCCGAGGTCGTTCATCCGCTTCGGCACCTTGGCGCCCTGGTAGGCGAGCGGCACGGCGTGGCCGTGGTCGTCGACGCCGCCGAGGGGCTGGTGCACCTCGATGAACTCGCCGTGCGGGAGGCGCTTGATGTGCCCGGTCTCGATGCCGTGCTCGAGCACCTCGCGGTCGCTGCGCTGGAGGCCCAGGCAGATGCGGTAGGTCGCGAAGTACACCAGCGGCGGCAGCACGAGCAGGCCGATGCGCCCGATCCACGTCATCACGTTCAGGGAGATGTCGAACGTGTAGGCGAAGATGTCGTTGCCGCACGCCAGCAGCAGCCAGAAGTAGAACGTCATGGCCATCATGCCGGTCGCCGTGCGGACGGGGACGTCGCGCGGCCGCTGCAGCAGGTTGTGGTGGGCCTCGTCGCCGGTCAGCTTGCGCTCGATCATCGGATAGAGCGCCAGCAGTGTCGTGAGGATGCCCATCCCGATCACGGCCGGGAAGAAGATCGCTGGGATCGTGTATCTGCCGAACAGGTACATCTCCCACGACGGCCACAGCCGGACCGCGCCGTCGAACACGGCCATGTACCAGTCGGGCTGCGAGCCCGCCGAGACCTGTGTCGGGTCGTACGGCCCCAGCTTCCAGATCGGGTTGATCTGGAACATCCCCGACATCATCGCCATCGCGCCGACCGACACGACCATGAAGCCGCCGGCCTTGGTGGCGAACGTCGGGAGGATGCGGACACCGACGACGTTGCGCTCGGTGCGGCCGGGCCCGGGGAACTGCGTGTGCTTCTGGAACCACACGAGCGCCACGTGGATCGCGATGACCGCCGTGATGATCCCGGGCAGCAGGAACACGTGGACGATGTAGAGCCGCGGGATGATGATCGAGCCCGGGAACTCGCCCCCGAGGATCGCCCAGTGCAGCCAGGTGCCGATCACCGGGATCGACAGGACGATCGCCGAGAGGCCGGTGCGCAGGCCCGTGCCGGAGAGCAGGTCGTCCGGCAGCGAGTAGCCGAGGAAGCCCTCGATCATGCCCGTGAGCAGGAGGACGACGCCGAGGATCCAGTTGGTCTCGCGCGGGCGGCGGAACGCTCCGGTGAAGAACGTCCGCATCATGTGCGCGATCATCGCGGCGACGAACAGCAGGGCCGACCAGTGGTGGACCTGGCGGATGAACAGGCCGCCGCGCACGTCCATCGAGATGTTGACGGTCGACTCGTAGGCCATCGACACCGTGACGCCACGGAGGCCCGGGTAGGTGCCCTCGTAGGTGGTCTCGGCCATCGACGGGTCGTAGAAGACGGCCAGCCAGGTGCCCGAGATCAGCAGCACGATGAAGCTGTACATCGCGACTTCGCCGAGCATGAAGGACCAGTGCGTCGGGAAGACCTTGTTGATCTGACGACGGATCGGTCCCGCGGGGTGGATGCGGCTGTCGACCTCGTCGGCGGCGGTGCCGGCGAGCTTCATCGCCAGGCCGCCGCCCTTGCGGGTGGGTGTGGTGATCGAGCTCATGAGTTCCGCTCCCAGAACGCCGGACCCACCGGTTCGATGAAGTCGCTGCGTGCGTACAGGTACCCCTGATCGTCCACCGCGATCGGCAGTTGCGCCAGCGGACGGGTCGCGGGACCGAAGACCGGCTTCGCGAACTCGTTGGCCTGGAACTGCGACTGGTGGCAGGGGCACAGGATGCGGTTCGTCTGGTCCTCGTACAGCGACGTGGGGCACCCCATGTGGCTGCAGATCTTCGAGTAGGCGAACAGCGTGCCGTAGTTGAAGTCCTCCTGGCCCGCGCGCTTGATCACGGCGACGTTGGGCCGGAGGCGGATGAGCATGACCGGCGAGTCGGACGAGCGCAGGACCTCGGCGAGGTGCTCGGGGTCCTCCCGCTCCTCCTCGCGGAACGGGAAGACCGTCTCCATGGCCCCGGGCTCGAGGTCGCCCGCGCGGACGAGGACGACGTCGGTGTTGATGCCGGAGTTCTTGCGCAGGTAGACCCGCTCGCCGTGCTTCGACTTCCAGTCCGTGACGAGGAGCGGCGAGTTCGGCCCCTCCTTCCACGGGTTCTTCACGAAGCCGCCGAACGCGGCGACGAGGACGCCGAGGCCCAGCACGCCGCCGGCCGCGCCCATGGAGCGGTAGATCAGCTTGCGGCGCGAGAGCCCGCTCTGCTGACCGGTCTGGACGAGGCGCGCGGCCGCGGTGCGGCGGTCGACCTCGGAGGAGCGCCCGTCGTGGCGCTGCTGGATCGTGAGGTCCTCGGGCAGCAGCTTCTTCGAGTAGGCGATGACGCCCATGCCCACCGCGAACACGGACAGCCCGAAGGTGATGCCGATGATCGGGGTGTAGAGCGCGTAGACCCACGCGCCCTCCTCGGTGGGCGAGCGGTACTCCCACGGCCACGCGATGAACGCGACGATGAAGACGATCCCCGAGATCAGGGCGAGGATGAACCATCCCGCGACCTGGCGCTCGGCGCGCTTCTCGGCGCGCGTCCCGGGGACCGGGAAGCGCTCGCGGGACGACACGACCTCGATGTCGTCGATCTGGTTGCCCAGACGCACGAGGTCGTCGGTGCTCATCCGGGCGAGCTCCTCGTCCGACGGGATGCGCGGGGTGGCGTCCGTCGGGTGGGGCTCGCTGGGCGCGTTGGCGCCGCGGTCGGCGGGGCGCGTGCTCACTGGCGGCTTCCGATCCAGAGGGAGATACCGATCAGGGCGGCGAGCCCGACGAAGAAGGCCACGATGCCCTCGGGCACGGGGCCGAATCCGCCGAGACCGTTGCCGCCCGGGTTGGCGCCGGTGTTGTTGCTCGACACCGACTTGATGTAGCCGATGATGTCGCGCTTCTCCTCGGGGGAGAGCTGCGAGTCCGCGAAGGTCGGCATGTTGGCCGGGCCCGAGAGCATCGCGGCGTAGATCTGCTGCTCGTTCGCCGGGTCGAGGTTCGGCGCGAACTTGCCCGACGAGAGCGCGCCGCCGCGGCCGGTGAAGTTGTGGCAGGAGGCGCAGTTGAGGCGGAACAGCTCACCGCCGCGCCCGAGCTCCTCGCCGCGCAGCGCCTCGCCGCGCTCCTCGGGCAGCACGGGTCCGCCGCCGTTGGCCTGGATGTAGGCGCCGAGGGCGTCGATCTGGGCCTCGTCGAACCGCGGGGGCTTGCGCTCCGCGGCCGCACCCTGGGCCGCGAGCGGCATGCGGCCGGTGGAGACCTGGTAGTAGACCGAGGCCTCGCCGGTGCCGATCAGGCTCGGGCCGCGCCCCTCCACGCCCTGCAGGTTGCTGCCGTGGCAGGTGATGCAGGAGTTGTCGTAGATCTGCTGACCCTCGCGCACGATCGCCGGGTCGGCCGCGATCGCCTGGTCCGGCTCGGGGGTGAACACCGTGTAGAGGCCGCCGACGGCGACCAGGGCCACGCCCAGGGCGAGCAGTCCGGACAGGCGCCGGCGCATCTTCGACCCGCGCCGTGCCCGGGTGCGGGGCTTGTCGTCACTCATGGGGTGCCCAACCTCGAGCTCTCCTCGCCGTGGGTGGTGGTCCTGGCGGTCGTGCGCCGTGTCGTCGTGCGGGGTCGCGGCCATCGATCAGCGGATGAAGTAGATGACGGCGAACAGGCCGATCCAGACGACGTCGACGAAGTGCCAGTAGTACGAGACGACGATCGCGGCGGTGGCCTGCGCCGGGGTGAACCGGCTGAGGAACGTGCGGGCTATGAGCAGGACGAACGCGATCAGACCGCCCGTGACGTGCAGCGCGTGGAAGCCGGTCGTGATGTAGAAGACCGACCCGTACGAGCTGCTGGAGATCGTCGTCGCGTGCGCGGTGACCAGCGTGTAGTACTCGAACACCTGGCCGAGCACGAAGACCGTGCCCATCACGAAGGTGATCGCGTACCAGCGCCGCAGCCCGAAGACGTCACCCCGCTCGGCCGCGAACACGCCGTACTGGCAGGTGAACGACGAGGCCACGAGGATGATCGTGTTGACCAGCGCGTACGGCACGTCGAGCTCGGTCGGCTCCGGTGGCCAGCCCTCGGTCGCGTTCGCCCGCGCGACGAAGTACATGGCGAACAGCCCGGCGAAGAACATCAGCTCGCTGGAGAGCCAGATGATGGTCCCCACGCTCACGACGTTGGGCCGGTTGAGGGAGTGAATCCTCGCGCTGAAGGAAGGCGCCGGCGCACCCTGGGCGGTCGTCACGGGCGTCATGATGACACCTCCGGCCGACGTGAGCCCGTCGGGGCGAGGCCTCGTCGTGTCACCGGCCCGTCCTCCCGCGATCGCCTCCCCGACGGCGCCCGTACCCGCGCCGACCTGCACCGCCTCTCACCTGCGGGTTCTCCTACCCGTCGTCGTACGTCGGGCCGTCGTACCGGTTCCCGGGCGGGTCGGCAGGTGGTCGTGACGGTGCGTGCGGCCCGCTAGCATCCGGCGCATGCAGGAGCGCACGCGATGACGGCCCCGACCACCACGCTGACGGTCGTCGTGATGAGCCACCGGCCGGAGGTCCGCGAGGCCATCGCGGGAGCCGTCGGGCGCCGTCCGGCCCCCGATCTCCCGCGCCTGCGCTTCGTCGAGGCCGGCAACGTCGCCGACGTCCTCGGCGCGGCCGACGCGGGGGAGATCGACCTCGCCGTGCTCGACGGCGAGGCGCAGCCCACCGGCGGGATGGGGGTCTGCCGCCAGCTCAAGAACGAGAGCGACGACCCGCCGCCCGTGATCGTCGTCGTGCGCCGCCGCGACGACCACTGGCTCGCGACGTGGTCGCAGGCCGACGCCGTCCTCGTGCAGCCGCTCGACCCGGTGACCGCGGCCGAGACCGTCGCCACCGTCCTGCGCGAGCGCGCCCTCCCGGCCGTCCGCGGGTGACCGCCCCGGTCGGGGCCCCGAGCTGGCCCGGGCTCCTCGGCCGCCTGCTCGCGGGCCGGGACCTCGCCGCGGACGACACCGAGTGGGCGATGGACCAGGTGATGTCGGGCGAGGCGTCGCCCGCGCAGGTCGCCGGGTTCGTCGTCGCGCTGCGGGCGAAGGGCGAGACGGCCCCCGAGATCGCCGGGCTCGCGACGGCGATGCTCGCCCACGCGCGCCCGGTCGAGGTCCCCGGCCCGGTCGTCGACATCGTCGGCACCGGCGGCGACGGGGCGCACACGGTCAACATCTCGACCATGTCGGCCGTGGTGATGGCCGCCGCGGGCGCGCGGGTGGTCAAGCACGGCGGGCGGGCGGCCTCCTCGCAGAGCGGGTCGGTGGACGTCCTCGAGGCGCTCGGGGTCCCGGTCGACCTCGGCCCCGACGCCGTCGCGCGCTGCGTCGCCGAGGTGGGGATCGGGTTCTGCTTCGCCCAGGTGTTCCACCCGGCGATGCGCCACGCCGGCCCCGTGCGCGGCCAGCTCGGCGTCCCCACCGCGTTCAACCTGCTCGGGCCGCTGACCAACCCGGCGCGCCCGGGCGCGGCGCTCATCGGGTGCGCCGACGTGCGCTTCGCGCCGATCCTCGCCGAGGTGCTCGCCGCGCGGGGCGACCGTGCGGTGGTGGTGCGCGGCGACGACGGGCTCGACGAGGTCACCACGGCCACGACCACCACCGTCTGGCACGCGGGCCCCGGCGGGGTGCGCGTCGAGACCCTCGACCCGACCTCGCTCGGCGTGCCCGTGTCCACCGCCGGCGACCTGCGGGGCGGTGACGCCGCGCACAACGCCACGGTGGCCCGGGCGGTGTTCGCCGGCGAGCGCGGGCCGGTCCGCGACGCGGTGCTGCTTAACGCCGGGGCGGCGCTCGCCGCCTACGAGGAGGCCGTCACCGGCACGGCGATGGCCGACCTCCACGAGGGCGTGGCGGCCGGGCAGCGCCGCGCCGCCGAGGCCGTCGACTCCGGCGCGGCGACCGCGCTGCTCGAGCGCTGGTCGGCCGTCGCGCGAGCCGTCCGCGAGTGATCGGGGACTAATCGAGCCCGACCGAGAAGGCCGACGCGTCGTCCCGCGAGGAGTACGAGCGGAAGGCGATGTGGGTGGTGGTGCTCTGCACGCCCTCCACCTTCGACAGGCCGCCGGCGATGGCGTCGGCGAGCTGCTCGTGCTCGCGGACGCGGACCACGGCGACGAGGTCGACGTCCCCCGCGCAGGAGTAGACCTCGGCCACGCCGTCGAGGTCGGCGATGGCCTGCGCGGTCTCGGGGATGCGGTCGGCGTCGGCGTGGACCAGCACGAAGGCCGTGATCACGGGCGCTCCTCGGTGGCTCGGGGTGCTCGGTGGGTGTCGCCCGGGGGAGTCTAGGGCGGCTCGCCGGGCGCCCTCACGGGATCGCGGCGCGCCTCGCGGGCGCGTCCCACCCAGCCGGCCCACGCCCCGGCGCCGAGGGCGGGCATCGCCCAGGGCGTCGTGGTGCGCACCATCCGCGTCCCGGGCCGCTCGAGCCACCGCGTGACCACCGCGACCTCCTCGGGCGGCGCGCCCCGCAGCGGGCCGTCGCCGGGGATCACGGTCTCGGCCGACGCGACGAGGGCCTCGACGACCGGCATCGGCGGCACCCCGCGCCGCGCGCGCCCGGCGCTGGCGAGGCGGCCGTGGCGCACGACGGCGAGGTCCCAGCCGCGGGCGCCGTCGGGGCGCGCCGCGATCATCTCGGGCGTGCCGGCCACCGACGACAGCCGCTGCACCCGCCCGAGCGCGGTGGCGAGGTCGGCGAGCCGGTCGCGGTGGGCGGCGGCGTCCTCGAAGCGCTCGGCGTCGGCGAGCGCGCCCACCGTCGCCGAGAGCCGCCGCAGCCCCGCGTCGTCGGCGCCGCGGACCAGCGCGCGGGCGTCGGCGACCACCGGCCGGTAGGCCTCCACGTCCACGTGACCGGCGCACGGGGCGCCGCAGCGGCCCATCTCGTGCAGGGCGCACGGCGTGCCCGAGGCCCCGCGCGCCGGGATGCGCTGGGTGCAGGGGCGCAGCGGCAGCGCGTCCTGGAGCGCCTGGACGGCGTTGACGGCGTCCGGGCGGCGCCCGAAGGGGCCGACGGCGTCGGCGCGGGGCGTGCGCACGACGGACAGGCGGGGGAAGGGCTCGTCGGTCAGCGCGACCCACCAGCCGCGGTGAGGGAAGCGCGAGCGGCGGTTGTAGCGCGGCGCGTGCCCGGCGAGCAGGCGCAGCTCGCGGACCTCGGCCTCCAGCGAGGTCGAGCACACGACCCAGTCGACGCGCTCGACGAGGCCGATCATCTCCTTCATGCGCGCCCGCTTGTCGCCGCCGGTGAAGTACGAGCGCACGCGTCGTCGCAGGTCACGACTGGTGCCGACGTAGAGCACCTCGTCGCCCGGCCCGCGGAACAGGTACACGCCGGGCTCCTCGGGCACGGCGTCGGCGAGGTGGCGCTTGGCGCGCTGGGCGGGGCTGACCTCGACCTGGAGCGCCAGGAGGTCCTCGAGCGTCGACACGCCGCGGCTGCCGACGCGCTCGAGCAGGCCGTGCAGGACGTCGACGGTGGCCTTGGCGTCGTCGAGGGCGCGGTGGATCGGGCGCGTCCGGGCGTGGAAGAGGGTCGCCAGCGCCGAGAGCCGGCACGACGGTGCCTCGTCGCGGGTGAGCACGCGCCGGCCCAGCTGCGCCGTGCAGACCACCGCGGGGCGCGCCCACGGCGGGCCGTGGCGCCGGCAGGCCGCGCGGAGGTGGCCCATGTCGAACGGGGCGTTGTGGGCGACGAGCACCGCGCCCGCGCAGAACTCCAGGAACGCGCCGAGCACGGCCGGCAGGCGCGGGGCGTCGCGCACCATCGCCGTGGTGATCCCGGTGAGCGAGACGATCTGCGGGGGCACCGCGACCCCCGGGTCGACGAGCGTGGCGAACTCGCCGACGACCTCGCCGCCGCGGACCTTGACCGCGCCGATCTCGGTGATCGCGTCCGAGTCGGGCGGTCCGCCCGTCGTCTCCAGGTCGACCACGACGAACGTGACCGCCGACAGCGGCGTGCCGAGCTCGCCGAACGAGAGCTGGGGGTCCGGGCCGGTGACCGGACGGGCTGAACGGGCTGTGGCGTCCATCGCCGGCGGACGCTAGGCGCGACCCCCGACAGCGCTCCGCCGTGTCAGCGGCGTGGCGTCGCAGACACTCAACGTCCGTATCGCCACGCGCTCGATCGCCGGTGGCGAGGGTCGGCTCCGGGGCGCGGGGCGGGTCTAGCCTGACCGGTCATGGAGGAGGGGGCCGCCGGGCCGGAGGAGACGTCGGACGACGACGTCGCCGCCCGGTCCGCGGTCCGCGCCCGGCTGCTCGAGGCCGCGCCGGAGACGGTGCGCGCGAAGGTCGCCGAGCTGGTCGCGGTCGCCGTCGGGAACCTGCCCGTCGCCGACCTCCCGCCCCCGGTCCGCCCGGTGGCCCGGTTCGCGCCGGCCAAGCGGGCCCGGGCCGGCGCGGGCCCCCTGCTCGGGGCGCTGGGCGGCACCACGGGGTTCGCCGCCCGCGTCGTCGACTGGTGGACCGAGGAGCGCCCGGCGGACTGGCGGCCGCCGTCGCCCGACCCCGTCCACGCCGCCGCGGTCGCCGTGCTCGAGGGCCGCGAGGAGGGCTCGGGGCTGGTCCGCGACCTGGGGGAGCGCGCGGACGCCGGGCGTGCCCGCGCCGAGCGCGACGCCGCCCTCGCCCGCGCCGAGCGCCTCGAGGCCGAGGTGCGCCGCCTGACCGCCGAGCTCGACCGGGCGCGCGCCGCGGTCGACGAGGCCGCCGAGGGGAACCGCGACGAGATCGCCAAGCTGCGCGCGCGGCTGCGCGAGCAGGGCACCCGCGTCCGCCGCGCCGAGGACGAGGCCGCCGAGCTGCGCGCCGCCCGGGAGGCCGGCGACGGCGGCCTGCGCGCCGAGCTGGCGGAGCTGCGCCGCGACCGGGACCGCCAGCGCGAGCTCGCGGCCGCCGCCGAGGACCGCGCCCGGCGCGCCGCGGACGACCTGACGAACGCCCGGCGCGCCGCGGTCGACGCCCGCCGCGCCGACGACGCCCGGCTCGCGCTGCTCGTCGACACCGTCGCGGGCGCCGCCGAGGGCCTGCGCCAGGAGCTCGGGCTCCGCGCGGGTGACACCGGGGCGCGGCCCGCCGAGCTGGTCGGCGCCGGGTCCGGGTCGGCGCCCAAGGCCCGCGTCACCGACCCGGCGGCGCTGGACCGGCTGCTCGCGCTGCCCGAGGTGCACCTCGTGGTCGACGGCTACAACGTCACCAAGACCGGCTGGCCCGAGCTCTCCCTGGCCGTGCAGCGCGAGCGGCTCGTGGCGGCCCTCGCCCCGCTCACCGCGCGGACGGGCGCGGAGACGACGCTCGTGTTCGACGGGGCCGGGATCACGAACGTGCCGACGCACTCGGTGCGCGGGGTGCGGGTGCTGTTCAGCGACCCCGGGGTGATCGCGGACGACCTCATCCGCTCGCTGGTCGGCGCCGAGCCGGAGGGGCGCCCGCTGGTGGTGGTGACCTCGGACCGCGCGGTCGTCGACTCGGTGCGCCGCCAGGGCGCCCACCCCGTGCCGTCGAGCGTCCTGCTCGCGCGGCTGTCCCGCATCTGACCTGCGCGTCCGTCCTCGTCGGGCGGCGTTGTCGGGGGTCGCTCCTAGCGTGCGTGCCATGACCCCGGACCGGCCGGGGAGCGAGTCCGGGAGGCTCCCGTGCTGATCGACTGCGACACCTGCACCGTCCGCGACGTGGCGTGCCACGACTGCGTGGTCGGCGTGCTCCTCGGCACGCCCGCGGTCCCGGCGGCCGGCGACGCCGCGGCGCGCCCGTCCGACGCCGCGCCCGGCGGCCCGCTGCCCCTCGAGTTCGGGCCCGTCGAGCAGCGGGCGCTCGAGGTCCTGGCCGACCACGGACTGATCCCGCGGCTGCGGCTCGTGCCGCCCGCCCCGCAGGCCCCGCCACGGGAGCGTCCGGGGCGTCCGGCCGCCCGCCGGGCCCGGGGCGTCGGGTGAGCGCACGCCGCCGCCGGCGCGCCCCGCCCACCGCCGCCCGGGCGCCCGCCGTTCGGTGCCGGTCGGTGCGGGACGCCGATGACCCGTCGGTAGGGTTCGCTCACCCGCGAGGCGCCGACGGCGTCGCCGCGGGCTCCGGATCGTGGCCGTCGGGGGCCGACGCGTCCGGCACGGGGGCGGTGTCCGAGGGCCGCCCGCGGGTCCGGGAGCGCGGTCGGGCCGGGCAGCGCAGAGAGGACCCGACGAGACCGTGGTCGCGGTGGACAGATCCCGACGCCGCATCGTCCCGGCGCTGGGCGCCGGTGTCGTCACCGCGCTCGTGGCGGCGCTGCTCGCGACCGGGCTCGCGGCCGCCCCGCCCGCCGCGGCCGACCCCATCGTCCCGCCCGGAGCCCCCGACGCCGTCGCCGCGCTCGCCGCGGCCAACGCCCGCGCGGCCGACGCCACGGAGGCGTCGCTGGACGCCGAGGAGCAGCTGCGCGTGCGCCGCGGCGAGGCCGACCGCACCCGCCGCGACGCCCGCACCGCCCGCGACACCGCCGACGACGCCCGCGCCGAGCGCGACCGCGCGTTCGTCGACGTCGACCAGATCTCCCGCGCCGCCTACCAGGGCGGGCAGCTCGACGCGCTGGCCGCCGTGCTGGGCAGCGAGTCCCCGCAGGCCTACCTCGAGCGCACCACCCTGCTCGACACCATCGCCACCGAGAACCGCGCGTTCGTCCAGCGCTTCCTCGACGCCACCGCCGCCGCCGAGTCCGCCGAGCGCGACGCCGAGGCCCGCGCCCGCGACGCCGACCGCTCCGCGGCCGACGCCCAGACCGCCGAGGACGCGCAGCGCCGCCGGGCCGACGCCGACCGGGGGGTCGCCGCGGCCGAGCGCGCCCTCGAGGACGCCTCCCCGGCCACGCTGGCCGCGCTGCGCCGCGGGGGCACCACCGACTTCCCCACGAACATCCCCGGCACGGGGATCGCGATCGAGGCGCTGCGGGTGGCGCTGACCCAGCAGGGCAAGCCGTACCTCTGGGGTGCCACCGGCCCGAGCACGTACGACTGCTCGGGGCTGGTGCAGTGGGCCTACCGGCAGGTCGGGGTCGGTCTGCCGCGGGTGTCGCGCCAGCAGGCGCTGATCGGCATCCCGGTCTCGATGGCCGACGCCCGCCCCGGCGACCTGCTGTTCTTCAACGACCCGGTCACCCACGTGGGGTTCTACGTCGGTGGCGGCAAGTTCCTCGAGGCCCCGCAGTCCGGCGACGTCGTCAAGGTGTCCGACGTCCGGTCGAGCCTCAGCGGCGTCCGGCGCGTCGTGCTGTAGCGGGTCCGGAACGCCCGATTGACACGAGGGTGGTCCACACCACACTCTCCGCTCCCATGAGCGCCGCTCGGACGATCACCGTGCCCCACCTCGGCTCCTCGCACGTCGGGTACGCGCTGAGCGAACCCTTCGACGAGGCGCTGCCGACGCTGGTGCTGATCAACTCGTTCACGACCTCGTCGGAGCTCTACCGCCCGCAGTTCCACGACGAGGAGCTCGGTCGCACCGCGAACCTGCTCGCCATCGAGCCGTACGGCCACGGCAGCACCCGCGCCGGGTACGCCGACTTCACCTACTGGGACACCGCCGTCGCCGCGCTGCAGGTCCTCGACGCCCTCGGCATCGAGCGCGCGTTCGTCCTCGGGACCTCGCAGGGCGGCTGGCTCGCCGTCCGGATGGCCCTGCTCGCGCCCGACGCCGTCCAGGGCGTCATCGTGCTGGGCAGCTCGATGGACTACGAGAGCGCGCGCAGCCGCGAGCTCGGCTGCTGGGACGGCATCGCGTTCCTCAGCCCGGCGATCGACGCGCTCGCCGAGCCCGTGGGCGACGGCTGGGTGATCCCGGTCGAGCTGGTCGACGCGGTGCTCGCGGAGGGCCTCGGCCCCGACGTCGACGACGAGACCCGCAGGTTCTGGCACGCGACCCACCAGCAGAACTACACCGGCGACGCCGGACGCCGCCGGCTGCGGACCTCCTCGATCAACCTGCGCGACCGCGACGGGCTGCACGGGCGTCTCGACGAGGTCCGCTGCCCGGTGCTGTGGCTGCACGGCACGGCGGACCCGGTGTACTCGGTGGCCAACGCGCAGGAGGAGATCGGGATGTTCACCCGCTCCCCGCAGGCCGAGCTGCGGATCGTCGAGGGCGGCCAGCACTTCCTCAGCGCGTCGCACCCCGAGGTCGTCGACGCAGCGGCCGTCGAGTTCCTCGGGCGCTGGGCGTAGCCCGCCCCGGCGAACGGCCGGTGCCGACCGTCCGGGGAGCCCGTGCGAGGCTCCGGCGGTGGCGCGGACCCTGCTGGTCACCAACGACTTCCCGCCCCGCCCGGGCGGCATCCAGTCCTACCTGCACGCGCTCGCCACGCACCTGCCGTCCGACGAGCTGGTGGTCCTCGCGTCGACCTGGCAGCGCACCGACGAGGCCCGCGCGGCGTGCCGGCGCTTCGACGCCGAGCAGCCGTTCGAGGTCCACCGCCTGCCCACGACGATGATGCTGCCCACCCCGGGCGCGACCCGGCGGGCGGCGGAGCTGGTGCGCGCGCACGGCGCCCGCACGGTGTGGTTCGGCGCGGCGGCCCCGCTGGGCCTCATGGCGCCGGGGCTGCGGCGCGCGGGCGCCGAGCGCGTGCTCGCGAGCACCCACGGCCACGAGGTCGGGTGGTCGATGCTGCCGGGCAGCCGCCAGCTGCTCGCGCGGATCGGGCGCGACAGCGACGTCGTGACGACGGTCAGCCGGTACACGCGCGGGCGGATCGCGCCGGCGCTCGGGCCCGACGCCGCCCTGGAGCCGTTGCCGTCGGGCATCGACACCGACCGCTTCCGGCCCGATCCGGGCGGGCGAGAGGAGATCCGGCGCCGCCACGGGCTGGGGGAACGTCCCGTGGTGGGGTGCGTGTCGCGGCTGGTGCGCCGCAAGGGCCAGGACGTGCTGATCGAGGCACTGGCGCGCCTGCGGCGGATCGTGCCGGGCGCCGCGCTGCTCATCGCCGGCGACGGGCCCGACCGCGACCGCCTGCGCCGCCTCGCGCGCCGCCACGACGTCGCCGACCACGTGGTCTTCACCGGCCCCATGACCCCCGACGAGGTGCCCGCGCACCACGCCGCCGCCGACGTCTCCGCGCTGCCGTGCCGGACGCTGGGCGGGGGCCTGGACGTCGAGGGCCTCGGCATCGTGCTGCTCGAGGCCCAGGCGTGCGGGGTGCCCGTGGTCGCCGGGCGGTCCGGCGGCGCGCCCGAGACGGTGCAGCCCGGGAAGACCGGGCGCCTCGTCGACGGGCGCGACGCCGCGGACGTCGCCGACACCCTCGCGGACCTCCTCGCCGCCCCCGACGCCGCGCGCGCGATGGGCGAGACCGGGCGACGCTGGATGCGCGCCGACTGGACGTGGGACGCCCGCGCCGCGCGCCTGCGCACCCTCGCCGCCGGCTGACCCGCTCGGCGTATCCCGCTGCTCCGCCCGCGCGCCGACCCCAGTGATCAACGGGGACTTCGCGCGCCTAGAAGCAGCGAGATACCCGTTCGCTGCAACCCCGGCGGGCGCTCAGCGCTGGTAGACCGCCTCGATGTCGTCGGCGCGCTTCTCGGCGATGACGTTGCGCTTGAGCTTCATCGTCGGGGTGAGCTCGCCGCTCTCCTCGGTGAAGTCGGTGCCGAGGATGCGCCACTGGCGGATGGCCTCGGCGCGCGAGACGGCCCGGTTGGCGTCGTCGATCGCCGCGGAGATCTCCGACTGGATGTCGGGGTCGTCGGCGAGCGCGGCCGGGTCGGAGGTGTCCTTGCCGTTCTCGGTGCTCCAGCCCGGCAGGGCCTCGGCGTCGAGGGTGATCAGCGCGCCGACGTAGGGGCGGTTGTCGCCGACGACGAGCGCCTGGCTGACCAGGCGGTGGGCGCGCACCCGGTCCTCGAGCACCGCGGGGGCGACGTTCTTGCCGCCGGCGGTGACGATGAGCTCCTTCTTGCGGCCGGTGATCGAGAGGTAGCCGTCGTCGTCGAGGCTGCCGAGGTCGCCGGTGTGGAACCAGCCGTCGACGATGGTCGAGGCCGTCGCCTCCGCGTTGTTCCAGTAGCCGCGGAACACGACGTCGCCCTTGGCGAGGACCTCGCCGTCCTCGGCGATGGCGATCGTGACGCCGGGGATCGGCTTGCCGACGGTGCCGACCCTGATCGCGCCGTTGGGGTTCGCGGTGATCGCCGCGCTGGTCTCGGTGAGCCCGTAGCCCTCGTGGATCGGGACGCCGACGCCGCGGAAGAAGTGGCCGATGCGCGCGCCGAGCGCCGAGCCGCCGGAGACCGCGCCGATCACCTTGCCGCCGAGCGCCGCGCGCAGCTTGCCGTAGACGAGCTTGTCGAACAGGGCGTGCTGCAGCCGCAGCGCGATGCCGGGCCCGCCGTCGTCGAGCGACTTCGAGTAGTTGACCGCGGTGGTCTCGGCGATGTCGAAGATCCGGCCCTTGCCGTCGCCGTGCGCCTTGGCCTTCGCGCCGTTGTAGACCTTCTCGAACACGCGCGGCACCGAGAGCAGGAAGTCCGGCCGGAAGCGGGGCAGCTCGGCGGTCAGCTTCTTGGTGTCGGCGAAGTGGCCGATGGTGTAGCGGTACTCCTGGGCGGCGCACTGGATCACCCGGGCGAAGATGTGCGCGAGCGGCAGGAACAGCAGCGTGCTGTTGCCGGGCTGCATGAGGTCGCCGAAGGTGTCGGCGACGGCGCGGACCTCGAACAGCAGGTTGCGGTGGGTGATCTCGCAGCCCTTGGGACGCCCGGTGGTGCCCGAGGTGTAGATCAGGGTCGCGAGGTCGTCGGCGTGCACCGCGGTGCGCCGCTCCTCGAGCGTCGCGTCGTCGACCCCGGCGCCGGCCTCGCGCAGCTCGTCGACGGCCCCGGCGTCGATCTGCCACACGTGGCCGAGCTCGGAGAGCTTCTCGCGCAGTCCCTCGACGATGCCGCGGTGCTCGTCGGACTCGATGACCACGCCGCGCGCGCCCGAGTCGGAGAGGCACCACTCGACCTGGTCGGCCGAGGAGGTCTCGTAGATCGGCAGCGTCACGGCGCCGGCGGCCCAGAGCGCGTAGTCGACGAGCGTCCACTCGTAGCGGGTCTTCGAGATCAGCCCCACCCGGTCGCTCGGCTGCAGGCCCGCGGCGATGAAGCCCTTGGCCACGGCGGCGACCTCGTCGCGGAACTCGGCGAACGTGACGGGCTGCCATTCGTCCTGGACCAGGCGCCGGTAGGCGACGTCGCCACCGTGCGCGGCGGCGTTGGCCCACGGCGCCGAGGTGAGGTTGTCGTCGTCGGCGACCTTGCCGACCGCCGGCTCCGTGTACTGCTGCATCTGTCACCTCTCCGCACCCGCGCCTCTGCGTCGGCTGTGACCATAGTCGCGCCGGACTACTTCCCGGTAGCCGGACAATCCGCCCAGCGGCGTCGCCGGAACGGGCTCGGGGCGAGCCTGTCAGGCTGGGCGTGTGGCGACCGTCGACGTGGTGGACGAGACCTTCCTGGCCGTGCCGCCCGAGCGGCTGGCCCCGGAGTTCGCCGACCCCGCGGCGTGGCGCCGGCTCTGGCCCGACCTCGACCTGCGCGTCTTCGCCGACCGCGCCGAGAAGGGCGTGCGCTGGAGCGTCGTGGGGGACGCGTGGCGGGGGAGCATGGAGGTGTGGCTCGAGGCCGTCGGGGACGGCACCGTGCTGCACTGGTTCCTGCGCGTGGACCCCGTCGGCGAGGCCCTGCCCCCGCGCGCGGCGACGCGGGAGGTCGTCCGTCGCCAGCGGGCGGCGAAGGCGCTGGCGTTCGCCCTCAAGGACCGGCTCGAGGCGGGCCGCCCGCCCGGTGTGCCGCCGGGGCAGTGGTCGGGGGTGTGAGGGGTCGATCACGTGCCGTCGGCCCCGGTGCACGGGGCGTGCCCGCCCGGCCGGGCGCGGCGGTAACCTCTCCCGCCATGGCCGACGAGTCGACCCAGTCCATCACGATCGCGGCGCCGGCCTCCGACGTGCTCGGGGTCATCGCCGACTTCGAGGCCTACCCCGAGTGGGCGGACTCGATCACGTCGGCCACGGTGCTGACGCACGACGACGAGGGACGTCCCGAGCAGGTCCGGTTCAACCTGGACGCCGGTCCGATCAAGGACAACTACGTCCTGGCCTACGACTGGGTGGACGACGGCGTCACCTGGGACCTCGTGTCCGGGCAGATGCAGCGTTCGCAGCGGGGCCGCTACCGCGTCGCCGACGGCGGTGACACCACCGAGGTGACCTACACCCTCTCGGTGGACCTCGCGGTGCCGCTGCCCGGCCTGCTCAAGCGGCGGGCCGAGAAGCGGATCATGGACCAGGCGCTGACCGGGCTGAAGCGTCGCGTGGAGGGCTGAGTGCGGGTCCTGCTGTTCACCGGCAAGGGCGGGGTCGGGAAGACGACCACGGCGGCCGCGACGGCCGTCGCGCTCGCGCGCGGCGGGCGCAAGGTGCTCGCCCTCTCGGCCGATCCCGCGCACTCGCTGGGTGACGCGCTCGCCACCCGCCTCGACGGCAGCCCCCGCGAGATCGCCCCGGAGCTCTACCCGGGCCTCTTCGCCGCCCACATCGACACCCGCGCGCTCGTCGACGACGCGTGGGAGCCGCTGCGCACCCAGCTGCGCACGCTGCTGGCCGGTGCCGGCGTCGACGAGATGGTCGCCGACGAGCTGACCGTCCTGCCCGGCGTCGAGGAGCTGCTCGCCCTCGAGGACGTGCGGCGCGCGACGACCGACGGGCCCTGGGAGGTCGTCGTCGTCGACTGCGGGCCGACCGCCGAGACCCTGCGCCTGCTGGCACTGCCCGAAGCGCTCGGCTCCTACCTCGAGCGGCTCTTCCCGACCCACCGGCGCGCCGTGCGCGGCGTCCTGGCGGGCCTCGCGGGCAGCAGCGCCACGGTCGCCCGGTGGGACGCCGCCGCGGCGTCGCTCTCGCGGCTCGCCGAGCAGCTCGCGGGCCTGCGCGACCTGCTCGCCGACCACCGCACCACGACGATCCGGCTCGTGCTCACCCCGGAGCGGGTCGTGGCGGCCGAGACGCGCCGCACGCTGACCGCCCTGGCGCTGCACGGGCTGCACGTCGACGGGATGGTCGCCAACCGGCTGGTGCCCGACGCCGGCGGCGGGCGCGGCGAGGCCGCGACCTGGGTGCGCGCCCGGCGCGCCGAGCAGGAGGCCGTCCTCGCCGACCTCTCGGGCGCCGGCGGCGACGTGCCGGTGCGCCGCGTGCCCCACAGCGCCGGCGAGCCTGTCGGCGTCGAGGCCCTCGCCGAGCTGGCCGACACCCTCTACGGCGACGACGACCCCCTCGACGGCCCGGTCGGCCGGGCGCTCGTGGCCGTGCGCCGCACCGCCGGGGTCGGGACGGAGCCCGACAGCGAGTTCGCCCTCGACCTGCACGTCGCGGGCATCGGCGAGGCCGAGGTCGACCTGGCCCGCATCGGCGACGAGCTCGCCGTCACCGTCGACGGCCGCCGCCGGGCGGTCGCGCTGCCCCCGGTGCTGCGCCGCTGCGAGGTCACCGGCGCCGACCTGGACGACGACCTGCTCTCGGTGGTCTTCCGCCCGGACCCCGCGGTGTGGATGCGGTGAGCACGCCGGGGGGAGACGCCGGGCGTGCCGCGCAGGAGCGCCTGACCGAGGAGGCCCGCGCGACGGCGTCGGCGCTGATCGACTGGCTCTCCACGCGCGTCGACGCGGCCGCGGCCGGCACGCACGCGACCCCGCACGGCACCCCGCACAGCACCCCGCACGCCACCCCGGGCCCGACCCGGACCGGGCGCGCGCGGCTGGGCATGCGGCCGCCGCAGAGCCCCGGACCGTGCTCCTGGTGCCCGGTGTGCGCGCTCGTGGCGGCGCTGCGGGGCGAGCAGCCCGAGCTCACCGCCCGCCTCGCCGAGCAGGCGTCGGGGCTGATGGTGCTGCTGCGGCTGATGGTGCAGGCGCACCAGGAGCCGGCCCACACCCACGCCCCCCCACCCCCCGCGCCGGACCGGACACGGGGACCGGGCACCGGCGACCGCCCGCCGGCGGGCTGGCCGGCCGAGTGGGGTGCGTGGGACGCCTGGGGCGCGACGCCGCCGCGCGCCGAGGCCGGGGAACCGGCGGGGGAACCACCCGCGGAACCCCCACCTGCGGAATCCCCACCCGCGGAACCCCCGACCGCGGCGCCGCGCCCCCGCCGCTCCGCCGGCGGCCCCGGGGGTCGTCGCGTGCCGATCCGCCGGGCGTCGCCCCGGTCCGCGGCGTTCCGGGACGTGACGGGTGAGCCCGCGGCGTCGGCCAGCGTCACGCCGGACCACGGAGACGTCGCCGGAGCCACGGCACCACCCCCGACCGCCCACCGCGGCGCCACCCCGACCGACGGCACCACGCCGCCCGCGGGCGCGCCGCGGCCGTCCGTGCAGCGCATCGCGATCCGGCGGCCCGAGCGCCCGGGCCGGTCGCCGGGCCGGGACGGCCCCGAGGGCCCGGTGTCGTGCTGACCGTCGGCGTCGACATCGGCGGCACCTCGGTGCGCGCCGGGGTGGTCGACGCCGACGGCACCGTGATCGCCGACGTGTCGGCGGCGCCGACCCCGACCCGGGCCGACGAGCTCGACGACACCGTCGCCGACCTCGTCGGCGGGCTCGCCGCGCAGCACGATGTCAGCGCGGTCGGGCTCGCGGTCGCCGGGTTCGTCGACCCCGACAAGCGCAGCGTGGCGTTCGGCGCGCACCTGCCGTGGCGCGACGACCCGGTGGTCGACCGGCTCGGCGCGCGCCTCGGCGTGCCCGTGGTGCTCGAGCACGACGCGAACGCCGCGGGCCTGGCCGAGCACCGGGTCGGGGCGGCGGCCGGCGCGTCGGTCGCCGTGCTCGTGGCCCTGGGCACCGGCATCGGGGCGGCGCTGCTGGTCGAGGGCGCCGTGTTCCGCGGGGCCCACGGCGTGGCGCCGGAGCTCGGGCACCTCACGGTCGTCCGGGGCGGGCGCCCGTGCCCGTGCGGCAAGCGCGGCTGCCTCGAGCGGTACTGCAGCGGCACCGCGCTGGGCCGTTCCGCCGAGGAGCTGGTCGCCGCCTCCGAGGACTTCTCGGTGCTCCGGGCGACCTGGGAGCGCGCCGAGCCGATCACGGGGCGCGACGTCGCCCGCGCCGCCGAGGCCGGCGACGCCCTGGCCCGCCGGGTGGTCGACCAGTTCGCCGACTGGCTCGGGCAGGCGCTCGCCCTGGTCGCCGACGTGTTCGACCCCGACGTGGTGGTGATCGGCGGCGAGGTCTCGGCGTCGGCGTCGCTCTACCTGGACCGGGCGCGGCGGCGCTACGCCGACGAGGTCACCGGGAACGGGCACCGTCGGCTCGCCGAGGTCCGCCCGGCGGTGCTGGGCGGGCGCGCCGGGATCATCGGCGCGGCGCTGGACGCCCGCGAGCAGGCGATCAGTTCCTAGGGAACGGCCCTAGAGGACCGCGCCGCCGTCCGGCCCGTCCTCGGGGTCGCGGTGGCGGCGCAGCCCGAACACGAGCCAGCCCAGCCCCGCGGTCATCGCGAGCAGCCCGGGCACGATGCCCAGCCCCACCGGCCCGCCGAGCAGGCCGGGCACCGCCAGCAGCACGACCCCGACGACGAGCAGCGCGAGGCCGAGCAGGCTGCTCAGCCCCAGGCGCGGCAGCGGCGGGGGCTCCGGCGGGACGTAGTGCTCGTCCTCGGGGGGCGTCGGCGGCGTGTGGCGCCGGTGGCCCCCGGCGGCGGGGTCGACGGTCGGGCGCACCGCGGGGCCCGGCGCGTCGGGACGGGGCGCGTCGGGGGCGGGCGGCGAGGGCCGCGGCCCGCGCGGCGGTGTCGCCGTGACCGGGCCCGAGGAGGGCCCGTCGTCGGAGCGGGACTGCGGCGCCGGCGACCCGGCGTCCTCGTCGGGCCAGCGCGGGGCGCCGTCGGCGGCCCAGTCGGCGACGATGGAGGCGAAGGCGGCGTCGACGTCGTCGGGCAGGTCGGGGCGCCGGCCGGTGGGGTCGGGGCGGACGCCGTCGGGTCCGGTGGCGTCGGGGTCGGGCGCGGTCATGCGGTGGTCCCTGGGGTGGAGCCGGCGGAAGCCGTCGAGCGGGCGGCGTGCACGCGGCGGACGAACGCCACGCTGTCGGTGAAGATGCGGGGGGCGTCGTTGTCGAGCGTCGCGACGTGGTGGCTGTCGTGCAGGACGACGTCGGTGACGTCGTCGGACCCGACGCCCTCGAGGACGAGGTCGCTGTTGACCGGCTCCACCACGTGGTCGGTGGGCGAGCGGAACAGCAGGACCGGGCAGCGCACCCGGCCCAGGTCGGGCCGCACGAGCCCCCACAGGGCGGTCAGCGACACCGCCGCGCGCGTCGGCAGCCGGTCGTAGGCGAGCTCGGTGGCGCCGGGCTTCTTGATGTCGTTCGCGACGCCGGGCACCCAGGGCACGAACCACTGGATGTACGGCGCGATGGTGGCGTCCTTGCGCAGGGTCGTCACCGAGGGGTTGACCAGCGCGATGCCCGCCAGGTCGTCGCCGCGCTCCTGCGCGAGGCGCAGCGTGAGCGTCCCGCCCATCGACTGCCCGAAGACGAACACCGAGCGGTACTCGCGCCGCAGGTCGTCGACGGCGCGCTCGACCTCGGCGTACCAGTCGGGCCAGCGGGTGCGGTTGAGGTCCTGCCACCGGGTGCCGTGCCCGGGCAGCCGGGGTCCGCGCACGCCGATGCCCTCCGCCGCGAGGTGCTCGCCCCACGCCCGCATGCTCTGCGGCGTGCCGGTGAGGCCGTGGCTGAGCACGACCCCGATCTCCCGCGCTCCGTCGCCGGGGTCGGAGGCGAAAGGCTCGGCTCCGGGCAACACGGGCACGGGGTCCTCCGGGCGCCGGACGGCGCGGCGTCGGGCCGCCACGGGGGCGGGGGAGCGGTCGGGATCCCTATCGTGGCATGTCCCACACGGTCGGGTCACGCGCCGGGTCCCGTGTCGCGCCGGACGGTCCCCGCCTGCGGCGGACCGGGTGCCCCGTGTCCGGTGATCGGACGCACGACGGGTGTGACCCGTCGCGCGGCGGTGCCGCCGCGGACCCGCCACGACCTAGGCTCGGCGCCGCGGCGGGGCGACGACGGACGGGAGGCCCGATGCTCTACTGGATCATGAAGTACGTCCTGCTCGGGCCGCTGATGCGGGTCGCGTTCCGGCCGCGCGTCGAGGGCGCCGAGAACCTCCCGCGCCACGGCGGGGCGCTGGTCGCGTCCAACCACCTCGCGGTCCTCGACTCGTTCGTCCTGCCGCTGATGGTGCCGCGGCGGATGGCGTTCCCCGCCAAGGCCGAGTACTTCACGCAGCCCGGCCTCGTCGGCACCCTCAAGCGCTGGTTCTTCACCGGCATGGGACAGGTGCCGATCGAGCGCGGCAACGGCCGCGCCGCGCGCGCCGCGCTCGACACCGGCATCGGGGTGCTGCGCGAGGGCCGGCTGTTCGGCATCTACCCCGAGGGCACGCGCTCGCCCGACGGCCGCCTCTACAAGGGCCGCACGGGCGTCGCCCGGATGGCGCTCGAGGCCGGCGTGCCCGTCGTCCCGGTCGCGATGATCGGCACCGACCGGGCCAACCCCGTCGGCTCGCGGTTCTGGCGCCCCTGCCGCATCGGCATCCGCATCGGCCCGCCGCTGGACTTCTCGCGCTACCTGGAGATCACCGACGACCGGCAGGTCGAGCGGGCCATGACCGACGAGATCATGGACGCCGTCCGCGTGCTCTCGGAGCAGGAGTACGTCGACGTCTACGCCAGCACCGTCAAGGACCAGGGCACCCCGCAGGCGGCCTGACCGCCGGCCCGCGACAATGGGCGCCGTGGCGCGGTACTTCTACGACTGCGAGTTCATCGAGGACGGGACCACCATCGAGCTGGTCTCCGTCGGCGTGGTCGACGAGCAGGGCCACGAGTTCTACGCGATCTCCCGCCAGTTCGACCCGATGCGCGCGGGGCCCTGGGTCCGCCGGAACGTCCTCGACAAGCTGCCCCCGATGTCCGACCCCGCCTGGAAGAGCAGGCTCGCGATCCGCGAGGCGTTCTACGAGTTCGTGACCGCCGGCGAGGGCCCGGTCGAGCTCTGGGCCTGGTACGCGGCCTACGACCACGTCGCGATCGCCCAGCTCTGGGGCGCGATGCCCGACCTCCCGCGGGCCCTGCCGCGCTTCACCCGCGACCTGCGCCAGCGCTGGGACGACGTCGGGCGCCCCGAGCTCCCGCCGGCGCCGGCCGACGCGCACGACGCCCTCGCCGACGCGCGCCACAACCTCGCGCGCTGGCAGGTGATCGACGCCCACTGGCGGCGCCGGCTGGGCAGCGAGCCCGTCACCGCCGACTGACCGACACGCGCGGCGACGAGGCGGTCGCGGGGAACACAGTCGACGGTCCTGACCGCACCATTACGCTTGCGTGTCGTGTGGTCCGTCGACCTTCCCGTGGATGCCCTCCCGGGTCTGCCCCCGTTGCCCTCCCACCTGCGTGACCGCCTGGACGACGCGCTCTCGCGCCCGGCGCTCCAGCAGCCGGACTGGCCGGACGCGCAGGCGGTGACGGACGTGCGCACGGTGCTCGAGCACGTCCCGCCGATCACCGTGCCCGCCGAGGTCGACCGGCTGCAGTCGCAGCTGGCCGCGGTGGCGCGGGGCGAGGCGTTCCTGCTGCAGGGCGGCGACTGTGCGGAGACCTTCGCCGACAACACCGAGCCCCACCTGCGCGGCAACATCCGCACGCTGCTGCAGATGGCGGTGGTGCTGACCTACGGCGCGTCGCTGCCGGTCGTGAAGATCGGGCGGATCGCCGGGCAGTACGCCAAGCCGCGCTCGTCGGCGACCGACGCGCTCGGCCTGCCCAGCTACCGCGGCGACATGGTCAACTCGCTGGCCGCGCACGCCGAGCGCCGGATCCCCGACCCGGGCCGCATGATCCGCGCCTACGCCAACGCGGGCGCGGCGATGAACCTGGTGCGCGCGCTGACCTCGGGCGGCATGGCCGACCTGCACGAGGTCCACGAGTGGAACCGCGAGTTCGTGCGCACCAGCGCCGCCGGCGAGCGCTACGAGGCCGTCGCCGCCGAGATCGACCGGGCGCTGCGGTTCATGTCCGCGGCGGGGGTGAACGACCACTCGCTGCGCGGCACGGAGATCTTCGCCAGCCACGAGGCGCTGGTGCTGGACTACGAGCGGGCCCTGCTGCGCCTGGACTCGCGGGTCGAGGCCACCAGCCGGGAGGACGCGCGCCTGTTCTCCCTGGGCGCGCACTTCCTGTGGATCGGGGAGCGCACCCGCGCGCTGGACGGGGCGCACATCGCGTTCGCCGAGCTGCTGGCCAACCCCATCGGCATCAAGATCGGGCCGGGGACCACCCCCGAGCAGGCCGTGGAGTACGTCGAGCGCCTCGACCCGCACCGCCAGCCCGGCCGGCTGACGCTGATCTCGCGGATGGGTGCGGGCAAGGTCCGGGACGTGCTGCCCGCGATCGTGGAGAAGGTCACCGCGTCCGGCCACCAGGTGATCTGGCAGTGCGACCCCATGCACGGCAACACGGTCGAGGCCACCACCGGCTACAAGACCCGCCACTTCGACCAGGTCGTCGACGAGGTCCAGGGCTTCTTCGAGGTCCACCAGCGCCTGGGCACCCACCCCGGCGGCATCCACGTCGAGCTCACCGGCGAGAACGTCACCGAGTGCCTCGGCGGCGCCCAGGACATCTCCGACACCGACCTCGCCGGGCGCTACGAGACGGCCTGCGACCCCCGCCTGAACACCCAGCAGTCGCTGGAGCTGGCGTTCCTGGTCGCGGAGATGCTGCGGGGCTGATCGCACCCGGCGGGATCAGCCGGGGAGGCCGAGGCCCCACCCGGCGGCCCCGGCCACCACGGTCGCGACCGCCTCGAGCAGGAGCCACGCGGCGAGCAGCCGGCGCGAGCGCGAGCGCGCGCGCCGGCGCTCGATCTGCTCGATCGCGACGTCGATGTCGTCCACCGGGGCGTCGGCGCGGCGCCGCCCGGAGGGCTGGTCGTCGTCCTCGTCGTCCTCCTCGGGCCCGGGGTCGTCGAGGAGGTCCTCGTCGGGGTCCTCCTCCCAGGCCTCGCCCTCCCAGGTGTCGTCCTCCCAGCGGTCGTCGCCGTCGTCCTCGTCGAGGTCGTCCTCCGGTGGCGGCGGGCGCCGCGTGCGCAGGCCCTCGGCGCCGTCGAGGTCGAGCAGCCGCGTGCCCCGCAGCGGCCGGGAGCCCCCGGTGCTCGCGCGCCGCGGCGGCAGCGGCACGGGGTGGAACGGCAGGTCGGCGTCCATCCGCACGCCGCGGGCGGCGGCGAGGAACGCGTGGGCGTCGGCGAGCCGGCGCTCGGGGTCGCGGTGGGTCGCGGCGATCACCAGCCGGTCCAGCGCCCGCGGCACGCCCCCGACCACCGACGAGGGGAGCGGCACGTCGTTCTGCACGTGGCGGCGCGCGACGGTCACGGCGTCGTCGCCGCCGTGCGGCGGGACACCGGTGAGCAGCTCGAACAGCACGATGCCGGTGGCGTAGAGGTCGCTGCGCGCGTCGGCGCGGCCGTCGGTGACCTGCTCGGGCGCCAGGTAGGCGACGGTGCCGAGCACCATCTCGCCGGAGTCGTCGGGGTCGGTCTCCCACGCGGCCGCGACCAGCCCGAAGTCGGCGACCTTCACCGCCCCGTCGCGCCCGATCAGCACGTTCTCCGGCTTCACGTCGCGGTGCACCAGGCCCCGGTCGTGGGCGACCTGCAGCGCCGTGACCACCTGCTCGGCCACCGTCAGCGCCGCCGCCGGGTGCAGCCGGGCCTGGTCGCGCAGGACGTCGCGCAGCGTGCCGCCCTCGACC
The DNA here is from genome assembly GCF_042657905.1 of Actinomycetospora rhizophila. Taxonomy (NCBI): domain Bacteria; kingdom Bacillati; phylum Actinomycetota; class Actinomycetes; order Pseudonocardiales; family Pseudonocardiaceae; genus Actinomycetospora; species Actinomycetospora rhizophila. The sequence continues at coordinate 27,569 of NZ_JBHSKG010000013.1, read as the reverse complement.
AGCTCGAGGACGAGGAACACGGTGCCGTCGGGGTCGCGCCCCTGGTCGTGCACGGCGACGATGCCGGGGTGCGCGAGGCGGGCCGCGGCGCGCGCCTCCCGCTCGAAGCGCCGCACGAACGCCGGGTCGGACGCCAGCGCGCCGTCCAGCACCTTGATCGCCACCGGGCGCTCCAGGCGCAGGTCGACGCCCCGGTGCACCACCGACATCCCGCCGCGCGCGAGCACCCCGTCCACCCGGTACCGCCCCTCCAGCACCGTCCCCTCGGGGTGGATGGTGGGTGCGGCCATGGCCGCGATGCTACGAGGACGGCGATGACCTGCGGGGATCCTCGGGCGCGACGCGCGGTCCCCGTCGGGTGACGGCCCTAGGGTGCTCGCCATGACGACGTGGCTGCTGCTGGCCGGTGCGGGCGGCGCGGGGTGGTACTGGCACCTGGTGGCGCAGCGGCTGCGCGCCCGCGGCGACGACGTCGTCGCGCCCGACCTGCCCGCCGACGACCCGAGCGCGGGCATCCCGCGCTACGTCGAGGTGGCGCTCGCGGCGCTGGGCGACCGGTCCGACGTCGTCGTGGTGGGCTCGTCGCTGGGCGGACCGAGCGCGGCCGAGATCGCCCGCACCACGCCGGTGCGCCGGCTGGTGCTGGTCAACGCCATGATCCCGGCGGTCGGGGAGTCGCCGGGGGACTGGTGGACGGCCTCGGGGCACGAGGAGGTCAAGGAGGCGGCGGTCCGGGCGGCGGGACGCGAGGACGCGGGGTTCGACGAGGAGTGGGAGTTCCTGCACGACGTCCCCGCCGACGTGGTCGCCGCGGGCGCCGAGCACCAGCGCGAGCAGACCGACGGCCCGTTCCGCGACGGCTGGTCGCTGCCGGCGTGGCCGGACGTGCCGGTCACGGTCGTCGTGGGCCGCGACGACCGGTTCTTCCCCGCCGACTTCCAGGTCCGCCTGGCCCGCGAGCGCGCGGGCGTCGAGGCGGTCGTGATCCCGGGCGGGCACCTGCTCGCGCTCGCCAACCCGGACGGTCTCACCCGGGCGCTGGTCGACGCCGTGTCGGACCCGGCGCGTACGGGGTCCGAAAGCGCCCCGCCTCTGGCACAGTGACCGCGTGTCCGAGTCCGCCGTCGCCGCCATCGTGGGCCACGACATCGAGGTCGAGACGCTCGCGCAGGTCGCCGAGCGTCTGGACGTGCCGCGCACGCGCGTCAGCCAGATGATCAAGCAGGGTCAGCTGCTGGGGATCCGCGAGGACGACCGGTGGGTGGTACCCAGCGCGTTCCTCACCGCGGACGGGGTGGTCAAGGGCCTGCCCGGCACCATCCAGGTGCTCCGCGACGGCGGCTACGCCGACGGCGAGATCCTGCGCTGGCTCTTCGCGCACGACGAGTCCCTGCCGGGCATGCCGATCGACGCCCTGCGCTCCGACCGCGGGCGCGAGGTCAAGCGCCGCGCCCAGGCGATGGCTTTCTGAGGGACCTCCCGACACCGACCCGCACGGCGTCGGACAGGACGCCGTGCGCGTGCAGGGCCCGCACCAGCCGCACCGCCCGCCGTGCGCCGAGCCTCCGCACCAGTGCTGTGACCAGCGCGGGCCCGGTCCACGCGCGGACCCGGTCGTCGCCGTCGGTCGCGGTGATCTCGATGAGGGTGGGCACGTCGTCGTCCACGCCGGCCTCGGCGCGCCACAGGGCGACGCGGTAGTCGGCCAGCGGCAGCACGTCGAGGTCGGGACCCACGGTCCGCGCGACGGTCGCGGCCACCGCCCGGCAGCGCCGGCACTCCGCGTCGAAGGCGAGGACGAGCTCGCTCACGCCGCCGACCCGGCGACGCGGTGGCGCCACCGGGTCCCGACGGCGTGCGCCAGCCGGGGCAGGGCCACGGCCGCGCGCCGCCCGGAGCCGACCGCGACGCGCCGGGCGAGCACGTCGTAGTCGGCGGCCACGATCTCGTCGAGGATCCCGCCGTAGAGCACGTGGGCGGTCCGCACGCACGGCCGCGAGACCGGGTGGAGCAGGGCGATGCCGCGCTCGGCGCGCCGGTAGACCGCGCGGGTGCGGGCGACGAGGTGGGCCAGCGCCCGGCGCACCCGCGGGTCGGTGCGCCCGTTCGCCCGGCCGTGCGCGAGCAGGTCGCGGTCGACGCCGAACGCCGCCAGCTCGTCGCGGGGGAGGTAGACGCGGCCGCGGTCGAGGTCCTCGCCGACGTCGCGCAGGAAGTTCGTCACCTGGAACGCCACGCCGAGGTCGGCGGCGTAGGGCGCGGCCTCCTCGCGGGGCACGACCGTGCCGAGCACGGGCAGGACCTGCAGCCCGATGACCGCGGCCGAGCCGTGCACGTAGCGGGCGAGGTCGTCGAAGGTCGGGTAGTCGGTGACGGTGAGGTCCATGGCCATCGAGTCCATGAAGTCCTCGAGGTGGCGGTGGTCGATGCCGTAGCGGGCGACGGTGTCGGCCAGCGCGGCGACCACCGGCTCGCCCTCGGCCACGAGCTCGCGCGGGTCGGTGCCCGCGAGCCCGCGGCGCATGCGCGTGCGGACCTCCTCGAGGCGGGCGGCGACGGCGGCGGGGGAGGCGTCGGCCGCCGGGTCGTCGACGACGTCGTCGGCCATCCGCGCGAACCCGTAGAGCGCGTGGATCGCCGGGCGCTGGGCGGGGGCGAGCAGGCGCGTGGCCAGGAAGTACGTGCGCCCGTGCGCGGCGTTGAGCCCGCGGCACTGCGCGTACGCGTCGCGCAGGGCCGGGTCGGTGACCCCCGCGGCGTCGAGCTCGGTCGCGCTCATCCCGTGATCCGCGCGGCGGCCAGCTTCCCGGACACGAGCACGGTCGGCACCCCGACGCCCGGGGTCGTCCCGGAGCCCGCGAGCACGACGTTGCCCTCGCCGCGCACCAGGTTGCCGGCGCGGAAGGGCCCGGTCTGCGCGAAGGTGTGCGCCGCCGAGAACGGGGTGCCCGCGGCGAGGCCCAGGCGGCCCCAGTCGTCCGGGGTGATGAGGTGCTCGGCGACCGGCTCGCCCAGCTCGATCCCGCGGCCGGCCAGCACCCCGCGCAGCTCGTCGCGGTAGCGCGGTCCGATGCGGTCCCAGTCCAGCGGGGCGAGGTCGGTGTTCGGGGCGGGCGCGAGGACGCTGACCAGCTCGTGGCCCGGCGGCGCGAGCGCGGGGTCGGTCGCCGTGGGGTGCGTGATCAGCAGCGACGGGTCGGACATCAGCCGGCCCTCGGTGATGATCTCGTCGAAGGTGCTCGCCCACGCGTCGCCGAACGAGATGGTGTGGTGGCCCAGCCCGGTGCCCGCGGGGACGCCGGCGTGCCACACGTACGCCGACGGCGACCAGCGCATCGGGACCGCGCGCCGCGGCGTGCGCCCGAGCAGGCCGTACGCGACGGGCAGGTCGCAGGTGAGCACGACGGCGTCGGCGGCGAGGCGGTCGGTGTCGGCGGTGGGCGCGCCGGTCGGCACGGTGCGCAGCGCCCGCACCCGGCCGGCGGAGCGCTCCAGCCCGGTCACCGTCGTCCCGTACCGGAACTCGGCCCCGGCGTCGGCCGCCGCGTCGGCGAGGGCCTGCGGCAGCGCGCGCACCCCGCCCTTCGGGAAGGAGACGCCCGCGATCGTGTCCATGTAGGCGATCACGGCGTACGCGGCGAGCGCCCGGGCCGGCGGCACACCGGCGTAGAGCGCCTGGAATGAGAAGATCCGCCGCAGCCGCTCGTCGGCGAGGAACTTCCCGATCCGCGGGCCCAGCCGGCCGAAGCCGCCCATGACGCCCAGGCGCGCGAGGTCGGGGGAGAGGACGTCGAGCGGGGAGTCGAAGTTGGCGTCGATGAACGTCGCCATCTGCACCCGGTAGAGCTCGGTGAGCCAGTCGCGCAGCCGCCGGTAGCCCTCGGCGTCGGCGGCGGAGACCTTCTCGCGGATCTCCTGCTCCATCGCCCCGGGGTCGGTGTGCACGTCGATCGCCGAGCCGTCGGCGAACCGCGCGTGGTACGCGGGGTGCAGGTCGACCATCTCGAGCCGGTCGCCGATCTTCTCCCCGACCGCGCCCAGGGCCTCGTCGATCAGCTCGGGCATGGTGATGACGGTCGGGCCGGTGTCGAGGCGGAAGCCCCTGTCGGCGTGCTGCCCCCCAGTGAGGTCGAGCCGGCCCGCGCGCCCGCCGGGCGTGGGGTCGCGCTCGACGACGGTGACCCGCCGGCCCGCACCGAGCAGGTGCAGGGCGGTCGCCAGCCCGGCGAGGCCCGCGCCCACGACCACGACGTGGTCGGTGGGGGACCGGACGGTGCGGGTCACCGGGCGCGCCGGGTGGCGGCGACGGCCAGGTCGGCGAGCCGTTCCGGGGCGGGCGGGGCGAGGACCGGGGCGTCGGGGCCGCGGACGGCGTCGAGGGCCGAGGCGGTGAGCTCGGCGATCCGCTGCTCGACGTCGTCGACGACGCCGAGGGCCTTCAGCGCCTCGCGGGCGGCGGCGACGTCGTCGGTGCCGAGGTCGGGCTTGCCGAGGGTCCGCTCGACCACGGCGGCGGTCTCGCGGTCGGGGTGCCGGCGGGTCAGCGCGACGAGCAGCGTGAGCTTGCCCTCGCGCAGGTCGTCGCCCGCGGGCTTGCCGGTGACGGCCGGGTCGCCGAACACGCCGAGCAGGTCGTCGCGCAGCTGGAAGGCGATGCCGAGGTCGCGGCCGTAGTGGCGCAGGGCCTGCACGGTCGCGTCGTCGGCGCCGGCGATGGCCGCGCCGAGGTGCAGCGGGCGCTCGATCGTGTAGGCCGCCGTCTTGTAGCGGCTGATGCGCAGCGCGGTCTCGGGCCGCGAGTCCGACGAGGCGTGGCCCGCGACGTCGAGGAACTGCCCGCCGAGCACCTCGGTGCGCATGGCCTGCCACACCGGGCGCGCGCGGGCGATCGCGGCGCGGTCGAGCCCGGCGTCGTGGAGCATGTCGTCGGCCCACGCCAGCGCCACGTCACCGAGCAGGATGGCGACCGCGGCGCCGAAGCGGGTCGGGTCGCCCGCCCACGCGGCGCCGGCGTGGCGCGACGACCACCGGGCGTGCACGGTCGGCTCGCCGCGGCGGGTGTCCGAGTCGTCGATGAGGTCGTCGTGCACGAGCGCACAGCCCTGGATCAGCTCCAGGGCGCTCACCGCGCGCAGCACGGTGGCGGCGTGGTCGAGCCCGCCCGCCGCGCGCCAGCCCCACCACGCGAACGTCGGGCGCAGGCGCTTGCCGCCCGCGAGGACGAACCGCGTCAGGTCGTCGGTCGCCTCGGCGAACTCCTCGGCGACGTCGAGGACGTCCATCCGGCGACCGGCCAGGTAGTCCGCGAGCTCGGCGGTGACGGCCGCGGGCAGGTCGCCCTCGAGGGCGTCGAGGTCGTACCGGCCGTCGGTGTGGAAGGGGTCCGCAGGCCCGCTCCCGACCGTCGTCGAGGCTCCGCCCACCGTCATCCGCGCTCTTCCCCTCCGGACGTCCGCCGTGTATGGGAACGAGCGTAGGGGCGTCCGGCGGAACCGGCTGATCGGGCGGTCCCGGTCACAACGGGCCCCCGCACGAACGCCCCGTCACCGTAGGGTCGCCGGATGGCTACTGTGACGGAGCGCATCCAGCGCGGGGTGCCGACGTTCTCGGCGGAGTTCTTCCCGCCCAAGGACGACGAGGGCGAGGCGACCCTCTGGCGGACCATCCGTGACCTCGAGCCCCTGGACCCGGCCTTCGTGTCGGTCACCTACGGCGCGGGCGGCTCCAGCCGCGACCGCACCGTGCGGACCACCGGGCGCATCGCCACCGACACCACCCTGACGGCGATGGCCCACCTCACGGCGGTGGACGCCTCCCTCGACGACCTGCGTCAGGTGATCGGCTCCTACGCCGCGGCCGGGATCAGCAACGTGCTCGCCATCCGGGGTGATCCCCCCGGGGACAAGGACGCCGACTGGGTGCCGCACCCCGCCGGGCTGAGCTATACCGAGGAGCTGGTGCACATGGTGCGCCGTCTCGGCGACTTCTGCTGCGGCGTCGCGGCCTTCCCCTACCTGCACCCGCGGTCGGTCGACGAGGACTCCGACACCCGCTTCTTCATCCAGAAGGTGAAGGCGGGCGCGGAGTTCGCCATCACCCAGATGTTCTACGACGCCGACCAGTTCCTGCGGATGCGTGACCGGATCGCCGCCGCGGGCTGCGACATCCCGATCATGCCGGGGCTCATGCCGGTGACCACGCCGAAGTCGGCGGAGCGCGGCGCGGACTTCGCGGGCGCGCCCCTGCCCGCCGCGATGCGCGAGCGGCTCGACCCGCTGCGCGACGACAAGGCCGGCTACCGCGACGCGGGCATCGACCTGTGCGTGGAGCTGTCCCAGCGGATGTTCGACGAGGGCGTCACCAACATCCACTACATCAGCATGAACCGGTCGCCGGCGGTGGTGGACGTCGTCCAGCGCCTCGGCATCGCGGCCCGCCCGGGCGCCTGACCCGCCCGACCCCGTCCGGTGCTCCCCGGGCGGGGTCAGCGGCGGGCGCGCGTGTGCGTCTGGGTGCGCGAGGAGTTGGCCAGCACGAACACGATCGCCACGGCCACCGCGACGACCGCGAGCAGCAGCAGGGCCCAGAGGATCCAGGACGGCGCGTCGGGGTCCGGGTAGTCGACCACCGCGTTGACGTCGGTGACCGTGCCGGGCTGGAAGGTCCAGCTGATGACGCCGTTCGCTGCGGTGCCGTCGGTCTGGCGGATCTCGCCCGGGAACGCGATCTTGAGCTGCACGTCGGCGCTCTCCGGCGACACCCGGGTCAGGTCGACCTGCCCGGTGACCAGCACGCGGTCGCCCGAGCGGCGCATCTGCACGCGGACGGCCTGCCCCGTCGACGGGCTGACCGCGGGCAGGACACGGGTGACGTCGTCGAAGGACAGGTCGTCGAAGCGCAGGCGGGAGCCGATGTAGCCGTCCTGCTCGTAGCGCTCGACCGAGACGTCGCCGCTGAGGTCGTCGGGCACCTGGAGCGGCGGCCCGGACCCGCCGGGCGCCCCGTCCGGCGTCGCGATGTCGACGACGCCCGAGACCCGGTCGTCGGGGGAGACCGCCATGCCGGCCCGCACCCGCACGCAGCCGGTGCCCACGACACCCACCAGCGCGAGGACGACCGCGAGCAGGACCAGCGCGCGACGGCTCCGGCCCGGGCCGGGGCCGGGCGTGCTCCCCGGGCGGGTCACCGGGTCGGTCCCGGGAGCGGTGCCGGCGGTCGGGGCGGGAGCGGTGTCGGGCACCCGCGCATGGTGCCAGGCGCCCCCGACGCTCCTCCTCAGGCGCGGCCCGGGTGCCCGCGCTCACCCTCGGGCGGGTCGAGGGGCAGCGCGCGTCCGAGCACGGCGAAGGGGCGCGGGTCGCTGGTGAAGCGGTGGTGGCGCAGCACGTCGCGGAAGCCGAGGCGCCGGTAGAGCGACCACGCCCGGGTCGGGTTGTCCGCCTCCGGGGTGGAGAGCAGGACGTGCCGGTCGGCGGGGTGGACGAGCAGCCGGCGGGCGAGCGCCTCGCCGATCCCGCCGCCCTGGACGTCGGGGCGCACGTGCAGCTCGGTGAGCTCGAAGTAGTCGCCCAGGACGTTCTCGGCCAGCTCGCGGCCCGCCGCGCCGGCGGCCAGCAGGCCCCGGCGCACCTCCTCGTACCACCACTGGCCGCGCGCCCCCGGGTAGCCGTAGGCGATGCCCCACAGCGAGCGGTCCGGGCCGATCGCGGCCGCGGCGTGCCATCCCGCGCGGCGGGAGTGCTCGGTCCACATGGGACGGCGCTGGCGCACGGTGCCCGCCGGGTAGCCCATCGCCCGGACGTAGACGGTCAGCGCCTCGTCGAGCCGCGCCGCGAGATCGGCGGGCGTCAGGTCGACGACGGACGCGCGGGCGGGAGCGGCGGTCACCGGCCGGCTCCCGGACCGGCTCCCGGACCAGCTCCCGGACCAGCTCCCGGACGAGCAGCGGCGGGGTGGGGCACCCCGTCATCTCACCACGCCACCCCACCGCGGCGGGGCCGTCGGGCCACCCGTCCGTCGTCCGGAGGAGGGTCGTCGGGGACGCGACGCAGCGGCGCCCGACACCCCGCCGGGGCGACTTGACGGCGCCGGACCGAGCGGGTTCACTGGTCGCCATCGAACACATGTTCGATGGCTCGGGCGGCGGGGCGGGGGAAGCGCCCCGTCGCCCGGGAGTGCCGCCGGCTCCCCACGGTGGCAGGCACCCCACCCGGCCCGAGCCACGGGCCGGGGAGCACGAGCCGCCGTGGAGGAACGCATCGTGGTTCGCAGTCCCTCGCCGGTCCAGGTCCGCTGCGCGGACGGCGACCCCGTCGAGTTCCATCGCCGGCCCAACCGGCGCGACAGTCACTACCTGGTCACCGAGGTCCGCGATCGCTGGATCGAGGAGTCCCGCTGGCCGTTCCTCTCGGCCATGCCCGTCGGGGGCGACCGGTGCCGCTGCTGGCGGGTGCTCGCCTGCCGCACCGACGAGCCGCACCTGCCGCCCGGCGAGTTCGTGCTGCGCATGCGCTCCGGGCCCGGCGTGTGGGACCTGCGCTGGGCCGGTGCCTGACCCCTGCTCGCCCCGCCTCGGAGGAGACCGACCGTGACCAGCGCTCTCGCGATGCCCGGACTGTTCGACACCACGCCGGCCGACGGCCCGCACGCCGCCGTGCCCGCCGGCCGGCACGCCCACCCGACCGCCGTCCCGGCCCCCGCCACGGGACGCGAGGGCCGTCCGGTGCGCTCCGCCACGCGCGGAGCCACCGGCCGGTCCGCCGAGCCCGCCCCGCCCGCCCCGCCGCCCTCGCGCACCGTCGTGCAGCTGCTGGGCGCGGCGCGCGACGAGCTGCGGGCCGCCCAGGCCGCGGACGAGCCCGCCGAGCGGTTCCGGTCGGCCCACCTCGGGGCGCTGCGCGCCGCGGCGGCCGTGCTCGCGCTGCGGGCACGCTCCAAGCGCGCCTCGCGTCCCACCGACGCCTGGACGCTGCTCGCGTCCGTGGCGCCCGAGTACGGCGAGTGGGCGGCGTTCTTCGCGGCGCACTCGGCGACGCGCTCGGCGGTGGAGGCCGGGGTGCGGGGACGGGTGTCACAGCGTGACGCCGACGACATGGTGCGCCAGGCCGACCTGTTCCTCGCCCTCGTCACCCGCACCGTGGCGGGCCGAGCGCGCTGAGCGGGCGCCGGGCCCGGGTCAGGCGTCGGGAGTGCGGCGGGCGCGGGCGCGGTGCGACCGCCCCGAGCGCGACCGGACGATCCGGCCCAGCAGCCCGTCGAACTGGTTCGAGATCTCGCGGGCGCCCGGGGTGTCCCAGCGCTGGATCGGCACCCCGGCGCCCTGGGCCTGCTGCACGGCGCTGCGGTCGGGCAGCACGCCGGAGAGCACCAGCGGGCCGAAGAGCTCGCGCAGCTCGGCGACGCGGAACTCGTGCTCCGACGACCGCGAGCGGTACTTGTTCACCAGCACGCCCAACGGCTGCAGGTCCGGGTTGTTGTCGCGCTCGGCCTGCACGGCCTCGAAGGCACGTTGCACCCCGGACACCGCGAAGATCGTCGGCTCGGTCACCAGCACCGCCCGGTCGACGGCGACCAGCGCCGACCGGGTCAGCTGGCCGAGCGAGGGCGGGCAGTCGATGAGCACGAGGTCGTACGCCGCGACCCCGGTCTCGGTGGCGTCGGCGCCGTCGCGGGGCAGGGCGGCGAGCAGGCGCGCCAGCCGTCCGAGGCGCTGCGAGTTCGGGTCGGGGTGGTTGTGGCGCTCCACGTCCTCCGACCCGACGAGCACGTCGACGTCCTCGCCCCACGCGCTCATGCCGATCGACGACGCGAGCAGGGCCGCCGAGGGCCGCTCCATCGCCTGGGCGATCGTGGTCTCGGTGGGCTGGGGCTCGAGCGCCGTGGTCGCGTTGCCCTGGGGATCGAGATCGACCACCAGGGTCCGCAGACCCGCCCGGAGCGCCGCCCCGGCCAGGCCCAGGACGACGGTCGTCTTGCCGACACCGCCCTTGAGGCTCAGCACCGCCGTGACGTGCACGCGGCGAACCTACCGGCCCGACGCGGAGCCTGCCGGAGCCGGACCGTCGACTCGACGCCGAGCCTGCCCCAGCCGGACCGCGATCCTGGTGGCGCCGAGGTCCCGGCACACGTTCTACGGTGTCGTCGTGTCCCGCGCCGCGTCGTTCGCCCCGGTCGACGTCGTCGCGCGCACCCTGCGTGTCGAGCTCACCGCGGCGCGTGCCCGCCGCGACGGTGCCGCGCCGCGCGTGCTCGACGTCGGCGGGGGCAGTGGCACCTGGGCGGTCCCGCTGGCGGCCGACGGCTGCGAGGTCACCGTGGTCGACTCCAGCGCCAACGCCCTCGCCGTGCTGCAGAGCCGGGCCCGCGAGTCCGGGGTGGCCGCGGGCGTGCGCGCGGTCCAGGGCGACGTCGACGCGCTCGCCGACGCGGTCGGCGACACCGAGGCCGACCTCGTCCTCGGCCACGGGCTGCTCGAGTACGTCGACGACCCCGCCGAGGCGTGCCGCGCGCTGGCCGGCGCGGCGGCACCGGGCGGCGCGGTCTCGCTGCTCGTCGCCGGGCGCTTCGCCGCCGTGCTCTCGCGGGTCGTCGCCGGCCGGCTCGTCGAGGCGCGCCAGGTGCTCGTCGACCCCACCGGTCGCTGGGGCCCGGGCGATCCGCTGCGCCGGCGCATGGACGTCGAGGAGATCCGCACGCTCGTCGAGGCCGGCGGCCGGCTCGCGGTCGAGCGGGTGCAGGGCCACCGGGTGCTCGCCGACCTCGTGCCCGACGGCGTGCTCGAGTCCGGGTCGTCCGACCCGCTCGCCGAGCTCGAGGACATCGCCGCCGGCACCCCGCCGCTGCGCGACATGGCCGCGCGTCTGCACGTCCTCGCCCGGCGGCCGGGCTGAGCGGCTCCTCGGCCGACGCCCGTCCCGGCGCCGACGCCGGGTGCGGCGTCCTGCACGTCGACATGGACGCCTTCTACGCGGCCGTGGAGATCCGGTCGCGTCCGGAGCTGAAGGGCCGGCCGGTGGTGGTCGGCGGCGGTCCCGAGCGCGGCGTGGTGCTCTCGGCCAGCTACGAGGCGCGGGCCTACGGGGTGCGCTCGGCGATGCCGTCCGCCCGCGCGCACCGCCTCTGCCCGCAGGCCGTGTTCCTGCGCCCCGACTTCGCGGCGTACGCCGAGGTGTCCCGCGCGGTCATGGCGGTGTTCCGCTCGGTGACCCCGCTCGTGCAGCCGCTGAGCCTCGACGAGGCGTTCCTCGACGTCTCCGGCGCGCTGCGCCGTCTCGGGACCACGCCGCTCGGCGTCGCCGCGTCGATCCGCGAGGAGGTCGAGGCGGGCCAGGGGATCACGTGCTCGGTCGGGGTCGCCCCGACGATGTTCGTGGCCAAGCTCGCCTCCCGGGTCGCGAAGCCAGACGGGGTGCACCTCGTGCCCGCCGACGGCGTGCGCGCCTTCCTCGACCCGCTGCCCGTGGGGGCGCTGTGGGGCGTCGGCGCGCGGACCGAGGAGGTGCTCGCCCGGCACGGGATCAGCACGGTGGCCGACGTCGCCGCGGCCGGGCCCACGACGATGCGCCGCGCGGTGGGGGAGGCGCACGCCGCGCACCTGATCTCCCTCGCCCACGGGATCGACGAGCGCAAGGTCGACCCGCACGGCCGGGAGAAGTCCGCGGGAGCCGAGGAGACCTTCGCCCGCGACCTCGTCGACCCGGCCGTGCGGCGGCGCGAACTGCTGCGCCTCGCCGACCGCGCGGCCCGGATGTTGCGGCAGCGCGGGATGCGCGCGCGGACCGTCGCCCTCAAGGTCCGGTTCGACGATTTCACGACGATCACACGCGCGCGGACGCTCGCGGCGCCCACCGATCTCGCCCGCGACCTCCACGCCACCGCGGTCGACCTCCACGACGCGCTCGGCGAGATCGCGCCGGTCCGGTTGCTCGGCGTGCGTGGTGAAGGCCTCGTCCCGGCCGACCGCGCGCCCGAACAGATCGTCCTCGGCGAGCCCGAGCACGGCTGGTCCGACGCGGAGCGCGCCGCTGACCAGGCGCGTTCCCGGTTCGGCGTCGCGGCGATCCGGCCGGCGAGCCTGCTGGGGGACCCGGACCCGGAGCGCGCGCGATCACCGGTCGAGGCCGCGGACCCGAGCCGGGACCGTCACCGACAGCATCCGGCCGGTTCCCGAGCGACATCGCTCCGGCGCCGAACGGATGATCAGTGACGGCAACACGCCGGTCCGGGTAGTCGGACTGCCGACGGACTCGTAGGATGGTGCTGGGTCATCAGGACGATGCCCGCCAGACCCTGACGGGTCGGGCGAATTTTCCATTCCGGTGCCGGAGGAGAATCATGCCGCTCTCCGAGCACGAGCAGCGTCTGCTCGAGCAGATCGAGCGCGCTCTCTACGACGAGGACCCGAAGTTCGCGTCCACGGTTCGGGGAGGCAAGCTCCGACGCCCGTCGCGTCGCCGGCGCGTCCAGGGGATCGCGCTGTTCGTCATCGGCGTCGTGATGCTGGTGCTCGGCGTCGTCTTCAGCTCCTCCACGGTGGGCATCATCGTCAGCGTGGTGGGCTTCCTCGCGATGTTCGGCGGTGCCGTCCTCGCGATCACCTCGTTCGGCGCCCGCAAGAAAGAGGCAGCCGCCGAGGGTGAAGCCACGGCCGGCGCCACCGGCGAGAAGGAGCGGAGCCGCTTCACCTCGCGCATGGAGGAGCGCTTCCGCCGCCGCTTCGAGCAGGAGTAGATCGCTCAGCTCGCCCGTTCTCCGACGCGCCGCCGACCCTCGTGGTCGGCGGCGCGTCGTCGTCGTGCGCCCGGGGTGGTCGCAGCGAACGCGCCGTTCGCTGCTTCTATGCGCGCGAAGTCCGCGTTCGCGGGGCCGGCCTGGAGATCAGGAGGCCGATATGCACCTCGGGAGCGCGTGCGGGGTGCGTGAGGTCCTGCTGATCTCCGCCGGGTGCTGAGCGCCCCACCCCGCCCCACCCCGGTCCCCACCTCGCCCCACGCCGAGCAACGAACGCGCCGTTCGCTGCTTCTATGCGCGCGAAGTCCGCGTTCGCGGGGCGGGCGCGGAGATCAGGAGGGCGACATGCACCTCGGGAGCGCGTGCGGGGTGCGTGAGGTCCTGCTGATCTCCGCCGGGTGCTGAGCGCCCCACTCCGCCCCACCCCCGCCCCCCACCTCGCCCCACCGGCGCCCTCGCGAGCCCCCACCACCCCCCACCGGGCGCCCCACCACGCCCCACACGGCGCATCCGCCCTGCTCAGGAGGGGAAAGGCGGGGCGCACGGCGGCGTGTCGGTGGACCTCCGGGCCCTCGGGCCGTCAAGGTCACGGTCGGTCCCCCCACGGCTCCCCACCGCCGCTGACCAGCGAGAACTCCCTCGATCGGGCATCACGACACCGGTGATGTGGTTTGGTCGTGGGGCTTGGTGGGGTATGGTGGTGGACAGTGGGGCGAACGGGGCCTCACCGGGGAGGTGGGGGCCGTGTTCCTCGGCACCCATACCCCGAGGTTGGACGACAAGGGCAGGTTGACCCTGCCCGCGAAGTTCCGCGACGAGCTGGCAGGGGGACTGATGATCACGAAGGGTCAGGACCACTGCCTCTACGTGTTCCCCCGTGACGAGTTCGAGCAGATGGCCCGCAAGGTGGCCGAGGCGCCGTTCACCGACGAGCGGGTGCGCGCCTACCAGCGCTACCTGTTCGCCGGCACCGACGAGCAGCGCCCCGACTCCCAGGGCCGCATCCCCATCGCGGCCGAGCTGCGTCGCTACGCCGGTCTCGAGCGGGACTGCACCGTGATCGGTGCGGTCAACCGCCTCGAGATCTGGGACAGCACCGCGTGGAGCCGCTACCAGGACGAGCACGAGGCCGGCTACGCCCAGGCCCAGCAGGAAGTGCTGCCGGGCGTCTTCTGACGCCGACCGCACCGACGACAAGCGAACAGGGAGCGCCCCGCACGGGGCGCACGGGTCCGGTGCCGTGAGGCCCCGGCCCGCAGGGCGACGGCCCTGGCGCACCTTCCCCGGCGCCAGGTCCGTCGATCTGCGGACCGGGACGTGACGACATCGGACCCCTCGGGACACGGAGCTCGGTCGAGCCGGCCCGTGGTCCCGGCAGGCGAAGGGCCGATCCCGGCCCGGGCGACGAGTCGGTGGAGGGCGTGCGGTGGACGAGCACGGGGCACGGCCTCCGGGGGGAGACCCCGCAGACCGCGAGCGTCACGTCCCCGTCCTGCTCGACCGCATCGTCGCTCTCTTCGAGCCCGCCCTCGCCGACCGCGACGCGGTCGTCGTGGACGCCACCCTGGGGGCCGGCGGCCACTCCGCCGCGCTCCTTTCTCAGCACTCGAGACTCACTCTTGTGGGTGTTGATAGAGACGAGTCGGCGCTGCGGCTTGCCCGAACGCGCCTCGCGCCCTACGCCGACCGGACGCACCTGGTGCACGCGGTGTTCGACGCGCTGCCCGAGGTGCTCGACGACCTCGGCTACGACGCGGTGCAGGGCGTCCTGTTCGACCTCGGGGTCTCCTCGATGCAGCTCGACGAGGACGAGCGCGGCTTCTCCTACGCCCGCGACGCCCCCCTGGACATGCGGATGGACCCGACGACGGGCCCGACCGCCGCGGACGTCCTCAACACCTACGCACCCGGCGAGCTGATCCGGGTGCTCCACGACTACGGCGAGGAGCGAGCGGCCCGGCGCATCGTCGAGGCCGTCGTGCGTGCCCGGCGACGGGCTCCGTTGCGCACCAGCGCGGAGCTCGTCGCCCTCCTCGAGGACGCCATCCCGGCCGCCGCCCGGCGCACCGGCGGCAACCCCGCGAAGCGCACGTTCCAGGCGCTGCGTGTGGAGGTCAACGGCGAGCTGGACGCGGTGCAAGCGGCGGTCCCGGCCGCGGTCCGCGCGCTCGCGGTGGGCGGCCGGGTGGTCGTGATGTCCTACCAGTCGCTGGAGGACCGCATCGTCAAGCGGGTGCTCGCCGAGCACAGCCGCTCCAAGGCGCCGCCGGACATGCCGGTGGTGCGCCCCGAGGACGAGCCCGAACTGCGCCTGCTGACCCGCGGCGCCGAGAAGGCCGACGACGACGAGATCGCCGCCAACCCCCGGGCGGCGTCGGTGCGGCTGCGTGCCGCCGAGCGAGTGCGGGAGGCCGCAGCATGAGCAGCGCGACCCTGGCCGAGCCCCGCACGGGGACGAGCACACGGACCGAGCCCCGCCGCCAGGCCGGACGGGACACCGGACGGGACAGCGGCCGCGACGCCGCGCGCCGTCCCGGGACGCGCCCGGCGGGCGGGGCCACCACGACGACGGCCGACGTCCGCTCCGGCGGCACCGCGCCCTTCGTGCTCCTGATCATGGTGCTGCTCACCGGCGGCCTCGTGGCGACGCTGTGGCTCTCCACGGCGGCCGCCGCCGACTCCTACCGCCTCGACGAGGCCCGCCAGGTCGCCCGCGACCTCTCCGAGCAGACCGAGCGCCTGCACCGCGACGTCGCGGCCGCCCAGTCCGCGCCCGCCCTGGCCGCCGCCGCCCGCGCGCAGGGCATGGTGCCCGCCGGGGAGCCGGCGGTGCTGCTGGTCGCCCCCGACGGGTCCTCGCAGGTGATCGGCGACGCGAAGCCCGCCCAGGCGGCCGCCCCGCCGCCCGCGCCCCCGGTCGACCCCGCGCAGCAGAACCCCGGGCAGCAGAACCCCGCGCAACAGAACCCCGGGCAGCAGGCCCTCGCGCAGGACACCAACGGCGCGCAGGCCGCCACCGACGGCCAGCCGGCCCCCGCGCCCGCCGGCGCCGCCGCGGCCGAGGACCACCTGACCGCGGTGCCGAGCACGCAGCCCGGCGACGCGGAGACCACCACGGACGACGCCGCGCCCACCCCGGCCGGCCGGTGATGGCGCGCAGCGCGCCGACCCTGAGCCGGCCGCCGGCCCGCGGACCGGGTGGTCGCGCCCCGAGCGGTCGGCGGCCGTCGCCGCCACCTCCGCCCCCGCGCCGCCCCGCGCGCCGGCCCGCCCCCCGCCCGCCGGACCCGCGCCGCCGGCTGCGCGTCGGCCGGGTGCTGCTGGTGGCCGTGCTGCTGCTGTGCACGCTGAAGCTCGTCGAGGTCCAGGGCCTGCGGGCGGGCGAGCTGTCGGCCGACGCCGCGCAGCAGCGCACCACGCGGCTGAACGTGCCGGCCGAGCGCGGCGCGATCCTCGACCGCTACGGCACGCCGCTGGCGTTCAGCGTCGAGGCGAAGGCGCTCGTCGCCAACCCGCGGCGGATCACGCAGGACTGGAACGAGCCGGCTGTGCGCGCGCAGCCGGGGGCGCCGACGCCCGACCAGCGCAAGTCGGCGATCGCGGTCGGCATGGGCCGCGTCCTCGGCCTCGACCCCGGCCCGATCTTCGCCTCGCTGACCTCGGACCGCAGCTACGTCGTGCTCGCCCCGCTCGTGGACCCCGGCGCGGCGCGGCAGGTGCGCGAGATGTTCCCGGAGATCGCCGAGGAGGACCGCGAGTCCCGCCAGTACCCGGCCGGCGACGTCGCGGCGACCGTGGTGGGCAGCGCGTCCTGGAACATGGACCGCCAGAAGATCCGCGGCTCGATCGGGCTGGAGAGCGCGCTCGACACCACGCTCGCGGGCACCGACGGCTTCCGCGTCGTCGACACCGCCGAGGGCAGCGACGCCGTCATCCCGGGCACCACCCGCGCCGAGCAGCCCGCCCAGGCCGGGCGCGACGTCGTGCTCACCCTCGACACCGACCTGCAGTACGCCGTCGAGCAGCGCCTGCGCGACTACACCGCGCGGGTCGGCGCCCGCAGCGGCAGCGCGGTGGTCCTCGACGCGCACACCGGCCAGGTGCTCTCGATGGCGAACTCGGGGTCGTTCAACCCCGCGGCGCCGGGCGCGGCGGGCGCACAGCTGAGCAACCCGTCGGTGACGTCGCCCTTCGAGCCGGGCTCGGTCAACAAGCTCGTGACGATGGCCGCGGCGATCGAGAACGGCATCGCCCGGCCCGAGGACGTCCTGCAGGTCCCCGGCAGCATCCGCGTGGCCGACCGAACGATCAGCGACGCCTGGTCGCACGGGACGATCACCATGACCCTCAACGGCGTGCTCGGGCGCTCGTCGAACGTCGGCACGCTGATGACGGCGCAGCGCCTCGGGCCGGACCGGTTCAACGCGATGCTGCGCGCGCTCGGCATCGGCCAGCGCACGGGCATCGAGCTGCCGGGCGAGAGCCCCGGGTCGGTACCGGCCCGCGAGGACTGGTCGGGCAGCACGTTCGGGAACCTGCCGATCGGCCAGGGCCTGTCGATGACGACCCTGCAGATGGCCAGCATGTACCAGGCGGTGGCCAACGACGGCGTGCGCGTGCCGCCGCGGGTCGTCGAGGCCGAGGTCGGCGGCGACGGGGTGCGCATCCCGTCGGCGGTGCCCGAGGGCGTGCGGGCGATGAGCCCGGAGACGGCCCGGACGATGCGCGACATGCTGCAGTCGGTGACCCAGGACGGCACCGGGGCCAACCGCGGCACCGGACCGGCCGCCGCGATCCCCGGCTACCCGGTGGCGGGCAAGACCGGCACCGCGCAGCAGGTCGACCCGGGCTGCGGTTGCTACTCGCAGTCGAACTACTGGATCACCTTCGCCGGCATGTTCCCGGCGCAGGACCCGCGCTACGTGGTCGCGCTGATGCTCGACCGCCCGCCGGGCGGCGACTCCGCGGCGCCGCTGTTCCACGAGATCGGCGCCTACCTCGCCCAGCACGGGGCCGTGCCGGTGTCGACCGCGCCGCCGCGCGAGGTGCCGCTCACGCTCCCGTAACACACCCGCCCCGGGCGTCCCGCAGGCCACAGGGCCTGCGAGGGGGCCCCGGAGACGGTGAGTAGCCTGCGCGATCGTGCCCGCCGCACCGCCGAGGACCTTCGACGACGCCGCCGGCCCCGCCTCGGGGCGGGTCGTCGGCGGTGACTCCGACGGCGACAGCGGGGGTGCCCCCGAGGAGACCGGCACGGGCCCGTTGCGGCCGCGCCGGACGGAGCCCGTGATGATCACTGCCGTCGCCGAGCGCATCCGCTCCGCCCGCCCCGACGACGGGCCGGTGGAGATCGTCGGTGACGCCGGCGCGCGGGTCACCGGGGCGACGCTGCGCGCCCACGAGGTCCGCCCCGGCGACCTGTTCGCGGCCCTGCCCGGCGCCCGGGCGCACGGCGCGGACTTCGTCGACCAGGCGCTCGCGCGCGGCGCGGCCGCCGTGCTGACCGACCCGGACGGCGCCGCGCGCACGGCCGTCCGCGACGCCGGCGTGCCCGTCCTCGTGCACGCCGACCCGCGCGCGGCGATCGGCCCGGCGTCGGCCCTGGTCTACGGCGACCCCTCGACGCGCCTCGACGTGCTCGGCGTCACCGGCACCAGCGGCAAGACCACCACCGTCTACCTGCTCGAGGCCGCCCTCGCGGCGGCGGGCGCGTCCACCGGGCTCATCGGCACCGTCGAGACCCGCCTCGGCGGCCGGCGCCTGCCCAGCGCGTTCACGACGCCCGAGGCGCCCGACCTGCAGGCCCTGCTCGCCCGGATGGCCGACGACGGCGCGACCCACGTGGCGATGGAGGTCTCCAGCCACGCGCTGAGCCTCGGCCGGGTCGCCGGCACCGGCTTCGCCGTCGGCGCCTTCACCAACCTGTCGGCCGAGCACCTCGACTTCCACGCCGACATGGAGGACTACTTCGCGGCCAAGGCGCGCCTGTTCGACGGGCGCTCGCGCCGCGAGGTCGTCTGCGTCGACGGGCCCTGGGGCCGCCGGCTGGTGCGCGAGGGCACCGTCACCGTCGGCGCACCCGACGCCGACTGGCGCGCCGAGGACGTCGTCGCGCTCCCGGACGGGACGCAGCGCTTCACCGTCCACGGCCCCGACGGGCTCGTGCTGCCGGTGGCCGTGCGGCTGCCCGGCGCCTTCAACGTCACCAACGCCCTGCTCGCCCTGGCCTGCGGCGCGGCCACCGGGTACGACACCGCGGTGCTCGCCCGCGGGCTCGCGGAGGTCCGCGTGCCGGGCCGGATGCAGCGCGTCGAGGCGGGGCAGCCGTTCCTCGCGGTCGTCGACTACGCCCACAAGCCCGCGGCCGTCGAGGCGCTGCTCGAGACGCTGCGCGCCGGCACCGAGGGCCGCCTGCTCACCGTGCTGGGCTGCGGCGGCGACCGCGACCGCGCCAAGCGCCCGGTGATGGGCCGGCTCGGCGCGCAGCTCTCCGACCACCTGTGGGTCACCGACGACAACCCGCGCTCCGAGGACCCGGCCGCGATCCGCGCCGAGGTGCTCGCCGGCGCCCGCGACGTCGAGGGCGCCCTGGTCGACGAGATCGGCGACCGGCGCGCGGCCATCGCGGCCGCCGTGGCCGACGCCCGGCCCGGCGACGTCGTCGTGGTGGCGGGCAAGGGGCACGAGACCGGCCAGCAGGTCGGTGACGAGAAGCTCCCGTTCTCCGACGTCGAGGAGCTCGAACGCGCCCTGCGGGCCGGTGATCGCCCGTGATCGAGCTGACCCTCGCCGACGTCGCCCGCATCACCGGGGGCCGGCTGCACGGCGCCACCGGACAGGAGCGGGTCACCGGCTCCGTCGAGTTCGACAGCCGCGCGGTCACGCCCGGCGGGCTCTTCGTCGCCCTGCCCGGCGAGCGCGTCGACGGGCACGACTTCGTCGGCGCCGCGACCGCGGCCGGTGCGGCCGGGGTGCTCGCCGCCCGCGAGGTCGACGCGCCGGCGGTGATCGTGCCGCCGGTGGCGCAGGTGTCGTCGTCCTACGTCCTCGCCGCCGACGCGGACGGGGCGGGCGCCGGCGTGCTCGCGGCGCTGGCCCTGCTCGCGCGCCACGTCGTCGACGTCCTCGCCGCCGACGGCCTGCTCGTCGTCGGCATCACGGGGTCGTCGGGCAAGACCTCGACCAAGGACCTCACCGCGCACCTGCTCGAGGAGCTCGGCGAGACCGTCGCCCCGCCCGGGTCGTTCAACAACGAGCTCGGGCACCCGTGGACCGCGCTGCGCGCCACGCCGGGCACCCGCCACCTCGTCCTCGAGCTCTCCGCCCGCGGTCCGGGGCACGTGGCCGCGCTGTGCCGGGTCGCGCCGCCGCGCATCGGCGCGGTGCTCAACGTCGGGTCGGCGCACCTGGGCGAGTTCGGCTCGCGCGAGGCGATCGCGCAGGCCAAGGGCGAGCTGGTCGAGGCGCTGCCGAGCGACGGCGTCGCCGTGCTCGGCGCCGACGACCCGGTCGTCGCCGCGATGGCACGGCGCACCGCCGCCCGCGTCGTGCACGCCGGGCGGGCCCCGGAGGCGACCGTCCGTGCCGCCGACGTCGTGCTCGACGACGCCGGGCGCGCCGCCTTCCGCCTGGTCACCCCGGCCGGCGAGGCCCCCGTCCGGCTGGCGCTGCACGGCGCCCACCACGTCGACAACGCCCTCGCGGCCGCGGCGATCGCCCTCGACGCGGGGCTGGGCGTCGCGGCGATCGCCGAGCGTCTCGGCACGGCCGCGCCGCGCTCGCGCTGGCGCATGGAGCTCACCGAGCGCCCCGACGGCGTCCGGGTGCTCAACGACGCCTACAACGCCAACCCCGAGTCGATGCGGGCCGCGCTCGCGACGCTCGGGGCGATGGGCGGGCGCCACACCGCGGTGCTCGGCGTCATGGCCGAGCTCGGCGACGACGCCCCGCGCGCCCACACGGAGATCGGGCGCGAGGTCGCCCGCACCGGGGTGGAGCGACTCGTCGTCGTCGGGGACGCCGCGCGTCCGCTGCACGAGGCGGCCGCGTCGGAGGGCGTCGACTCCCGCCTGGTGCCCGACGCCGCGGCGGCCGCCGAGCTGGTGAGCGCCGGCGTCGCGCCGGGGGATGTCGTCCTGATCAAGGCCTCGCGCTCGGCCGGACTGGAGAAGGTCGCCGAGGCGCTCGTCGCACGGGGAGGAGCCTCATGAGGGGCGTGCTGGTGGCGGCGGGGGTCGCGCTGGCCGTGTCGATCCTCCTGACCCCGTACGTGATCCGCCTGTTCATCAAGCAGGGGTTCGGGCAGGAGATCCGCGAGGAGGGGCCGCAGAGCCACCGCGGCAAGCGCGGCACGCCCACCATGGGCGGCGTCGCGATCCTCGCGGCGGTGTGGATCGGCTACCTCGCCGCCCACCTCGTCGGCGACGTCGCGATCTCCGCGTCGGCGCTGCTGGTGCTGATGCTGATGACGGCGCTGGGGGTCGTCGGGTTCCTCGACGACTTCATCAAGATCCGGCGCCAGCGCAACCTGGGCCTGAACAAGACCGCGAAGCTCGTCGGGCAGTTCGTCAGCGCGGTGGTGTTCGCGGTGCTGGCGCTGCAGTTCCCCGACGAGCAGGGCCTGAGACCGGTGTCGACGAACCTCTCGTTCGTGCGCGACATCGCGGTCGTCGGCTTCGGCGCGGTCGGGTTCGTGCTGTTCTGCTACCTGATCGTCACGGCGGCCTCGAACGCGGTGAACCTCACCGACGGGCTCGACGGCCTCGCCGCGGGCACCTCGGCGATGGTCCTGGCGACCTACCTGATCGTGTCCTTCTGGCAGTTCCGCAACGCCTGCGGGGTGCAGATCGAGGCGGGCTGCTACCAGGTCCGGGACCCGCTCGACATCACGCTCGTGGCGGCGGCGGCCATGGGCGCGTGCATCGGGTTCCTGTGGTGGAACGCCGCCCCGGCCCGCATCTTCATGGGCGACACCGGGTCGCTCGCGCTCGGCGGGCTCTTCGCGGGCCTGGCCATGGTGACGCGCACCGAGCTGCTGCTGGTGGTGCTCGGCGGCGTGTTCGTGGTCGAGGCGCTGTCGGTGGTCATCCAGGTCGCGGTGTTCCGCACGACGCGCCGGCGTCCCTTCCGGATGGCGCCCTTCCACCACCACTTCGAGCTCGCGGGCTGGGCGGAGACCACGGTCATCATCCGGTTCTGGCTGCTCGCCGCGATCTGCTGCGCGCTGGGGCTGGGCCTGTTCTACAGCGAATGGCTGGCGGCCTCGGGTGGTTGAGTGGTCGGCGAGGCACGTCCTCGTCGCCGGGGCCCGCCGCACCGGCCTCTCGGTCGTCGACGTGCTGCTGCACCTCGGCGCGCGGGTGACCGTCGCCGACGGCGACCCGGCCCAGCTGGACACCCTCGGCGAGCGGCCCGTCGCACGCACGCAGGACATGACGACCGTGCCCGCCGGGGTCGACCTCGTCGTGACCAGCCCCGGCTTCCGCACCGACTCGCCGCTGGCGCTGGCCGCCCGGGCCGCGTCGGTGCCGATGGTGGGCGAGCCGGAGCTGGCCTGGTGGCTGGGGGAGGACCCGGCGGTGTGCCCGGACGGGCCGCCGCGCTGGCTCGCGGTCACCGGCACCAACGGCAAGACGACCACGACGACGATGCTCGAGGCGATCCTGCGCGCGGCGGGGGAGGACACCGTCGCCTGCGGCAACATCGGCCTGCCGATCGTCGACGCCCTGCGCGCGGGGCACCGGGTGCTCGCCGTCGAGCTCTCCAGCTTCCAGCTCGAGTGGTCGCCGTCGGTGCGCCCGTTCGCCGGCGCGGTGCTCAACCTCGCCGAGGACCACCTCGACTGGCACGGCTCGATGGCGGCCTACGGCGCGGCGAAGGCCCGGGTGCTGCGCGGGGAGGTCGCGGTCGGGGGCCTCGACGACCGCGAGGCGGCGGCGCTGCTGCTCGCGGCGCCCGCGCCGCGCCATGTCGGCTTCACCCGCGGCGAGCCCTCGCACGGCGAGCTGGGGATCGTCGACGGGCACCTGGTCGACCGCGCGTTCGGGGACCGGGTGCGCCTCGCCGAGGTGGCCGACGTCGCCCCGCCCGGACCGCCGGGGGAGGCCAACGCCCTGGCCGCCGCGGCGCTCGCCCGGGCGCACGGGGTGTCCCCGGAGGCGGTCGCCGCCGGGCTGCGCGCGGTGGCGCCGGGGCCGCACCGGGGCGCCGTGGTGGCCGAGGCGGGCGGGGTCCGCTGGGTCGACGACTCGAAGGCCACCAACCCGCACGCCGCCGCGGCCTCGCTCGCCGCGCATCCCGGCGTCGTCTGGGTGGCCGGCGGCCTGCTCAAGGGCGCGGACGTCACCGACGTCGTCGTGGCCCACCGCGGGCGGCTCGCCGGGGCCGTCGTGCTGGGCCGCGATCGCGCCGTCGTGGCCGCGGCCCTTCGGCGACACGCCCCCGAGGTCCCCGTCCTGGACGTGGGCGGGGGCGACGATGACCGGGTGAGCGATGACGAGGACGGCATGCTGCGTGCGGCGCGGGCCGCCGCCACCCTGGCGCGGCCCGGCGACACCGTGCTGCTCGCCCCGGCCGCGGCGTCGATGGACATGTTCCGCGACTACGCCGCGCGCGGTGACGCGTTCGCCGCGGCGGCGCGCACTGTCGCGGGCGGGGTGGGCCCCCACGGGGCCACGACCACCCCCGACGTCGAGACCTCGCCGACCTCGTGAGCGCGCCGGCCCGCGGTCCGGGCCGGCAGCGTGGCGCGGGGCGGGGTCCCTCCCGTCCCGGCGTCCTCGCCGCCGCCCGCTCGGCGCTGCACCAGTGGCTCGAGCGCCCGCTGACGTCGCTGCACCTCGTGCTCGCGGTGTTCGGGCTGCTCACCGCGCTCGGGCTCGTCATGGTGCTCTCCGCGTCGGCGGTGTCGGCCTACGCGGCGGGCGGCTCGTCGTACGGGGTGTTCTTCCGCCAGACCGTGTTCGCGCTGATCGGGCTGGTGCTGTTCTGGCTGGGGCTGCGCGTGCCGCCACGCCGGCTCCGGGCGGCGAGCCCGTGGCTGCTCGCCGGGTGCCTCGTGCTGCTCGTCCTGGTGCTCGTGCCCGGGCTGGGCGCGGTGGTCAACGGCTCGCGCTCGTGGTTCCGCGTCGCGGGCCTGTCGCTGCAGCCCTCGGAGCTGACGAAGATCGCGCTCGCGCTGTGGGGCGCCCACGTCCTCGTGCGCCACCGGCCGCACCCGCGCACCTGGCGGGCCGCGCTCATGCCGCTGCTGCCGGTGTCGCTCGCGATCCTCGGGCTCGTGCTCGCGCAGCCCGACCTGGGCACCACGGTCTCGCTGATGATCATCGTGTTCGCCCTGCTGTGGTTCGCGTGCGCGCCGCTGGGCCTGATGGCGTTCATCGTGTCGAGCGGGGTCGTCGCCTCGGTGGTGCTCGGGGTGGTCGCCACCTACCGGCAGAGCCGCATCACCGCGTTCCTCAACCCGGACGCCGCCGACCCCCTCGGTCCCGCCTACCAGGCCCGCCAGGCCCTCTTCTCGCTCGCCGACGGCGGCCTGTTCGGCGCCGGGCTCGGCCAGGGTCGCGCGAAGTGGGACTACCTGCCCAACGCCGACAACGACTTCATCTTCGCGATCATCGGCGAGGAGCTGGGGTTCGTCGGCGCCGCGGCCGTGATCGCGCTGTTCGCGACGCTCGCCTACGTCGGCCTGCGGATCGCCGTCCGCAGCGTCGACCCGTGGATCCGCGTGGTCGCCGCGACGCTGACCGTGTGGCTCGTCGCCCAGGCCTGCATCAACATCGGCTACGTCGTCGGCCTGCTCCCGGTCACCGGCATCCCGCTCCCGCTGGTGTCCTCGGGCGGCACGTCGCTCGCGCTCGCGCTGCTCTCCGGGGGCCTGCTCGCGAACTTCGCGCGTCACGAGCCCGAGGCGGCGCGGGTGCTGCGGGCCCACGGCCAGGGCCGGCTCGCCCGCGCGCTGCGCCTGCCCGAGCCCGAGGTCGCGTCGCGCCCGGCGGCGAGGAACGGACCCCGGGGAGGGGGCCGGTGAACCGCGCCGAGGGTGGGCCGGACCATGGGGGCATGGACACCCCGCTCTCCGTGGTCGTGGCCGGCGGCGGCAGCGCCGGGCACGTCGAGCCGGCCCTCGCCACCGCCGACGCCGTGCGCCGCCTGCGCCCGGACGCGCGGGTCACGGCGCTGGGCACGGAGAAGGGCCTCGACACCCGCCTCATCCCGGCGCGCGGCTACCCGCTCGAGCTGATCCCGCCGGTCCCGCTGCCCCGCAGGCCGAACGCCGACCTCGCGCGCCTGCCCTACCGCGTCGTCCGCTCGGTGCACCGCACCCGCCGGGTGCTGCGCGAGGTCGGCGCCGACGTGGTCGTGGGCTTCGGTGGCTACGTCGCCCTGCCCGCCTACCTCGCCGCCGCCTCGATGCGCCTGCCGGTCGTCGTCCACGAGGCCAACGCCCGGGCCGGCGTGGCGAACAAGGTCGGCGCCCGCTTCGCGCGCGAGGTCCTCGCCGCGGTGCCCGGGAGCGGGCTCGCCGGCGCCCGCGTCATCGGCATCCCGCTGCGCCGCGCGATCACCGACCTCGACCGGGCGGGGCTGCGCGCGCAGGCGCGCGAGCACTTCGGGCTCGACCCGCAGGCGCCCGTGCTGCTGGTGTTCGGCGGCTCGCAGGGCGCGCGCTCGCTCAACGAGGCCGTGTCGGCCGCCGTCCCCGCGCTCACCGCCGCCGGGGTGTGGATCCTGCACGCGCACGGGCCGGGGAACGCGCCGACGGTCGAGGCGCCCGGCTACGTGCCCGTGCCCTACCTCGAGCGGATGGACCTCGCCTACGCCGCCGCGGACGTGGCCCTGTGCCGGTCCGGGGCGATGACCGTCGCCGAGGTCTCGACGGTCGGGCTGCCCGCGATCTACGTGCCGCTGCCGCACGGCAACGGCGAGCAGGAGCTCAACGCGAAGCCCGTCGTCGACGCCGGGGGCGGCGAGCTCGTGCCCGACGCGGAGCTCACCGGCGAGCGGGTCGCCGCGCTCGTCACGGGGCTCGTCGCCGACCCCGCACGGCTCGCCGCGACCGCGGAGGCGGCCCGGCGTTCGGGGCACGCGGGGGCGGACGAGACACTGGCGCGGACGGTGCTCGACGTGGCGGGTCACGTGGGCGCGAGCGCGACGGGGAGGACGTAGGCATGGGCTCGACGGACCAGGCGGAGCAGGCCGGACGCGTAGCGCAGCGGAGCCGGACCCTTGACTCCGTCGAGTCCGGCGTACCGCCCCTGCCGAGGTTGCTCTCGCGCGTGCACTTCATCGGCGCGGGCGGCGCGGCCATGAGCGGGATCGCGCGCATCCTGCTCGCCCGCGGTGCGATGGTCTCGGGCTCGGACGCCAAGGACTCGCGTGCCGTGCTGGCCCTGCGCACGCTCGGCGCCGAGGTCACCGTCGGCCACGACGCCCACAACCTCGACCTGCTGCCCGGCGGCCCGACGTGCCTGGTCACGACGAAGGCCGTGCACCAGGCCGACCCGGACAACCCCGAGCTGGTCGAGGCCGCCGCCCGCGGCATCCCGGTGCTGCACCGTTCCGCGGTGCTCGCCGAGCTGATGGCCGACCACCGCGCCGCCTGCGTGTCGGGCAGCGCCGGCAAGACCTCGACGACCTCGATGCTCGTGGTCGCGCTGCAGGCCTGCGGCGAGGACCCGTCGTTCATGATCGGCGGTGACCTGCTCGCCTCCGGCTCGAGCGCCCACCACGGCCTGGGCGACGTCTTCGTCGCGGAGGCCGACGAGAGCGACGGCTCCTTCCTGGCCTACTCGCCGGCCGTCGCCGTCGTCACCAACGTCGAGCCCGACCACCTCGACCACCACGGCACCGCCGAGGCCTACATGGCCGTGTTCGACGCGTTCGCCGCGCGCATCGAGCCCGGTGGCGCCCTCGTGGTCTGCGCCGACGACCCCGGCTCGGCGACGCTGGGCGACCGCGCCGCGGCCACCGGGGTGCGCGTGCGCCGCTACGGCCGCACCGCCACGGGCCCCGACGACGTGACGGTGCTCGACTACCGCGCCGAGGGGTCCGCGGGCATCCTGCGCATCCGCCTCGCCGGGCAGGAGCACGAGCTGCGCCTCGGCGTGCCCGGCGAGCACCAGGCCCTCAACGCCTGCGCCGCCCTGCTCGCCGGCCTGGACCTCGGCGCCCCGATCGACGGCCTGCTCGGCGGGCTCGCCGGGTTCGACGGGGTGCGGCGGCGCTTCGAGTACCGCGGCACCGCCGCCGGGGTGCGGGTCTACGACGACTACGCGCACGCCCCCAAGAAGGTCGCGGCCCAGCTCCGCGCCGCCCGCCCGGTGCTCGGCGAGCACGGCCGGCTCATCGTGGCGTTCCAGCCGCACCTGTACTCGCGCACCCGCGACTTCGCCGCCGAGTTCGGCGCCGCGCTCTCGCTGGCCGACGAGGTCGTGGTGCTCGACGTCTACGGCGCCCGCGAGCAGCCCGAGCCCGGCGTCAACGGCGAGCTCATCGCCCGCCAGCTCACGCTGCCCCAGGAGAACGTGCACTACGAGCCCTCGTGGGGTCAGGTGCCGGCGCTGCTCGCCGACCTCGCCCGGCCCGGCGACCTCGTCGTGACGATGGGCGCGGGCGACATCACGGTCCTCGGTCCCGAGGTCCTCTCCGAGCTCGAGCGCCGCGAAGCGCAGGCCGACGCGCGGTGACCGGCCCACGATGACCGGCCAGGCCCGGCCCACCGGACGACCCGGCCGCGGCGGCCGGGCCGGCCGGTCGGGGCGGGCGGGCCGTCCCGACCGGGCCCCGCGCGCCGAGGCCCCGCGCACCGACCTCCGCTCCGGCGGTGCCGGCGCCCGCCC
>NZ_JBHSKG010000012.1:0-206319 GCF_042657905.1 Actinomycetospora rhizophila | reverse complement strand
TGACCACCAAGAAGCTGCAACGCTCGGCGCACCGCTCGGTGTCCGCGCTCAACGCCGATATCCGCGCCTGGATCAAGGCCTGGAACGACGACCCCAAGCCCTACGTCTGGACCAAGACCGCCGACGATATCCTTGACAGCATCGCCAACTACTGCAACCGCTGGCGAACTTACGACTCAGGACACTAGCGAGGTTGCAGCGAACGCGCCGTTCGTACGCCTAGAAGCAACGAGCAGCGCGTTCGCTTCACCAGGGGCGGCGAGCGCTCAGCGCCCGCGTGCCCGGTAACGAGCGCGCTGGTCCTTGGTGACCTGCTTCCACCGCGCGCGCCGCTCGGAGGCCAAGCGAGCGTCGGTGCGTGCCGCCGCCCACTCGTCCTCGCGCCGGAGCTTGCGATACGCCTCGAACCGTCGTCCCGGGAGCTCGTCGGCGTCCACCGCCGCCCGCACCGCGCACCCGGGCTCGTGCTCGTGCGCGCAGTCGGCGAAGCGGCAGTGCTCGGCGAGGTCGACGACGTCGGCGAAGGCGCGGTCGATGCCCTCGGCGGCGTCGCGGACGCCCACGGCGCGCAGCCCCGGGGTGTCGACGAGCACCCCGCCGGTGGGCAGGGGCAGGAGCTCGCGGTGCACCGTGGTGTGCCGGCCCTTGTCGTCGACGGCGCGCACGGCGCCGACCGCGAGCAGGTCGGTGCCGAGCAGGGCGTTGGCGAGCGTGGACTTGCCGGCACCGGACGGCCCGACGAGCACCGTGGTGCCCTGTGCGGCCCCGGCCACCGCGTCGACGCCCTCCCCCGTCACGGCGCTGACGCCGACGACCTCGACGCCGGGCGCGGCGAGGGCCAGCTCCGCGAGGACGCCGGCGAGGTCGTCACACCGGTCGATCTTGGTGAGCACGAGCACCGGGGTCGCACCGCTCTCCCACGCCAGCGCGACGAGACGCTCGACGCGCCCGACCCGGGACGTGGACCCGGCGGGGACGGTGACGAGGACGGTGTCGACGTTCGCCGCCAGCACCTGGGCCTCGGAGCGGCCCGAGGCGGCGGCACGGGCGAGGGTGGTGCGGCGCGGCAGGACGGCGGCGACCACGCCGTCGTGGACGAGCACCCAGTCGCCGACCGCGCAGGCGCTGCGCGGCGCGGCGTGGACGCGGCCGGTGTCGGTCAGGACGTCGACCCGGCCGCGGTCGACGCGGGCGACGCGGCCCGGCACGGAGCCCGCCGGCGCGTCGGAGGACAGAGCGAGCTGCTCCCAGGAGCTGTCCCAGCCGTAGGTGGGCAGGACGGAGTCATGCGTGGAGTGCGAGAACACTGCAGGGTACGACCCTTCGAGCAGGACGCCCCGGCCGCGCCTCGGCGCGGCGTGGCGTCACCGTGTGATGGCGTGACGGCGCCGGTCATGGCGCCCGCTGCGGGCGGCCATGGCGTTCACTCCTCGAAGTCGTCCCGGGGCTCGTGCACCCCGGTCCCGCTCAGCGTGCCCGGTCGACCACCGGGCCCGCCAGCCCTTTTCCCGTGACGCTCAGGCCACCTGCAGTGAGCGCCGGGACAGGCCCCACATGGTGCCGTCGATCGTCGTGGTCACCGGGCCCTCGGGGTCGGTGGCGGCGCCGAGGGTGACGAACAGCGGCACGAAGTGCTCGGCGGTCGGGTGGGCGTAGGGCATCCCGGGGGCGTCGCGGAAGCCGTGCAGGGTCTCGAGGTCGCCGCGGTCGAGAGCCTCGGCGGCCCAGGCGTCGAAGTCGCCGGTCCAGCCCGGGGTCTGCTGTCCCGCGAGCATCTCGCGGGAGAGGAACGGCAGCCCGTGGGTCATGAAGCCCGACCCGATGACGAGCACGCCCTCACTGCGCAGCTCGCGCAGGCGCGTGCCGATGGCGAGCAGGCGGTCCGGGTCCTCGGTCGGCAGGCTCATCTGCAGGACCGGCACGTCGCCGAGCGGGTACATGACCTTCAGCGGCACCCAGGCGCCGTGGTCGAGCCCGCGGCGCGAGGTGTGCGCGGGCTGCCCGTCGGGCAGGGTCGCGGCGATGCGGGCGGCGAGCGCCGTGGCGTCGGGGGTCGCGTAGGTCATCCGGTAGAAGCGCTCGGCGAAGCCGCCGAAGTCGTACACCAGCGGGGTTCCGGCTTCCGGGCTCGACAGCGTCAGCGGCGCGGACTCCCAGTGCGCCGAGACGATGAGGATCGCCCTCGGGGTCGGCAGCCGGTCGGCCCACTCGCCCAGGCGCGTCATCCACTCCGCGTCGTCGAACAGCGGCGGCGCCCCGTGGCTGACGTAGAGCGCCGGGAGCGGGCCGTCCTCGGGCCGCCAGGGCGTGCGCCGTGCGGCGCGCTCCCGCGCGGCCGGCTCGTAGGCGTCGAACGCCGCTCCCGGGTGGGCGGTGGCGAACGGGTCCATGACGACTCCCTGCGAACGAGGTTGATACTTCAACTCCGGACACTACCTGCGAAGAGTTGAAGCATCAAGTAATGTGAGGGTCATGCACGAGGGGCCCTGGCTGGACGACGACGAGCAGCGCGCGTGGCGGCGCACCGCCGCGGTGATGACGCTCCTCCCCGCCGCGCTCGACGCGCAACTGCAGCGCGACGCGGGCCTGACCCAGTTCTCCTACCTCACGCTGGCGATGCTCTCCGAGACGCCGGGGCGCACGCTGCCGATGAGCGCGCTCGCGGCCACCGTGAACTCCTCGCTCTCGCGGCTCTCGCACGTGGTGGCGCGTCTGGAGAGCCAGGGCTGGGTGACGCGCGAGCCCTCGCCCGAGAGCGGGCGCGTCACCGTCGCCCGGCTCACCGACGCCGGCCTGGAGAAGGTCCGCGCGACCGCGCCGGGCCACGCCGCCGAGGTCCGCCGGCTCATCTTCGACGCGCTCGACGGCGAGGGCGTCGAGTCGCTCGCCTGCGTCACCGCCGCGATCCTCGGGCGCCTCGACCCGTCGGGCGGCCTGCGCGCCAACCCCCTCAGCCGGGAGGCCGGCGACCGACCCGCCACGGGGTGATGTCGGGCGGCACGCCCTTCCCGCGGCGCCGGCTCAGCGGGAACGTCGCGAAGCGCCCGCCGTCGAGCAGCTCGCGGGTCGGGCTGGACACGCAGACCTCGTCCGGTCCGGCCGCGTCGGTGATGCGCGCGGCGATGTTGACGTCGCGGCCGTAGTAGTCGCCGCCGAGCTGCTGCGGGGTGCCGACGTGCACGCCCGCGCGCAGGTGCAGCCGGTGCCCGTCGACGTCGAGCTCGCCCACCGCGTCCCGCGCGGCGAGCGCCACCTCGACGGCGTCCTCGGCGCTCGGGTGCACCGCCATCAGCCCGTCCCCGAGGCGCTTGACCACCCGGCCGCGGCGGCGCACCAGCGGCTCGACGACCGCGCCGACGCGCCGCAGCGCGCACACCGCGATGTCGTCACCCACCTCGAGGGTCCAGTCGGAGAAGCCGGCGAGGTCGGTGAACAGCACGACCACCTGCTCGTCGCTGGCGCGCTCCTCGATCCCGGCGTGCGCCTGCCAGAGCTGCAGCGCGGTCAGCCCGACCTCGCGCAGCACGCTCGGGCGCGTCGCCGCCAGCGGGGCGAGCTGGGCGGCGACGCGGCCGACGGCGTCGTCGCCGGTCGAGAGCGGGTCGCCGTACGCGGCGTCGCCGGGCAGCCGCGAGCGCGCCCACTCGACCGCGGCGAGCAGCCGCGGGTCGCTGTCGAGCCGGTTGGCCGCCTCGAGGACACGGCGCACCGGCTCTCGCTGATGCGCAAGCACGTCACCGAACGTAACAGCGGGCCCGGGAGACCTCCGAGCGCGAAGGTCTCGTCGTGAGCGACCTCTCGCCCGATGGACGATCTCCGTGGCACCGTTCGACGACCGCACTGTGGCCGGCCACTGGAGTTGATGATGCAGGTCCCGTTCGAGATCCAGGACTTCCTCGACCGCGCCGAGATCGTCTACGGCGACCGGGTCGGCATCGTCGACGAGCCCGACCAGCCGGCCGCGCCCCTGACCGACCTCACCTACGCGCGGGTCGCCGAGCTCGCCCGCGCCCAGGCGGCCGCGCTGGACGCGATGGGGATCGGCTTCGGGGAACGCGTCGCGATCGTCTCCCACAACAGCGCGCGCCTGCTGGTCTCGTTCTTCGGGGTGTCCGGGCACGGGCGCGTGCTCGTCCCGGTGAACTTCCGCCTCTCGGTCGACGAGGTCACCTACATCGTCGAGCAGTCCCGGGCGAGCCTGCTGCTCGTCGACCCCGAGCTCGAGGAGGCGCTGAAAGGCGTCCCGTGCGCGCGCACGATCGTGCTCGGTGAGCAGGGCGACCAGGAGATCTACCGCTTCGGCGTGGACCCCGAGCCGTGGGAGCCGGACGAGGACGCCACGGCGACGATCAACTACACGAGCGGCACGACGGCGCGGCCGAAGGGCGTCGAGCTCACCCACCGGAACCTGTGGGTCAACGCGACGACGTTCGGGATGCACCTCGGGGTGAGCGACCGCGACGTCTACCTGCACACACTGCCGATGTTCCACGCCAACGGCTGGGGCATGCCCTACGCCGTCACCGGCCTCGGGGCGAAGCACGTCGTCCTGCGCAAGGTCGACGGCGCAGAGATCCTGCGGCGGGTCGCGGCCCACGACGTCACCGTGCTCTGCGCCGCCCCGGCGGTCATCTCCGCCGTGCTCACCGCCGCCGCCGAGTGGGAGGGCGAGATCCCCGGCCGCGGGACCGTCCGCATCGTCGGCGCGGGTGCGCCCCCGCCCACGCGGACGATCGCGCAGGTCGAGGACGTCCTGGGCTGGGAGTTCATCCAGATCTACGGCCTCACCGAGACCTCGCCGCTGCTGACGTTCAACCGCCGCCGCGCCGAGTGGGACGACCTGGAGACCGAGGACCGCGCGGCCCGGCTCGGGCGCGCCGGGGCCCCCGCCCTCGGCGTGAAGGTGCGGATCTCCGACGACGGCGAGGTCCTCGCCCGGTCCAACGTGGTCCTCAAGAGCTACTGGGAGCGGCCCGACGAGACCGGGAAGGTGCTCCGGGACGGGTGGTTCCACACCGGCGACGGCGGCACCCTCGACGAGGACGGCTACCTGTCGATCAGCGACCGCCGCAAGGACGTGATCATCAGTGGCGGGGAGAACGTGTCCTCGATCGAGGTCGAGGACACGCTGTTCAGCCACCCCGCGGTCGCCGAGGTCGCGGTCATCGGCGTGCCCGACGAGAAGTGGGGCGAGACGATCAAGGCCCTGGTGGTGCTCGCCCCGGGCGAGCAGGTCACCGAGGCCGAGCTGATCGAGCACTGCAAGGCCCACCTCGCCCGCTACAAGGCCCCGACCTCGGTCGAGTTCCGGGCGGAGCTCGCCCGGACGGCCACGGGCAAGCTGCAGAAGTTCAAGCTGCGTGCGGAGTACTGGGAGGGACGCGGCCGCCAGGTCAACTGACGGATCAGGTCGCGTCCGGGTCGACCGGGGCGATCTCCCCCTGCTGCAGGGGGCGGCTCGTGGTGCGCGGCGGGGTCGGCGCGGAGGACGTCCCGTTGCCGTTCCGGGAGGCGGGTGCCGCCGGCGTGGCCGCCGCCGCGGTGCCCGGGGTCGCCGCGCCGCTCCACGTGCCGTCCGCGGGCGGCTCGGCGAACAGGTTCTGGCGCACGGCACGCCGCGGGTCGAGGTCGCGCACCGAGCGCAGGTCCTCGAGGGGCTTGCGCAGCTCGTCGAACTCGGGGCCGAGCTCCTGGCGCAGCTGGTCGCGGGCGCCGGTGGCGTAGTCGCGGATGGTCCGCACGGTGCTGGCCACCCAGGACGCGGCGGCGGGCAGGCGCTCCGGGCCCAGCACGAACAGCCCGACGAGGGCGAGCACGAGCAGCTCGGGCCAGCCGATGTTGTCGAACACCCCGGCCCCCTAGAGCGTGACCTGCAGCGTCAGCGGACGGCCCTCGCGCACCACGCCCAGGCTGATGATCTGGCCCGGCGGGTGCTCCCGCACGGCGACGACGAGCTCGTCGGCGGACGCGATGGGGCGGTCGTCGACCCGCAGGACGACGTCGCCCTCCTGCACCCCGGCGCGCGACGCGGGCCCGCCCTGGCGGACGTTGAGGATCTGCGCGCCGTCGGCGGTGCCGTCGGTGACCGACTTGGCGTTCACCCCGAGGTCGCTGTGGGTGTAGCCGCCGGTGCGGATGATCGACTGGGCGATCGCGCGGACGTCGTCGATCGGGATGGCGAAGCCGAGGCCGATCGAGCCGCCCTCGCCCCCGCCGAGGGTGCGGATCGCGGTGTTGATGCCGACGACGGCGCCCGAGGTGTCGACCAGCGCGCCGCCGGAGTTGCCGGGGTTGATCGCCGCGTCGGTCTGGATGGCGTCGATGACGGGGTTGGCCTCGGCCGACTCGGCGTCGAGGCGCACCGGGCGGTCGACCGAGCTGACGATGCCCTCGGTGACCGTGCCGGCCAGGCCCAGCGGCGAGCCGATGGCGATGACGCCGTCGCCGACGCGCAGGTCGGCCGAGCTGCCGAGCTGGGCGACGACGGGGTTCGCGATGTCGACCTTCACCACGGCGATGTCGGTCTGCGGGTCGCGCCCCACCACGCGGGCCGGCGCGCGCAGGCCGGAGGCGAAGACGGCCTCGAGGCTCGCGCGCGGGTCCGTGGCCGCGAGCTCGACGACGTGGTTGTTGGTGACGATGTAGCCGTCCGGGGTGAGCACCACGCCCGAGCCGGTGCCGCCGCTGCTGCCCGCCTGCAGCTCCAGCGACACCACGGCGGGGGCGACGCGCCCGGCGACGTCGGCCACCGAGCCCGGCGGGCGCTCCCGGCCCGCCTCGACCGGCGTCAGCGTGGCCCCGGGGTCGACGAGGCTGTCGGCGCCGCCCGCGACGGCCCAGCCGACCACGCCGCCGACCGCGCCCAGCAGCAGCGCGACGACGGCCAGCAGGGCGAGCGCGGTGGGCTGCACGCGCCGCCCGAGCACGAGCTCGCGGGCGGAGAGCCGCGGGCCGGTCGGCGGCACGGCCCGGCCGGGGCGCGACTCCCCCAGTGCCGGGCCGCCCAGCTCCGCGCCCGCGTCGGGGTCGCGCCACGGGTCGGTGGTGGCGGTGTCGTTCTCCCAGAAGTCGTCGGGGCGGTCGCCGCCCGGATCCACCGGGGCCGCGGGGCGCTGCAGCGACGACGGCTCCGCGCCCTCGGGCCGGCCGAACGCGGCGACGAGCGCCGGCGCGGGCGGCTCGCCCCGCCCCGGCGGGCGTACCCGCCCCGTCTCGCCGCCCGGGGCGCCGAAGCCGCCCTCGACGCCGGCGGGGCGCCCGAAGAGCGCGGCGAGCTCCCGCTCGTCGGCCCGGTGCCCGTGGCCGTTCGTGTGGCCGTTGGTGTGGCCGTTGGTGTGGCCGTTCGTGTGGCCGTTGGCGTGGCCGTTGGCGTGCCCGTTGGCGTGCCCGTTGGCGTGCCCGTTGGCGTGCCCGTGCGACGGTGCCTGCGGGTCGGCGTCGGGCGTGGACCCGGCGGACGGGTCGGTGGGTCCGGTCATCGCGTGTCCCGGCGGGTGCGCAGGCGGGCGGGCCGCTCCAGGGTGGTGCTCATCGCTCCACCACCGTAGAGCCTCGGGGCGCGCCTCGCGTCGACACGGTCACAGCGTGCGACCGCAGCGGTGAAGGGCCGGTCAGCGGGCGGGCGCTCAGGGGGCGCCGGGGCCCGGGAGGCCCGGCGAGGAGGCGGTCGACGCCGCCACGGCACGGTCGGCGGCACGGTCGCGGACGGCGAGGTCGGCGGCCGCGGCGGTCGGCGTGACGCTCGGCGCCACGCTGCCGAGCGCCGGCACGCCGGAGGACGGCGCGGTGCCGGACACGACCGCCGGCCCGGCGAAGGCGGCCAGGGCGGCCGCGCCCACGACCACCCCGGAGCTGACGGCCACGGGCAGCCCGAACGTGCGGCGCCGCTCCGGCCAGCGGCGGGCGCGGGGCTCGTCACCGCGCTCCGGCTCCTCGGCGACCACGATCTCGCCGTCGGGAGCGACCGCGAGCCCCGCGGGCGCCTGCGGGACGGGGGCGGCGTCCGGGATGGAGCACAGGGCGCTGATCAGCGAGCTCGGGACGGCCGGGCCCCCGGCGGCGCGCACCCGGCGGCGGGCCTGTCGCTGGGCGGCGACCTCGGCGGCGCAGGACAGGCACCGGTCGACATGGGCGGCGGCGCGGTGCGCCGGGCCGGGCGGCAGCTCGTCGTCGACGAAGGCGACGACGGCGTCGAGCGCGAGGTGACCGGACTCGGTGAACCGCCGGGACCAGCCCGACGCCCCGGTGCGCCCGGAGATCATGCTGAGCTCCGGGAGGGCCCGACACGGTCGGCGGCGCGGGACTCGAGCGCGGCGCGCAGGGCCTGACGCCCGCGGTGGATGCGGCTTCGCACGGTCCCCAGTTTGACACCCAGGGTCGCCGCGATCTCCTCGTACGACAGACCTTCCACGTCGCAGAGCACGACGGCGGCCCGGAACTCGGGGGCCAGCGCGTCGAGGGCGGCCTGCAGATCGGGGTCGAGGTGGGCCTCGGACCAGACCTGCTCGGGGTCGGGGCCACCGCCGGGGAGGCGGTCGGTGTCCTCGGGGAGGCCCTCCATGCGCAGCCGCGCGCGGCGGCGGACCATGTCGAGGAAGAGGTTGGTCGTGATGCGGTGCAGCCAGCCCTCGAAGGTGCCGGGCTTGTAGCCCGCGAGCGACCGGAACACGCGAATGAACGTCTCCTGCGTGAGGTCCTCGGCGTCGTGGGCGTCACCGGTCAGCCGGTAGGCCAGGCGGTAGACCCGGTCGGCGTGCTGGCGCACGACGTCGTCCCAGGTCGGCGGCACCCACGTGCCGGTCTCGTCGAAGACGTCGTCGGTGGCGACAGGGGTCTGCTCGGGACGCTCGAGGACAGCGGTCCCGCCCGAGGACGGCGCGCCCGAGGGGGAGACGGCGGCGGGGGCGGGTCGGTCGGGCATCGGGGTGCGTGCTCCTCGGCTCGGCTGACGGCGGCCGGTCGGGGTTCCGGCGACGTGGGCACCACTCTGGCGGGCCGTCATGTCACAGGGGTGAGGTCGAGCTGAGAGGGCGCTGAGTTTCCGCGGGACGGCGTGATCCGCCCCTCACCCCGACCGTGTCGGCGGCGTGTCGGCGCGGCACGCCGCGCCGGGCCCTCCTCGCGATCTAGCCTGCTCGGATGGCGACGGGACGCCCCGGAGGGCGCGGCGGTGGGGGCGGCGGGGGCGTGCGCGGCCCCTCGCGCCCGCTGCGCGCCGTCCGCAAGGAGGCCGGCACCGCCGTGGCCGCCGACGGCCCCGACCAGGCCGAGGCCGCCACCCGGGCGCGGACCCGCATCGCCGAGCGGGCCGAGGCCTTCCACGTCGAGGACGAGCTGCTCGCCGGGCTGCGCGAGCGCTCCACCGCCGAGGGCGTCGTCCCCGTCGCGCCCGCCACCGCGGCGGCCCTGACCTTCCTCGCCGCCGCCACCCGGGCGCGCTCGGTCGTCGAGATCGGCACCGGGCTCGGGCTGGGCACGGTGGCGCTGCTGCGCGGCATGCCCGCCGACGGGCTGCTGACCAGCATCGACCCCGACGGGGAGCGCCAGGTCCGGGCCCGCGTGGCGTGCATCGAGGCGGGGTTCGCGCCCGGCCGCGTCCGCATGATCAAGGGCACCTCGCGGCAGGTGCTGCCCAAGCTCTCCGACGCCGGCTACGACCTCGTCGTGGTCGACGGCGTCACCACCGAGATGCCCCGCGACCTCGAGGCGTCGCTGCGCCTGCTGCGCCCGGGCGGCGTGGTGGTCGTCGACGACGTGCTCTGGCAGGGCCGGCTGACCGACCCGGTGCGCCGCGAGGCAGTGGCGGGCGCGCTGCGCGAGACCGTGCGGGCGGTCCGGGAGGACGAGCGCCTCGTGCCGCTGGTGCTGCCGATCGCCGAGGGCCTGCTCTGCGCGGCCCGGCGCGACCCGTCAGGCGCGTGACGCGCAGAACTCCACGAGCGTCCGGGCGGCGAAGCCCGTGGCGCCCTTGGCGACCTCCTCGTGCGGGCTGTCGCAGCGCGCCGGCCCGGCGATGTCGAGGTGGGCCCAGGGCCGCCCGCCGGTGAAGCGGCGCAGGAACAGCGCCGCCGCGATGGCGCCCGGCCCGCCCGGGGCCTGGCGGACGTCGGCGATGGCGGAGTCGACGTCCGGGTCGAGGTCGGCGGTCAGCGGCATCGGCCACCACGCCTCCCCCGTGCCCTCGCCGGCCGCGACGATCGCCGCGCGCAGGCCCGGGTCGCTGGCGAACACGCCGCCGGTGCGCACGCCGAGCGCGACCTTCATCGCGCCGGTGAGCGTGGCGACGTCGACGACCACGTCGGGGGCCAGCTCCTCGAGCGCGTAGGCGATCGCGTCGGCCAGCACCATGCGCCCCTCGGCGTCGGTGTTGGTGACCTCGGTGGTGGTGCCGCCGCGGTGGCGCACGACGTCGCCGGGGCGGTACGCGGAGCCGGAGACGTGGTTCTCGGCGAGCGGGACCAGGCCCGTCACCCGCACCGGCACCCGCAGCCGGGCGAGCGAGCGCAGGGCGGCCACGACAGCGGCGCCGCCCGCGCAGTCGGTGCGCATGTCCGCCATGCCGGCGTTCGGCTTGATGGAGATGCCGCCGGTGTCGAACGTGATGCCCTTGCCGACGAGGACGACGTGGTCGCTCGCGCCTTCCGGCGCCCAGCGGAGCTCGAGGAACCGGGGCGGGCGCGACGAGCCGCCGCCGACGGCCAGGACGCCGCCGAAGCCCTGAGCGGTGAGCCAGTGCTCGTCCCGGACGGTGACCTCGAGACCGTCGGCGTCGGCGACGAGCGCGGACGCGGTGTCGGCGAACCAGGCCGGCGACTTGGCGCCCGACGGCGTGTCGGCGAGGTCGCGGGTCCGGGCGGTGGCCGTCGCGAGCTCGACGGCGCGGTCGACGTCAGCACGGTGCTCGGCGGGGACCTCGAGGTGCACCCGCAGCCTCGGCGGGGTGCGCTCGGAGCGGACGGTGAAGCGGTGCGAGCCGAGCACGACGCCGAGCGCCAGCGCGGCCCACTCGTCGGCGGAGCGCGGCGCGTCCTCGGGGCGGTCGGGGCGCAGCACGGCGACGCGCTCGTCGGCGGCCGCCACGCCCAGCGCGCTCGCGGCGGCGTCGCGGACGGCGCGGACCGCCGCGGCGCCCGCGGCCCGCCAGTCGCGCGTGCGGCCCTCGCCGACGCCGACGAGCCAGCTCGCCAGGTCGGTGGGTGTCGTGGTGGGTGTCGTGATGGGGAGCGCGGCGACGGACCCCGCCGAGGGCCGCCACCCCGGCGGCGCACCCTCGACCGCGCCGTCGCCGGCGTCGTCGGTGGTGTCCGGGGGGTCGGTGGCGTCGGCGGAGTCCGTGCGATCCGCGTCGGGGCGCTCGTCGCGCCGCCGCCAGCGCACCGTGGCGGCCGCGTCGGGGGCGTCGTCGGGAGAGCCGTCGACGGTCAGGACGGCGAGCGGGGTGGGCAGCGCCGGAGCCGCGTACTGCGGATCGACCGCGGAGCCGGCGCCGTCCCGCCCCACGGAGGTCGGGGTGCTCAGCCGACCACGCCCTGCAGAGCCTCTCGCAGGTCGCCCGCCTCGTCCGCCGTCATCTCGACGACGAGGCGCCCCCCACCCTCGAGCGGCACGCGCATCACGATGCCGCGCCCCTCCTTGGTGACCTCGAGGGGACCGTCACCGGTCCGGGGCTTCATGGCCGCCATAGCGTGCTCCCTCCACGAGCTGGTCGTCTTCGTCCCCCGTGTCGCCCGAGAGGGCGACCGGGGAGCGAGCGCCGTGTGACAAGCGACGATTCTTCCCTATGGACCCGGCAGGCACGACACCGGAGCGATCACCCGGGCGTGTCCGCCCCGGTCAGGCGCCCACCCGACCGTCCGAAGGGGTCCCCGCCGGCGTCACGGCGCGGAAGCATCCGGCGACGTGGTCGTCGACCATCCCGGTGGCCTGCATCATCGCGTAGCACGTCGTCGGGCCCACGAAACGGAAGCCGCGCGTGCGCAGCGCCTTGGCCATCGCGGCCGACTCCGGGGTCGTCGCGGGCACGTCCGCGAAGCCGGTGGGCGGGGCCTCGCGCGGGGGCGGCGCGAACGACCAGAGCAGCGTGTCGAGGTCCTCGCCGCGCTCGGCGAGCCCCAGCACGGCGCGGGCGTTGGCGATCGTCGCCTCGATCTTGGCGCGGTTGCGGACGATCCCCGCGTCGGCGAGCAGGCGCGCCACGTCGTCATCGCCGAAGCGGGCGACCGCCTCGGGGTCGAAGCCCGCGAACGCCGCGCGGAACGCGGGGCGCTTGCGCAGGACGATCAGCCACGACAGGCCCGACTGGAACGCCTCGAGGCTGATCCGCTCGTAGAGGGCGTCGCGCCCACGCAGCTCCCGGCCCCACTCGGCATCGTGGTACTCCGCGAGCAGCCCGTCACCGGCGCCCCAGGGGCAGCGGCCGACGCCGTCGGTGCCGACGACCGCCGCGGTCACTGCTGCTCGCAGCGGCGGGCCAGCGTCTCGAGCGAGCGCCGCAGCCCCCACGCGAACGCCGGCTTCACCACGGGCCAGCCCACCGCCCCGAGGGGGCCGAGCGGCAGGTCGAGCTGCTCGCTCCACACGAAGGTGGACGCCTCGCGCCCGTCGTCGGTGCGGCGCTCCAGCACGCTGAACACGCCGCTGCCGCGCACGACGTGCCCGGTGTGGCGCACGGTGGCGCGGTGCGGCGGGTCCCAGCCGACGATCTCCATGGTGTCGGTGACGCCCAGCGGCCCGACGCCCGTCGTCGCCGCCAGCTCGGAGCCGACGCTGACGCCGTCCCCGCGCGTGACCTTCACCGACGTGCCGAGCATCCACTCGCCCTGGGACTCCCAGTCGGTGACCTGCCGCCAGGTGGTCTCGACGGGCGCGTCGACGTCCACCGACAGCGTGATCTCGCGTCGCGCCATGCCTCTCCTCGTGTCAGCGGCGTGGCGTCGCTGACGCTGAGCGTCCGTAACGCCACGCACTCGATCCTGTGGTGTGTCCGGTCAGCGCCGGCGGGCGGGGTCGTGCCCGGAGCTCGTCGCCCCCGCCGGCACGGTGGGGTCGGTGGGCGTCGGGTCCGCGAGCCCGTTGCCGTTGGTCCGCACGACCTCCGCCGGCTCCACCGCCGGGCGCGCGGCCTCCCCGCCGCCCTCCATCGCGTCGACCCGCGCCCGCAGCGCGTCGACCTCGGCGGCCAGGCGCTCGAGCGCCCAGTCGACCTCGCTGCACTTGTAGCCGCGCAGGGTCTGCTGGAACCGCAGGTCGCGCACGTCGCCGCCGGTGAGGTCGCGCGCGGGCAGCCGCGTCGGCGTCGCGCCGGGCGGCATCGGGGCCAGCTCCTCGCCGCGGCCGAAGACGAAGGCCGCCAGCAGGTAGACCGCGGCGGCCACCAGGCCGACCACGATGACGTACACCAGCGCGCTGCCCATGGCACCGATCGTAGGTGCCGCGGGCGACGGTCCCCGTCAGCTCCCGGTGGCCCGCAGTGTCGCGAGCGGCGGGCGGTCGGTCGTGGCGACGGCCTGCTCGTCGGGCAGCCAGTCGCCGTCGACGGGCACGAACTGCGTGAGCGGGTCGGCACCGGGGTGCCCGGGGACGCAGCGGCGCACCACGGCGTCGAGCACCTCGGCCGCGGTGGCCCCGAGCGCCCGCAGGGAGCGGTGGCGGTGCTTGCGGACGCCGAGGTCCACCTGGGCGATCGCGTCGAGGCCGCGCTCGCGGTGGGTGTCGAGCAGCAGCCCGATCTCGACGCCGTAGCCCGCGGCGAACGGCAGCGACTCGAGGAGCTCGCGGGTCGCGGCGTACTCGCCGCCCAGCGGCTGCACGACCCCGGCGAGCTCGGGGCGCAGCGCGGCCAGCGCGGGGCGCGCGGTGAGCTCGGTGACGCGACCGCCCCCGGTGCGGGCGGCGTCGTGGTCCGACATGCGCAGGGGCCGGTGGTAGAAGCCCTTGACCAGCGCGACGCCGTCGACGGTGAGCAGGGGCCCGAGCAGGTCGACGACGAAGTCGGGGCCGAGGTCGACGAGGTCGGAGTCGAGGAACACGACGAGGTCGCCCGACGTGGCGGCGAGCGAGCGCCAGAGCACCTCGCCCTTGCCCGC
Source organism: Actinomycetospora rhizophila (assembly GCF_042657905.1). Classification (NCBI taxonomy): domain Bacteria; kingdom Bacillati; phylum Actinomycetota; class Actinomycetes; order Pseudonocardiales; family Pseudonocardiaceae; genus Actinomycetospora; species Actinomycetospora rhizophila. The sequence goes on along the minus strand of NZ_JBHSKG010000012.1, from coordinate 192,235 downwards.
CCGCACGGGCACGCCGGGCAGCACGGCGTCGCGCGCCACCACCCGCGCCCCGGCGGCCCGGGCCCGCGCGGCGGTGGCGTCGGTGGACCCGGAGTCGACGACGACGATCTCGTCGACGAGGGTCCCGAGCAGCGGGCGCACCGCGGCGACGACGCCCCCGACCGTCGCCTCCTCGTCGAGCGCCGGCAGCACCACCGAGACCGTCCGGCCGGCCTTCGCGACGGTCAGTCCGGCGGCGGTCCAGGGCGGGCGCGCCCAGGTCCGGCGGGCGAACCAGTCCTCGGTCGCGGCTCTCACGCTGCGCTCGTCCCCACCTCTCGGGATCCTGGAGATCGTGTATCAAGACGGCATGGCGAGCGCCGCAGCCGACCCCACGCCCGTGCACATGGTGCTCCGTGGCCGTCACCTGCGCCGTGACCGCGCCCTCATCATGGCGATCGTCAACCGCACCCCGGACTCGTTCTACGACCAGGGCAGCACCTGGGCCCCCGAGGACGCGCGCAAGGCGATCGACGACGCGGTCGCCGCGGGCGCCGACGTCGTCGACCTGGGCGGTGTCCCCGCGAGCCCGGGCCCGGAGGTGTCGGTCGCCGAGGAGCTCGACCGGCTGCTGCCCACGCTGACCTGGACCCGCGAGCAGCACCCCGACCTCGCGATCAGCATCGACACCTACCGCGCCGAGGTCGCGCGGGCCTGCCTCGCCGCGGGCGCCGACCTCGTCAACGACAGCTGGGCGGGCTGGGACCCGGAGATCCTGCCGGTCACGGCCGCGTACGGCGCCGGCTACGTCTGCGCCCACACCGGCGGGCTCACCCCGCGCACCGACCCCGTCCGCCCGGTCTACGACGACGTCGTCGGCGACGTCATCGCGGTCACCACGGCGCTGGCCGAGCGCGCGGTCGCCGCGGGCGTGCCGCGCGAGGGCCTCCTGCTCGACCCGACCATCGACTTCGGCAAGAACACGCTGCAGAGCCTCGAGGTGCTGCGCGGGCTGCCGCGGCTGGTCGCGACCGGCACCCCGGTGCTGCTCGCCATGTCCAACAAGGGCGTGGTCGGCGAGACCCTCGACGTGCCGCTGCACGGCCGCCTGACGGGCACGCTCGCCGCGACCGCGCTCGCCGTGGCGGCGGGGGTGACCATGGTGCGCGCCCACCAGGTCGAGGAGACCCGCCAGACCCTCGAGATGGTCGCGAGCGTGCTCGGCGACCGGCCGCCGTCGCGGGCGGAGCGCTGGATGTGATGCACCGGGTCTGGCCGCTCCCGGCGACCGAGCTCGACGACGCCGCCCTCGAGGAGCTCTACACCTACCCCGCCGACCGCGGCTCCTGGCTCGCGGTCAACTTCGTCAGCTCGCTCGACGGCGGCATCGAGGTCGAGGGGCGCTCGGCGGGGCTCTCGACGCCCGCCGACCGGCGGGTCTTCGCGCTGGCCCACGACCTCGCCGACGTGGTGCTGCTCGGCGCGGGCACCGCCGTCGCCGAGGACTACCCGGGGCTGCGCCCGGACGCCACCACGGCCGCCCGCCGCGCACGCCACGGGCTGTCGCCGGTGGCCCCGCTGGCGCTGGTCACGTCCGGTTCGCTCGCACCCGACGCCACGAGCATCGTCGACGTCGCGGTCCCGTCGATCGTGGTGACGAGCGCAGCCGGCGCGGCGAAGCGGTCGGCCTGGGAGGACGCGGGCGCCGAGGTGATCGTGGCCGGCGACGCGGACGTCGACCTGGCCGACGCGATCAGCCGGCTCGCCGGGCGCGGGCTGCGGCGCATCGACTGCGAGGGCGGGCCGGGGATCGTCGGCACCCTGCTGGCGGGCGACCTCGTCGACGAGATCCGCGTCAGCTACGCGCCGCTGGCCGTCGCCGGGCAGGCGGCGCGGATGGCGCGCACCCCCGAGGCGCTGCGCCCGCCGGCCGCGTTCGACCTCGGCTCACTGCTGGTCGACGACGGCACGCTGCTGGTGCGCTGGCTGCGGCGTCGCTAGGGCGTCGAGCGCCTCGGCGACGGTCGTCGTGCGCACCACGCCCGCCATGCCCCGCGCGGAGACGAACCCCGTGCCGACCAGGCTGTCGAGCCAGCTGAACAGCGGGTCGTAGAACCCGTCGGGGTCGAGCACGACGACGGGCTTGTCGTGCATCTTCAGATAGCCCGACGTCCACGCCTCGAACAGCTCCTCGAGCGTGCCGAGCCCGCCGGGCAGGGCGAGCACCGCGTCGCTGCGCGCGTCCATCTCGCCCTTGCGGGTGCGCATGTCGGCGACGACGACGAGCTCGTCGGACTGCTCGTCGGCCACCTCGTGGGCCACCAGCGCCTCGGGGATCACGCCGACCGTGCGCGCCCCGCCCTCGCGTGCGGCGCGGGCGACGGCGCCCATCATCGACACCCGCCCGCCGCCGGAGACCAGGCTCCAGCCGCGCGCCGCGATCGCCGCGCCGACCTCCCCCGCCAGGGCGATCGCGGGCTCCGGGACGGGCCCGGACGCGCAGAACACGCAGACCGCGAGCGGCCTCATGAACCGACGACCTCGCGGAACCCCTCCTCGACGATCTTCACGACCTCGTCGATGTCGTCGGTGAGGTGGATGAGGTCGACGTCGCGCTCACTGATCGTCCCGGCCTCGACGGCCGGGCCCTTCAGCCACTCCAGCAGGCCGCCCCAGTAGGCGGTGCCGAGCAGGACCACCGGGAAGCGGGTGACCTTGCCCGTCTGCACCAGCACGAGCGCCTCGAACAGCTCGTCGAGGGTGCCGAAGCCCCCGGGCAGGCAGACGAAGGCCTGCGCGTACTTGACGAACATCGTCTTGCGGGCGAAGAAGTAGCGGAACCCGACGCCGAGGTCGACCCACGGGTTGAGGCCCTGCTCGAACGGCAGCTCGATGCCCAGGCCCACCGAGAGCCCGCCGGCCTCGGACGCGCCGCGGTTGGCGGCCTCCATCACGCCGGGGCCGCCGCCGGTGATGACGGCGTAGCCGGCGCGGACCAGCGCGCCGCCCAGCTCGACGCCGAGCGCGTAGTCGGGGTGGTCGCGGGGCGTGCGCGCCGACCCGAACACCGTGACCGCCCGCGGGATCTCGGCGAGGACGCTGAAGCCCTCGACGAACTCGGCCTGGATGCGCTGGAGGCGCCAGGCATCGGAGTGCACCCAGTCGACCGGGCCGCGCGAGTCGAGCAGCCGCTGGTCGGTGGTCGAGCTGAGCCGGGCCGGGTCGCGGTGCTCCGGGCGACGGCGGTCGATGGTGGTCGGGCGGGGCGCCGTCGCGTCCTGGCCCGCCGGGTCGTCGTGGAGCATGCCGCCGAGCCTAGGAGCCCCACACGAACGGGGCCGGGCCACGGGGTTCACAACGGACCTCACGGTTTCGGACGGTCCCCCGCGTGGCACGCCATGGTTGAAAGCCGAACTTCTTCTCGAGGAGGCACCCACCGTGGCGGTCACGCCCAAGGTCTCGATCATCTACTACAGCTCGACCGGCACGATCCACGCGCTCGCGCAGGAGTACGCGAAGGGCCTGGAGAGCGCGGGCGCCGAGGTGCGCCTGCGCAAGGTCCACGAGCTGGCGCCGCCGGAGGCCATCGCGTCGAACGAGGCGTGGGCGCAGCACGCCGAGGCCACCGCGGACGTCCCGGAGGCCACGGCCGACGACGTCCTCTGGGCCGACGCCGTCGTGTTCGGGTCGCCGACGCGCTACGGCAACATCGCCGCGCAGCTCAAGCAGTTCATCGACACGCTCGGCCCGCAGTGGGCGCAGGGCCAGCTCGCCGACAAGGTCTACTCGGGGTTCACCTCGACCTCGACCGCCCACGGCGGCCAGGAGTCGACGCTGCTCGCGCTCTACAACACGATCCACCACTTCGGCGGCGTGATCGTCACCCCGGGCTACACCGACCCGATCCAGTTCACGGTCGGCAACCCCTACGGCCCGTCGCACGTCGACGGCCAGGGCTCGATCCCGATCTCCGAGGACACGCGCCACGCCACGCAGTACGCCGGCCAGCGCATCGCGACGGTGACGCGCCAGCTCGTCGCGGGCCGCAGCGAGGTCGCCGCGATCTGAGGCTCGTCGGCTGTTCCGAGCGGCACCTTCGCTCGGAACAGCGGCCGGACGACCTCAGGCATGCGTGAGGTAGATGCGCAGGACGTCGCAGGCCTCGACGATCGCGCCGACGGGCACCGACTCCTCGCGGGTGTGGGCGAGGTTCGGGTCCCCCGGGCCGAAGTTCAGCGCCGGGATCCCGAGCGCGGCGAAGCGGGCGACGTCGGTCCAGCCGTACTTGGCGACGGGCGTCGTGCCGGTCGCCGCGACGAAGCCGGCGGCCGCCGGCGCGCCCAGCCCGGGCAGCGCGCCCGGGGCCGCGTCGGTCTCGGTGAGCGCGAAGCCCGCGAGGACGTCGGCGACGTGCGCGCGGGCGTCGTCGAGGGAGCGGTCGGGCGCGAAGCGGAAGTTGACGGTCACCTCGCACACGTCGGGCACGACGTTGCCCGCCACGCCGCCGGCGATCTTCACTGCCTGCAGGCCCTCGCGGTAGCGGCAGCCGTCGATGTCGACCTCGCGCGCCTCGTACGCGGCCAGGCGCGCGAGCACCGGCGCCGCGGCGTGGATCGCGTTCTCGCCCAGCCACGAGCGCGCCGAGTGCGCGCGGCGCCCCTCGGTGCGCGCCACCACGCGCAGCGTGCCCTGGCAGCCCGCCTCGACCTGCCCGGACGTCGGCTCGCCGAGCAGGGCGAGGTCGGCCTCGAGCCAGTCGCGGTGCTCGCGCTCGAGGCGGCCCAGCCCGTTGCGCGCCGACTCGATCTCCTCGCAGTCGTAGAGCACGAGCGTGACGTCGTGCGCCGGCTCGGTGAGCGCGGCGGCGAGGTGGGTCATCACCGCCACCCCGGACTTCATGTCGCTCGTGCCGCAGCCGTAGAGCGTGGCGCCGTCGCGGCGCGAGGGGACGTTGTCGGCGATCGGCACCGTGTCGAGGTGCCCCGCGAGCAGCACCCGGCGCGGGCGGCCCAGGCGCGTGCGGGCGAGAACCGCCTGCCCCGAGCGGAGCAGCTCCAGGTGCGGCGCCTGGCTGGCCAGCGCGGCCTGCACGGCGTCGGCGAGCGCCTCCTCGTTCCCGGACACGCTCGGCACGTCGACCAGTGCCGCGGTCAGCGACACGGGGTCGGCCAGCAGGTCGAGGGTGACGGGAGGAGCGCTCACGCCGCCCGAGGCTAACCGGGTGGTCGGTCTGCTGGAGCCGGGGCTCGTCTCATCGAGCGGTGGGACGACGTCCGAGCACGACGAGCGCACCCGCCACGAGCACCACGGCGAGCACCGGCACCGCCCACGCGAGCACCCCGAGCACCACCGCCGCCACCGCCGCGCCCGCCACCACCGCGGCCAGCTGCTTGAGCGCCACCACCCGTCCGCGCGCCCCGCCGGCCACCAGCACGACCACCGCGCCGGTGAGCGTGCCCGTCAGGTAGGTCGTCGACTCCCCCAGCCGCAGCGCGGTGCTGCTCTGCCCGCCCATCGCGGCGGCGGCCACGGCCAGCAGGACGAGCGTCGGCACGCCGGGGACCGCCCACGCCACCGCCAGCGCCCCCAGCACGACGAGCTCGGCGACCAGCGGCGCCCCGACCGCGTCCGGGCGCCGCCGCCAGGCCAGCGCCCACAGCGCCACCCCCGCCGCGAACCCGAGCACCGCCACCAGCGGGGGCCAGAGCGCGCCCGCATCCGCCCGCCCGGCGGCGCCACCGACGGTGACGAGATTGCCGGTCACCACCCCGGCGAACGGCCCGCCCAGGCTCGTCACGGCCCACAGGTCGACGACGCCGGACGCGGCGGCGAGCAGCGTCGAGGCGGTCCCGGCCCGGATCGCCGCGCGCCCGGCGACGAGCTCGGTCACGTGACCTCCCGGGGTGTCGGGCGGATAGCCTGGCGGACGATGAGCACTCCCGCTGCCCCGCGTTCCTCCCGCGCCGTCGGCGTCGGCCTCGCCACCGTGGCCCTCGACGGCACCGTCCTCGACACCTGGTATCCGCTGCCCGAGCTCTCGGACGCGGCGGACTCGATGGCCGAGGAGCCGGGCACCGTCGTCGTGCCCGCCGGCGAGCTCGAACCGTCGCTGGTCGAGGCGCTGGGCACCGACGAGGCCCGCGGTGTCGAGGTGGTCGCGGTGCGCACCGTCGCCGACCTCACCGGCCCGCCCGCCTCGGCGTACGACGTCTACCTGCGCCTGCACCTGATCTCGCACCGCCTCGTGCCGCCCCACGGCGTCGACCTGACCGGCATCTTCGGCCACCTCGCCAACGTCGTGTGGACCAACCACGGCCCCTGCCCGGTGCCGGAGTTCGAGCGCGCCCGCGCCCGCCTGCGCGCTCGCGGCCCGGTCACCGTGTACTCGGTCGACAAGTTCCCGCGGATGGTCGACTACGTGATCCCGACCGGCGTGCGGATCGGCGACGCCGACCGGGTGCGCCTCGGCGCCCACCTGGCCAGCGGCACCACGGTGATGCACGAAGGCTTCGTCAACTTCAACGCCGGGACCCTCGGCGCCTCGATGGTCGAGGGCCGCATCTCGGGCGGGGTGGTGGTCGGCGACGGCTCCGACGTCGGCGGCGGCGCGTCGATCATGGGGACGCTCTCGGGCGGCGGCAAGGAGGTCATCTCGATCGGCGAGCGCTGCCTGCTCGGCGCCAACGCCGGCATCGGGATCTCGCTCGGCGACGACTGCGTCGTGGAGGCCGGCCTCTACGTCACCGCCGGCACCCGCGTGACCCTCGACGACGGCAGCGTGGTCAAGGCCGCCGAGCTCTCCGGGCGCTCGGGGATCCTGCTGCGCCGCGACTCGGTCACCGGTGCCGTGCACGCCCTGCCCCGCACCGAGGGCGCGAAGGTGGAGCTGAACGCCGCGCTGCACGCCAATGACTGACTGACATCCGCCGAAGCACCGCGCGCCGGTGCTCCTCCGTCGCACCGTCCCGCGATGCCGGCGGGGGCGACTGATCTCGGCTGATCCCCGCGCGGGCGGGGTCGTCCGCGTGCGGTTAGCGTGAAGAGCGTGGACGTCGAGATCACTCGTCTGCCCGGCATCGGCACGAAGCAGGAGTTCGACACCGCCGCGGGTCGGCGGATCGGGGTGCTGACCCACCGCGACGGCCACCGCGAGCTGCTCGTGTCCGCGCGGGAGGACCCGGACGCGTGCAGCGCGTCGGTGGCGCTCTCCGACGCGGAGGGCCAGGCGCTGGGCACGCTGCTGGGCGCGCCGAACCTGGTCGCGCAGCTGCAGGACCAGCAGCGCGAGGTCGAGGGCATCAGCACCGCGCAGTTCCCGGTCGGCGCGGGGTCGCCGTACGACGGGCGCACGCTGGGCGACACCGCGATGCGCACGCGCACCAGCACGTCGATCGTCGCCGTCGTCCGCGACCACGTCGTCTCGCCCTCGCCGGGCCCGGAGTTCGTGTTCCGGGCCGGCGACCTGGTCGTCGTCGTCGGCACCGGCGAGGGGCTCGGGCAGGCCGCGACGATCCTCGAGGACGGCTGACCGGGCAGTGCACACGACCGCCCTCTCGCTGATCGAGCTGGGCGCGCTGTTCTTCGGGCTCGGCGTGCTCGGCAGGCTCGCGGGGCGCCTGGGCATCTCGCCGGTCCCGCTCTACCTGCTCGGCGGGCTCGCCTTCGGCTCGGGCGGCCTGCTGCCGCTCGAGGGCATCGAGCCGTTCACGGGCCTCGCCAGCGAGGTCGGGGTGGTGCTGCTGCTCCTGCTGCTCGGGCTGGAGTACTCGGCGTCCGACCTGGTCGACGGCCTGCGCCGGTCGTGGCTGGCCGGGGTCGTCGACATGGTCCTCAACGCCGCGCCCGGTGCGATCACCGCGCTGATCCTGGGCTGGGGCCCGCTGGGCGCGCTCGCGATGGCCGGCGTGACGTGGGTGTCGTCGTCGGGGATCGTCGCGAAGCTGCTCGAGGAGCTGGGCCGGCTCGGCAACCGCGAGACACCGGCGGTGCTCTCGGTCCTCGTCATGGAGGACCTCGCGATGGCCCTCTACCTGCCGATCACGACCGCGGCGCTCGCCGCGCTCGGGCTGGTCGCGGGCCTGCGCACGGTGGCGATCGCGCTGGCGCTGCTCGTCGTCGTGCTCGTCGTGGCGCTGCGGTTCGGGCGGGTGGTGTCGGCGGTCGTGGAGTCGCCGAGCTCCGAGGTCTTCCTGCTGCGCGTGTTCGGCATCGCGCTGCTCGTCGCCGGGATCGCCTCGCAGCTGCAGGTCTCGGCGGGCGTCGGCGCGTTCCTGCTCGGCATCGCGATCTCCGAGGACACCGCGGAGAGCGCGACGCGCGTGCTCGCGCCGCTGCGCGACCTGTTCGCCGCGGTGTTCTTCGTCGTGTTCGGGCTCAACACCGACCCCGCCCAGATCCCCGCGGTGCTGCCGGCCGCGATCGTGCTCGCCGTGGTCTCGACCGCGACGAAGGTCGCCGCCGGCTGGTTCGCCGCGCGCCAGATCGGCGTGGGGCGCCTGGGGCGGTGGCGCGCGGGGGCGGTGCTGGTCGCGCGCGGCGAGTTCTCGATCGTCATCGCGGGGCTCGCGCTGACCACGGGGTCGGTCGACCCCGGGCTGGCCCCGCTGGCCACGACCTACGTGCTGCTCATGGCCATCCTGGGGCCGGTCGCCGCGCGCGTCGTCGAACCGGTGCACGCGGCCGTCACCCGCCGGCTGCGTCCGTCCCCGTCGTGAGCCGCTCCCGCAGCACGTTCTTGCGGATCTTCCCCGACGCCGTGACGGGCATGACGTCGACGAGGTGCCAGCTCGCCGGCGTCTTGAACGCGGCCAGGTGGGCGCGGCAGAACGCGTGCAGCTCCGCCGGCGTCGGCGCGGTCTCGCCCGCGGGCCGCACGAACGCGGCGACGGTCTCGCCCCAGTGCGGGTCGGGACAGCCCACGACCGCGACCTCGGCGACGCCCGGGTGGCCCTGCAGGAGCTCCTCGATCTCGCGGGGGTAGATGTTCTCGCCACCACGGATGATCATGTCCTTGATCCGGCCCTCGACCCGCAGGCGGCCCGCCGCGTCCATGGAGGCGAGGTCGCCGGTGTGGTACCAGCCGGCGGCGTCGAGCACGTCGGCGGTGGCCTCGGGCCGGGCGTAGTAGCCCTCCATGACCAGGTAGCCCCGCGCGCAGAGCTCGCCGACGGTGCCGACGGGCACCGGCTCGTCGGTCACCGGGTCGGCGATCTTGACCTCGGTGTGGGGCAGCGGCGACCCGAGGGTGCCGACGCGGACGTCGTCGGGGTCGTCGGGTGCCGTGGCGGTGATGATCGGCGAGGTCTCGGTGGTGCCGAAGACGATCGACATCCGGCCGCCGGTGCGCCGCTCGACCTCGCGGGCGACCTCCTCGGGGACCGGCGAGCCCCCGGAGAACACGCAGCGCAGCGTCGAGGTGTCGCGCGTCGCGAGGTCGGGGTGGGCGAGCACCGCGATGAGCATCGTCGGGACCCCGCCGGAGATCGTGGCGCGCTCGGACTCGATCAGCGCGAGCTGGAGCGCCGGGTCGAACACGGTGAGGTACACCAGGGTCGCGCCGGCCGTCAGCGTGCCCAGCACGCCCAGCCCGCAGCCCGCGGTGTGGAACAGCGGCATCGTCCACACGCACACGTCGTCGGGCCCGGCGCCCATGCGCCGCAGGGTCAGCCGGGCGTTCTCGAGCATCCCGTGGTGGCGCAGGAGCACGCCCTTGGGGAAGCCCGTCGTGCCCGACGTGTACTGGATCTGGACCCGGTCGTCGGGGCGGACCGACGGCAGCGCCAGCTCCGGGTCGCCGCCCGCGACGAACGCGTCGAACCCGGCGAGGTCGACGACCTCGCGCAGGTCGGGCAGGTCCTCGCGGATCCCGGCGACGATGTCGGCCATCGGGTTGCCGCGGTGGCTCTCGACGTGGAACAGGCCCGCGCTGCGCGACTGGCGCAGGACGTGGCGGAGCTCGGCGGCCTGGTAGGCGGGGTTGGCGGTGACGAGCACCAGGCCCGCCAGCGCCGCCCCGTACTCGAGCTCGATCCACTCGAGCGAGTTGCCCGACCACACGGCCACGTGCTCGCCCGGGCGGAAGCGGCCCAGCAGCGCGCGGGCCACCGCCTCCGCGCGGCCGAGCAGCTCCGCGTAGGTCAGCGTCCGGTGGGGGGCGTCGCCCGGCGCGCCCTCGACCACGGCGCGCCGGTCGGGGTCGGCGGCGGCCGCCGCGCGCAGGGCGTCCCCGATCGTCTGCTCGGACAGCGGCACCGAGGTGTCCCCGCGGCGGTACGACTCCCGGGCTGCTTTCACACCGATCGTGGCCATGAGGGTCCCTCCGCTCGTCCGTCCCGGCCACCACGGTGCTCGCCGCCGTGAGCTGTGTCACCCGCCGTGCTGCGGGAGCCTCCGATCGGCCCACACGGCGGCGGCCGCGGCGAACCCGACGGCGGTGAGCACCCACGCCAGGCCGTCGACCGCGTGGTTCGGCACGACCACGGCGACGACGACGTGCAGCGGCTGGGACACGATCAGCGCGACCGCCGCCCACGGCGGGATCACCCGCCACAGCGCGATCCCGAGCAGGACGGTGCCCAGGACGTGGCCGAGCACGAACAGGGTCGTGGCGACGGTGCTCACCGGGTCCGCGACGGCCGCGGCGACGAGCGCGGCGGTGCTGCCCTCCGGGAGCCCGGCGGCGGCGCCGGCGCGGGCGATCAGGTCCGGGGTGACGAGGAAGGCGAGGTTCGCGAAGCCGACCCAGGCGGTCACCGCGGCGACGGCGCCGAGCACCGGGCGGGCGCGCAGCGCCACCGCGCCCACCACCAGCACCCCCAGCGGCAGCGTGAGCAGGGCGAGCAGGCTCAGCCAGAGCACCGCGGACTGGGCGCCGGGGCTCGCGGCGACCCGGGCGACGAGGGTCCCGGGGTCGTCAGTCGTGTCGTAGGGCAGCAGCCAGCGCAGCCCGGCGATCGCGAGCGGGCCGAGCGGGGTGACGATGAGGGCGGCGCGCCGGACGAGCCGGGTGGTGCCGGCGCCGGGGGCGGCGAGTGTCGTGGTCATGGTGAGCACGGTCGGGCGCGCGCCGTCCCGCGGGACAGGGTCGTGCTCCCGGTCGGGCCGGGCGCCGGCCCCGGCCGGGCCGGGACGCCGGGTCAGGCGCCCGGGTCAGGCGTCCGGGTCGTAGGTCACCCGGCGCGGGCCCAGCCGCGCGACCGCGATGCCCTGCACGAGCGCCGCGGCGAGGATCACGACGAGCGCCGCGCGGAAGCCCGCGAGGTCGATGAGCACGCCCATCACCGGCGGGGCGAGCGCGGCGAGGAGGTAGGCCGACCCGAGGGTCAGCGCCGACACCGACGCCGCCGTCGCCCCGTCCGGGGTCCGCCAGGCCACGATCGAGAGCCCCAGGGGGAACCCGGCGCCCACGGCGACCGACGCCAGGACGATCCACGGCCACGGGCCCACCACGGGCAGCTCGGGCGTGACGAGGGTCCCGGCGACGCCGACGGTCGCGCAGGCCACGCAGAACGCCGCCCAGGGCGCCCAGGCGCGCCGTCGCTCCGCGGCCAGGGGGATGAGCAGCGCGGCGGGGATCTGCACGACGTTCCACACCGAGAGCGCCAGCGCGGCCCGGGCCGTCGAGAAGCCCTGCGCCTCGTAGAAGGGCGCGAGCCAGGTGAGCCACCCGTAGAACTGCACCGACGACATCATCTGGAACAGCACGGCGAGCCGGGCGAACCGGTTGCGCCACGGCAGGCGCACGGGTGCCGCGCCCGGCAGGTCGTGCAGCCGGCGCGTGGCGGGCCACCACACGACCAGGGCGAGGACGGCGGGCAGCGTCCACGTCGCCAGCGCCCACCACCACCCGCCGAGCGCGTCCTGCAGCGGCAGCGCCGTGAGCGACGCGATCGTCGCCCCGCCCATCATCGCGACCGTGTAGAGCCCGGTGGCCGTGCCCGCCCGGTCGGGCAGGTGGTCGCGGATGACGCCGGTGATGGCCACGCCGACGACGCCGATGCCCAGCCCGATGGCGAGGCTCCCGACGACGAGCGGCACGGCGGCGGGCAGCCCGTGGGTGAGGGAGCCGAGCGCGATCGCCGCGACGCCGAGCGCCGCGGCCCGCTCCCGGCCCGTGCGGCGGGCGAGCACGGGCGCGGCGAACGAGCCCGCGCCCATCATGAGGATGGTGGCGGCCTGGACGAGGCCGGCGAACGCCGCCGACAGGCCCAGGTCGGCGCGGATCGTCTCGAGCAGCGGCGGGTAGGCCGACAGGGCGGCGCGGAGGTTCAGCGCGAGCGCCAGGACGGCGAGCAGCACGACGACCGGGCGCACCCGGGCGCCGGTGGCGGTCACTCCGCCAGGCGTCGCGCGGCGGCGGCGATCCGCTCGTCGGAGGCGGTGAGGGCGACGCGGACGTGGGAGGCGCCGGCGGGGCCGTAGAACTCACCGGGGGCGACGAGGATGCCCCGGGCGGCGAGGCGGTCGACCGTCGCGCGGCAGGGCTCGTCGGCGGTGGCCCAGAGGTAGAGGCCGGCCTCGGAGTGCTCGACGCGCAGGCCGGCGGCCTCGAGCGCGGGGCGCAGGACGCCGCGGCGCGCGTCGTAGCGCGCACGGGTGTCGGCGACGTGGGCGTCGTCGCGCAACGCCGCGGTCATGGCCTCCTGCACGGGGCGCGGGACGATCATCCCGGCGTGCTTGCGGACCTGGAGCAGGCCGGCGACCAGGGCCGGGTCGCCGACGACGAGCCCGGCGCGGTAGCCCGCGAGGTTCGAGGTCTTCGACAGCGAGTGCACCGCGAGCAGGCCCTCGACGCTGCCGCCGTGCACGACGGGGTCGAGCACCGAGGTCGCGCGCACCCCCGGCCCGGGCAGGGCGAGGTAGCACTCGTCGGCGGCGACGACCGCGCCGAGCTCGCGAGCCTGCGCGACCCGCGCGGTGAGCGCGGCCGTGTCCAGGACCCGGCCGGTGGGGTTGGACGGCGAGTTCAGCCACACCAGGCGGGTGCCGGCGGGCAGGGGCTGGTGGTCCCCGACCCGCGCGGGGCGCGCGCCCGCGAGCTGCGCGCCGACCTCGTAGGTCGGGTAGGCGAGGTCGGGGAAGGCGACGACGTCGTCCGCACCCAGCCCCAGCAGCGTCGGCAGCCACGCCACCAGCTCCTTGGAGCCGACGGTGGGCAGCACCGCGTCCGGGTCCAGGCCCTCGTCGGGCGACCGCCCGGCCCCGTGACGGCGCGCCAGGGCCTCCACGGCGGCCTCCCGCAGCGCGGGGGTGCCCCACGTCTGCGGGTAGCCCGGGGAGTCCCACGCGGCGCGCAGCGCCTCGCCGACCGCGTCGGGGACCGGGTCCACGGGCGTGCCCACGGACAGGTCCACGACGCCGTCGTGGTGGCCGCGCGCGACCGCGGCGGCCCCCGCGAGGCTGTCCCACGGGAAGTCCGGGAGCGCGGGGAAACGGACCGCGCCCACCGGACCCACGGTGGTCAAGGGGACGTCACTCCCCCTGCGGCGGCAGGTCGGGCACCGGGCCGGCGTCGCGCTCGACCTTGCCGACCTTGGACGCACCTCCCGGCGACCCCAGCTCGTCGAAGAAGTCGACGTTGGCCTGGGTGTAGACGGACCACTGGTCCGGCACGTCGTCCTCGTAGTAGATGGCCTCGACCGGGCAGACCGGCTCGCACGCCCCGCAGTCGACGCACTCGTCGGGGTGGATGTACATCATCCGACCCCCTTCGTAGATGCAGTCGACAGGGCATTCCTCGATGCACGCCTTGTCGAGCACGTCGACACACGGTTCGGCGATCACGTACGTCACGTCTGCTCCTGCTCCTCACTCATGTCGTCCGGCACGGACCCGGACCCTCGCGCGGTGGTGTCACGCGGCCGCGGGGCATGCCTGCGGCGAGTATTCCGGTCGCCGCCCCGTCATGCCCGTGCGGGGGCGTCCCGATTTGCTCCGCACGTGAGTGATCTGGGTCGCCCCGGCGACCCGCATCACTCACGAGGCGGAGCGGCCCTGCTCGCGGGCCACCCAGCGGGCCGCCGAGCGGGCGGCGCGCTTGAGGCCCGAGCGCTCGCTGCGGTAGCTCGCGAGCGCCCCGACCACCGGCAGGTTGGCTCCCGCGCGCCAGAACCGGTTGCCCTGCGGGCGCCGGTCCAGCTCGCCCTGCAGGCCCCACAGCGTCTTGCCCATGCGCCACAGCGCCCGGCCCAGCGCGGCGAGGCGCCCGCGCTCCTCCTTCTCGGCGCCCACAGTGCCGGCCAGCTCGTCGGCCTCGCGCTCGACGTCGGCGCCGTGCGGGTCGCCGTGGCGGCGGGGGTCGACGTCGCGGCCGAAGAGCACCGAGGCCAGCAGGCGGACCTGGTCGTCGCGGCGGTCCATCCCGTGCTCGCTCGCGATCGCGCAGACGACGAGGCCCTGCGCGGCGAGCCCGAGGATGTCCGACACCGGCAGCCGGCGCGCCAGCGCCCCGCCGATGCCGGGGACCGCGGCGACCGCGGACGTGAAGCGCCCGACGCGCGACACCCACCACTGGTCGCGCTCCTCGGGGCTCATCGCCTGCCAGCGCGGGGTGCCGGGGAGCTTCGAGGTGGCGAGCCGGTCGAGCGCGCGGGCGCGGCCGGCGCGGGCGACGTGCCCGACCCGTCCGAGCCGGCCGGTCGGCGCCGGGGCGGTCTCGCCGCCGTCCTCGTGCAGCTCGATGGCGCGGCGGCGGGCGAGGCGCCCGAGACGGAACGGGTCGGCGTCACGCAGACCGCGCAGCACCGGGCCGGTGGCGGCCACGAACGGGCGCAGGACGCGGACGACGTGCTCGTCGGGGATGGCGGGCATGGCCGCTCGGTTCCCGACCGGCGCGTTCCTCAACCGTCGGACCCGGCGTGGCGGGCCTGTACCCGCCGTCGCGCCGAGGTCCACGACAGCGCGAGCGCGCCCGGGAGCACACCCGCGGCGAGCAGGAGGATCGCGCGCCAGTCGGGCGGGAGCACCCCGGCGCCCGCGGGGCTCCACAGCCCGGCGCCCACGACGGTCAGCGTCCACGCCGCCAGCGGGGCCAGCGGGGCGCGGCTCGCGGGCCACGCGGCGTCGGCGGCGAGCACGAGCACCGGGGTGGTGACCAGCGCGACCACGGCCGCGAGGGGCAGCGGGAACCCGTCGGCGGCGGTGCGCAGGGTCAGCCACGCCATCTCGGTCCACGCGAGCAGCACCGCGTCGACGGCGAGCAGCGCGACCACGACGGCGGGGAGCACGCTGCGCCTGGGTGCGGTGGCGATGGTGGCGTCGGCGTCGGCGTCGGTGTCGGTGTCGGTGTCGGTGTCGGTGGAGGTGGTGGTGCCCTCGCTCCCCGCGGCGGCGCCCTCACTCACGACGGCGGGAACAGGTCGTCCGCGGCGCTCGCCGGGCCGCGCAGGTGCACGAAGCACTCGACGGGCAGGACCGGCTGGGCGAGGTCGTTGGACAGCACGTACGCCGGCGGCTCGCTGCCGTCGTCGTACACGGTGATCTGCGTGGCGTGGGCCCGCAGCGCCGCCAGCTTCGCGACACGGGCCGCGCCGAGCGGGACCCGGGTGGTGATCGACGCGTCGGGCACCGTCGGCAGGTCCTCGACCGGCGGCACCGGTACCGGCAGCCACGACCGGCGGCGCAGGACCGCGAGGCCGGCCTCGACCTCGTCGCGGGGCGCGGCCGTGGCGGCGACGGTGATCGTCGCGGCGTCGGGGTCGACGATCTCGACCGCGGCCATGGTGATGTCGTGGGCGCGCACGTGGTCGGGGTGGCCGTAGCCGCCGTGGGCGTCGTAGGTCACCACCACGCGGGGCGCCACCTCCCGCAGCACGTCCACGAGGGCCTTGACCTGCGCCTCGAACCCGTCGGGCGCGGCGAGGGCGCCGGGGTCGATCGAGGCCGGGGCGGCGGCGAGGATGCCCTCGCCGACCCGGACCATCCCCGAGTCGCGCCAGGTCCCGGTGCCGGCGAGCCAGCGCTGGTCGGTGACGCCCAGGGCCGCGCAGGCCCGTGCCAGCTCGCCCTCCCGGTACTCGCCGAGCGCCTCGCCGCTCAGGTGCTGCAGGCCGGGCGGGATGACCTCGCCCTCCTCGCCGCGGTTGCACGTCACGAGCGTCACGGGGACGCCGGCCGCGGCGGCCAGCGCCATCACGCCGCCGCAGGTGATCGTCTCGTCGTCCGGGTGGGCGTGGACGAGCAGCAGCGCACCGGGGCTCACCCGGGGCACGGTAGGCCGTCCGGCCGCGCGCGACCGGCGGGGGTGAGACGAGACTCGTGTGTCGTGACGGACCTGACCTGGTCGGTGGCGTGGGAGATCGAGCTCGACGACGCCGCGCACGCGGGGATCGCCGCGCTGCTGGGACGGGCGTACGCACAGCCACAGCGGTTCACCGGGGGGCGGAGCTGGGCCGGCGCGCGCCCCGAGGTGCGCGTCGTCGCCCGCGACGGGGCGACGCCCGTCGCGCACGCGGGGATCGTGCGGCGGTTCCTGCGGACCCTGCCCGAGGGGCGTGACGTCCTCGTCGGCGACGTCGGCCTCGTCGCCGTGGACCCCGCCCACCACCGTCGCGGTCTCGGCACGGCGCTGATGGCCCGCGTGGTGGACGTGCTCGTCGACCTCGACGTGCCGTTCGGGTTCCTGAGCTGCGGGCCCGCCGTCGAGCCCTTCTACCGCGCCGCGGGCTGGACGCGCCTGCCCGGCGTGCGCGTGCACCTCGTCGACACCCACCACCGCGCCCGCGTCGACGAGGACCCGGCGATGGTGCACGCCGCGGGACGCCCGCTGTCGGCGTGGCCCGCGACGCGCGTGCTCGCCCGCGACGGGCAGCTCGTCTGACCGGACCAACCCCCGGGATCGAGCGCGTGGCGTTACGGACACTGGGTGTCAGCGACGGCACGCCGCTGACACGAGGGCACTACTCCGCCCGGACGAGGTGCGGGGGTTCGGCGAAGTGGCACGCCGCGGGGTGGTCCGTCGACGGGCGGACCTCGAGCGCCGGCGGGTCCTGCGCGCACACCGGCGCCGCCTTCGGGCACCGCGTGCGGAACCGGCACCCCGAGGGCGGGTCGGCGGGGCTCGGCACGTCGCCCTCCAGCCGGATCGCTTCCCGCCGCCCGCGCAGCGACGGGTCGGGCACCGGCACCGACGACAGCAGCGCCTGGGTGTACGGGTGGCTCGCGCGGCCGTAGATCTCCTCCGCGGTGCCCGTCTCCACGATCGACCCGAGGTACATCACCGCCACCCGGTCGCACAGGTGGCGCACGACGCCGAGGTCGTGGGCGATGAACAGGTACGCCAGCCCGAACTCGCGCTGCAGGTCGGAGAGCAGGTTGAGCACCTGCGCCTGGATCGACACGTCGAGCGCCGACACCGGCTCGTCGCAGACGATGACCTTGGGCCGCAGGGCCAGCGCGCGGGCGATCCCGATGCGCTGGCGCTGCCCGCCGGAGAACTGGTGCGGGTAGCGGCGGATGTGCTCGGGGTTGAGCCCGACCACCTCGAGCAGCTCCTGCACGCGCCGGCGCCGGTCGCTCCTGGGGGCCACCTCGGGGTGGATGTCGAAGGGCTCGCCGACGATGTCGCCGACGGTCTTGCGCGGGTTCAGCGAGGTGTACGGGTCCTGCAGGACGATCTGCATGTCGCGGCGCCACGCGGTCAGCGCCGCGCCGCGCTTGGCGAACAGGTCCTCGCCCTCGAACGTCGCGGTGCCGCTGGTCGGCGGGGTCAGGCGCATCAGGACCTGGGCCAGCGTCGACTTGCCGCAGCCCGACTCCCCGACCACCCCGAGCGTCTCGCCGGGGTGCAGGTCGAGCGAGACGCCGTCGACGGCGCGCACGTGCCCGACGGTCTTGCGGAACAGGACGCCGCGGGTCACCGGGTAGTGCTTGACCAGGTTCCGGACCGACAGGATGGGGCGGCTCATCTCGACACCACCTCGTGCGTCGTCGGACGGTCGGGCCCGTCGGCGAGGAACCGCTCGGCGAAGTGGCACGCCGCCCGGTGATCCGACCCCACCTCGCGCAGCGCGGGCACCTCGTCGGTGCACACGTCCTGCGCGTGCGCGCAGCGCGGGTGGAACGGGCAGCCGTTCGGGATCGCCGACAGGGACGGCGGCAGGCCCGGGATGGGGCGCAGCGGGGCCCCGGCGACGTCGTCGACGCGCGGCACCGAGTCCATCAGCCCGCGGGTGTACGGGTGGGCGGGGTGGGCGTAGAGCGACGCGGCGTCGGTGTGCTCGACGATCCGCCCCGCGTACATCACCGCGATCCGGTCGGCGACCTCGGCGACCACACCCAGGTCGTGGGTGATGAGGATCAGGCCCATCCCCCGCTCGCGGCGCAGCTCGTCGAGCAGCTCCATGATCTGCGCCTGCACCGTGACGTCGAGCGCCGTGGTCGGCTCGTCGGCGATCAGCAGCTCCGGGTCGAGCGCCAGCGACATCGCGATCATCGCCCGCTGGCGCATGCCGCCGGAGAACTGGTGCGGGTACTCCTTCACCCGCTGCGCCGCGCTCGGGATCCGCACGAGGTCGAGCATCTCGACGGCCCGCGCCATCGCGTCCTTGCGCGACATTCCCCGCCGGAACCGGAACTGCTCGGCGATCTGGAACCCCACCGTGTACACGGGGTTCAGCGCCGACAGCGCGTCCTGGAAGATCATCGCCATCGACTCGCCGCGCAGCAGCCGGCGGCGTTCCGGGTCGGCGCCGAGCAGCTCCTCGCCGCGGAAGCGCACCGCACCGCCGGTGATCCGGCCGGGCGGGGTGTCGAGGATGCCCATCACCGTCTGCGCGGTGACGCTCTTGCCCGAGCCGGACTCGCCGAGCACCGCGAGGGTCTCGCCCTCGTCGACGTGGTAGCTCACGCCGTTGAGCACCGACGCGGTCTCGGGGCCGGTGCCGAACTCGACGCGGAGGTCGTCGACCTCGAGCAACGGAGCGGCCATCAGCGTCCCCTCGGGTCGAAGGCGTCGCGCACGGCGTCGCCGAGCATGACGAAGGCGAGCACCGCGACGACCAGGAAGGCGGCCGGGAAGAACAGCGCCTGGGGGATGTCGGCGACGCGCTCCTGCGCCTCGGAGATCATCACGCCCCAGGACACCACGGGGTCGCGCAGGCCGATCCCGAGGAACGACAGCGTCGCCTCGGCGCCGATGAACACCCCGAACTGGATGGTGGCGAACACCAGCACCGGGGCCAGGGTGTTCGGCAGGATGTGCCGGCCCACGATGCGCCACGGCCCCGCCCCGAGGGCGCGGGCGGCCTTGACGTAGTCCTGCTGGGTCGCCTCCAGCGCCGCCGCCCGCATGATCCGCATGGCCAGCGGCCAGGACAGGATGACGATCGTCAGCACCACCTGGGTGATGATGCGGACCTCGCCGACGATCTGCCCGGGCTTGTTGAAGGTCGTGAGGATGACGATGCCGCCGAGGATGAACGGCAGGCCCGCGAACACCTCGGCGAACCGCGAGATCACGCTGTCGCCCCAGCCGCCGACGTAGCCCGCGGCGAGCCCGGCCAGCGACCCGAGCACGACCGTGCCCAGGCTCGCGAGCAGCCCGACGGTCAGCGTGGGGGCGGCGCCGTGGATCGCGCGCGCGTAGATGTCGTGGCCCTGGAGGTCCCGGCCGAAGATCGCGTCCGGGGACGGGTCGGCGCCCGAGAGGGCGAGATCGGCGGCCTGCGGGTCCACCGAGGTGAACAGCGACGGGAACAGCGCCATCACGAGCAGGACCCCGATGAGCGCCGAGGCGATCCAGAACAGGGGGCGGCGGCGCAGCTGGGCCCACCCGTCGGCCCACAGCCCGCCCGTGCGCTCGACGCCCCCGCCGGCTCCCCCGGGCGCGGCGGCCCCCGCGGCGCGGACGGCCGGTGCGGTCTCAGTCATAGCGGATCCTCGGGTCGAGCACGGCGTAGAGCAGGTCGACGAGCAGGTTCGCCAGCAGGAAGACGATGACGAGCAGGGCGACGATGCCGACGACGGTGGCGATGTCCTGCTGCTGGATGCCGCGGAACACCAGGCCGCCGATGCCCCGGATGTTGAACACGCCCTCGGTGACGATGGCCCCGCCCATGAGCGCGCCGATGTCGTAGCCGAGGAAGGTCACCACCGGGATCAGGGAGTTGCGCAACATGTGCACCCCGACCACCCGCCGTTGCGGGAGACCTTTCGCGATCGCGGTGCGGACGAAGTCGGCGCGCTTGTTCTCCACGAGGCTCGTGCGCATCAGCCGGGCCACGTAGGCCATCGACAGGCTGCCCAGCACGAACCCGGGGACGAGGAGCTGCCCGAGCGTCGGGTCGGCGGGGACCGAGGTCCGGATCCACCCCAGCTCCACCCCGAGCACCTGGCGCAGGACCAGACCGGTGACGAACACCGGCAGCGCGATGAGGACCAGGGTCGAGACGAGCACGAGGTTGTCGACGAAGCCGCGGCCCCGCAGCCCGGTGAGCACGCCGGCCGCGATGCCGATGAGGGCCTCGATCACCACGGCGACGAGGGCGAGCTTGATCGTGACGGGGTAGGCGGTCGCGATGAGGGTCGACACCTCGGTGCCCGAGAAGGTCTGCCCGAAGTCCCCGGTCAGCAGGGCACCCAGGTACTTGAGGTACTGCACGATCAACGGGTCGTCGAGGTTGTAGCGCTCGGTCATCTGGGCGACGTAGGAGGCCGAGCACTCCCGCTGCCCGCACTTGCCCGCGAACGGGTCGTCGGACAGGCCCCAGACCAGGAAGTAGACGATGAACGTCGTCCCGAGGAACACCGGGACGAGCTGCAGCAGGCGCCGCAGGGTGTAGCGGCCCACGGGCGTCCTCCTTCAGGGCCCGACCCGGACCCCGCGACCGTACGTCGGTGACGGCCGCGGGGCCCGGTGGTGGTGGTCGGTTCCGAGAACGACTAGCCCTGCGGGTTGAGCCGGTAGGTCGTCGTGTCCTGCCGGTTCAGCGGGTTGTGCTCGGCCTCGGCCACGCGGGCGGAGTTGCCGTAGATCACCGGGCGGCTCCACAGCGGGATGTTCGGCATGTCGTTCAGCACGAGCCGCTCCGCCGCCGCGTAGCCCTGGTCGGCGGCCGCGATGTCCGGGGCCTGGTCGGCCTGGCTCAGCGCGGCGTCCACGGCGGGGTTCGAGTAGACGTAGTCGTTCGTCGAGGCGTCCGTGCGGTAGAGCTGGGTCAGGAACGTCTCGATGCTCGGGTAGTCGCCCTGCCAGCCGTTGCGGAACAGGCCGGTGAACCCGCGGTCGTTCGCGAGCCGCCGCTGCTCGGAGAACGACGGCACCGGGGTGTAGCGGGCGTCGATGCCGAGGGTCTGGCGGATGCTGTTGGCCACGGCCTGCATGTACGGGTCGTGCCCGCCGTCGGAGTTGGCGGTCAGCGTCAGCGGCCCCTGGAAGGGGCCGGCCTGGGCGAGCAGCTGCTGGGCCCGCTGCGGGTTGAACGTGCAGAACTCGCCGCACTGGTTCGGCACGAAGCCCTCGGCGGCCGACGTCGCGTAGCCCGTGGCCGGCCGGTAGACGCCACCGAAGATCTGGTTGACGATCGCCTGACGGTCGATGGCCATCGAGATGGCCTTGCGCAGGTCGGGGTTGGCGAACCGCGGGTCGTAGAGCGGGAAGCCGAGCGAGTCGGTGACCAGGCCCTCCTTCTGGTGGGCCCCGGCACCGAGGTCGGTGCGCCACCGGTCGCCGGCCAGCGCGGCGCTGGGCATCGCGCGGATGTGGTCGAGGTTCCCGGACACGACGTCGTCGTAGGCCGTCTGGATCTCGGAGTAGACGCGGAACTCCAGGCGCTGGGCCTGCGGCTTCACCGAGCCCGCGTACTGGTCGTTGCGCACCAGCGTCAGGCTCTGGTTCGGGGTGCGGGACTCGAACCGGAACTCGCCGTTGCCGACCGGCGCGGCTTCGTAGCCGGCGCGGTCGGTGAAGAACTTCTGCGGCATCGGGTAGTACGCGGAGTACCCGAGCGTCAGCGGGAAGATCGTGAACGGGGCCTTGAGCGCCACCGTGAACGTCTGCGGGTCGACGACGGCCAGCCCGCGCATCGTCGGGGCGGTCGGGGCCTCGGTGGAGACCTCGTCGTACCCGTCGATCTTCTCCATGAACGACTGCGCCTCGGCGGCGTTGGGGCCGTACGCGGTCCAGTTCCAGGAGTCGACGAAGCTCTGCGCCGTCACCGGGGTGCCGTCGTGGAAGGTCCACCCCGGCTTGATCCGGATGGTGAAGTTCCGGTTGTCCGTCGTGGTGATGGACTCGGCGACCTCGTTGGTGGGGTCGGCGGTGTCGACGTCGTACTTGACGAGCCCGGCGAACAGCGCGTCGATGACGTCGCCGCCGTTCTGCTCGGTGGTGTTGCCCGGGATCAACGGGTTCTCGGGCTCACCCCACTCGATCCCGATCGTCTGGGCGGTCTGGTCGCCGCCGCCCCCTCCTCCCCCGCCGCACGCGGCCGCGACCAGCGCCACGGCGAGCGTTGCGGCCACGACCGTGACCATCCGACGCACCGGCAACGTTCCTCCTCGTGGTGGTGACCCGGCCCGGGTCGCTCGCACGGGGCAACTGATCCATCACCGCGCGTGACTCGGCCGTGAGGAAACCTAAGGGTTTCCCGAGAAAGCGGCAAGAGTTCCGGGAACGTTCACGTGAACCGTCACGCGGCCGTCAGTTGATACCGTCGTCCCCGCGCTGCGTCGCCGGCGGGGGCGTCCAGCGGTCGGCGCCCGCGAAGGGGCTCTCGGTGAGCGGGCCGATCACGACGTCGGTCCGGTCGGTGGGGCTGACCAGGACCGACGCCGCCTGGAAGAGCGGGATCGTCGGCAGCGAGGCCCATAGCGCCGGCTCGGCGAGGGCCAGGGCCGTGTCGGTCGAGACCGTGCCGGCGGACGCGCCGTCGAGCAGCGACTGCAGGGCGGGGTCGCAGAAGCCGGTGGGGGTCAGCGCCTCGGAGGCCTGGGGGTCGGCCAGGTCCTCCGTGAGCTCCTCGACCTCGTCGGCGTCCGGGGTGGTGGCGGCCGTCGAGGGCCCGGCCGCGTCGGTGGACGTCGGCGCGGCGCCGGTGGCCGAGGCCGCGGGGGCGGCGCTGGTCGGCGGCGACGTGCTCGTCGGGGCGGCCACGGAGCTCGGCGGCGCCACCGTCCCGCCCGGCGCGACCGGGGCCGTCGGCGTCACGTCGGCGGCGGCCAGCGCGACGCCCTCGTCGGCGCCGGTGCGCCCGGAGGTGGCCGGCGCCCGCCCGCCCGGGCAGCCGACGACGGACGCCAGGTCGGCGATCGGGTCACCGCCGATGGGCAGCGCCTCCACGGCGATGTCGGCGACGGCGAGGTCGGACGGGGAGTTCGGGGTCGGCGGCACCGTGGTCGTCGTGGTGGTGGTCGCGCGGCTGCTGCTCGTCCCCGACCGCGACGGGCTGCTGGTCCCGCCGCCCGGGACGGGGGTGGGCGTCGTCGCGAGCAGGGCACCGCCCGACGGGGTGGGGGTGCCGGGCGCGGCGGGGGTCGGGGCGGGCGTCGGGCCGGGCGCCCCGGTGGTCGTCGAGGCGGGCCCGCGCCCGGGCGCGAAGCCCGAGGTGCCGCCGTCGGCGACCACGACCGAGGCGATGCCGGCCGCGCGCAGCTGGGTGCCGAGGGTCGCCATCAGCCGCCCGTAGGGCGCGACCTGCGGCGGGGCGGCGAGGCGCAGGATCAGCGGCTGCCCGCCGCGCTCCCAGGTGCCGTCCTCGCCGCGGGTGTACCCGGCCTCGGTGAGCAGCCGGAAGGTCTCGTCGAGGTCCTGGCGCGCCGCGGGCGAGTCCGCGGGCAGCGTCGAGCGATAGTCCTCCTCCGAGGGCGCCCGACCGAACGCGTCGGCGGGCAGCTGCGCCGACGGGCCCCCGTTGGTGCCGACCGCCCGCAGCGCGGAGCGGTCCATCGCCGACGCCACCGCCCGCCGGACCCGCAGGTCGGCGAGCGGGCCGTCGTCGCTGCGCAGCGCGAGCTGGACCAGCGCGGGCTCGGGCAGGGTGCGCACGCTCAGCGTGGACCCGACCGAACGCAGGGCGGCGAGGTCCTCGGCGTCGGCCCGGAACTGGGTGGCCTGCACGTCGCCGGAGCGGACCCGGTCGATCAGCGACGGCGCCTCGGCGGCCTGGAAGACGACCTCGTCGGGCACCGAGGGCGTGCCCCAGAAGCGGTCGTTGCGGGCGAGGGTGACCTGCCCGCGGATGCGATCGACGACGCGGACCGTGAAGGGCCCCGCCGACACCGGGATGCTGTCGGTGAGCCCGCCGCCCCAGGAGCCGGGGGCGTCCTTGAGCAGGTGCGCGGGCAGCATGTGGTCGAACAGCGTCTGCCACGCCGGGTACGGCCGGTCGAACACCACGTCGACGGCCTTGCCGCCCGCGCGGGAGCGCACGTCGGTGATGGCGCGGTAGCCCGCGGCGCCGACCACCCCGGGCTGGCTGCGCATCTGCTGCCACAGGTAGACGAAGTCCTCGGCGGCCACCGGGGCGTTGTCCGACCAGCTGGCCGCCGGCGCGATCTCGTAGGACACGGTGAACGGATCGGTCGAGGTGACGCGCGCCGAGGTGACCACCGCCGTGTCGAGCCGCGGCTCGCCGTCGGGCCCCGGGCGGAACGCCGACGGCAGCACCAGCGCGGCCATCGCGCGCGACAGCGGCGTGTCGTCGGCGACGCGGTGCGGGTTGAAGCCGACGCCGAGGTCGTCGACGCCGATGCGCAGCTCGGTGGGGTCGGGCTCGAGCTGGGGGGTCGGCGCCGGCGCCGGCGCCGGCACGGGCACCTGACCGACGACGGGCGGGGGTGCCCCGGAGCACGCCGTCAGGACCGCGAGGACGAGCGCGAGGGCGGGGAGGACGCGGACGACACCGACGGCACGTCGGGGACCCCTCACGCCTGGATCCGGCCCTTCTCCTCGACAGACCGCTCGGTCGTCCCGATCGGCGGTCCGGAGCACTACCGAGAACCGGCCGTACCGGGGATCGTCATCGTGACACGGTCACCGCGGGTGGAGACCGACGGGTCTGGTCCTCGCCCCACGACGGAGGTTAGCCTCACCTCATGGGCAAGGGCGGCAAGAAGAAGGGCAAGGAGGCCGGCGGCAAGGCCGAGAAGGCCGAGAAGCCCGGCAAGCCCAGGAAGGGCAAGGGCCCCGTGGTGCCGCTGCACCTCGTCCGCTACGCCGACGCCGCCCCGCTCACCGGCGCCAAGAAGATCAAGAAGAAGTGCTGCCGGTCGACGCCGCGCTGCAAGGGCTGTCCGGTCCTGCTGATGCGCGCGGCCCGGCTCACCGAGGCCGGGGTCACCGGCAAGGACCTCAAGAAGGCGCTGAAGAAGGCCCGGGCGGCCTGAGCAGGGCCGCGAGGGCGGGGAGCACCGCGCGGTCGGCGTCCAGCCAGTCGATCCCGTCGAGCTCGTCGGGGCCCAGCCACCGCAGCGCGTCGTGCTCGAGCGCCCTCGGCACCCCCGGCGTGCGGCACACCCGGATGCGCAGCACGCGCCCGCCGGGCAGCGCCACCTCCGGCCCGACCCGCTCGCCGACGCCGACGTCGTCGAGCGCCAGCTCCTCGCGCAGCTCGCGGGCCAGGGCGGTCGCCTCGTCCTCGCCCGGCTCGACCGCGCCGCCGGGCAGCTCCCAGCGCCCCGCCGCGGCCGCCGGCCGGGTGCGGCGCGCGGCGAGCACCCGCCCGTCGCGCACCACGGCGGCCCCGACCACCACCCTGCTCACGCCGATCAGTGTGGCGCCCGCCGCGTCGTGTCAGGATCCGGGCATGGCTGAACTCCTGAGCGAGGACGCGATCGCCGACGCCCTGAAGGACCTGCCCGGCTGGCAGCGCGAGGACGAGGCCACCATCGTGCGGTTCGCGAAGCTGCCGAGCTTCCCGGAGGCGATCGCCGCCGTCGACGCGGTCGCCGAGCTCGCGGAGGCGGACAACCACCACCCCGACATGGACATCCGCTACAACAGCCTGAAGTTCAAGCTGTCGACGCACTCCGAGGGCGGGCTGACGGCCAAGGACACCGACCTGGCCGCCAAGATCTCCGCGGAGCTCGACGCGCGCGGCGCGTCGTGATCCTCTGAGCGAGGCCCGCCCGGCGGACCTGTGGTCCGCCCCGTTCGTCGCGGTCCTCGTCGCGACGGTCCTCGCCTTCGGCGGCTACGCGCTGCTGCTGCCCGTGGTGCCGGTGCACGCCGCGGCCGGCGGGGCGAGCCCGGCCGCGGCGGGCGCCACGACGGGCGTGTTCATGGCGGCCACCGTCGCCGCGCAGCTCACCGTCCCGGCGGTGCTGCGGCGCACCGGGCCGCGGGCGGCCCTCGTGGCCGGCGCGGTGGCGCTGGGGGGCGCCGGCGGTGCTGCTCGTGGTGACGTCGGCGCTGTGGGTGCTGTTCGCGGTGGCCGTCGTGCGCGGGATCGGGTTCGGGCTGGTCACGGTGACCGGCGCCGCGCTCGTCGCCGACCTCGCCCCGCCGTCGCGGCGCGGGCGCGCCGTCGGCCTCTACGGCGTGGCGGTCGGCCTGCCCCAGCTCGTGCTGCTCAGCGGCGGGGTGTGGGCGTACGAGGTGCTCGACCCGGCCGTCGTGCTGCTCGCCGGCGCCGCGATGCCGCTGGTCTCGGCGCTCTGCTGCGCGCGCCTGCCCACCACGCGCGCCGCGCCCCGCGACCGGTCCGGCTCGCTGCCCGCCGGCGTCGCGCTGCCCCCGTGGACGGCGATGGTCGTGTCGGCGGCCGCCGCGGGCGGGGTGATCACGGTGCTGCCGCTGTGGGCGCCGACGGGGCTCGCCGGCGGCACGGCCACCGCGGCGATCGCGCTCGCCGTCCTCACCGCGGGCCAGCTCGCCGGGCGCGGGATCGCCGGCGAGCTCGCCGACCGGCCCGGCGCGCGCGTCCGCACCCCGGCCCTCACGCTCGTCGGGCTCGGCGTCGTCGCGGTCGGCGCGCTCGTGGTGGCGCTCGGCGGGTCGGCGCTGGCCGTGGCCGTGCTCGCGGGCGCGGCCCTGGTCGGCCTGGGCTTCGGCGCGGTGCAGAGCGACACCCTGCTCGCGCTGTTCGCCCGCGCCGGCCCGACCCGCTCCGGCGCGGCGAGCACCTGGTGGAACACCGCGTACGACGCCGGTACGGGCCTCGGCGCGGCGGCCCTGTCCGCGGTGCTGGGCGCCGCCGGCGGCGCGGCGGCGTTCCTCGTCGCCGCGGTGGCGGGGCTCCTCGCGGCGCCGCTCGTGTTCCGGAGCCGGGGCGCTGGTGGTGCTGGTCCCGGTGTCGAGCGAAGGGCACCTTCGGTCGACTAGACGAGCGAGGGGCACCCTTCGCCGGAACCCGCCGCGCGGTCAAGGCGGCGGCAGGCGGCAGGCCAAGGTCATGATCGCTCCCGGTGCTCCGCCGGGTCGACGTCATCGCCCGCGCGGAGCACCGGGGGCGATCACCCGCCCCTCGCCACGCGGCGATCGGGCGCGCGGAGCACCGCATGATCGACGAGGCGGTCCGCCGGACGAGCCGGTCGCGCGGGACACGATCGAGCACGATCCACATCGCCCGTCCGGACGCCGCCGACCGCGCTGGGTCGAGGTGACGCGTCCTCGCGGGTGATCCGCCTGCGCGTTCGGGCGAGACCGCGTCGTCGCAGGTCACGAGCCCGGTGTCGCCCGCGATGTCCGGCTGCCCGGATCGCGGAGATCGTCCGGGACGACGTGGGTGGAGGCCGCCGTGGTGAAGAAGGTGCTGTTCGCGGCGCTGGTCGGCGCGGTCGTGATGCTGGGCTCCGCCCAGGTCGGCTACCTCGCGCCCGGCACGCTCTCCGAGTCCACGCCGGGGTCCGTCCCGGACGCGGCGCCCGCCCCGGCCGTCCAGAGCTCGGCCACCCCGGCGGGCCCGCCGCCGCCCGGGACGACGCCCGGCGCCCCCGCCCCGGTGGTGCCGCCGGTGGCTCCCAGCCCGGTGGGCGCCGCGAGCGACGCGCCCCGCACCGCGGGCGCCGCGTCCGACGCCCCCCGCACGGCCCGCTCGGCGCCGGCGGGCGACGGGGGCGCGCGGTCGTCCGGCGGCTCGGGCTCCGCGTCGTCGGGCGGCGCGAACGGCTCCGGCGGCGCGAGCTCGGGCGGCTCCGGCTCCGGATCGGGGGGCTCGGGCTCGTCCGGGCAGGCGCCGTCGAGCAACGGGGGCCGGTCCGGCGGCTCGTCGGGCGGGTCGTCGAACGGCTCCTCGGGCGGCGGCCTGGGCGTCTGCCTCGAGCCGCTGGTCTGCGTCGGGGTCGGCTAGCCCGTCGTGACGGCCGGGCGCACGTCGCGCTCGGCGCGGCGCGCGCGCTCGGCGTCCCGCACGGCGGCGACGGTGTCGTCGAGCAGCGCGACGAGCATCCGGTCGCGGGCGTCGGCGTCGAGATCGGCCACGCGGGCGGCCACGAGCAGGTGGGCGCACGCGTGGTTGACCGGCCCGACGTGCAGCAGCGTCGCCAGGCGCCCGCCGTCGCCCTCCTCGCCCCGGCCCCGGCGCCGCGGCCGGACCTCGGCACGGCGCTCGAGCTTGCGCTGCAGGCGCGGGAAGAAGCGGTTGGCGGGATCGATCGCGAGGCCGGCGCGGGCGATCGTCGCGAGGACGATCGGCCGGACCTCGACCCCGGAGTCGCGGCCGAGACCGATCAGCGTCACCGCGCGGGTGCCCAGCTGCTGGCGGGCCGACGACGACACCGCGTCGTTGACCTGCCACGCCACCGCCGCCAGCGCGGGATGGGTGCAGCGTGGGCGGTCGGTGAAGCGTTCACCGGCGAGCACGCTGACGTACTCCATGAGACAGCTGCCGGCCTCCGCGTCGCGGTGTGCGCCGGCCTCGAGGACGGGCAGGCCCTCAGGAGGGCTGGTGGACGTCATGGGAAGCTCCCCTCCCCGGCCCCGGGCCCTCTGCGCCCGGTCGGATGCCCTACCGTAATCCGTTTCGCGCCGCGCGACAGGGGGTCCGGTCGAGGGAATCGGCCGAGTGCAGCCACCCGGACGCGATCAGTGGTCCGAACCGATCACCGTCGTCGCCGTGAGGGCCGCGAGGACCGCCCCGACGGTGGGCGAGACGAGCCGGCGGATGTCCTGCGCGACCCCGAGCGGCACGTGCCGCCCGTCGGCGATGGCCCGCGCCCGGCGCCCCGCCCGCGTCGGGTCCGACGGGCTCAGCTCGCGCACGCGCCGGCCGTGGTGCAGCAGCACGACGAGCATCGCGACGGCCTCGTCCGGGTCCTCGTCGCCCTCGAGGACGGCGCGGACGGCCGCGCGGTCGTGGTGCAGCGCGTCGACGTCGTACACGCGCAGCGCGGACCCGAACACCGGCATGGCCAGGTAGCCGAACACCCGCCGCGGCTCGCGGGCCGCGAGCCCGCGCTCGACCAGGCGGTCCATGGTCCGGCGGATCATCTGCGCCCCGCGCGGGCCCGTCACGGCGTGCTGCAGGTCGGCCTTCGCGCCGCCGCGCGCGACGAGCCCCTCGCCGACCCAGCGCAGCAGCGGATCGGTGACCTCGACCGGCCCCCGGCGGTAGGCCGTGCCCGCGTCGAGCAGGGAGGCGTCGAGCAGCAGCTCCACCATCGCGGCGGCCACGAGCAGGCCCGCCGGCTCGGTGAGCGTGGACAGCGGGCGGCCGTCGTCGTCGCCGAGGACCCACGCCACCCGCTCGGGGAGCGTCAGGTCCGCGGTCCGGGACGACCACCGCTCCGAGCGCACGGAGACAGACTAGGCACGGACGTCCCCCACCCGAGTCAGCAGTCCCCGGATGACAGCACGCGGCGTCGAGCGGTGCGTCCGGGCGGGGCAGGGGCGTCGGCCGAGCGGTCCGGGACCGGTTGCGGCGGGTGACGCCGCGCCCGGCGGGGCTCGGCGATGTCGGCCCCGCGCGGCAGACTCCACCACCATGACGGCGTCCGTGGATCCGGATCTCGAGCGCGCGCGGGCCGGCGACGACGAGGCGTTCGCCCGGCTGGTCGCGCCGCTGCGCCGCGAGCTGCACGCCCACTGCTACCGCATGCTCGGCTCGGTCCACGACGCCGACGACGCGCTGCAGGACGCGCTGCTGCGGGCCTGGCGGGCGATCGACCGCTTCGAGGTCCGGCCGGACCGCCCCGGCGCGCTGCGGTCGTGGCTCCACACGGTGGCCACCCGCACCAGCCTCGACACCGCCGGGCGGCGGGGGCGGCGCGCCCTGCCGATGGACCTCGGCCCGTCGAGCGAGGTCGTCGGGGACGACCCGCCGCGCACCGAGATCGCCTGGCTCGGCCCCTACCCCGACGACCCGGACGCGACGGTGCAGGAGCGCGAGACCGTCGAGCTCGCCTTCGTCGCGGCCCTGCAGCACCTGGCGGGCAACCAGCGCGCCGCGCTGCTGCTCACGACGGTGCTGGGCTTCTCGGCCGCGGAGGTGGCCGAGATGATGGCGACGACGACGGCGTCGGTGAACAGCGCCGTGCAGCGCGCCCGCGCCACGCTGGCCGCCAAGGTCACCGGACCCAGCCAGCAGCGCACGCTGCGCGCGCTGTCCGACGCGCAGCTGCGCGCCACCGTCGCGCGCTACACCGCCGCGCTGGAGGCGGGTGACGCCGAGGCGCTGGTCGGCCTGCTCACCGCGGACGTCACGTGGGCGATGCCCCCGAACGCCGTCTGGTTCCGCGGGCTGCCGGCCGTCGGCGCGTTCCTGCACGCCGGGCCGCTGGTCACCCCGTGGCGCCACGTGCCCGCGCGCGCCAACGGCCAGCTCGCCGTCGGCTGCTACACGTGGGACGAGGACGCGCAGGTGTGGCGGGGCATGGTCCTCGACGTCCTGACGCTCGCCACCGACGGGCGGATCGCCGAGGTCACCGCGTTCATCGGCGCCGAGCACGTGGCCCGCGCCGGCCTGCCCGCGACGCTGCCGGCGGACACCCCGCTCACAGCTCCCGGATGAGCGCGTCGGTGCGCTCCTCCGCGGCGGCGAGGAACGCGCCCATGCGGTCGAGCTCGGCGGGGTCCGTGCCCGCCAGCAGGTCGGCCAGGCGCTCGTTGAGCGGCCCGTAGACCGCACCGATCCGCGCGAGCGACGCCGGGTCCGGCTCGACGAGCACGCGGCGGCGGTCGGCCGGGTCGGCGACCCGGTGGACGTGCC
Source organism: Actinomycetospora rhizophila (assembly GCF_042657905.1). Classification (NCBI taxonomy): domain Bacteria; kingdom Bacillati; phylum Actinomycetota; class Actinomycetes; order Pseudonocardiales; family Pseudonocardiaceae; genus Actinomycetospora; species Actinomycetospora rhizophila. Next base: position 161,177 of record NZ_JBHSKG010000012.1, on the reverse strand, counting down.
CGCCGGCGTGCAGGCGCTCGACCATCCGCGACGCCGAGCCGGTGGTCAGGTTCAGCCGCGCGGCCAGCGCTCCCGGCGTGGCCGGTCCGTGCTGCGCGAGCTCGTAGAGGCACTGCAGCTCGGTGGTCCCCACGCCGAGCTGCCCGGCGACGTGCCCGTTGAACTGCACGAGCCGCACGCTCCACGCCGCGAGCGCGGCCACGACCTCCGCGGGCTCCATCGTCACCTCCCCGATTTAGCTGCACAGTGCAGCGAATGTGTGTCACAGTCTCTGCATGACGCAGCAATCTTCGCACGGCACCTGCCCGTTCGCGGGCGGGACCCGCCGGCCGGACGAGCCCTACCCCGGCCGCGACGCGCTGCGCGCCGCCGGGCCGGTGGTCGTCACCGAGGCCCCGGCCGGCGGCCCGGTCGCCGTGGTGACCACCGCGGCGCTCGCCCGGGCGGTCCTCGGCGACCGGCGCATCGTCAAGGACACCGCCCTCGCCCCGCCGGACTGGGAGCCGCGGACCGCCGGCCTCGAGCCGACCGCCGCCGACGCCCTGTCGCTGACCACCGCCGAGGGCGGGGTCCACGCCGCGCTGCGCCGCGCGCACGCCCCGATGCTCTCGCCGCGCCGGATGCGCGCGCGGGCCGGCGCGATGCGCGACGCCGCCCGCGACCTGCTCACGGCACTGGGCGACGAGGCCGACCTCACCGCCGACTTCACCACCCGCTACCCGCTCACGGTCGTCGGCGACCTCCTGGGCCTGCCGCGCACCATGATCGACGACGCCGTCGACGCCTGCCGGCGGATGTTCGGCGACGAGGCCGACGCGGCGGCGGCGATGGGCGCCTTCGCCCGGCTCGGCGCCGCCGCGATGGAGCACGACGGCCTCGCCCGCGAGCTGCGCGGGCGCCTGCCGGCGTCCGTGACCGACGACCAGGTGCACTACCTGCTCTTCGCCCTGATCTTCGCGGGCCAGCTGACCACCGACATCGCGCTGGGCTTCCTGCTGGCGCGCGTGCTGGTCGAGGGCCCGCCGTCCGACACGGCGGCGCTCGTCGACGACGTCCTGCGCCGCGACCCGCCGGCACCGTTCACGCTGTGGCGCTTCACCACCGAGGAGGTCGAGCTCGCGGGCCTCGTGCTCGCGCCCCGCACCCCCGTCCTCGTCGACCTCGCCGGGCTGGCGGACGACCCCGGCGCCGGCCCGGGCAGCGGGCTCGCCTTCGGCGCCGGGCCGCACGTGTGCGCGGGCATCCACCTCGCGCGCACCGAGCTCGCCGCCGCCGTCGACGTCCTCGTCACCGACTTCCCGCACGCGCGTCTCGCGGTGCCCGCCGCCGACCTGCGCCGCGTCGACCCCGGCGGCGTCGAGGGCAGCCGGCTCGCCGCCCTTCCTGTCGAGGGCCTGCGGCCAGTGAGTGGAATGGGTCGCGATAGCGACCCATTCCACTCACGTGCCTACGGCATCCCCGCGTGCGGCACGTCGACCCGGGTGGCGAGCAGGACCGCCTCGCGCACCGGGCGGCGCTCGTGCTCGGCGAACGAGGGTGCCGCGCAGGCGTAGAGCGTCCGGCCGTCGTCGCCGCCGAGCATGCAGGCGTAGACGCCGAGGCCGCCGGTCGGGCGCTCCTCGAGGACCGTGCCGCCCTCGGCGACGCGCAGGACCCGCTGGTGCAGGGCGTCGGAGACCCAGATCGCCCCTTCGGCGTCGCCCCCCAGCCCGTCGGGCGCGACGGTGAGGCCGCCGAGGGCCTCGCCGACGTCGTCGGTGACCGGGGGCGGCGCGAACCGCGCCCAGTCGCGGCGCCGCGCGAGGCCGCCGTCCTCGGCGACGTCGAACGCGGTCAGGCGCGCGCCGAAGGTCTCGGCGACGACGAGGACGCGGTCGAACAGCACCATGCCGTTGGGGAAGAGCAGGTCGTCGGCGATGGTGCGCGGCGTGCCGTCGGGGGCGACGTGGGTCAGCGTCGTGCGGGCCAGCGGCGCGCCGCCCATGAGGTCGAAGCCGAAGTTGCCCACGTACGCACCGCCGGAGGCGTCGACGACCATGTCGTTGAGCATCGCGTCGACGAGCCCGGAGAGGTCGGCGTGCTCCACCAGCGACCCGTCGTGCTCGCGGCGCAGGATCTTCCGGTCGCGCATCGAGACGATCAGGAGGCGCCCGTCGGGCAGGAAGCCCAGCCCCGACGGCTGCTGGGGCACCTCGGCGATCACCTCGTGGCCGCCGCCGGGGTCGATCGCGACCACCCGCTCGGTGTAGAAGTCCGAGACCCAGAGCCGCCCCTCGTGCCACCGCGGGCACTCCAGGTAGGACCACCCGTCGGACACCACGTCGAAGTCCTGCTGCGCCACGGCACTCCTCCTCGAGCCCACGATGATCGGTGCACGATCAGGCGCCCGGGTGCGGCCGTCAAGGCCCCGGGAACGGGAGGATGGCGCGGTGGCGACGGCGGCGGAGCTCGCCCGGGCGAGGGTGGAGGCGGTCCGCGACGACCCGGCGGCCCGGCTCGCGCTGATGCACCGGCTCTACCGCGGTGAGGACGCCACCTTTCTGCCCTACCGCCGCGGCGCGGTCGCGTTCACGCGGTGGCAGGTGCGCCGCGGGCTCCTGCGCCCGCCGCACGGCCCGCGGGCGGGGAGCCCGTGGTGGCGCGCGGTGAACGAGCGGCTGCTGCGCGACGGGTGGGAGGCGCGCGCGCTCGACGACGGCCACGATCCCGCCGGCGGCACGGCGACCGCGCTCCCGACCCTGGAGTTCATCCGCCACCCGACGGCACCCCGGTGGTACCGCGCGCACAACGTCAGCATCGCCGCCGCCTTCCTGGAGCACCGCGACCTCGCCGAGCAGGAGAGCCGCACCGAGCGGTTCTTCATCAACCTCGTGCTGCTGCGGGTGCTCTACGCCCACGCGCTGGTGTCTGCGCCGCGCCTCGCCCTCGGTCGTCTCGCACCGATCGGGCCGCTGCTCGGCGATCCCCGGGTGCGGATGACCGGACTCTTCCTCGCGATCTCCCGGGTCCTGCCCGACACCTACCCCCTCGGCGACGACGTCGAGCGCCACGTCGCCGCCGAGAACCCGTGGGGGCGCCTGCTCGACGTCGGCGTGATCCAGCCGCGCCTGCGCGAGCTCTACGACTGGTCGGCGATCGAGCTCGGCGAGCCCGCGGTGCGCGACCTCCTCGCCGACGGCGTGCCCTGCTACGCGTGGCCGGTGGACGACCGGCGGCCGTGGCATCCGCCGCCCACGGCCCTGACCCGCGCGGCACGTCGCTGGATCCCGCCGCACTGAGCTGTCGAGTCCCGGGGCCGCGGAGTCGTCATGGACCCGGGCTGAGCTCACCGGGCGCCGGAATGCCGCCGCGCGCGCGGTCGTTGGTTGAAGCGTGAAGAAGATTGGGTTCCTCTCCTTCGGTCACTGGTCGCCGTCGTCGCAGTCGATGGTGCGCTCCGCCCAGGACGCCCTGCTGCAGTCGATCGACCTGGCCGTGGCCGCCGAGGAGGCGGGCGCCGACGGCGCGTACTTCCGCGTGCACCACTTCGCCCGCCAGCTCGCGTCGCCGTTCCCGCTGCTCGCGGCCGCCGCGGCGAGGACGAGCCGGATCGAGCTCGGCACCGGCGTGATCGACATGCGTTACGAGAACCCGCTCTACATGGCCGAGGACGCCGGCGCCGCCGATCTGATCTCCGGCGGGCGCCTGCAGCTGGGCATCAGCCGCGGCTCCCCCGAGCAGGTCATCGACGGCTACCGCTACTTCGGCCACGTGCCGCAGGACGGCTCCAGCGACGCCGAGATGGCGCGCAACCACACCCAGCTCTTCCTCGACGTGCTGAAGGGCGAGGGGTTCGCCCAGCCCAACCCCCGCCCGATGTTCGCCAACCCCCCCGGTCTCCTGCGCCTGGAGCCGTACGCGCCGGGGCTGCGTGAGCGCATCTGGTGGGGCGCCGGCAGCCGCGCCACCGCGGAGTGGACGGCCGAGCAGGGCATGAACCTCATGAGCTCGACGCTGCTCACCGAGGACACCGGCGTGCCGTTCCACCGCCTGCAGGCCGAGCAGATCCAGCGCTTCCGCGACGCCTGGGCGGCCGCCGGGCACGAGCGCGAGCCGCGCGTGTCGGTCAGCCGCAGCATCTTCCCGATCGTCAGCGACCTCGACCGCCAGCTCTTCTGGCGCGAGCGGCACTCGACCGACCAGGTCGGCCACCTCGACGGCGGCGACGCCCGCTTCGGCAAGACCTACGCGGGCGAGCCCGACAAGCTCGTCGCCGAGCTGGCCGAGGACGAGGCCATCGCGGCCGCGGACACGCTGCTGCTCACGGTGCCCAACCAGCTGGGCGTCGACTACAACGCCCACGTCGTCGAGAGCGTGCTCACCCACCTCGCCCCGGAGCTCGGCTGGCGCTGACCTCTGTAGGACTGTCGAGTCCTACCGTAGGATCAGGCGATGCTCATCATCGCGGGACACGTCCAGGTCGCCCCGGAGCGCCGCGACGCGCTGGTCGCCGAGTTCGCCGACCTCGTGCGGCGGGCGCGCGCGGCGCCGGGGTGCCTGGACGTGGCGATCACCGCCGACTCGGTCGACCCGGGGCGGATCAACAACTTCGAGCGCTGGGCGTCGCAGGACGACCTCGACCGCTGGCGCTCGGTCGCGCACGCTCCCGATCGGGGCGACGAGATGCTCGCGGTGCACGTCAGCCTCTTCGACGCCGCGGGCGAGCGCCCGCCGTTCTGACCGTCAGGGGCTCGCGGTGAACCCGAGGACCTCGGCGGTGAAGAGGTCGGTCCCGGTGTCCATGGCGACGTGCCCCTGACCCTGCATCACGACGACGCGGGAGTCCGGCAGGGCCGCGTCCACGGCCTCGGTGGCCCGCCGGAGCTCGGGCGTGCTCTCGCTCCCGGTGAGCAGCAGCGTCGGCACCGCCAGCTCACCGAAGCGCTCCGGGTCGAACCGGTACGCCGTGGCCGCCCGCAGCTCCCGCGGGATCGTGTGCGCCGTCGCCACCCGCGCCCGCCACACGGGCAGCGACCGCGAGGCCTCCACGACCTCCGGCGGCACGCCCGCGATCTCGCGGGCCATGGTCGCCACCACCTCGTCCCGGTCGCCCGCCGCCAGCAGGGCCTCGAGCCGCTCGATGATCTCGGCCCTCGCGGTCGCCCCACCGACCGGGGGCTCGTAGAGCACCAGGGCCCGGAGGTTCCGGGTGCGCAGGGCGGCCTCGAGCGCGCACAGCCCGCCGTGCGACTGCCCGAGCAGGACCACCGGCTCCCCCAGCGCGTCCACGACGGCGGCCACGTCCTCGAACTCCCGCTCGAGCGCGTAGTCCTCCGCGTCGCCGCTCCCGCCGCGTCCGCGGCGATCGACCGCGCAGACCGTGTGGTGCTGCTCGAACGCCGGCAGGACGGGCGCCCAGCGGCTGTGGTCGGCGGAGGTCCCGTGCACCAGCACCAGCGGCGGCCCCTCGCCGCTGCGCCACCAGGCGATCGGCGTGCCGTCCCGGGACGTGACCCTCTCCAGGCCCATGGCGACCCCCCGTCACTCGGGGTCGGTGTAGCAGAGAGCCACCGCCGCCTGCTAGGCCTCGCCGGCCGCGGCGAGGAGCTCGTCGAGGGACCGCGCGCGGTGCCCCGTGAGCCGCGGGACGTCGTCGGTGACGCCGTCGAGCTCGCCGGCGGCGATGGCGGTGTAGGTGCTCACCCACGCGTCGAGCTGCCAGTCCGGCGCCTGGCCCGCGCGCGACGCGTACGCCTCGTCGACGCCCTGGTCGTGGAAGGTGACCGGCCGGCCGGTGCGGCGGGCGATGACGGCGGCGGCCTCGTCGAGGGTGAGGGCCTCGGGGCCGGTGAGGCTGTAGGTCGCGCCGTCGTGTCCCTGCGGCGCGGCGAGGATCGCGGCGGCGGCCTCGGCGATGTCGTCCTGGGCGACGGCGGCGACCCGCCCGGTGCCCGCGGGGCCCCGGATGACGCCGTCGGCCTCGACGAGCTCGGGCAGGAAGTCGAGGTAGAAGTTGTCCCGCAGCACGACCGTGGTGAGCCCGCTCGCGCGCAGGTGCTCCTCGGTGGCCCAGTGGTCGCGGGCGAGGGTGAACGTGGCGTCGGGCGAGGCGCCGAAGAACGAGATGTAGACGAGCCGGTGCACCCCGGCGCCCGCGGCGGCGTCGATGAAGGTCCGGTGCTGCTCGACCCGGTCGGGGGTCTCGGAGCCGGAGACCATGAGGACGGTGTCGACGCCCTCGAGCGCGCTCGTGACCTGGTCGGGCCGGTCGTAGGCGCAGCGCACGGGGACGGCGCCGGCCAGTGCCGGCGCGCGGTCGGGGCTGCGGACGGCGAGACGCTGGGCGACGCCGCGCCCGGAGAGCAGGCGTGCGACCCGTCCGCCGAGCCGCCCCGTCGCTCCCGTGACGGCGATGCTCGGCGGTGCCTCGTCGGCCATCGGTGGGGACACCTACAGGATCTCCAGCCGGCGCTTCCGGACCGGCGGCGGGAACGCGGCGTCGAGCGCGGCCCGGTCGTCGTCGGTGAGTGCGACGTCGAGCGCGGCCCGGTTCTCGGCGATCCGCGCCGGGGTCGCGGTCTTCGGGATCGCGCTGACACCGGGGTGGTCGAGCACCCACGCGATGGCGATCTGGGCGGGCGTGGCATCGTGCCCGTCGGCGACCTCGCACAGCGCGGGCTCGTCGAGCAGTCGCCCCTGCTCGACGGGCGAGTAGGCCATCAGCGGGAGCCCGCGACGCTCGGCCCAGGGGAGCAGGTCCCACTCCGGTCCCCGCCGCACCAGGTTGTACAGGATCTGGTCGGTGGCCACCTGGTCGCCGCTCGGGACCTCGTCGAGCTCGGCCAGGTCGTCGACGTCCAGGTTGCTCACACCCCAGGCACGGATCTTTCCTGCGTCGCGCAGCTCGCCGAACGCCTCCACGGTCTCCGCCAGCGGGTACCGGCCCCGCCAGTGCAGCAGATAGAGGTCGATCCGGTCGGTGCGCAGCCGGCGCAGGGCCCGGTCGCAGGCCTCGACGGTGCCGTGGCGGGAGGCGTCCGACGGCAGCACCTTGTCCACGAGGAACGCCTCGTCGCGCCGCGCCGCCAGCGCCTCGCCGACCAGCTCCTCGGCGCCGCCGTCGGCGTACATCTCGGCGGTGTCGATCATCGTCAGCCCGGCGTCGAGTGCGGCGCGCAGCGAATCGATCTCGTCCCGGCGGCGGGTCGGTTGTTCGGCGTATCCCCAGGTCCCGACGCCGAGCACGGGCATCGCGGTGCCATCGGGGAGGGCGATGGTGGGGACGGTCATCGGTCGGTGGCCTCCGGCCCTGTGAGCACTTTCCGGTGCTACGGGACCCGAAGGTACTCACCAGGCCGCAGGCCCACCATCCCGAGACACGACGCCGACGGCGGGGGTGCTCCCGACCCGGCGAGCGTCACCGGCCCGTACTCGGCGTCATGCCTCAGACGTTGAAGCGGAACTCGACGACGTCGCCGTCGGCCATCACGTAGTCCTTGCCCTCCATGCGGACCTTGCCCGCGGTCTTCGCCGCGTTCATCGACCCCGCGGCGACGAGGTCGTCGTAGGAGACGATCTCGGCCTTGATGAAGCCCTTCTGGAAGTCCGTGTGGATCACGCCCGCGGCCTCCGGGGCCGTCGCGCCGATCCGGATCGTCCAGGCCCGCGACTCCTTGGGACCGGCGGTGAGGTAGGTCTGCAGGCCGAGGGTGCGGAACCCGGCGCGGGCCAGCGCGTCGAGACCCGGCTCGGGCTGCCCGATCGACTCGAGCAGCTCCTGGGCCGACTCGGCGTCGAGCTCGAGGAGCTCCTGCTCGACCTTCGCGTCCAGGAACACCGACTCGGCCGGCGCGACCAGCTCGGCGAGCTCCTTGCGCCGCGCGTCGTCGGTGAGCACCGGCTCGTCGGCGTTGAAGACGTAGAGGAACGGCTTGACGGTCATGAGGTTGAGCTCGCGCAGCCGCGGCGAGTCGAGCCCGGCCTGGAAGAGGGTGCGGCCCTCGTTGAGCACCGACTGCGCGTGCGTGATCTCGTCGACGGCGGCCTTGGTCTCCTTCTTGACCCGCGCCTCCTTCTCCAGGCGCGGGAGGGCCTTCTCGATCGTCTGCAGGTCGGCGAGGACGAGCTCGGTCGCGATCGTCTCGATGTCGGCGGCCGGGTCGACGTGGCCGTCGACGTGGACGACGTCGTCGTCGGCGAACACCCGCACGACCTGGCAGATCGCGTCGGCCTCGCGGATGTTGGCGAGGAACTTGTTGCCCAGCCCGGCGCCCTCGCTGGCGCCCGCGACGATGCCGGCGATGTCGACGAACGACACCGTCGCCGGCACGACCTTCTCCGACGAGAACATCTCGGCGAGCCGGTCGAGCCGGGGGTCGCGCAGCGGCACCACACCGACGTTCGGCTCGATGGTGGCGAACGGGTAGTTCGCAGCCAGGACGTCGTTGCGGGTCAGGGCGTTGAACATCGTCGACTTGCCCACGTTGGGGAGTCCGACGATGCCGAGGGTCAAGCTCACGGGATCCCAGTCTGCCAGCGAGGGATCCGGACGGGCCCCGGCGGCGTCCAACCAGGGTGACAGCGTTCTCACCTGGAGGTCCCCGTGTCCGCTCACGCCACCGTTCCGACCCTGCTCGGCCCCTTCACCGCGGTCGTCGACGACGACGGCGCCGTGCTCGCGTCCGGCTGGACCGCCGACCTCGACGGCCTGCTCGCCCTGGTCCACGTCGACATCCGGCCCGCCGATCCCGCGAGGCGCGCCGACCTGGGGGCGGTGACGGCGGCGGTGACGGCGTTCCACGCCGGCGACCCGGGCCCCGCGGCCGCGGTCCCGGTGCGCCAGATCAGCGGCCCGGCGATGACCGCGATCTGGGAGCGGCTGCGCGCCGTCCCGCCCGGCGTCCCGACGACCTACGGCGAGCTGGCCGCGGCCGCCGGGCACCCGCGGGGCCACCGGCTCGCGGCCCGGGCGTGCGTCCGCAACGCGGCCACGTTGTTCGTCCCGTGCCACCGCGTCGTGCGCCGGGGCGGCGGGCTCGGCGGCTACCGCTGGGGCCTCGAGATCAAGGACCGGCTGATCGCGATGGAGAAGTCCTGGGGCACGTAGCGCAGCGGAGCTGCCCCGCCAGAGGCGTATGACGGCTGCCCGAGGGATCACCGCTGTCGGGGGTGTGATCCATCCTGACGCCCATGACGGTGGACGGGGTGCTCGTCGGCCTCCTGCTGGGGCTCGTGCTGGGCGCGGTGGTCGGCGCGTGGGTCGCGCTGCGCCTGGCCCGCGCGTGGCGCGACGCCGCGGTGTCGGAGGCCGTCCGGCGGGCGAGCACCGAGGTGGCGGCGGCGCGGGCCGAGCTCGATGCCGAGCGGCGCGGGGCGCGCGACCGGGAGCGGGCCATCGTCCCGGCCGCCGCGGCCGCCTCCACCGACGCGCTCGACCGCGTGCTCGAGCCCGTGTCCTCGGCGCTCGGGCGCATGGAGCGCCAGATGGCGGGCGCCGAGCGCGAGCGGGAGGCGGCGTTCGCCTCGCTGCGCGAGCAGGTGGGGGCGGTCGCGGCGAGCGCCCAGGGCGTGGCCGGTGAGACGCGCGCGCTCGTCGGTGCGCTGCGCGCCCCGCACGTGCGGGGACGGTGGGGCGAGCTGCAGCTCGAACGCGTCGTCGACCTCGCGGGCATGGTCGAGCACTGCGACTTCACCCGCCAGGCCCACGCCCGCGGCGGCGACGACGACGGTGCGCTGCGGCCCGACCTCGTGGTGCACCTGGCGGGCGGCAAGCAGGTCGTCGTCGACGCGAAGGTCCCGTTCACGGCCTACCTGGAGTCCACCGAGGCGCGCGACGACACCGCCCGGCGCGAGCGGGTGGCGGCGCACGCCAAGCAGGTCCGCGCGCACGTCGACACCCTCGGCGCCAAGGCCTACTGGCGCCGCTTCGACCCGACGCCCGAGTTCGTCGTGATGTTCGTGCCCGGCGAGGTGTTCCTCTCCGCGGCGCTGGAGGCCGACCCGACGCTGCTCGAGCACGCGTTCGGCAGCGACGTCGTGATCGCCACCCCGACGACGCTGATGGCGCTGCTGCGCACCGTGGCCTACGCCTGGCGGCAGGAGGCGCTGGCGCGCAACGCCGCTGAGGTGCACGCGCTCGGGCGCGAGCTGCACGGGCGGATCGCGACGCTCTCGGGCCACCTCGCGCGGCTGGGCCGGTCCCTCGACGGCAGCGTGCGCTCGTTCAACGAGACGGTGAGCTCGCTGGAGTCGCGGGTGCTGGTCAGCGCGCGGCGGTTCACCGACCTGTCGGTGACCACCGCCGACCTCGAGAGCCCCGACCAGGTGGAACGCCGGCCCCGGGCGCCCGCCCCCGGGACGGGGGACGACGGCTGACGCCGTTCGGGTGGTCCACGTCACGGAGATCGCCGGAGCCGGTGGCGGCTGGGCGGCCGCCGATCAGCCGACCGCTAGCGTTGAGGGGTGACCAGTACACGGGATGACGCCGCGGGCACCGGGGCGGTCGGCCCCGGCGAACGCTCCGTCGTGCGGTCACTGCGCGGGCTGCGGTGGTGGGGGTCGCTGCTGCTCGCGGGGGTCCTGACCGGTGCCGGCCTGGCCATCGACATGCTGACCTCCGGCGAGCTCGGGGTCGTGTTCACCGCCTGCTTCGCCGGCGGCTGCATCCTCGCGACCGCGTGGGCCCGGCGCGACTCCCTGTTCGTCCCGCTCGTCCAGCCACCGCTGCTGCTGGCCGTGGGCGTGCCCGTGGTCGTCGCCGCCACCGGGTCGCTGCCCCGCTCGGGCGGGCTCGCCTCGACGCTGCTCGCCGTCGGCGGCCCGCTCGTCAACGCCTTCCCGACGCTGGCGGTCACCACCGCGATCTGTCTCGGGCTCGGGTTCGTGCGCTCGCGCGTCGAGCCCTGGCGCCGCGCGGACGACGACCTCGACCCCGACGCCCGCCCGGACCCCCGCGACCGGCCCTCACGGGAGCGGCCGCCCCGCGAGCGCGACCCCCGCGACCGGGACCCCCGCGACCGTCCGCCGAAGGACCGCGGTCCTCGCCCGCCCAAGGAGCGCGACCCGCGGGACCGGCCCCGGGACCGCGACCCTCGCGACCGGGACCCCCGCGATCGGGACCCCCGCGACCGCGATCCCCGTGACCGGGACCCCCGCGACCGGGACCCCCGCGACCGGGACCCCCGCGACCGGGACCCGCGCGACCGGGAGCGGCCGCGCCGGGTGCCCGTCGAGGCCCGGCCGGCGCGTGACGACCGCCGCCGCCCGGTGCGCCCGGACGACCCCGACGACGAGTTCGGGCCCGGCGTGCGCCGCGTGCCCCGTCGCGTCGACGGCCCCGACGGGCCGCGCTGACGCGGCTCGCGAGATCACGGGCACCGGGTGTCCGGCGCCGGCGCCGGCCGGGTGGATGAGGTGCTCGTGATCACGGGACATCCCGCGGGCGTCCCGAGCTTCCACCCGGCGCCGGAGATCACGAGCACTCGGTGCACGCCGCGGGCGCCGGCCGGGTCAACGAGGTGCTCCTGATCTCCGATCCGCGCCCCTCCCGACCGGCTCACCCAGTGATCAACGGGGACTTCGCGCGCCTAGAAGCAGCGAACAGCGCGTTCGCTGCGACAGACCCCGGGCCTCAGTGCGCGTACTCGTCACGGCGCCAGAGCATCGCGGCGAGCATGGTCAGGAACATCAGCACGTGGGCCGCGATCATCAGCGTCTCGCCGGAGATCACGCCGAGCCAGTAGGGCACGAGGCCGAGGACGAACGGCGCGCACATGGCCGCCGACATCTCCGTGATCTGACGGGCGGTGTGCCGGCGGATCGCCATCCACAGCGCCATGCCGATGGTCATGTCCGCGGCCATGACCAGGGCGCCGACGTCCGGGCGGGCGGTCCAGGCGTCGGGCCAGAGCGGGGCGAGCAGCATCATGCCGACGACCATCGCGGCGACCATCTCGAGGTAGTGGCCGGCGAAGCGCAGGGCGCGGCGGCGCAGCGGGCGCGGGGTGGCGGCGGGAGCGGTGAGGGTGGGCTGGGCGGTCATGGCGGGTCCTTCCCCGAGGCCTGGCTGGCGACGGGGACGAGCATCGCGAGGGACGCACCCGCGCTGACGTGCCGAAGGTCATGACGCGGGGTCATGACCTACAGCAGGTCGAGCGCCCGGGCCCGCAGGGCGGCCTGCGTGCGGTCGCGGGCGCCGAGCTTGCCCAGCACGTTGGTCACGTGGTTCTTCACCGTGCCCTCGGCGAGGTGCAGCGTCCCCGCGATCTCGCGGTTGCTGCGGCCGTCGGCGAGCAGGCGCAGCACGTCGACCTCGCGCTCGGACAGCGGGACGACGAGGGGCTGCGGGCGCGGCGCCGACTCGTCGGCGGGCAGGCGCGCGACGCGGGCGACCACCTTCGCGGCCACCGACGGGTCGAGCACCGAGCCCCCCGCGGCCGCGGTCAGCACGGCCTCGACGAGGCGGGCGGACGGGACGTCCTTGAGCAGGTAGCCGACGGCCCCGGCGCGCAGCGCGGCGAAGACGTCCTCGTCGTCGTCGAACGTGGTCAGCGCGATGACCCGGACCTCGGGGTGCTCGACGTGCAGGCGCCGCGTCGCCCCGACCCCGTCGAGCACGGGCATCCGCAGGTCCATGAGCACGACCTCGGGCGCGAGCTCGGCGACCCGGCGCAGCGCCTCCTCGCCGTCGCCGGCCTCGCCGACCACGACGACGTCGTCGCGCACCCCGAGCAGCGTTGCGAGGGCCTCGCGGAACAGGGCCTGGTCGTCGACGAGGAGCACGCGGACGGGAGACGCCGCGGAGCGGAGCTCGACCCGGGACGGCGTCACGCCGGCACCTCCACCCGCAGCGCGCAGCCGCCGTCGGCGCCGGGGCCCAGCGAGAGGCTCCCGCCCAGCTCCTCCGCGCGCTCGCGCAGGCCGAGCAGCCCGACGCCGCCCCCGGCGTCACCCGCGAGCGAGCCCCGCCCGTCGTCGCGGACCTCCACCCGCACCGCGCCGCTCGCGTAGTCGAGCACGACCTCGGCGCGGCTGGCCCCGGCGTGCTTGCGCACGTTGGTCAGGCCCTCCTGGGCGGTGCGGAACAGCGCCTCGCGGGCGGCCGCGGCCAGCGGGCGCTCGTCGCCCTCGACGGTCAGGCGGGTCGGCACCCCGGCCGCCGAGCTCTCCGCTGCGAGGTCCTGCAGCGCGGCGGCCAGCGGCGGGGTCTCCCGCGGCTCGCGCAGCGTCCCGACCGAGCGCCGGACCTCGGCGAGCGCCTCGCGCGACTGGTCCTGGGCCTTGGCGAGGACCCCGTCGACGTCCCCCGACCCGCGCTCCACGAGCGCGCGCGCCGCCTGCAGCTGCATCTGGATGACGGTCAGCGAGTGCCCGAGGCCGTCGTGGATGTCGCGGGCGACCCGGTTGCGCTCCTGCGCCGCGGCCAGGCGCTCGACCTGCTGCTGCGCGGCCGTGAGCTCGCGGCGCATCGCCTGCTCGCGGCGCAGCAGCTCGGTGACGACGGCCGCGAACACCACCGCGACCAGCGTCCCGAGGCCCTCGCGCAGGCCGTCGACCAGCGGCATCCCGGTGTGCACCATCGGCACCATCGCGATGACGACGACGGTGACGGGCAGCGGCAGCAGCAGGACGCACTGGCTGACCAGCACGACGAGGAACAGCGTCGCGCCGACCCCGGGCGCGAGCGCGAACACGACCGACGCGAGCACCAGCCCGACGACGATGTGGATCGCCGACCAGAGCCGACGGCCGCGGCCCTGCACCCAGCGGAACCCGAGCGTCGCCAGCAGCGCGAACGCCACGCCGAGAGGGAGGACGGCCACCGGGTCGCCGCCGCCGATCACCCCGAGCACCAGGGTGAGCAGCGCTCCCCCGGTGAGCAGGGTCAGGGCCAGGAACACGGAAACACTCTCGTGCGCCCGCGTCCCGACTTCAACGGTTGCTCAGCGCACCGCCTGCGGCTTCATGTCGCGCTTGAGCTCGCGGGGCAGCGAGAAGGTCAGCTTCTCGTTGGCGGTGGTGATCTCCTCGACGTCGGCCCAGCCGCGCTCGGCGAGCCAGTGCAGGACGTCGCCGACGAGGATCTCGGGCACCGAGGCGCCGCTGGTGACGCCGACGGTGCGCACGCCGGACAGCCACGCCTCGTCGATCTCGCCGGCGTGGTCGACCAGGTGCGAGTCCTTCGCGCCGGCCTGCAGCGCGACCTCGACCAGGCGCACCGAGTTCGAGGAGTTGCGCGACCCGACGACGAGCACGAGGTCGCACTGGGGCGCCATCTGCTTCACCGCGACCTGGCGGTTCTGCGTGGCGTAGCAGATGTCGTCCGAGGGCGGGTCGGCCAGCGACGGGAAGCGCTCGCGCAGGGCGCGCACGGTCTCGAGGGTCTCGTCGACCGACAGCGTCGTCTGCGAGAGCCAGATGACCTTCTCCGGGTCGCGGACGGTGACGTGCTCGACGGCGGCGGGGCCGTCGACGAGCTGCACGTGGTCGGGCGCCTCGCCGGCGGTGCCCTCGACCTCCTCGTGGCCCTCGTGGCCGATCAGCAGGATGTCGTAGTCGTCGCGGGCGAAGCGCTTGGCCTCCTGGTGCACCTTCGTCACCAGGGGGCAGGTGGCGTCGACGGTGCGCAGCTCGCGCGCCGCGGCCTCGGCGTGCACGGCCGGGGAGACGCCGTGGGCGGAGAAGACGACCGTGGCGCCCTCGGGCACCTGGTCGGTCTCGTCGACGAACACCGCGCCGCGTGCGGCGAGCGTGTTCACGACGTGCCGGTTGTGCACGATCTCCTTGCGGACGTACACCGGCGCGCCGTACGTCTCGAGCGCCTTCTCCACGGCCACCACGGCACGGTCGACGCCGGCGCAGTAGCCACGGGGCTTCGCGAGCAGCACGCGCTGGGCGCCGTCCTGCTCGCCGGGGTGCTCAGTGGACATGTCCCCAGCCTACGGGCGACGAGCGTCACGCCCCGGGTGTCAGCCGCCCGGTCGTGGCCGTCCACACATCGACGCGCTGCGGCTGGCACCCTGTGACCATGAGTTCGCTCCCGTTCCCGGTGCGGGTCGCCGCCGGTCTGGTCGTCACCGCCGTGGAGGAGGCCCGGGACCTCCCCCGCACCGTCGCCGGTCTCCCCATCACCGCCGTCAGCCGCGTGCTGCAGCTGTCGATGCGGGCGCAGCAGGTCGTCACCGAGCTGGCGATCAAGGGCGACGGGGCGCTCGACGGGATGCGCCCGGTAGAGGAGGCGCCCTCGTGGGCGCGCTTCGACGACGACCTGCCGACGCTGCCCACCGCGCGGCCGGGCGCCTGGGACCGTCCCGACCTGGACGACACGTCGCTGGAGTACACCGAGCTCGCCGACACGCCCCGCGTGAACGGCCACGCCTCGCGGAGCACGGCGACGACGTCCCCCGACGCGCTGCCCGGCTACGAGTCGATGACGATCGCCCAGCTCCGCGGCAAGCTGCGCTCGCTGACGGTCGAGGAGGTGGCCGAGCTCCTCGCGTTCGAGGAGTCCCACGCCGGCCGGCCGCCGTTCGTCACGATGCTGTCCAACCGGATCGCGACCCTCAACGCGCAGTAAGCGGTGACGACACCACCGCCCACCAGCGCCGAGGAGCCCTGGCCGGTCCGCACGGTCGCCCGCAAGATCCAGGCCTGGATCGACCGGCTCGGCGCGGTGTGGGTGGAGGGCCAGCTGACGCAGGTCACCGCGCGTCCCGGCTCCCAGACGGCGTTCCTCGTCCTGCGCGACCCCGCCGCCGACGTCTCGCTGGGTCTCACCGCTCCGACCTCGATGGTGCGCGGCACGGTGCCGCCGCTGGCCGAGGGCGCGCGGGTGGTGGTGCACGGCAAGCCGTCGTACTTCTTCGGCCGCGGGACGCTGTCGCTGCGCGTCGACGAGATCCGCCCGGTGGGGGTCGGCGAGCTGCTCGCGCGCATCGAGCGGCTGCGCGCGCTGCTGGGCGCCGAGGGCCTCTTCGACCCCGGCCGCAAGCGCCGCCCGCCCCGGCTGCCGCGCTGCGTCGGGCTGATCACCTCCCGGGCGAGCGCCGCCGAGCACGACGTCGTCACCGTCGCCACCGGGCGCTGGCCCGCCGTGCGCTTCCGGACCGTGAACACCCCGACCCAGGGCACGCAGGCGGTGCCCGAGATCCTCGACGCCCTCGGGGTGCTCGACCGCGACCCGGACGTCGACGTGATCGTGCTGGCCCGCGGCGGCGGCAGTGTCGAGGACCTGCTGCCGTTCTCCGACGAGGCGCTCTGCCGGGGGGTGGCGGCGTGCCGGACGCCGGTGGTCTCGGCGATCGGCCACGAGCCCGACACCCCGCTGGTCGACCACGTCGCCGACGTCCGCGCCGCCACCCCGACCGACGCCGCCAAGCGGATCGTCCCCGACCTCGCCGAGGAGACGGCCCACCTCGCCGCCCTGCGCCGCCGCGCGCACCGCGCGCTGCACGCCTGGGTGGAGCGCGAGGACGCCCGGCTCGCCGCGCTGCGCCGCCGCCCGGTGCTCGCCGACCCGCTCGGCCCGATCACCTCACGCGAGGACGCCGTGGCCGGGCGGCGCGCCCGCGCCCGCCAGGTGCTCGAGGCCGCGCTCGTCGCCCGCGAGGCCGACATCCGCCACCTGCGCGCGTCGCTCACCGCGCTCGGACCGGCGGCGACGCTGGCCCGGGGCTACGCGATCGTGCAGCACGGCGACGCGGTGGACGCGCCGGTCCTGCGCTCCGCGGCCACCCCGGCGCCCGGCGACGCCCTGCGCGTGCGCCTCGCCGACGGCGCCGTCCACGCCGCCGTCACGGATCGTGACGGCGACTGAGGTCCGGAGATGTCAGCGGCGTGGCGCTGCGGACACTCAACGTCTGCAGCGCCACGCCGCTGACACGAGGGGGAGGATGCGCGCATGACGGAGAGCGACGAGCCGGGGTACGAGGAGGCGCGCGCGGAGCTCGAGAAGGTCGTCGGGCGCCTGGAGGCCGGCGGCCTGAGCCTCGAGGACTCGCTCGCGCTGTGGGAGCGCGGCGAGACGCTCGCGCGGCTCTGCGAGCGCCACCTGGCCGGGGCCCGCGAGCGCGTCGAGGCGGTGCTGCAGGAGGCCGACCACGAGGCGGGCGGAGACGCGGAGGCGACACCCGGGCGAGGGACACCCGCGACCGGGGCCTGATGCCGCAGACTCGACGGTCATGAGCAGCCCGTTCGGAGCCGGGGGCGGCGACGTCGACCGCGCGGTCACCGGCGCGCACGCCGACTACCACCGCGAGATCCAGCAGCACGCCGAGCCGGACGGCCTGGTCGACGACGTCGTCACCTACCGCATGCTCGCGCCGCACCTCATGCGCACGCTGCTGTTCCTCGTGACGCCGACCGTGCTGCTCCTGCTCAAGGTCGTCCTCGACTACCTCGCGTCGATGTCGACACCCGACGACCTCACCGACGTCGTGTCGTCGCTGCTCGGACTGCTCGTCGTCGTGCTCTACCTCGCCGGGATCGCGTCGTTCTTCGCGCCGGCCAAGGAACCGATCGCCGAGCACTCCCGGCTCCTGGAGAACCGCGGCGACGCCGCGACGAGCGCCTTCGAGTACGTGCGCGCCGCCGCCGAGGCCCGCCAGAGCCCCGCCGAGGTGCGGCCCTCGACCGTGGCGGGCGTGCCGGTGCTGCTGTTCAGCCAGTACAGCGAGCGGGCGATGCTGCTGGTCCAGCCCTACGGGCGCGACCTCTACGTCGGCTGGACGATGTGGCGCTCGCGCTCCACCGCCACGCTGCTCGTGCACTTCCTGCGCGACACCTTCGGCCGCTTCGCCCCGGCGCCGCGCTTCTCCGCCGAGCTGCGCGCCGCGGCCACGCGCGCGTTGCGCGAGAGCGTGCACTCGCTCTCGCGGGAGGGGGTCGCCGCGGCCACGCATCTCACGGCCACCCCCACCCCCGCGCCCCCGCCCCACCCCTCGGCACCGCCGCCCCCGCCGCCGGCCGAGACATGGCGCCCCGAGGCCCGCGACCACCACGACCACCGCGATGCACCGGAGCAGCCCGGCGCCCTCCCGACGTCCGGCCCGCACCGCGGCCCGACCGGCACCGACACCGGCGGCTGGACCGCGCCGCGCCCTGACGACAGGCGCGACGACGAGGACGAGCGCGTCGCGGTGCGCCGGGAGAAGCCGCGCGGCCGGGACGACGACGGCTGGGGGCCGCCGCCGCGCGACCGGTGGTGAGCGCTACCGCGCCACGAACGGCGCCGCGAGGGCGGCCTCGGCGAGCTGGGTCAGGCGTTCGGGCGACGCGCTGCCGGTGACGAGCAGGCGCACGCCGTCGACGTCGGTCACCCAGATCGGCTCGTCGCGCCGCCCGGAGTGCGTCACCCAGGTCCGGCCGCCGGCCGTCACGGTGCCGGTGGCCGTGGGGTCGCCCGCCTCGGAGACGACGGCGGCGGCCTCGTCGGCGTCGGTCTGCACGAGGCGCGCGAACTCGTCGTCGGGCGTCACCCACCCGACGCGGGCGGCGCGCGGGGCCGCGGGACCGGTGCCGACCACCACGACGTCGGACGACTGCGGGATCCAGTCCGGCGGCAGCGACGGCACGCGCAGCGGGAAGGCCAGGGTCGGCGCGTCGCGGCGCAGCTCGGCGGCCGGGTCGATGCGGGGCACGGCGTCGCGGTCGACCTCGGGGGCGCCGGGCGCGAACGAGCAGGCCCGCAGCATGCCCGCCAGCAGCAGCACCCCGACGCCGATCACCACGAAGGCACGCAGCAGGGCGGCCGGGCCGCGCTGCGGCTCGGGATCATGGGCGCCGGGACCGGGCGAGGGGGAGGCCACGGCGCCATCCTCGCAACGCACGCGTCGTTCGGCCCGCGAGGTCCGCATGTGAGGCGAATCCGGACAGCCGCCCCACGGGCCGGATTCTGCGAGGATGGGCGGCCCGCCCGACCCGGGCCGTCCCGCCACAGTCCCGCCCCACGGAGGTGCACCCGGTGAGCTCGCAGGAACACGTCCGGACCGAGCGGCCCGACCGCAACCTCGCGCTCGAGCTGGTCCGGGTCACCGAGGCCGCCGCCATGGCCGCCGGCCGCTTCGTCGGCCGCGGCGACAAGAACGGCGGCGACGGCGCCGCGGTCGACGCGATGCGCAAGCTCATCGGCTCGGTGTCGATGCGGGGCACGGTCGTCATCGGGGAGGGCGAGAAGGACGAGGCCCCGATGCTGTTCAACGGCGAGGAGGTCGGCAACGGCGACGGCCCCGAGGTCGACGTCGCGGTCGACCCCGTCGACGGCACGACGCTGATGGCCAAGGGCATGCCCAACGCGCTGGCCGTGCTCGCGGTCGCCGAGCGCGGCGCCATGTTCGACCCGTCCGCGGTGTTCTACATGCAGAAGCTGGCCGTGGGCCCCGACTGCGCCGACGTCGTCGACATCGACGCGCCCGTCCGCGACAACCTGCGCGCCATCGCCCGCGCCAAGAGCATCAACGTCGCCGACGTGTCGGTGGTCGTGCTCGACCGCCCGCGCCACGAGCAGCTCGTCCAGGACATCCGCGACGCCGGCGCCCGCATCCGCTTCATCTCCGACGGCGACGTCGCCGGCGCGATCGCCGCGGCGCGCCCCGAGAGCGGCGTCGACATCCTGCTCGGCATCGGCGGCACCCCGGAGGGGATCATCACCGCGGCCGCGCTGGCCTGCATGGGCGGCGAGCTGCAGGCCAAGCTCTGGCCCAAGGACGACGCCGAGCGCGAGAAGGCCCTGGCCGCGGGCCACGACCTCGACCGCGTGCTGCGCACCGGCGACCTCGTGCGCGGCGAGGACATCTTCTTCTGCGCCACCGGCGTCACCAACGGCGACCTGCTGCGCGGCGTGCACTACCGCGCGGGCGGCGCGTCCACCCAGTCGATCGTCATGCGCTCCAAGTCCGGCACCGTCCGGATGATCGACGCCTGGCACCGGCTGCGGAAGCTGCGCGAGTACTCCGCGATCGACCTCGGCGTGGACGACGAGCACCTCGACGGCCCGGCCTGGGGCCCGGACCACTCGACGCTGTGAGGACGGGACGCCCGACCGGCGCGTCGCTCGGTCGGGCTACCACACTCCTGGGATGATCCCGCGTCACTCGGGGTAATCCGATGTGACCAGATCTTCCTCGGAGGTCCTCGTGTCGTCCCACGCGCGTCGGTGCACCCCGCTCGCCCTCGTGACCGTGCTCCTCAGCGCGCTCGCCGCGCTCCTCGTCGGCGCCGGCAGCGCCGGAGCCGCGCCCGCGTCGATCCCGGCGCCGGCCGCCGCACCCGCTCCCGCGCTGGCGCTCACCGCCGGGACGCCGTGCGCCGCGTCCGCCGACGCCTGTGTCGACCTGTCGTCGCAGCAGGCCTGGCTCACCGACGGGCAGGGCAACGTCACCTACGGGCCCGTCGGCGCCCTGGGCGGCACGCGCAAGTACCCGACGCCCACCGGCACGTTCTCGGTGGACTACAAGGACGCCGACCACGTCAGCAACCTCTACGACGCCGACATGCCGTACTCGGTGTTCTTCGCGCCGGCGATCGCGTTCCACACCGGCAGCCTCTCGGAGCGCTCGCACGGCTGCATCCACCTCGGCAAGACGGCCTCGAAGCGCTTCTTCGCGAACCTCTCGCCGGGCGACACCGTGCAGGTCGTCTCCTGAGTCCGGTGAAAGACTGAGCACCATGACCGACGAGCAGGAGTACCGGACCGAGCACGACACCATGGGCGAGGTCCGGGTGCCGGCCGCCGCACTGTGGGCCGCGCAGACCCAGCGCGCCGTCGAGAACTTCCCGATCTCCCGCCGTCCGATCGAGCCCGCCCAGATCCGGGCGCTCGGGCTCGTCAAGGGCGCCTGCGCGCGGGTCAACAAGGACCTCGGGGTGCTCGACGGGGCCCACGCCGACGCGATCGCCGCCGCGGCCGACGAGGTGGCCTCCGGCGCCCACGACGCCGAGTTCCCGATCGACGTGTTCCAGACCGGCTCGGGCACCAGCTCGAACATGAACGCCAACGAGGTCATCGCGACCCTCGCCTCGCGCGCATCCGGCCAGAAGATCCACCCGAACGACCACGTCAACGCCTCGCAGAGCTCCAACGACGTCTTCCCGACCACCATCCACGTCGCCGCCGCCGAGGCGATCGTGCGCGACACCGTGCCGGCGCTCGACCACCTCGGCGCGGTGCTCAACCGCAAGGCCCAGGACTGGCGCCACGTCGTCAAGGCCGGCCGCACCCACCTCATGGACGCCGTGCCGATCACCCTCGGGCAGGAGGCCGGCGGCTGGGCGAGCCAGTGCGAGCACGGCACCGAGCGTCTGCGCGCGGTGCTCCCCCGCCTCGCCGAGCTGCCCATCGGCGGCACCGCGGTCGGCACCGGCATCAACACCCCGGAGGGCTTCGGCGGCAAGGTCGTCGAGCAGCTGCGGCAGTCGACCGGCATCCCCGAGCTCACCGAGGCCCGCAACCACATCGAGGCGCAGGGCGCGCGCGACGGGCTCGTCGAGGCGTCCGGGGCGCTTCGGGCGGTCGCGGTGAGCCTCTACAAGATCGCCAACGACGTGCGCTGGCTGTCGTCCGGGCCGTCGACCGGCCTCGCCGAGATCCGCATCCCGGACCTGCAGCCCGGCTCGTCGATCATGCCCGGCAAGGTCAACCCGGTGATCTGCGAGGCGGCGATGATGGTCGCCGCGCAGGTCATGGGCAACGACGCCACCGTCGCGTTCTCGGGCAGCCAGGGCAACCTCGAGCTCAACGTCATGATGCCGGTGATGGGCTACAACGTCCTCGAGTCGTGCCGCCTGCTGGCCGCGGCCGCGCGCCTGCTCGCCGACCGCGTGCTCGAGAACACAGAGCCCGACGAGGAGGCGTGCCGCCGCTACGCCGAGTCGTCCTCGGCCATCGTCACCCCGCTCAACCGCCTCATCGGCTACGAGGAGGCGGCGAAGATCGCCAAGCAGGCGATGAAGGAGCGGAAGACGATCCGCGAGGTCATCGAGGCCGAGGGCTACGTCCGCGACGGGCGCCTCACCCAGGAGCAGCTCGACGACGCCCTGGACGTGCTGGCCATGACGCGCGTCGACCGGTGACGCTGCTCGGGCAGGTCGTCGCCGCCTCCGGCGAGGTGGCGGCGACCCGCTCGCGCAAGGCCAAGACCGCGACGCTCGCGGCGCTGCTGGCCGGCCTCGAGCCCGGCGAGATCCGGCCCGCGACGGCGTGGCTCGCCGGCGAGATGCTCCAGGGCCGCACCGGCATCGGCTGGCGGACGCTGCAGTCGGTGTCGCCCTCGCCCGCCGGGACGTCGTCGCTGAC
This sequence comes from Actinomycetospora rhizophila, assembly GCF_042657905.1. NCBI lineage: Bacteria > Bacillati > Actinomycetota > Actinomycetes > Pseudonocardiales > Pseudonocardiaceae > Actinomycetospora > Actinomycetospora rhizophila. The sequence continues at coordinate 138,910 of NZ_JBHSKG010000012.1, read as the reverse complement.
CGTCGGCGACGTCGACGCCGCCCTCGACCGGCTCGCCGAGCTGGCCGGCTCGGGCACCGGGGTCGGCAAGCGCCGCGCGGCGGAGCTCGGCGCGCTGCTGGACGCGGCGACGCAGGACGAGGGCCGCTTCCTGGTGCGCCTGCTCGGCGGCGAGCTGCGCCAGGGCGCGCTCGAGGGGATCATGATCGAGGCGGTCGCGGCCGCCGCGGAGGTGCCCGCCGACGCCGTCCGGCGCGCGTTCATGCTCTCCGGGCACCTGCCCACCACCGCGCACGTGGCACTCACGGGCGGGGACCTGGGGGCCATCGGCCTCGAGGTCATGCGCCCGGTGCGCCCCATGCTCGCCTCCCCCGGCGACTCGCTGGACGCCGCGCTCGCCGAGCTCGGACCGCCCGACGGCGAGCCGGGCGTGGTCGTCGAGCACAAGCTGGACGGCGCCCGGATCCAGGTGCACCGCTGCGGCGACGAGGTGCGCGTGTGGTCGCGCACGCTGAAGGAGATCACCGGCGCGGTGCCCGAGATCGTCGCGCTGACCGGGGCGCTGCCCGTGGAGACCGTGGTCCTCGACGGCGAGACCCTGGCCGTCGCCGAGGACGGGCGCCCGCGCCCGTTCCAGGAGTCGATGCAGGGCCTGGGCTCCGGGGCGATGCAGCCGTGGTTCTTCGACTGCCTGCACCGCGACGGCGTCGACCTCCTGGACGAGCCGCTGGCGACCCGGCGGGAGGTGCTCGCCGAGGTCGTCGGCGACCGCCTGATCCCCGGCGTCGTGCGCCCCACCGCCGAGCAGGCCGAGCAGGCCGTCGCCGACGCCCTGGCCGCCGGGCAGGAGGGCTCGATGGTCAAGGCGCTCGACTCGACCTACTCGGCCGGGCGCCGGGGCCGCGCGTGGCAGAAGGTCAAGCCGTCGCACACGCTCGACCTCGTCGTCCTGGCCTGCGAGTGGGGGTCGGGGCGCCGGCGCGGGTGGCTGTCGAACATCCACCTGGGGGCCCGCGGCGACGACGGCTTCGTCATGATCGGCAAGACCTTCAAGGGCATGACCGACGCGACGCTCGCCTGGCAGACCGAGACGTTCCCGCGCTACGAGACCCACCGGGACTCGTGGGCGGTGTACCTGCGCCCGGAGATCGTCGTGGAGATCGAGCTCGACGGCGTCCAGACCTCGACGCGCTACCCCGGCGGCGTGGCCCTGCGCTTCGCGCGCGTCGTGCGCTACCGCGACGACAAGACCGCCGACGAGGCGGACACGATCGAGACGGTGCGGGCGCTGCGCGGCTGACGCGCCGCAGCGAACGGGCGGTTCGCTGCTTCTACGCGCGCGAACTCCCCGTTCGCTCCTCGCCCAGCTCGCCGCGGCGCACCGCGCGGCGCTCGAACCAGAGGGTCGCCGCCGGCGGGATGCTGGCGGCGAGCGCGAGCAGGGTGGTCACCGCCGACCAGCGGAACACCCGCGCCGTCACCAGCGCGACCACGACGTAGGCGACGAACAGCGCCCCGTGGACCGGCCCGAGCACGCGGACCCCGACGTCGTCGAGCACGACGAGGTACTTGAACGCCATCCCGATCAGCAGGCCGATCCAGGAGCAGGCCTCGGCGATCGCGACGACGCGGAACGTGCGGGCGAGGGCGGTCGCGCGGGAGGTGGTCACGGCGGTGGACACGCCCCCACTCTGCCGTGACGATCCCGGGTCGAGGCGGCGATGCGGCGATCGCCACGCGTAGCCTTGCGACACGTGCAGTTCCTCGACGGCGAGCGCCCGCCCCACGACCTGACCTACGACGACGTCTTCCTCGTCCCGACGCGGTCGGACGTGGCGTCGCGCTTCGACGTCGACCTCGGCGTCGCCGACCCCTCCGGCGCCACGATCCCCGTCGTCGCCGCGAACATGACGGCGGTCAGCGGGCGCCGCATGGCCGAGACCCTCGCGCGCCGCGGCGGGCTCGCGGTCATCCCGCAGGACGTGGACGCCGCCGCGGTCGCCGACATCGTCGCCGGCGTGAAGTCGCGGCACACGGTGTGGGACACCCCGGTCGTGCTGCACGCGGGCGACGCGGTGGCCGACGCGCTGAACCTGGTCAACAAGCGCGCGCACGGCGCCGTGGTCGTCGTCGACGAGGCCGGCCGGCCCGTCGGGGTGGTCAACGAGTCGTCGTGCACGGGCGTCGACCGCTTCACCCGCCTCGCCGACGTCCTGTCCCCCGCGGTGGCGCTGCCGGTGACGACCGCCCCCCGCGCGGTGTTCGACGCGCTGCAGGACCCGGCGTACGCGGGGGCCCCGGCGCTCGGGGTCGACGGGGAGGGGCGGCTCGCCGGCATCCTCACGCGCACCGGCGCCCTGCGCGCCGAGGTGTACCGACCCGCGGTCGACGCCGACGGCCGGTTCCGGATCGCCGCCGCGCTGGGCGTCAACGGGGACGTGGCCACGCGGGTCAAGGAGCTGGGCGCCGCGGGCGTCGACGTGCTCGTCGTCGACACCGCGCACGGGCACCAGGAGAAGATGTTCACCGCGCTGTCCGCCGCGCGCGCCGCCGCCCCCGACGCCGTGATCGTCGCCGGGAACGTGGTGACCGCCGAGGGCACCCGCGACCTCGTGGCGGCCGGCGCGGACGTCGTCAAGGTCGGCGTCGGGCCCGGCGCGATGTGCACGACGCGCATGGCGACCGGCGTCGGGCGCCCGCAGTTCTCGGCGGTGGCCGAGTGCGCGGCCGCCGCCCGGGCCGTCGGCGCGCACGTCTGGGCCGACGGCGGGGTGCGCCACCCCCGCGACGTCGCGCTGGCCCTGGCCGCCGGCGCCTCGGCGGTGATGGTCGGGTCGTGGTTCGCCGGCACCTACGAGTCGCCCGGCGACCTGCTGCGCGACGAGCACGGCGCGGCGTACAAGGAGTCGTTCGGGATGGCGTCCAAGCGCGCCGTCACCGCCCGCACCCGCGGCGACGGCGCCTTCGACCGCGCGCGCAAGGGCCTGTTCGAGGAGGGCATCTCGTCCTCGCGGATGCGCCTGGACCCGCAGCGCCCGGGCGTCGAGGACCTTCTCGACAGCATCTGCGCGGGCGTGCGCTCGGCCTGCACCTACGCGGGCGCGTCCACGCTGGAGGAGTTCCACGCCCGCGCGACGCTCGGCGTGCAGTCGGCGTCCGGTTTCGCCGAGGGACGCCCGCTGCCTAGCGGTTGGTGAGCAATGCCCGCCGGTGCTCGGTGGGCGTGCGTCCGTAGGCGCGCAGGACGGCCGTCCGCAGGGTCTCGGTGGTGCCGAAGCCGCAGCGCGCCGCCACCCGGGGCAGCGGGAGGTCCGTGGTGGCGAGCAGGTGGGCCGCGGCCTCGGTGCGGGCGCGGCGCACGTGCTCGGCGGGGGTGCGCCCGAGGTGGGCCCGGAACAGGCGGGTGAGGTGGCGCTCGCTGACCCCGGCCCGGCCGGCGAGGGCGGCGGCGCCGAGGTCGTCGTCCAGGTGCCCGGCGACGTGGTCGACCACCGTGCGCACGACGTCGTTCGCGGGCGGCGGGGCGGCGACGTGCACGCTCATCTGCGCCTGCGTGCCGGGGCGCTGCAGGTAGGTCACCAGCGAGCGCGCGACCCCGCGGGCCAGCGCCGGGCCGTGGTCCTCCTCGACGAACGAGAGCGTGAGGTCCAGCGCGCTGGTGACGCCCGCCGAGGTCGCCACGTCGCCGTCCCGGACGAAGATCGGGTCCGGGTCGACGGTGACGGCGGGGTGGGCGCGGGCCAGATCGCCGGCGAAGTACCAGTGCGTCGTCGCCCGCCGCCCGTCGAGCAGACCCGCGGCCGCGAGCACCGACGCCCCGGTGCACACCGACGCCACCCGGCGCGCGTCGCGCGCGAGCCGGCGGACGTGGGCGACGACGACGTCGTCGGCGGCCGCGCGCTCGTGGCCGAACCCGCCGGCGACGACCAGCGTGTCGATCGCGCCGACCCGGTGCTCGAGGGCCCCGTGGACGTCGAGGTGCAGCCCCGGCCGGCAGGGGACGGGACGGCCGCCGGGCGAGAGCAGCCGGACCGCGTAGGGCGGGTCGGCGCCGCGGTCGTTGGCGGTGGCGAGCGTCGTGGTGACGCACGCGATGTCGAGCAGCTCGGCGTCGTCGTAGGCCACGACCAGCACGTCCCGCTCCACGACGCCCGAGGGTAGGTCCCTCCGGACCCCCTGCCCAGGATTCCGGACCTCCCGGCACATACCCCGTGGGGGTATCAGCGACGGCGGCGCACGCTGACGCCCGTGACCACCCTCCACGGGCCGGGGGCCTCCGCCCTGCTGCACCGCTGGCCGACCGCCGTCGGCCTCCTCGTCGCCCTCGCCGCCGTGCTCGGCGGCGCCGACCGCGACGGCGTCGCCACCACCGTCGCCGTCGCGGCCTCCTGCTACGTCGCCGCCGCCGCGTTCTCGCTGCCGTGGATGGCGTGGGCGTGGATCCCGATCGCCTCCGTCCTCGCGGTCGGCGGCGGGTTCCTCCGCGTCGACCCCGTGGTCACGACCGGCGCCGTCGTCGCCGTGCTGGTCGTCGTCGGGCTCCTGCGCGGCGCGTCACGGCCGGCGCTGACGCTCGAGACCGCGGGGTTCCTCGGCTACGGCGTGGTCGTCGTGGTGGCGCTGCTGCTCTCCCCGGGCGTCGGCCTCGTGCTCGCCGCCCTCACCCTCGTCGCGCACGGCGTCTGGGACGTCTGGCACCTGCGCCGCCACCGCGACACGGTGTCCCCGTCGCTCGCCGAGTTCTGCGTCGCCCTCGACGTCCCGCTCGGCCTCGCCGTGCTCGTGCTGTGGGCTGCGCCCATGTGAGCACTATGGAGTGCTCCAGCACTCCATAGTGCTCACATGCCGAAGGCACCTACCGCTCACCCTCCAGCATCTCGGTGACCAACGCGGCGATCGGCGAGCGCTCCGAGCGGGTCAGCGTGACGTGGGCGAACAGCGGGTGGCCCTTGAGCTTCTCGATCACCGCGGCCACGCCGTCGTGGCGCCCGACGCGCAGGTTGTCGCGCTGGGCCACGTCATGGGTGAGCACGACGCGCGAGTTGGTGCCGAGACGCGAGAGCACCGTGAGCAGGACGTTGCGCTCCAGCGACTGGGCCTCGTCGACGATGACGAAGGCGTCGTGCAGCGAGCGCCCGCGGATGTGGGTCAGCGGCAGGACCTCGAGCATCCCGCGCTCGATGACCTCCTCGACCACGTTCGACGAGACCAGCGCGCCGAGCGTGTCGAACACCGCCTGCGCCCAGGGCGCCATCTTCTCGTTCTCGCCGCCGGGCAGATAGCCGAGGTCCTGCCCGCCCACCGCGTAGACGGGGCGGAAGACGACGACCTTGCGGTGCTGCTGGCGCTCGAGGACGGCCTCGAGGCCGGCGCACAGCGCGAGCGCCGACTTGCCGGTGCCGGCGCGGCCGCCGAGGGACACGATGCCGACCTCGGGGTCGGTGAGCAGGTCGATCGCGATGCGCTGCTCCGCCGAGCGCCCGTGCAGGCCGAACACGTCGCGGTCGCCGCGCACGAGACGGACCTGCTTGTCGGGGGTGACGCGGCCCAGCGCCGACGAGGTGCCCCCGAGCAGGCGCAGCCCCGTGTGGCACGGCAGCTCGCGGGCCTCCTCGACGTCGGCCAGGCCGTCGGCGAACAGCGACGACACCTCGTCCGGGGTCGCGGCGACCTCCGCGGTGCCCGTCCAGCCCGTCGTCGTGACGTCCTGGCCGTGGTACTCGTCGGCGGGCAGGCCCACCGACGCCGCCTTGACGCGCAGCGGCATGTCCTTGGTGACGAGGGTGACGGCGTGCCCGTCCGCGGCGAGGTTCAGCGCGCACGCGAGGATGCGGCTGTCGTTCTCGGCGGTCCGGAACCCGGCCGGCAGCACCGACGGGTCGGAGTGGTTGAGCTCGACGCGCAGCGTGCCGCCCTCGGGGGTCATGGGCAGCGGCTGGTCGAGGCGGCCGTGGTGGATGCGGAGGTCGTCGAGCAGACGCAGCGCCTCCCGCGCGAACCACCCCAGCTCGGAGTGGTGGCGCTTGCCCTCGAGCTCGGAGATGACGACGAGCGGGAGGACCACCTCGTGCTCGGCGAACCGCGTGGGGGCCCACGGGTCCGACAGGAGCACGGAGGTGTCGAGGACGTAACAGCGTGCGCCGTCGGCGGCCCCGGAGGGACCGGCGACGGGGGTGCTGCGGGGGCTCACGGAAGCGGGACGCTCGGCTGGTGCTGCGCTCACGACTACTCCCTCGAGCGGCCACGGCACCCGCGACCACTGTGTTCCTCGTCGGAACGGGTCGACTAGTCCGGTGGCTCGACGGCGCGATGGCGCGGCCCGGGGGCCGTCCTGCGCCTTCGCGGGGCAGGACCGGGTGCCGGCCCTCCCCCGGGACCGGACCAGGGCGGTCGCGTCGCGCCGGCCGCGGGGCGGGGTGCCGCGTGGGCACCTGCTCCGCGAGCGGTGGACGTCCCCGTCCCGCTCCGATCTGCCACTACCGGCCTCCCCGGACGCCCCGCATCCGGTGCGGGTCCGTCGGCGCGGACGCTACCGCCGGTAGCCGGTCGTTGTCGCGCGCCGAACGTGACGAGTTGGTGACGTGGCTCACCGATCTCAGCGCGATGTGCGGGGCGAGGCGACCGTTCGGCGCAGCCAGGGCGCCCGCACGGCCCGTCGGACCGGGGACCGCGGGCTCGGCGACGGCGGGGCGGCGACCGGTTCGCCGCGCAGCTCGGCGAGCGTCGGCGGGTCGTCGAGCACCCGGGCGAGACGCGCCGTGACCGGGTCCGGCGCCGCGTCCGCTCCGGAGCCCAGCAGCCAGGGCCGCAGCAGGCGGGCCCCTTCGACGTAGGTCGTGGTGTGGGTGCGCCAGCGCGGGTGGGCCAGGAACTCGAGCATCCGCCGCGCGCGGGGCTCGTCGACCAGCAGCCAGCGGCGCAGGTGGTCGACGACCTCGTCGGCGGGCCGGTGCTCGTCGTGCAGCATCAGCGCGGCGTCCTGCCGGACCGGGGCCAGTCGGGCCATCACCGTCTCGACGGCCTCGCCGAGGGCCCCGCGCTCCGGGTCGGCCGGCACGCCCGCGGCGGCGAGCACCTCGGCGTTCCAGCGTCCCCACCCCGGCCCGACGACGACCTCGAGCCCCAGCTCGGCCGCGCCTTCGGCGACGAGGCTCTGCGGCGTCCGCGCGAGGAACACCTGGCGCTCGGGCCGCGCGCGCAGCCGGTGGGGGTCGGCGGCGAGGCGGCAGTGCTCGGTGTGGTGGCCCGGGTAGGCCTCGTGGGCCACGAGCAGGGGCAGGTGCGTCACTCGGTGCCCGATGCCCGCGTTCACCGTCACCGCGGAGCGACGGGGCCCGAGCCAGCGGCTGAACCCGCTCCACGGGGCGCTGTCGACCACCTCGAGCGCCACGTCCTCGCCGGGCGGCAGGCCGATCGTCGCCGCGGTGCGCTCCCGCAGCGCCGCGAGCGCCGCGCGCAGGCCGGTCGACAGGTGCTCGGGCGGGAGCCGGTCGCGGTCGCGGAACGCCGCGAGGCGCCCCGCCAGGTCCCCGGTGCCCCCGAGCAGGGCGCCCAGGGTGCGGTGGGCCTCGCGGTAGCGGTCGGGGTCGCCGGGCGTGATGCGCACGCCGAAGCAGCGCTCGACCTCGTCGACGAACCCCACCTCGCGGCCCGCGGCCCGGTCCGCGAGGACACGGCAGGCCCGCAGCTGGGCGTCGAGGAACGCCGCGCGGGCGGCGTCCCCGTTGCCGGCGGCCACGTCCGCGAGCGCGCCGCGCAGGCGGTCGGCCTCGCGGGCGAGGTCGTCGGGGTCGGGGGCGGGCTCGCCCGCGACCCGCGCGGCGTCCTCCGGGGCACCGAGGTGGGCGTCGAGCACGCCGGGCAGCACGCGATCGAGGCGCAGCGCGAGGCCGACATAGGCCCGCGCAAGCCCGTCGAGGGCCGGGTCGGCAACCACCGGACGAGGCTACGCCGCGTGGCCCCGGAAGGCCTCGTCCGACCGCGCCCGGCTCTTGATACGACACACGGGTGTCGAGGTCCGCGACGCAGGGGCACTGAATAGGCCGCCGGCCGTGGGATCCGCGGCGGGAGGGCACCGCGGATCACCCGGATATCCCACTCAAGTCGCGCTGGGAATTGTCAATCACTCGATGGGGGTGGCTGGCTGGAAATGCCTGCTCAGCGACGGCTAGCTTTTAGCCCATCAGCCGCACCGTCCGTGGGGCTGGAGCCGATCGGCGGGAACCCCGAATTCCCTCCGAGACCACGAACGAAACTGGAGTTTCTGGATGCTGAAGAAGGCGGGAATGGTCGTCCTCGGGGCGACGGCGGGCATGCTCACCCTCGCGCCGCTGGCGAGCGCCGGCGAGGCGGGCCACGACCACGACAGCCACCGCAGCCACTCCTCGTCCGACTGCGACGGCGCCTCCGCCCGCCAGGGCGGCCAGCTGAACACGGGCGACCAGGCCGTCGGCGTCAACAACGTCAACGTCCAGGCGCCCATCAACCAGATCGGCGTCCTCAGCCGCCTCGACAGCGACGGCGGCCGCGGCGGCGACTGCGACGACAACGACCGCAAGAAGCACCGCCACGGCCACGGCCACGGCCACGGCCACGGCGGCCACGACCACGACGGCCGGGGCGAGGGCGGCGGCGGCGCGCGCGCCGAGCAGCGCGGCCAGGTCAACACCGGCGACCAGCTGATCGGCGTCAACAACGTCAACGTGCAGGCGCCGATCAACCAGCTCGGCGTCCTGTCCGACATCGACGACTGAGCCACTGACCCCGGTCCGGACGTCCGTGTTTATCGGGGGATGACACGGCCGTCCGGTGGCGCCGGGTGGCGACACGGGTGAGCAACGGCCCCGGGAGCACCGCTCCCGGGGCCGTTGCGCGTGCCCTACTGGCCGAGCCGGCGATTCCGTCGTGAATAGTCGCGCAGGGCCCGCAGGAAATCGATGTGACGGAATTGCGGCCACAGCGCCTCGGTGAAATAGAACTCCGAGTACACGGACTGCCACATGAGGAATCCCGACAGCCGCTGTTCCCCCGAGGTGCGGATGACCAGATCGGGATCGGGCTGCCCGGATGTGTAGAGGTGCTCGGCGATGTGGTCGACGTCGAGCACCTCGGCGAGCTCCTCGATCGACGTGCCCGCCTCGGCGTGCCGCAGCAGCAGCTTGCGCACCGCGTCGGCGATCTCCTGGCGCCCGCCGTACCCGATCGCGACGTTGACCTGCATGCCGTCACGGCCCGCCGTGCTCGCCGCGGCCGCCTCGACCCGCTCGGCGATCGGGCCGGGCAGGGCGTCCGGGTTGCCGACGACCCGCAGCCGCCACCGGCGGTCGGGCGCCGCGAGCCCCTCCACCGCGGAGGCGATGATCTCGAGGAGCTGGTCGAGCTCGGCGGCGGGCCGGTCGAGGTTGTCGGTCGAGAGCAGGAACAGGGTGACCAGCTCGACGCCGGCCTCCTGGCTCCAGTCCAGCAGGTCGACGATCTTCGCCGCGCCCGCGCGGTGGCCCTCGCTGGGGTCCGCCAGCCCGGTCTCGCGCGCCCAGCGCCGGTTGCCGTCGAGGATCACCCCGATGTGGCGAGGCGGCGCGCTCGTCGCCCCGCGCCGGCGGAGCCGTTTCTCGTAGAGCGAGTAGGCGACGCGGCGCAGATCGTCCCGCAGTGTCACGGGCCACCACGCTAGACGGTGGCCGTCGCGCCGCGTCCCTCCGTGACGGGCAGCGAGGTGGCGGGCGTCGCCACACGGACAGGGCACGTCCGGACGGGCGACCTACGCTGGAGGCGTGACGCTCATCGACCCCCTCGCCGAACCGGCCGCGGTCAAGCCGCGGATGCGGGGCTGGCTGCACCTGTGGTCGTTCGTGGTCGCCGTGGCGGCCGGGATCGTGCTGGTGTCGCTCGCCGGGGCGACCGTCTCCGCCGAGGCGGCGGTCGCCGTCGCCGTCTACTCGCTGACGGTCTGCGGTGTGTTCGGCATCAGCGCGCTCTACCACCGGCGGACCTGGGTCACCCCGCGCGGCCGCGGCGTCATGAAACGCCTCGACCACGCGATGATCTTCGTGTTCATCGCCGGCACCTACACGCCGTTCGCGGTGCTCGCCCTGCCCGAACGGACCGGGCTGATCGTGCTCGCCGTGGTCTGGGCCGGCGCGCTCGGCGGGGTCGTGCTCAAGATGGCGTGGCCGCACGCCCCGCGCTGGGTCGGGGTGCCGTTCTACCTGGCGCTGGGCTGGGTCGCGGTGTTCGTCATCCCCGACCTGCTGCACCGCGGCGGCGTCGCGGCCCTCGTGCTGCTCATCGTCGGCGGTGTCTTCTACAGCCTCGGCGCCGCCTTCTACGCGCTGCGCCGCCCGGTCGGCTGGCCCGCCACCTTCGGCTACCACGAGTTCTTCCACGCCGCGACGGTCGTCGCCGCCGCCTGCCACCACGTCGCGATCTGGCTCGTGCTCTACGCCGGCTGACGCACCCGCGGACGCGAGCGAAGGACGCCCCGGCTGCGTCGCAGGCAGCGAGGGCGCCCCTCGGCGCGCCTGTCCCTGGGGCGGGACCGGGTCGCCGCCGCCCCCGTCACCGGGGTCGGGACGGTCGCCGACGCCGCCGGCGTCGCCCGCCGTGTCGTCGTCGAGCACCGGGCCCTTCGTCCGCAGCTCGTCGACCGCGCTCATCGCGCCGCGCAGGTCCTCGAGCCAGCTGCCGGCGTGCTCGCCGACCAGCGCCACGGCCCAGGCCAGCGCGTCCGACCGCGAGCGGGCGACCCCCGCGTCGACGAGCGTGTCGAGCACCAGGCGCTCGGGCTGGCGCAGCCGCGTCATCACCGGCACCGAGAGCGTCGTGAACAGCTCCTCGACCTCGCCGATCCGCGCGCCCCAGGCCACCTTGCGCCCGTAGCGGTGCTCGGCCTGGCGCGCGACCTCCATGCGCTCACCGCGGGTCTCCTCGCGGAACCGCTCGATGCGGCCCCGCGCCGCCGCGGTGCGGGCCGCCTCGTCGGCGCCCTCGTCGAGGGTCGGGGCCGGCAGCTCGCCGACCACCAGGATCTCCTCCCGGTCGGTCGTCACCGACGGCGCACCCGTGAACCACCCGTCGGGCAGCCGCCCGGCGAGCCAGCCGTCGAGGTCGTCGGTGGCGGGCAGGTCGGTCGGGACCCGACCGCCGCCGCGCCGCCCCGGACCACCCCGTCCCGGGCGTCCCCGGTGTCCTCCGCGTCCCACCATCATCGCGCACTCCCTCCGCGCTCCTGCAACGCTTACAGCATTACACAGCTACGAGTGCATCGGGTGTTCGCTGCGCGCGAAGCGCCCGCGCCGGTGATCAACGGGGAGTTCGGACGCATAGAAGCAGCGAACCGCCCGTTCGCTGCGGCAGTGTGGGGGCGCGCTCAGCGGGCCAGGGCCGCCACGAGGTCGTCGGGGGCGGTGCGCGGGCGGTCGCAGACGAACCCGCGGCACACGTAGGCGGCGGGCGCGCCGTCGACGAGGGGCCGGTCGGCGAGCAGGGGCACGCCGTCGGCGTCGGGCTCCCCCGCGACGACGACCGAGCCGCCCGGCGCGTGACGGCGGGCGGTGTCGGCGAGGCGGTCGCGCTCGACGAGTTCCCCGGGCCCCGCGACGACGGCGACCTGCAGCGGGCCGTGCACGGCGGCCTCGGCCACGCTCAGCCAGCCGCCGGCGAAGCGGGCGTGGCGGGTGAGCAGCCCGCCGACCGCGGCGACCGCGGCGTCGGCGAGCTCGCGGTAGCGCGACGAGGCCGCGGGCTCGACCAGCAGCGAGGCGGTGAGCAGGGCGCCCGCCAGCAGCGACGACCCGCACGGCGAGGCGCCGTCGGTGATCTCGCGGGGCCGGGTCACCAGCGACTCCGCGTCGTCGGCGGTGTCCCAGAACCGGCCCGTGAACGCCCCGTCCTCGCCGATCTCGGCGAAGTGGTCGAGCGTGGCGTCGAGCAGCGTGCGCGCCTCGGCGAGCCAGCGGGCCTCGCCGGTGGCCTGGTGCAGGGCGAGCAGGCCGTCGACGAGCGCGGCGTGGTCCTCGAGCACCGCGGGCGCGTCGCCGACCACCCCGTCGCGCGACGTGCGCCGCAGCCGCCCGTCGACCACGTGCACCCGCAGCAGCAGCGCCACCGCGCGCCGGGCGGCGGCGAGCCACTCGCTGCGACCCAGGGCGGCCGACGCCTCGACCAGCGCGGTGGCCGCCAGCCCGTTCCATGCGGCCACGACCTTGTCGTCGCGCTCGGGCTGGGGGCGGCGCGCCCGGGCGGTGAGCAGCGACTTGCGCACGGCCTGCCAGCGACCCGGGTCGTCGGGGTCGGCGCGCATCTGCAGGGTCGAACGGCCGTGCTCGAAGGTGCCGTCCTCGGTGACGCCGAGCAGCCCCGCGGCCCAGGCCCCGTCCTCGGCGCCCAGCACCTCGGCGAGCTCGGCGGGGCTCCAGACGTAGGTCGAGCCCTCCTCGCCGGCGGCGTCGGCGTCGAGCGCGGACGCGAACCCGCCCTCGGGCGTGCGCAGGTCGCGCAGCAGGAACGCGGCGGTCATGTCGGTGGTCCGGGCGGCGAGCTCGGACCCGGTCAGCCGGGCGAGGTGGGCGTACGCGCGCAGCAGCTGCGCGTTGTCGTAGAGCATCTTCTCGAAGTGCGGGACGGTCCACGTCGCGTCGACCGAGTAGCGCGCGAACCCGCCCGCGAGCTGGTCGAACATTCCGCCGCGGGCCATCGCCTCGGCGGTGATCTCGGTCATCGCCAGCGCGTCGGAGCTGCCGGTGCGCTCGTGGTGGCGCAGGAGGAACTCGAGCACCGCCGACGGCGGGAACTTCGGCGCGGGGTGCTCGCGGGCGGGGACGAACCCGCCGCGGTGCTCGTCGAAGTCTCCGGTCAGCGCGGCGACCGCCCCCGCGAGCGTGTCCTCGTCCACCCCGCCGGCGGCCGCGGGCGGCGACGCCGACGCGAGCCGCTCGGTGATCGACCGGGCCGCGCTGCGCACCCGCTCGCCGTCCTCGGTCCACGCCGTCACGACCGCGCCGAGCAGCTGGGTGAACGACGGCATGCCGCCGTACGGGCGCGCGGGGTAGTACGTGCCGCAGTGGAACGGGTCGCCGTCGGGGGTGAGGAAGCAGGTCATCGGCCAGCCGCCCCGGCCGGTCATCGCCTGCGTGGCCTCCATATAGACCGCGTCGACGTCCGGGCGCTCCTCGCGGTCGACCTTCACGGCCACGAAGTGCTCGTTGACGTAGCCGGCGACGTCCGCGTCGGAGAACGACTCGTGCGCCATCACGTGGCACCAGTGGCAGGCGGCGTAGCCCACCGACAGCAGCACCGGCACCTCACGCCGCCGCGCCTCCGCGAACGCCGCGGTCGACCAGGGCTGCCAGTCGATCGGGTTGTCGGCGTGCTGGCGCAGGTAGGGGCTGGTCGAGCCGGCGAGCCGGTTGGGCATGACCGGGAATGGTCGCAGCCGGGTGGACCCGAGGCGAGTCAGAGCGGAGGGCCGCCCGGGGGTCGCTCCGTACGGTCCACCCCGCCGTGCCCGGCCGCGGACCGGCCCTCGCCGTCGGGCACACCGTCCTGCTCCGGACGGTCCGGACCGTCCTCCCCCGGCGGGTCGAATGACGCCGGCACGTTGCGCAGCCGCTTGGTCATCGAGCGGATGAGCAGGGCCGTGGCCACCCCGAGCAGCAGGATGACGACCAGCGCGATCGGCGAGGTCTTGCCGAACTCCTCGCCGCGCTCGGTGCCCGGCGCGCCCCCGGGCGGGGGCGCCGGCACCCGCGTCGGGAGCAGCGTCCACCACACCGTCAGGCGGTTCATGCGCCGACCCGCTCCCGGACGCCGGCGAAGAGGTCGTCACCGGGGGCCTCGTGGGTCTCCTCGGTGTCGACCAGCGAGCGGGCGAGCTCGTAGTCCTCGGTGGGCCACACGCGCTGCTGGAGGTCCATCGGCACCTGGAACCAACGGCCGTTGGGGTCGATCTGCGTGGCGTGGGCGCGCAGGGCGTCGTCGCGGACCGAGAAGTACTCCGAGCAGGCCACACGCGTGGTGACGCGGGCGCCCGGGTCGGGCCGGGAGTCGTCCCACTTCTCCAGCCACTCGGCGTACGGCGACTCCAGGCCGGCCTCGAGCAGCGCCTCGTGGAAGGCGAGCACGCGGGCCTTGGAGAACCCGTGCGAGTAGTAGAGCTTCAGCGGCTGCCACGGCTCGCCGGCCAGCGGGAACCGGTCCGGGTCGCCCGCCGCGTCGAACGCCGCCATCGACACCTCGTGGGTGCGGATGTGGTCGGGGTGGGGGTAGCCGCCGTTCTCGTCGTAGGTGACGACGACGTGCGGGCGGAACTCGCGCACGATCCGCACCAGCGCCTCGGTGGGCACCTCGAGGGGCTCGAGCGCGAAGCAGCCCGGCGGCAGCGGGGGCTTCGGGTCGCCCTCGGGCAGCCCCGAGTCGACGAAGCCCAGCCAGCGGTGCTGCACCCCGAGGATGGCCGCGGCCTTCTCCATCTCGGCGCGGCGCGTGCCGACCATGTCGGCCTGCACCTCGGGGGTGTCCATCGCGGGGTTGAGGATGCTGCCCGCCTCGCCGCCGGTGCACGTCACGACCATGACCTCGACGCCGTCCGCGACGTAGCGCGCACAGGAGGCGGCGCCCTTGCTGGACTCGTCGTCGGGGTGGGCGTGCACCGACAGGAGCCGGAGCGGCTGATCGGGGGGAAGTGCGCTCATCGTCTGTCCGGAGCCGTCCTCGTGCGTCGAACTGGTGACCACCGGGGAACAACGCCCCCGCGTGCCTCCATCATCCCGGGCACCCCCGACAGCCCTGCGCTCAACCCTGCCGACGCCCCCGTCGCCGCCGGTGCGCGATCATGTTCGAGGGCCCTCGCGCGGATCTCCGAGACACCGCTCGCGGGGCGGGTGAAGCAGGAAAACCGCAGGTGGTCAAGGCCCTTCACGCGCATCCGATCCCGCCGGCGGCACCCTCGAACGGGTTCCGCACGGCGCCGGGCGTGTTACCGTAGGGCGACACGGCCCGCATGCCGCGGGTCGTGTTTTTCCGTCTGTGGCCCCCGGGCCGCCGGCACCGTGCACCCCCGCGCGGTGTCCGTAGTGCCCGCGAGGAGAACAGGCCGCCGACCCGCGCAGCGCGGGAACGGACCTCCGAGGAGTTGATCGACGTGACCGAGACGCAGACGCAGGTGACCTGGCTGACCCAGGATGCGCACGACCGGCTGAAGGCCGAGCTCGACGACCTCGTCGGACAGCGTCCCGTGATCGCGCAGAAGATCAATGCCGCGCGGGAGGAGGGCGACCTCAAGGAGAACGGCGGCTACCACGCGGCCCGCGAGGAGCAGGGCGTCATGGAGGCCCGCATCCGCCACCTCCAGGAGCTGCTGCACACCGCCAAGGTCGGCGAGACGCCCACCGAGAGCGGCACCGCCGTCCCCGGCACCGTGCTGACGGTCCGCTTCGAGGGCGACGACGACACCGAGACCTTCCTGCTCGGCTCGCGCGAGGAGGGCGCTCACGGCGACCTCGAGGTCTACTCGCCGAACTCCCCGCTCGGCTCTGCGCTGCTCGGCGCCAAGGCCGGCGACACCGTGAGCTACGACCTGCCCGACGGCGGGTCGATGGAGGTCACGCTGGTGTCGGCCGAGCCCTACGGCGCCTGATCGGCAGAGCCTGAGCCCTACTCCCCCGTCACGTCGTAGCCGGCGGCGGCCAGCTCGGCGAGGATCACCGCCCGGTGGTCGTGGCCCCGCGCCTCGAGCGTGAGGGCCACGTCCACGGTGCCCGGTGCGGCGCCCGACCCGGTCAGCCGGCGGTGCTCGACGTCCACGACGTTGCCGCCCGCCTGCCCGACACGGCGCAGCACGTCCGCGAGGTAGCCCGGGCGGTCGGTGAGGCGCACGCGCAGCGCCGCGTAGCGCCCGGCGGCGACGAGGCCCCGGCGCACGATGTCGACCAGCAGCATCGGGTCGACGTTGCCGCCGGACAGCACGGCGACCACGGGCGCGGGCCAGCGCCCGGGGTTCTCCGCGACGGCCGCCACGGCCGCGGCCCCCGCGGGCTCCACGAGCAGCTTCTCCCGCTCGAGGCAGCGCAGCACGCCGCGGGCGATGGCCTCCTCGCCGACGGTGACGATCTCGTCGACCAGGGCGCGGACGTGCGCGAACGTCACCTCCCCGGGCCGCGAGACCGCGATGCCGTCGGCGATGGTGGCGCCGGCGACGCTCGTCGGGGCGCCCGCGGTCAGCGAGGGCGGCCAGGCGGCGAGCCCCGCGGCCTGGGCGCCGACGACCCGCACGCCCGCGGGCGCGCAGGCCGCCGCGATCCCCGCGAGCAGCCCGCCCCCGCCCGTGCAGACGACGATCGTCGCGACGTCCGGGACCTGCTCGAGGATCTCCAGCCCGACCGTGCCCTGGCCGGCGACGATGTCGGGGTGGTCGAAGGGGTGGATCAGCACCGCTCCGGTGCGCCCGGCGAACGCCGCCGCCGCGGTGAACGTCTCGTCCAGCGTGTCGACGAGCTCGACGTCCGCCCCGTACTCGCGGGTGGCCTCGATCTTGGGCAGGGGCGCGCCCGCCGGCATGAACACCGTGGCCCGGGCGCCGAGCATCTGCGCGGCCAGCGCGACGCCCTGCGCGTGGTTGCCCGCACTCGCGGCCACCACCCCGGCCGCGCGCTCGTCCGGGGCGAGCCGCTGGATCCGCCGGTACGCCCCGCGGATCTTGAAGCTGCCCGTGCGCTGGAGGTTCTCGCACTTGAGGAGGACGGGGGTGCTGGTGACCGTCTCGAGCGCCCGGGACGGCGTCACCGGCGTCTCGCGGACCACCCCGGCCAGCGCGTCGCGCGCCGCACGGATGTCGGCGGGACGGACGAGCTCCACGGCCTCGATGATGCCGGGCGCCGGATCACCGGTGACGTTCAGGTGGCCCTCAGCTCCCGCTCAGGACGAGCGGCGGGTGAGCGGTGAGGATGGTGTGAGGCCGACGGACGGTTCCGCGCGACGACCGGTCGTCGCGCTCCCGCCCGCGCCGGTCGCCCGATCGTGCGCGTCGGGCTCGCACTCGCGGAGCGTCGGTAGCCTTGTGGTATCGGCGTGAGGATCCCGCCGGGACAGGACGCAGGAGGGGGGTGGGGACCGGTGGACACGATGCCGCCCCCCGACACGCGGGTCACGCGCCTCGCGCGGGCGCTGCCGCTGCTCCTCGCCGCGCTGCTGGCCCTCGCCGCGGTGGGCACGGTCGGCTCCGCGGGCTGTGACGACCCGGCCCGCTACGTCAGCACCCCCGACGGCATCTCGCTCGTGGGCGGCTGCCTGAAGCCCGGTGAGATCGACCCGCTGGTCGCCGACCCGGCCGATCACGACCCCGCCGCCCGCCGCGGATAGGGCGCATCATCGAGGGGTGACGTCCTCCTCGTCCGGGCCGACCGAGCCGTTCGACCCCCGCGCCCTGCTCGCCGAGAGCCGCCTCGGCGTCCTCGCCACCATCAAGAAGGGCGGGCTGCCCCAGCTCTCCCCCGTCATGCCCTTCTACGACCCCGCCACGGGCACGCTGTCGGTGTCGATGACCGAGGGGCGGGCCAAGACCGCCAACCTGCGGCGCGACCCGCGCGCGGCCGTGGAGGTCACCGCGCCCGACGGGTGGGCGTGGGCCACCGCCGAGGGCCCGGTGACGCTGACCGGGCCGGGTGCCGACCCGCACTCGGCCGAGGTGGAAGCGCTCGTCGAGTACTACCGCACCGCGGCTGGCGAGCACCCGGACTGGGACGACTACCGCGCGACGATGGTCGCCGACCGCCGCGTGCTGATGGTCATGACCGTCGAGCGGGTCTACGGCGAGAGCATCCGCTAGCCGAGCGAGTCGAGGGCCCGGCGGAGGTCGTCGACGAGGTCGTCGGCGTCCTCCAGGCCCACCGACAGGCGCACGAGGTCGGCGGGGACCTCGAGCAGCGAGCCGGCCGCCGACGCGTGGGTCATGGCGCCCGGGTGCTCGATGAGCGACTCCACCCCGCCCAGCGACTCGGCGAGGGTGAACACGCGCGTGGCGGCGCACAGGTGGCGGGCGGCCTGCTCGCCGCCGGCCACGCGCACCGAGACCATCCCGCCGAAGCGGCGCATCTGCTTGGCGGCCACCTCGTGGCCCGGGTGGTCGGCGCGGCCCGGGTAGAGCACCGAGGTGATCGCCGGGTGCGCGGCGAGGACGTCGGCGACGCGCTCGGCGTTGTCGCTGTGGCGCTCCATGCGCACCGCGAGGGTCTTGATCCCGCGCTGGGTGAGGAAGCAGTCGAACGGCGAGGGCACCGCGCCCATGCCGTTCTGCATCTTGCCCAGCGTCTCGTGCAGGGCGTCGTCGTCGGTGACGAGCGCGCCGCCGACGACGTCGGAGTGCCCGCCCAGGTACTTCGTCGTGGAGTGCACGACGACGTGCGCGCCGAGCGCGAGCGGCGTCTGCAGGTAGGGCGAGGCGAAGGTGTTGTCGACGACCAGCATGAGCTCGTGCTCGCGGGCCACGGCGCCGAGCGCGGCGATGTCCGCGATGCCGAGCAGCGGGTTGGTCGGCGTCTCGCACCACAAGATCTTGGTGTTGGGGCGGATGGCGGCCCGCACGGCGTCGACGTCGGCCGTGTCCACCGCGGTGTACTCGACGCCCCAGTCGCAGTACACCGTGGAGATCAGCCGGTAGGTGCCGCCGTACGCGTCGAGCGGGATGAGCACGTGGTCGCCGGGGCGCAGCACGCCGCGCAGCAGCGCGTCCTCGGCGGCCATGCCCGAGGCGAACGCGCGGGCGTGGCGCCCGCCCTCGAGCGAGGCCAGCGTGGTCTCGAGCGAGGTGCGCGACGGGTTGCCGGTGCGCGCGTACTCGTAGCCCGAGCGCAGCCCCCCGACGCCGTCCTGCGCGAACGTCGACGTCGCGAAGATGGGCACGACCACCGCGCCCGTCGTCGGGTCGGGCTCCTGGCCGTCGTGCAGGGCGCGCGTCGAGAAACCGTTCACCTCGTCCACCCTAGGCACCTCTCTCTCAGCTCGATCCACCGACGTCGTAGCGGCTGCCGGTGGCCAGGAACGCGAGGATGTCGGCGCGGGTCACGATGCCCGCGGGCCGCCCGTCGACGACCACCAGCGCCCCGTCGCCGCCGCGCAGCGCCTCCACCGCCTTGGAGATCGGCTCGTTGCTGCCGAGGCTCGGCAGGGGCCGCGAGAGGTGGCGCTCGACGGGGTCGGTGAGCGAGGCCTGCTCGTTGAACACCTTGTCCAGCAGGTCGCGCACGGTCACCGCGCCCCGGACCTCCGCCGCCATGACCGGCGGCTCGGCGCGGACGATCGGCATCTGCGAGACGCCGAACTCGCGCATGATCGACACGGCGTCCGCGACGGTCTCGCTGGGGTGGCCGTGCACGAGGTCGGGGATGGAGCCGTCCTTGCGGCGCAGCACGTCCCCGACCGTCCACTCGCCGGTGTCGGGGGCGAGGAAGCCGTAGGAGGCCATCCACTGGTCGTTGAAGACCGTGGACAGGTAACCGCGGCCGCCGTCGGGCAGCAGCACGACGATGACGTCGTCGGGGCCGGCCTTCGCCGCCACCTCGGCCGCCGCGCACACCGCCATCCCGCACGAGCCGCCGACGAGCAGCGCCTCCTCGCGCGCCAGGCGCCGCGTCATGACGAACGAGTCGCGGTCGGGCACCGCGACGATCTCGTCGGGGACACCGCGGTCGTAGGTGGTGGGCCAGAAGTCCTCGCCGACGCCCTCGACGAGGTAGGGCCGCCCGTCGCCGCCGGAGTAGACCGAGCCGACCGGGTCGGCGCCGACGATCCGCACGCGGCCGTCGGAGACGTCCTTGAGGTAGTGGCCGGTGCCCGAGATCGTGCCTCCGGTGCCGACGCCCGCGACGAAGTGCGTGATGCGCCCCTCGGTCTGCTCCCAGATCTCCGGGCCCGTGGACGCGACGTGCGAGGCGGGGTTCGCCGGGTTGGCGTACTGGTTGGGCTTCCAGCCACCCTCGGTCTCGCGGGCGAGCCGGTCGGACACCGAGTAGTACGACTCGGGGCTCTCGGGCTCGACGGCCGCGGGACACACCACGACCTCGGCGCCGTAGGCGCGCAGCGCGTCCTGCTTGGCCACGCTGACCTTGTCGGGGCAGACGAAGATGCAGTGGTAGCCGCGCTGCTGGGCGATGATCGCGAGCCCGATCCCGGTGTTGCCCGAGGTCGGCTCGACGATCGTCCCGCCGGGCTTCAGCTCGCCGGACGCCTCCGCCGCGTCGATCATCTTCTCGGCGATGCGGTCCTTCACGCTGCCGCCGGGGTTGAAGTACTCGACCTTGGCGAGCACCAGCGGCGCGTCCGGCCCCGACGGCACCACGCGGTTGAGACGGACCAGCGGGGTGTTCCCGACGAGATCGGCGACGTGCTCGACGTAGCGCATCCCTCCATCTTCCGGATCCGCCGACGGCCGCGCCGCTCGCCCCCACGGACGTGCGCGGTCTCACGCGGATCGGCGTGTCGGGGTGGGCGTGTCGTTGTCAGCGGCGTGGCGTCGCTGACGTCCAGTGTCCGTAACGCCACGCGCTCGCTCGCACGCGCGGTCGTAGGGTCGGCGCATGGTCGCCCCTGGCCGCGAGGCCGTCATCGTGTCCGCCGTCCGCTCGCCCATCGGCCGCGCCCGCAAGGGCTCGCTGGCCGCGATGCGCCCGGACGACCTCACCGCGCAGGTGGTGCGGGCCGCCCTCGACGCGGTGCCGGCGCTCGACGCCGAGGAGGTCGAGGACCTGCTGCTCGGCTGCGGCCTGCCCGGCGGCGAGCAGGGCTTCAACCTCGCGCGCATCGTCGCCGTCGAGCTCGGCCTCGACCGCCTGCCCGGCGCAACGATCACGCGGTACTGCTCGTCGTCGCTGCAGACCGCGCGGATGGCCGCGCACGCCATCCGCGCCGGCGAGGGCGACGTCTTCCTCGCCGCCGGCGTCGAGACGGTGTCGCGGTTCGAGAAGGGCAACTCCGACGCCTGGCCCGACACCCACAACCCGCTGTTCGCCGACGCCGAGCAGCGCACGGCCGACGTCGCCGCCGCCGGCGCGACCGAGTGGCACGACCCCCGCGCCGACGGCCTGTACCCCGACCCCTACATCGCGATGGGGCAGACCGCCGAGAACGTCGCGCTCGCCGAGGGCGTCACGCGCGAGGAGATGGACCGCTTCGCGGTGCGCTCGCAGCAGAACGCGGCGCGCGCGCAGGACTCGGGGTTCTGGGCGCGCGAGATCACGCCCGTGCGCCTGCCCGACGGCTCGGTGATGGAGCACGACGACAGCCCGCGCCCGAGCACCACCTACGAGGCGCTCGCCGACCTCAAGCCCGTCTTCCGCCCCGACGGGCGCATCACCGCCGGCAACGCGTGCCCGCTCAACGACGGCGCCGCGGCACTGGTGATCATGTCCGCCGAGCGCGCCGAGGCCCTCGGGATCACGCCGCTCGCGCGCATCGTGTCGACCGCGGTCAGCGCCCTGTCCCCCGAGATCATGGGGCTCGGCCCGATCGAGGCGTCCGCCCGCGCCCTGGCCCGCGCCGGCCTCACCGTCGGCGACGTCGACCTCGTCGAGATCAACGAGGCCTTCGCCGCCCAGGTCATTCCCTCGGCCCGCGGGCTCGGGATGAGCGACGACGAGATGGAGGCCAAGCTCAACGTGCACGGCGGCTCGATCGCCGTCGGCCACCCGTTCGGCATGACCGGCGCGCGCATCGCCACGACGCTCATCAACGGCCTGCGCGAGCGCGACGCGACCCTGGGCCTCGAGACCATGTGCGTCGGCGGCGGGCAGGGCATGGCGATGGTGCTCGAGCGCCTGAACTGAGCGGGGGGAGTTCCTGACGTCTGACGTCAGCGTGGCCGCCAGGCTGGAACACCCCGGACGCACGACGGCCCCTCCCGCACGGTGCGGGAGGGGCCGTCGGCTCGGGAGGACGTCTACTCGCGGAAGTAGCTGAGCAGGCGCAGGATCTCGATGTAGAGCCAGACCAGCGTGGTCATGAAGCCGAAGGCGAGGTACCACGCGAAGCGCGCGGGGACCCCGGCCTTGACCGCCTGGTCGGCCTGGTCGAAGTCGAGCATCAGCATGAAGGCGCCGATGGCGATGCAGACCAGGCTGAAGATGATCGCGAGCGTGCCGCCGTCGCGCAGGCCCATGCCGCCGGGGACGAAGAAGCCCGCGACGAGGTTGGCCAGCATCAGGACGACCACGCCGATCGCCGCGCCGATGACCATCTTGGTCAGGCGCGGGGTCACGCGGATGGCGCCGGTCTTGTAGACGACGAGCATGCCGATGAACACGCCGAGCGTGCCCAGGACGGCCTGGACGCCGATGCCGGCGAAGCTCGAACCGCCCGGCGAGGTCGCCAGGTTCTGGAAGACGCCGGTGATCGCACCGAGCGCCATGCCCTCGAAGGCCGAGTAGCCGAGCACCAGCCACTTGTTGGTGCTCTGCTTGAAGATGATGATCAGCGCGAGGACCAGACCTACCACGAAGCCGAGGAGCCCCAGCACGTAGATGCCGCTCCACGCGGTGGCCACACCGACCGCGAGGGCGAGGACCACGTTGAGCGCGGTCTTCTGGACCACGTCGTCCACGGTGAGCGGACGGTCGTCCGCCGCCGCGGTCGGCATGGGGCTGCCGCCCCCGCCGAACATCCCGCCGGCGCCGGCCATGCCGGCCGGGGCGTCGCCGAACCGCGCGTACCCACCCGGCGAGGTGGGCAGGTTGCGGAACGCCGGGTTGCTGCTGGTGCGCACCTCTCGTCCTCCTCCTCAGCGGAGACCGGCACCGATGGCGGGCTCGTCATCGGCCGGGTCGGCCGCGGACTGTTGCGTCCACCCGGTCCAACGACGTGTCGCCCGGATCGGTTCCCGTCTCGGTAAAAAGAACTTTACCGGATCGGTGGTGGACGCAGCGTGTCCGCTTCGCCCGGGATGGGGCCTCCCGGGCAAGTCTATCCGCCCGATCGGAGGCACCAGGCCGGGTCGCAGGTGTCGGCCGGCGACGGCCCGGGGAATGCTGCCGGGGAACCTCGCAAGCAGCGACGAGGAGGGTGACGATGGTGGACTTCGGCAAGATGGCCGACCAGGCCAAGGACTGGGCCGGGGAGAACCCCGAGAAGGCCGACTCCTACGTGGACAAGGGCACCGACGTCGTCGGCCAGCGCTTCGGCCACGAGGAGCAGGTCGACCAGGCCGGCGAGAAGGCCAAGGACTTCCTGCACGGCGGCCAGCAGGAGGGGCAGGCCCCGCCGCCCCCGCCGCCGGGCGAGGAGCCCCCGCGACCCTGAGGACGACCCACGGAGAACGACCCCCCGAGGTCGACTCCCTGAGAACGACGCGGCGGCCCGGTCCCGCACGGGACCGGGCCGTCGTGCGTCCGGGGACCGCTACACCGGGGACGCGACCGGCCCGTCCTCACCGTCGAGGCGGATCGCGAGCAGCACGGCGTCGTCACGCAGCCCGTCGACGCCCAGCATGCCGAGCAGCCGGTCGCACAGCTCCTCGACGGGCATGTCGGGCGCCTGCGCGGCGAGGGTGTCGGCGATGAGCTGGGTCCGGTCGTCCGGGTCGGCGCCCGGGGCCTCGATGAGGCCGTCGGTGTGCAGGACCAGCAGGTCGCCCTTCGCGCAGTGCACCGAGGTCTCCTCGCGGGTGATCGCGCGCGTCGCGCCGATCAGCGGCGACAGGTTGCCCGTGAGCAGCTCGACCGTCCCGTCGGCGCGGCGCAGCAGCGGCGGCGGGTGCCCGGCGTTGGAGTAGCGCAGCGTCCACCCGCCCTCGTCGCCCCGCTCGAAGCGGGCGTACACGGCGGTCGCCATCGCGGCCATGCCGAGACCCTGGACCACGTCGTCGCAGCGGTCGACGACGTCGGCCGGCCCGAGCCCCTCCCAGGCGTAGGAGCGCAGCACCCCGCGCAGCTCGCCCATCGCGGCCGCGGCGCGCAGGTCGTGGCCCACGACGTCGCCCACCGCCAGGCCGACGGCGCCGTCGGGCAGGGCGAGCATGTCGTACCAGTCGCCGCCGACCTGGGCGCCGTCGGTGGCGGCGAGGTACCGCGACGCGATGGACATCCCGGGCATCTCGGGGACGGCGGGCAGCAGGCTGCGCTGCAGCGTCTCGGCCGCCCCGTGCTCGCGGGCGTAGAGCCGGGCGTTGTCGAGCGCGAGCCCGGCGCGGGCGGCGAGGTCGGCGGCCAGGTAGAGGTCGCGCTGGGCGTAGCGCCGGCCGTAGGGCAGCTCGGTGCCCAGCACCAGGGCGCCGAGCACCTGGCCCCGGGCGCGCAGCGGGACGACGATCGCCGAGCGCGGCCGCAGCGCCTCGTAGCGGCGCAGCAGCTCGGGCTGCTCGGCGATGCCCGCCGGGCGCACCGGCAGCTCGGCGAGCAGCGACGGCGTGCCGGCCGAGAGCGCCTCGCCGATGGGGTCGCGGTCGTCGTCGGTGGGGCTGACCCACCGGCCGAGGCCCTGGACCTCCTCGGTCTTCGTCTCGTCACGGTGGTTGACCGCCGCGCGGCGCACCGGGGAGTTGCCCTCGGCGTCGTCGAGCAGGTCGACGCAGCAGAAGTCGGCCATCGCCGGCACCACGATGCGGGCGAGCGCCTCCGCGACGCCGGTGGTGTCGAGGCTCGCCGACATCGCCGAGGTCGACTCGGTGAGCAGCCGCAGCTGCTCGCGGGTCTCCTCCGCGGCGGCGAGGGCGGCGCGGCGCTCGTTCTCGACCATGACGCGCTCGGTGACGTCGGCCTGGACGCCGACGAAGTTGACGACGCGGCCCCCGCCGTCGAGCACCGGGGTGATCGACACCTGGTTCCAGAACGCGGTGCCGTCGCGGCGGTAGTTGAGGAGCACCTCGGTGATCGGGCGCTCCTCGGCCAGCGCCGTGCGGATGCGCGAGATCGAGGCCGGGTCGGTGTTCGGGCCCTGCAGGAAGCGGCAGTTGCGCCCCATGACCTCGTCGAGCTCGTAGCCGGTGAGGCGGGTGAACGCCGGGTTGACCCACACCAGCGGGTTCTGCTCGCGCGCGGGGTCGGAGATCGTGAACGACAGCTCGGTGGCCACCACCGCGCGGTCGCGGACCATCTCGAGGTGGCGCTGCGCCCCCGCGCCCGAGAGCTGCAGGAACACGACCAGGGCGAGCCGGCGCTGGTCGGCGTTGACGGCCTCCGAGAGCGGGAAGCCGGTGACCCACAGCAGTCGCCCCTCGGCCTCCTCGCGCTCCTCCTCGGTGGCGTCCGAGCCGCGGCGCGCGGCGTCGGCCACGGCCACGGGCTCGCCGGAGACCGGGATGCCCTGGGCCACGCGGGAGAGCGGGGACGCCGTGTCGCGCATCGGGCGTCCGGACAGGTCGGTGAGCCCGGCCGCCTCGCTCCACGCGTCGATGTCCAGCGGGAGGGTGGCGCGACCGCCGGTGAGGGCCGACGCCGAGTCGTTGGCGTAGGTGACGAGCCCCGCACCCAGGTCAATGAGAGCGACGGCGGCCGGCGCGGTGTGCAGGACCTGCGGGAGGTCCGAGTCGGCGAGGCCGCTCGACGGGGCGACGCTGTCGCGGACGCGCTGGGCCTCGGCGGCGTAGTCGGCACCGAGATCGGGGGCCAGCTCGGGATTCTCCGTCGCCACCTCGCCGCGGTCGCCGTTCGTCCAGCCGGTCACGTCGCGGAGCCTATCGGCCCCGAGCGGTGACCGGACCGGGTGTGACCCCCACCAGGGCGCGCGGCAGCCACGGGCGCCGACCGGTCGGGCGAAACAGAGGGTGCCGGAGCACCCGGACGGGCGACGGGGGGCGTTCTCACACCAGGAAGACCTCGCGGGGACCGGGGGCCGAGCCGTCGGGCAGTTCGCGGTCGCGCCCGGGACGGCCACCGAACGCTGCGCTGGCGGCGAGTTTACGAGCTCGCACCGTCTCCGACAGCGCGAGCTGGCGGGCCCGCCGCCACGGCACCTCCGCCGACTCGGGGCCGGCCCAGCTCCAGGCCTGGTCGAGCCACCGGACGAGGCGCACGCGGTAGGCGGCGCAGACGATCTCCGCGGCGCGCCCGGCGGCCTCGTGGTCGTCGTCGCCGTCCCCCGACCAGGGCGCGAGCACGCACAGCCCGTGCGGGTCCTCGACGAAGCCGACGATCTCGCTCAGCGCGGCGACGACGTCGGCCTCGCGCCCGGCGAGCCCGGCGTCGGGCAGCCCGAGGCGGTGCCGGCGGACCTCCGCGACGCCCAGCGCCTCGTAGGCGTCCTCGAGCGCGGCCTCCTCGGAGTCCACCGAGGTCTCGCCCACCGGGTCGTCGTCCGCGGCCTCGTCGAGGCGCGCCAGCACCGAGGCCAGCGTGTCGGGGTCGGCGAGGTCGTCGGGGCGCACCACGAGGTCGTCGACCGGTCGTTCCGGTCCCATGGGGACGGCGAGCCCCTCCGGCGGCGTGCAGGTGCGGCCCGGGCCGTCGGTGAGCGCGAGGACGTCGACCGAGGCGTGCCGCGCGGCGAGGCGGCGCAGCAGCCCGCCGGCCGCCCGGATCTCGTCGCGCGGGTGCGGCGCGACGACGACGAGCCGCCGGCACGCGCGCAACGTCAGCGGGCGCAGCCCCTCGAGCTCGCGCCACGGCGGGCGGGCGCCCCCGGGCGCGGGGATCCGACCCGACAGGTCCACCTGGTCAGCCACGACGCTCACCTCCCTGCCATGAGTGTGGCTGATCTTCTCGCCCGTTCGGAGCAGCTTCGGGGGGTCGGCGTCGAGCGGTCCGTCCGGGGTGCCCGAGCGGTCGGGCCCGCTCCCGGTGATCGACCGACCGACCGCTCTCCGCGTGCGACGCTGCGACGGGCGGGTGACGCGGAGCTGTCCTCCCGGGGTGGAACGGGTGACGCCACGGCGACCGGACGGCCATCCGGGGTGCGGTCCGGTCCTCCCGGACCGCTCGGGTGGAGGCGTGCCCCCGGTGGGGTTCGAACCCACACTGCGGCGATTTTAAGTCGCCTGCCTCTGCCGATTGGGCTACAGGGGCTCGGAGTCGCGGCAAGCCGAACCGACGCCGCGTCCGGTGGTCCCGTTCCGTCGCGCCCGTCGGAACCGGTGGGCAGCCTAGCCGGGGTCGCGCGGCGGGGTTGTCGGTTCCAGGCCCGCGGCGGCGGCCGCGGTCGCGAGGACGTCCTCGAGCATCGCCGGGGTGAGCCGTCCGGTGAAGGTGTTCTGCTGGCTGACGTGGTAGCAGCCGAACAGCTCGAGCGGCGCCGCCTCCGCTCCCGCGGCGGGCTCCAGCGTCACGTGGGCGGCGTGCCCGAACGCCGGGCGTGGCCGGGGCACCACCCAGCCCGGGTGCCCGCTCGCCGGGTCGGGGGTCGCGAGCACGGGCAGCAGCGCCTGCCACCCGAACCCGCCGAGCACCACGACGGCGCGCACGGTGTCGCGCAGCAGCGCGAGCTCGCGGGCGAGCCACGGCCGGCAGCGGTCGCGCTCGGCGGGGGTCGGCTTGTTCTCGGGCGGCGCGCAGCGCACCGGGGCGGTGATGCGGGTGCCGGAGAGCTCGAGGCCGTCGCCGATCGCCACCGACGTCGGTTGCGACGCCAGCCCCACCGCGTGCAGGGCGGCGTAGAGGACGTCGCCGCTGCGGTCGCCGGTGAACATGCGCCCGGTCCGGTTGGCCCCGTGCGCTGCCGGCGCCAGGCCGACGATCAGCAGCCGCGCGTCGGTCGCCCCGAACCCGGGCACCGGGCGACCCCAGTAGGTCTCGTCGCGGAAGGCGGCGCGCTTGACCTCGGCGACCTCCTCGCGCCAGGCGACCAGCCGCGGGCACGCGCGGCACCCGGCCACCGCCGCGTCGAGGGTCGCGAGGTCCGGGGCGAGCGCGGGGTCAGCGGTGCCAGGCATGCCAGGCCTCCCGCGCGGCGAGCACGGCCACCACCGCCGACACCGCGGGCGCGGCCACCGACGGCGCGACCGCGGTGCCCGCGAGGAGGTCCACACCGGACGCCGCGACCAGGACCGCCGACAGCGCGACCACGAGCACCGGCGGGGCGGCGGGCCCGACCCGGGGGTCGCGGTCGGCGCCCTCCCGGCGCAGCGTGCGGGCGTCCAGGGCGACCAGCACCGGCAGCGCGACCGCCGCGACGAGCCCGAGCAGCCCGCCGACGAGGGTCTCCCCCGGCCGCGCCGGGGCCAGCGCGCCGAGCACGGCGTCGACCGCGCTGTACACCGCGAGGATCACGAACGACACCGTCATCGCGCGCACCGCCCGGTGCTCGCGGCGGGCCGGGTCGCCGGCGAACTGCCAGCGCACCGGCAGCGCGGCGCCCAAGGAGATCGCCAGGTGCGCCGCGAACGCGGCCACGCTGGGCAGCGTCGGCCCGTTGCCGAGCAGCCAGGCGGCGACCGCGAGGACGGTGGTGTGCGCGACGGTCACGGCCACCAGCGCCCGCACGCGCCGGGCCAGCACCAGCGCCGCGAGCGGCAGCACCCCGGCGGCGCCGGGCGGGTCCGCGGGCTGGGTCGTCACGCGCTCACCAGCGGGCGGCGAGCGCCCGCGCGATCCCGTCGAGGATGTCGTGCTCGGAGACGACCAGCTCGGTGACGTCGGTGCGCTCGGCCAGCTCCTCGGCGAGCACCCGCATGACGAGCGACCCGCCGCCGATGACGTCGACCCGGCCCGGGTGCATCGGGCCCAGCGCCGCCCGCTCGTCGCGCGGCATCGCCTCGAGGCGCCGCGCGGTGGCCCGCACGTCGTCGAGGCCGAGGCGCGAGAGGTGGATGCGCTCGGGGTCGTAGGTGCGCAGGTCCATCGCGACGGCGCCCAGCGTGGTCGCCGTGCCCGCCACGGCCACCCAGGTCTGGACGTCGGCGACCGCCACCTCGGTGAAGGCCGGCGCGAGCGTGGCCCGCGTGAACTCCTCGGCCTCGGCGATCTGCTCGGCGGTCGGCGGGTCGTCGTGCAGGAACTTCTCGGTCAGCCGCACGCAGCCCACGTCGACCGAGCGGGCCGCGGTGACCTCGGCGTGCACGGCGTCCCAGGTGCCGGTGACCAGCTCGGTCGAGCCGCCGCCGACGTCGGCGACGACGAACGGGCCCTCGTCGGGGTCGAGGTCGGCGACGGCCCCGGCGAACGACAGCCGCGCCTCCTCGTCACCGGTGATCACGTCGGCGTCGACGCCGATGACCTCGCGGACCGCGCCGAAGAACTCGTCGCGGTTCTCCGCATCGCGCGTCGCCGACGTGGCGCACACCCGGACGGTGTCCGGGCCCACCGCCACGCCGTGGCGGCGCAGCATCTCGGCGTAGGCCCCCAGGGCCTCACGCGTGCGGGCCAGCGACTCCGGCGCGAGGCGCCCGGTGGCGTCGACGCCCTGGCCGAGCCGGTTGACGCGCATCTCCCGGTGGACGTCGCGCAACCAGGCGGAACCGTCCTCGCGGACCGTCACGTCGGCCACCAGCAGGCGGATCGAGTTGGTTCCGCAGTCGACGGCCGCGACCCGTGGCATGGGCGCTCCCTGCACCAGACGCCTCCCCGGTGGACCGGGCTGGCGTCGACGCTACTGAGGTCGCCCGCGATGTGCCGGTCGCGGGGGTCGGACCGATCGCCGGACGCCCCCGGCGGGTGGGGCCGCCCGGCGACCGGTCCGTGGGCGTGCGCCCGCCGGGCAGCCCCGCAGGGCGCCGTGCGGCGGGTCACCACCCGGTGCGCGGCGGGCCGTCCGCACCGTCGCGCTGGGCCGGTCGGGGGAACCGGCCCCTCCATCCTGATCGGCGCCGGGCGCGAGATCAACGTGGGACGGGGGTCGTGACCGGGCCAGGGGTCAGCGCCACCGGTCCGTGGTGCGCCCGCCACCGTGCGTAGGTCCCGCCCGGGTGATCGCGTCGCCGGATCGGGAGGTCGGGTCAGCCCGGGGTGTCGTCAGCCCGGGAGTCGCCCGGCGGGGCCACGCAGGGCCCGGCGTGCCACCAGTCGTCGAGCCGGTCGAGGGTCTCGTCGCCCGCCGGGTTCACGCCCCGGCCGCGGGCCAGGGTGTGGGCGACGTGGACGTGCAGGCACTTCACCCGCTCGGGCATGCCCCCGGCGCTGACGTCGGTGCCGAGCGGCTCGATCGCGTCGCGCTCGGCGAGGTACTCGGCGTGCGCCCGCGCGTAGCGGGCCGCGAAGTCGGGGTCGGTGTCGAGACGCTCGGTCTGCTCGCGCATCAGCCCGTCGGCCTCGAGCGTGCCGACCCGCGAGGTCAGCCGCGGGCAGGTGGCGTAGTACAGCGTCGGGAACGGGGTGCCGTCCTCCAGCCGCGGCGCGGTCTCGACGACGTCGGGCAGCCCGCACGGGCAGCGGTGCGCGACGCGGCGCAGCCCGCGGGGGCGCCGCCCGATCTGCGCGGCGACCGCGGCGCGGTCGGCGTCCGCCGGACGGTCGTCCGGTCCGCTCACGGGGCCGTGCCGAGGGTCGTCCGCGCGACGCGGGCGTACCAGGGCAGGTCGGCCTCGGCGGGCGGGAGCCCGGCACGGGGATCGGTGTCGCGGGGCGTGCGCTCACCGGTGTCGCCCGGCAGCTGCACGCGGTAGGGCACCTCGCCCGGCCGCGCGTAGCCGAGGCGCTCGCGGGCCAGGGCCTCGACGTGCGCGGGGTCGCGCAGGGCCGCGCGCTCGCCGGTGAGCGTGCGGACGTCGCCGGCCAGGCGCTCCTGCTCGGCGGCGACGGCGGCGAGCTCGTGGCGCTGGGTGACGTAGTTGCGCAGCGGCACCGCGACCGTCAGCGCCACCGCGCACACCACCACGGCGAGCACGGCGGCCCGCCGCGCGGTGGAGAGCCCGAGCGCGCCGCCGGTGGCCTGGGCGGCGCGCCGGGCGCGGGCCGCCGCGGCCGCCGTGCCCGAAGGGACGCGCAGCGGGCGCCGGCGCACGACCCGCTGGGGGTCGCGGCGGGGGCCCTGACGGGCACGGGTGCGTCCGCGGGTGGGCGACGACCCGCCCGTCGTGCGCTTGGCCGGCGCCCCGTCCCGGGTGCTGCGCCGCCCGCGCCCCCGCGAGGTGCCCGACCGTCCGGCGGCGCGGTCGGCGGGGCCCTCGTCGGGGGTGCTGCGGTCGGCGGGCACGGGGCTCAGGCGTCCGGGTCGAAGCGCGGGAAGGCCAGGTCGCCGGCGTAGCGCGCGGCGTCGCCGAGGGCCTCCTCGATGCGCAGGAGCTGGTTGTACTTCGCGACGCGCTCGGAGCGGGCCGTGGCGCCGGTCTTGATCTGGCCGCAGTTGGTGGCGACGGCGAGGTCGGCGATCGTCGTGTCCTCGGTCTCGCCGGAGCGGTGGCTCATCATGCAGCGGTAGCCGTACTGCTGGGCCAGGCTGACCGCGTCGAGCGTCTCCGAGAGCGTCCCGATCTGGTTGACCTTGACGAGCAGGGCGTTGGCGGCGCGGCGCTCGATGCCCTCCTCGAGGCGCTCGATGTTGGTGACGAACAGGTCGTCGCCGACGATCTGGATGCGGTCGCCGATGTCGCCGGTGAGCTTGGTCCAGCCGTCCCAGTCGTCCTCCGAGAGCGGGTCCTCGATGCTGACCAGCGGGTAGGCGTCGAGCAGCTCGCCGTAGTACGAGCTCATCTGCGCGGCGCTGCGGGTCTCGCCCTCGAACGCGTACACGCCGTCGGAGAAGAACTCGCTCGCCGCCACGTCGAGGGCCAGCACGATGTCGCGCCCTGGCGTGTACCCGGCGTCGCGGACGGCGGCCACGATGAGGTCGAGCGCCTCGCGGTTGTTCGGCAGCGACGGCGCGAAGCCGCCCTCGTCGCCCAGGCCCGTCGAGAGCCCCTGCTTCTTGAGCACCTTCTTCAGCGACTGGTAGACCTCCGCGCCCCAGCGCAGGGCCTCGCGGAAGGACTCGGCGCCGATCGGCGCGATCATGAACTCCTGGATGTCGACGCCCGAGTCGGCGTGGGCGCCGCCGTTGAGGATGTTCATCATCGGCACCGGCAGCACGTGCGCGTTGGGGCCGCCGACGTAGCGGAAGAGGTCGAGCTCGGCGGACTCCGCGGCGGCCCGCGCGACCGCGAGGGACACGCCCAGCAGCGCGTTCGCCCCGAGCCGCGACTTGTCCGGCGTGCCGTCGAGGTCGATGAGCTTCTGGTCGACGACGCGCTGCTCGGCGGCGTCGATGCCGACCAGGCCGGGCCCGATCTCGTCGAGGACGCCGGCCACCGCCCGCTCGACGCCCTTGCCGAGGTAGCGGGAGTCGTCGCCGTCGCGCAGCTCGACCGCCTCGTGCTCCCCGGTCGACGCCCCGGAGGGCACCGCCGCGCGGGTCAGCGTGCCGTCGTCGAGCGCCACCTCGACCTCGACCGTGGGGGTGCCCCGCGAATCGAGGATCTCCCGTGCGCCGACCTGCTCGATGACCGCCACGGACCATGCCTCCGAATGCTGGATCGCCTCGCCGCGCCCCGGGGCACGGCACGTCGCCCGCATCGTAGACGCCGTGGTCGACCCGATCGGTGAGCCACGCACGGGAGACGGAGCCTGCGGAGCTCCACGGTGTGGAGGAGCGCGGAGCAACCGTGGCGACCGCGGCGACCCTCGCGCGGTTCCGTGAGTCGGCCTACGGTGGCAGAGATGTCCGCCGCGCAGCCCGAACCCCCCGAATCGGACGTCCCCGGGGCGGTGGCCGCGGTGGCGGCCTTCCGCCGCGCCGAGGACCTGCTCGAACGCCGCCGCCCGCTCGACGCGCTCAAGGCCCTCGCTCCGCTGCTCGAGACCGAGCAGGCCGCGGCGTCGGTGCACCTGCTCGCCGCGCGCGCCTTCCTCGCGTCCGCGCAGTTCCGGCGGGCCGAGGAGGGCTTCCTGCGGGTGCTCGAGCTCGACCCGTCGGACCACTACGCCCGCTTCGCCCTCGGCCGGACGCTGCAGCGCCAGAGCCGGCTGGTGGAGGCCCGCACGCAGCTGCGGATGGCGGCGGCGATGGACCCGCGCCCGGAGTACCAGGAGGCCCTGGGCGAGGTCAGCGCGAACATCGCGGTGCGCTCCGACCTCGCCGGCGGGTCCCCCTAACCCTGGCTGGCCCGCGCGTACTGGTCGGCGGCGGCGTAGACGCGGCGGCCGTACTCGTCGGAGTTGTTGTACGACAGCACCGCCGCGCGCCAGCCCGGGCCGGTCGCGAGGTCGCGGTCGTTGGCGCAGAGGTAGCGCCCCGCCGCGAGGGCGGCGTCGTCGATATTGTTGGGGTCCGCGACGCCGTCGCCGTTGCCGTCGGAGCGCCACTTCGCCCACGTCGACGGGATGAACTGCAGCGGGCCGACGGCGCGGTCGAGCGCCCGGTCGCCGTCGAGGACGCCGCCGTCGGTGTCGCCGATGGTGCGGTTGCCGCCGGTGCCGTCGAGCGGGACGCCGATGATGCGCGGTGTGACGTCGCCGTTGCCGGCGATCGAGGCCCCGCGGTAGCGGCCGTGGTTGGACTCGATGCGGGCGAGGCCGGCGATCGTGACCCAGGACAGGTTGCAGTCGGGCTTCTCGCGCTTCACGGCCTGGTCGGCGACGCCGTAGGCCTGCAGCGCGCGGGCGGGGACGTCGGCGCGGCCGGCGATGCCCTCCGACCACTCGGCCAGCGTCGCCTGCCCGCCCGCGGCGGGCCCGGACGCGGCCGCGCCCCCGAGCGTCGGCACGGCCAGCGCGCCGGGCTGGGCGACCGTGCCGAGCGCCACCGGCGCGGGCTCCACCTCGAGCGCCGGGATCTCCTCGGCGCCCACGTCCTCGCGCCCGAACTCGCCCTGGTGGTTGACGAGCACGACGGTCGCGACGACCGCCAGGAGCAGGACGAGCACGAGCCCCAGGCGGCCGAGGACCGCGAGGCGGCGCCGCGGCGGGGCCTCGCCCCCGTCGGTGCCGCTGCGCACGGTGGACCGGCGGGACGCCGGGACGCGATCACGGGAACCCGGGGTGGGATCGGTCGGCGCGCTCATCGCGGTGGAGATTACGCGCCGGTAGACAGGGCCCTCGGCTCACCCGGGCGGCTCAGCCCTCCAGGACCGTTCGGCCCCAATAGCCCCCGTCGCCGAGCCCCGGCGGGATCGCGAACACCGCCGATCCGGTGTGCTCGATGTACTCCATCATCTTGTCGAAACGGGCCAGCTGGCTCTGCATCGGCACGAACTGGCGGTGCGGGTCGCGCATGAACGCCACGAAGAACAGGCCGGCGTTGAGATGGCCCAGCCCGTCGGAGCCATCGACGAAGTTGTAGCCGCGGCGCAGGATCCTCGCGCCGCCGTTGTTCTGCGCCGACGCGAGGCGGATGTGCGCGTCGGCCCCGATCGGCGAGTCCGGCGCGAGGTTCGGCAGGTCGAACTCCTGCGCCTGCCCGATCGGCGCACCCACGCCCTTGGTGCGCCCCGTCAGCGACTCCTG
The DNA here is from genome assembly GCF_042657905.1 of Actinomycetospora rhizophila. Classification (NCBI taxonomy): domain Bacteria; kingdom Bacillati; phylum Actinomycetota; class Actinomycetes; order Pseudonocardiales; family Pseudonocardiaceae; genus Actinomycetospora; species Actinomycetospora rhizophila. The sequence continues at coordinate 104,609 of NZ_JBHSKG010000012.1, read as the reverse complement.
CTCGGCCAGCGACGTGCGGTCCCAGGTCTCGACGTGCATGCGGATCCGGCGCGCGACGAGGTAGGTGCCGCCCGCCATCCAGGCCGGCCCCTGCGCGGGCGGCACCCAGACGTGCTCGTCGAGCAGCGCCCCCTCCTCGGCCTTGAGGTTGTTGGTGCCGTCCTTGAAGCCGAAGAGGTTGCGGTGGGTCTGCTGGGCGGTGGACGTCGACGACGTCCGCCCGAACCCGAGCTGCGACCAGCGCACCGACGTCGTCCCGAACCCCGTGCGCACGAGGTTGCGCACGGCGTGCACGGCGACCTGCGGGTCGTCGGCGCACGCCTGCAGGCACAGGTCGCCGCCGGAGAACGCCGGGTCGAGCTGGTCCTGCTGGAACGGCGGGAGGTCGGCGAGCTCGGGCGGGCGCGGGATGCCGAGCTTGTCGAGCAGGGTGCCGCCGATCCCGAAGGTGATCGTCAACGCGGCCGCCGGGAGGCCCAGCGCCTCGCCGGTGTCGCTGGGCGGGGCCTCCGGGTTGCGGTTGACCGCCCCGCCGGGCGCGGCCTCGGCGCCCGCGACCATCCGCTCCGCGGCCGCCGTCCAGCGCTGCAGGAGGCTGATCACCGCGCGGCGGTCGGTCGTCGTCAGGTCCAGGGCGACGAAGTGCAGCCGGTCCTGGGCCGGGGTGACGATCCCCGCCTGGTGCGGGCCCCGGAACGCGACCACCTCCCCCGCCGGGTCGGGCGGCGCCTCCGACGCGGACTCGCCGGCCGCGAAGCCGGCGACCGCGCCGGCCCCGACGAGGGCGGCCCCGGCGCCGGTCGCACCGAGGAGCCGGCGCCGGGAGATGCCGCGCATTCCGGAACGGGTCATGCCGTCCTTCTCGTCACGTCGTCACCAGGCCGGCGACCTGGCTGACCGGCTCGCCGAGGGCGTCGACGGCCTGCGTCATCCGCTGCTTGTCCTGCTCGGTGAGCTGCGTGTAGAGCACGTACCCGTCGCCCGAGCGGTACTGCTCGAGGAGCGCGTCGACGTCGGCGAAGCGCTGGTCGAGCGTCGGCCCCAGTGCCGGGTCGCGCTGGTCGATCGCCGGGCGCAGCGCCGCGACCGCCGCCTGCGAGCCGTCCACGTTGGCGCGGAAGTCCCACAGGTCGGTGTGCGAGTAGCGGTCCTCCTCGCCGGTGATCTTCCCGGTGGCGACCTCGTCGAGCAGCTCCTTGGCCCCGTTGGCCAGCTGCACCGGGGTGAGCTGGAGGGCCGCCGCGCGGGTCTGCAGGTCGCGCAGGTCGGCCATCAGCTGGTCGCCCATCGCGGCCGAGTCGGGCTGCAGGCCGGTGACCCACAGGTCCTTCTCCAGGCGGTGGTAACCGGTCCAGGCCACGCCCGGGTCGCGCTCGTCGTCCTCGCGGCCGTCGACGCGCGGGTCGATGTCGCCGAACGACTCCGCCACCGGCTCGACGCGCTCCCAGTACGTGCGCGAGACGGGGAAGAGCGCCTTGGCCTGGTCGACGTTGCCGGCCTTGATCGCGTCGACGAACTCCTGGGTGCGGGCGATCCCGGCCTCGATCTGCGAGTTCGTGTAGCGCTGGTAGCCCGCGACCGCCGAGGCGAGCAGCGCGTCCTGCGAGGTCGACCCGGCCGTGCTGCCGGTGACGGTGAACGGCGCGCGGATGCCGTCGCCGACCATGCCGGGCTTGCAGGCGGTCGTGTACTGGCCGCCCTGGGGCACCTCGACGATGAGCTGGCGCGACAGTCCGGGGCCGATGTTCTCGACCTCGCCGACGATCCGGTCACCGGTGCCGTAGACGTAGAACTCGGTGATCTTGGTGCCGGTGTTCTGCACGGCGAAGGAGATGTTGCCGGCGGGCGCCTCGGTCGCCGATACCTCGCAGGCGGTGTCCGACGCGGTGACCTGGATGGGCCCGCCCTGCCCCGGGGGCGGGGGTGCGGTGCTCGTGCACGCGGCGAGCGCGAGCATCGCCAGGGCCGCTCCCGTGACGACGGTCGAGCTCCGCTTCGCTCCGTCTCCGGCGGCGAGGATCCTGCGGGACATCGTTCTCCTCCAGTGGGCGCGCGGCGGTGCACGCCGGCGTTCGATCGGATCTCGGGACCGTGCGGGGACGGTGGGTCAGGCCCTCGTGCCGGCCGTGTCGGTGGCGCCGCCGGGGACCGGCGCCTCGCGCCGTCGCGGCCTGCGCAGGAAGAGCGTCAGCACGATCGCGACGTAGAGCACCCACACGACGGCCTCGAGCACCGTGGTCTGCGGCGAGAAGTTGAAGACGCCCTTGAGCAGCGTCCCGTACCAGGAGTCGGCCGGGACCGCGGCGCTGACGTCGAAGGCCAGCGTGTACAGGCCGGGCAGGATGCCGGCCTCCTGCAGGTCGTGGACGCCGTAGGCGAGGATGCCCGCCGCGACGAACACCAGGAGCACGCCGGTGACCGTGAAGAACTTGCCGAGGTTCAGCTTCACCGCGCCGCGGTAGATCAGGTAGGCGAGCACGATCGCCACGGCGATGCCGAGCAGGAAGCCGATGAGCGGGCCGGTGGTCTCCCCCGCGGCCTGGGCGGCGGCGAAGAAGAACACCGCGGTCTCGAGGCCCTCGCGCCCGACGGCCAGCGCGGCCATGAGGACGACCGCGGCCGACCCCATGGCGATCGCCTTCTCCAGGCCGCCCTCGAGCTCGGTGGCGATGGTCCGCCCGACGCGGCGCATCCAGAAGATCATCCAGGTGACGAAGCCCACCGCGATGATCGACAGCGACCCGCCGAGCGCCTCCTGGGCCTCGAAGGTCAGCGCCTGCTGGGACAGCGTCAGGGCGAGGGTGACGCCGACGCTGATCGCGATGGCCACGCCGACGCCCAGCCAGACCTTCGGCAGCTCGCGCCGCCGGTCGGTCCGGACCAGGAACGCCACGAGGATGCTGACCACGAGGGAGGCCTCCAGGCCCTCGCGCAGCCCGATCAGGGCGTTCCCCAGCATGGCGTCCTCTCGGCGTCGCTCAGGTGACCCTCACCTGTTGTGAGGTGAGGCTAGCCTGGCTCCGCCGGACGAGGGAAGACAGCGAGAACCCGATCACACAAAGTGACCGAATTGTCCGTTTCCTGACGCGGACCTCACGCCGGCCAGTGCCGGCGCCAGCCGGCGTCGTCGAGCGCCGTCGGGTCGTCGCCCGCGGCGCGGGCCGCCGCCTCCGCCCCGCGCACCCGCCGCGCGAGCTCGGCCGCGGCCGCCCGGAGGTGCCCCTCGGGGTCGTCGTACGACGCCGCCGCCGCGTACAGCGGGTCGTCCGACGCGCCGGTCAGGAGGTCGTCGGGCACCCCGGCACGCCGCGAGCGCGAGAGGTACTTGGCGACGAGCGCGGCCGCGGGCTGGGCCTGCGCGACGCCGTCGAGCGCCGAGTCCCGGCGCTTCTCGACGGCCTTGAGCTCCTCCCAGCGGACCTGCTGCTCCGCCGCGCCGGTGATGGTCTCGCCGTCCCCGAACACGTGCGGGTGGCGGCTCACGAGCTTCGCGACGAGCTCGCCCGCGACCGCGTCGATCCCGAACGGGTCGGCCGCGTCCTCCTCGGCGATCCGGGCGTGGAAGAGCACCTGCAGCAGGACGTCGCCGAGCTCCTCGCGCACCGCGGCGCGGTCGTCGTCGGCGACGGCGTCGTAGAGCTCGTAGGTCTCCTCGACGAGGTAGCGCAGCAGCGAGGCGGGCGTCTGCGCGGCGTCCCAGGGGCAGCCGCCGGGCGAGCGCAGGCGGTCCATGACGCGCACGGCCTCGAGCAGCTCCGCGCCGGGCCGGGCGCCGGCCGGCCCGGGAACCAGCTCGACCACGGTGCCCTCCCCCTCGGGGGCGTCGTCGCGCACGGCACCCAGCTCGCGGGCGAAGGCGTCGGCGACGTCGGCGGGCAGGTCGGGGTGCAGCCGGACCTGGTCGGCGGCGGCGACCGCGCGGACCGCCGCGGCGGGCAGGACCGCGCCGAGCCGGGGGTCGACGGTGACGGTCTCCCGGTCGCTCACGGGGCCGGGCTGCGCACCGGGGTGACCACGCCGACCGCCCCCGGGTCGTCCACCACGTCGAGCTGGGTCGGGTCCCAGGCGCCGTAGCGCGGGCTGACCGTCACCCCGAGCTCGAGGGCCAGCGGCTGGAGCTGGCGCAGGCCGAAGCCGAACATGGTGTCGTCGTCGACGGCCGACGCCGGGGTGACGCCGGGAGCCGGCGGGGCGTCCAGGGTCCGCTCGCGCACGTGGATGACCGACCACGGGCCCTGCGCCGGGTCCTGGTTCTGGCGGGCCTGCGACGACCCGCCCGGCGTGATCGTCACCGTGCCCGCGGGCAGCCCGAACAGCAGCGAGGACGCCGACGAGCGCAGGCCCGCGCCCTGGTCCTGCCCCGGGCGCAGCGTCAGCCCGTTCGCGCCGGCGCCCTGGCCCTGGCCGAACAGCTGGGGCGCGCGCGACGGGTCGGCCGCCACCTGCCGGGCCAGCGCCTCGGCGGACGCCCGGTCGGGGGCGGTGGCGTAGTCGATGGTGACCTGCAGACCGTCGAAGACGCGCCGGCCGATGTCGCCGGCGGCGAGCTGGTCGGCGACGAGCCCGCGGATCGTCGCCGGGTCGAACCCGCTGCCCTGCGCGGCGGCCTCGGCCCCGCCGGCCCGCGCCAGCGCGGCGTCGACCCGCTGCGGCGCCACGACGATCCCGTCCCGGCGGGACTGCTCGGCGATCAGCTCGTGCAGCACGCGCACCGTCACCAGGCGCCGCGACTCCTGCGCCAGCAGCTGCGGCGGGATCGGCGCCCCGGGCGCGACGCCCTGCTGCGCGGCCTGCTGGTCGACGGCGACCCGCAGGTCGGGGACCGCGGTCCGCAGGTTGTCCTGGATCTCGCTGATGGGGATGACGGTGGTCCCGACGACCGCGGCCGCGCCGGTCCGGTCGGGGCCGGTCCCGCAGCCGGCGAGCACGAGGAGACCGACGAGCACCGAGGTGACGAGCGGCAACAGGCGACGCACGGGCGTCACCTTCTCACCCGCCCGGCCGGTGGCCGCACGCCGCCCGGCCACTCGCGATGATCAGCAGGGCGACAGGCACCGTCCCCGCGCCTCCGCGGGTGTCTCTCGACCTGCCGATCTCCGTCAGGGCGCCGCCGCGGCCGCCGGTTCCGGGAAGAGCTGGCCGAACAGTTGCTCGCACCAGGCCAGCAGCGCCAGGTCGCGCAGGGGCGCGGCGCCCATGCGCACCGGGCCTCGTGATCCCGAGGAGCCGTCGGAACCCTCGGCGGGCCGGGGCAGCGACAGCGTGCGGGACGCCGCCTTGTACTGGGCACGCGGGTGGAGGCGCTTGAGGCGCATCTGCATCGACTCGGGCAGGTCGACCGGCGCGAACCGGATCATGTTGCCCTGGCCCGCGACCTCGGTGATGCCGTGGCGCCGGCACGCCTGCCGGAACGCGGCGACGGCGAGCAGGTTCGTCACCGGCGTCGGCGGCTCGCCGTAGCGGTCGACGAGCTCCTCGCGCACCGCGTCGATCCCGGCGGCGTCGGCCGCCTCGGCGATCTTGCGGTAGACGTCGAGGCGCAGCCGCTCGGTGTCGACGTAGTCGTGCGGCACGTGGGCGTCGATCGGGAGGTCGACGCGGACCTCGGCGAGCGGCTCGTCGTCCGCGCCGCCGGCCCCCGCGTGCGCCTTGAACGCCTCGACGGCCTCGCCCACGAGCCGCACGTAGAGGTCGAAGCCCACGCCCGCGATGTGGCCGGACTGCTCGGCGCCGAGGATGTTGCCCGCGCCCCGGATCTCGAGGTCCTTCATCGCCACGGCGGTGCCCGCGCCGAGCTCGGAGTGCTGGGCGACGGTGGCGAGGCGGTCGTGGGCGGTCTCGGTGAGCGGCTGGTCGGCCGGGTAGAGGAAGTACGCGTAGCCCCGCTCGCGCCCGCGCCCGACGCGCCCGCGCAGCTGGTGGAGCTGCGAGAGCCCGAGGGTGTCGGCGCGCTCGACGACCAGGGTGTTGGCGTTGGAGATGTCCAGGCCGTTCTCGACGATCGTCGTGCACACCAGGACGTCGTGCTCGCGCTCCCAGAACTCGTTGACCGTGCGCTCGAGGCGCTCCTCGGCCATCTGCCCGTGGGCGGTGGCGATGCGCGCCTCGGGCACGAGGCGGCGCAGGCGCGCGGCGGCGTCGTCGATGGAGCTGACGCGGTTGTGGATGTAGAAGACCTGTCCGTCGCGCAGCAGCTCGCGGCGGATCGCGGCGGCGACCTGCTTCTCCTCGTAGGCGCCGACGTAGGTCAGCGTCGGGTGCCGCTCCTCGGGCGGGGTGAGGATCGTCGACATCTCGCGGATGCCGGCGAGGCTCATCTCCAGGGTGCGCGGGATGGGTGTCGCCGACATCGACAGCATGTCGACGTGGGCCCGGAGCCCGGTGATGTGCTCCTTGTGCTCGACGCCGAAGCGCTGCTCCTCGTCGATGACCACCAGCCCGAGGTCCTTCCACGTCACCCCGGTCTGGAGCAGCCGGTGGGTGCCGACGACGACGTCGACGCTCCCGTCGGCGAGGCCGCGGATCGTCGCGTCGGCCTCCTTGGGCGAGGTGAACCGCGAGAGGCCCTTCACCGTGATCGGGAAGTTGCGCATGCGGTCGGTGAACGTCTGGAGGTGCTGCTGGGCGAGCAGCGTCGTCGGCACCAGCACCGCGACCTGCTTGCCGTCCTGCACGGCCTTGAACGCCGCGCGCACCGCGATCTCGGTCTTGCCGTAGCCGACGTCGCCGGAGATGACGCGGTCCATCGGGACCGCCTTCTCCATGTCGGCCTTGACCTCGTCGATCGCCGACGCCTGGTCGGGCGTCTCGGTGAACGGGAACGCGTCCTCCATCTCGCGCTGCCACGGGGTGTCCGGGGCGAACGCGTGGCCGGGCGCGGACTGGCGCGCGGCGTAGAGCTGCACCAGCGACGCCGCGATGTCGCGGACGGCCTTGCGCGCCTTCGACTTGGTCTTCGACCAGTCGGAGCCGCCGAGCTTGTTCAGCGTCGGGAGCTCGCCGCCCACATAGCGGCTGATCTGGTCGAGCTGGTCGGTGGGCACGAAGAGCCGGTCGGAAGCCTGGCCCCGCTTGGAGCTCGCGTACTCGAGCACCAGGTACTCGCGGGTGGTCGCGGCCTTGCCGGTGCCGGTGGTCCGCTGGGTCATCTCGACGAACTTGCCGATGCCGTGCTGGGCGTGGACCACGAAGTCGCCGGGCTGCAGCGTCAGCGGGTCGACGGCGTTGCGCCGCTTGACCGGCGCGCGCTTGACCGTGCCCTCGGTGCCCGGGCGGGTGCCGGTGAGGTCGGACTCGGTGACGATCACCAGCGACGTCGCGCCCGCGGTGACGCCGTCGGCGAGCCCGCCGCGCGTGATCGTCACGACGCCCGCCGCGGGCGCGGCGAGCAGGCCCTCGTCCGCGAGCTGGACGGGGACCTCGTGCTCGCGCAGCTGCTCGGCGGCGCGCTGGGCGGTGCCCGCGGCGGGGACGACGAGCACGCCGGTGCCGCCCGCCGCGGCCAGGGCGCGCAGGTCGGCGGCGGCGCGCGGGATGTCGCCGCGGTAGGCCTCGACGCCGGTGAACCCGGGGCGCAGCACCCGCGCGCCGTCACGGGTGTGCGAGTCGTCCTCGACGTCGGGGTCGGTGGCGAGGCTCGAGAGCGTCCACCAGGGCCGCCCGGCCTTGGCCGCGACGGCGCGCACGTCGCCGAGGTCGCGGTAGGCGGAGGCACCCAGGTCGATGGGGGCGCGACCGTCGGCGCCGTCGGCCGCGGCGAGCCAGGAGGCCTCGAGGAACTCCTGGCCGGTGCGCACCAGGTCGGCGGCGCGGGTGAGCACGCGCTCGGGGTGGCAGAGCAGCACGTGCCCACCGGCCGGCAGCAGCTCGGGCAGCACGGCGAGCTCGGGAGTCTCCCCGTCTCCCCCGAGCAGCGCGGGGATCAGCGACTCCATGCCCTCGGTGGGGATGCCCTCGGCGACGCGGCCGAGCAGCTCGCCCAGCGCCTTCTCGCCGGCGTGCTCGACGGCGAGCTCGGCGGCGCGGGCGCGCACCGGCTCGGTGAGCAGCAGCTCGCGGCACGGCGGCGCGACGACCTCGGCGGGGCGCGAGTCCGGGCCCTCGCCCGACAGCGAGCGCTGGTCGGCGACGGAGAAGCACCGCAGCTCGGAGACCTCGTCGCCCCAGAACTCCACGCGCACCGGCGCCACGGCCGTCGGCGGGAAGAGGTCGACGATGCCGCCGCGCACCGCGAACTCGCCGCGCTTCTCGACCATCTCCACGCGCGCGTACGCGAGGTCGACCAGCCGGGCGGTGAGCGCCTCGAGCTCGTACTCGGTGCCCTCGGCCAGGCGCACCGGCTCGAGGTCGCCGAGCCCGGGCACGACGGGCTGGATGAGGCTGCGGGTCGCCGCGACCACCACGCGCAGCGGGACGTCCGGGGTGTCGTCGGCCTCGGGATGCGCCAGCCGACGGAACACCGTGACCCGCCGCCCGACGGTGTCCGCGCGCGGGGAGAGGCGCTCGTGGGGCAGCGTCTCCCAGCTCGGCAGGTGGGCGACGACGTCGGGGCCCAGCAGCTCGCCGACGGCGCCCGCCAGCTCCTCGGCCTCGCGCTCGGTGGCCGTGACCACGAGGAGCGGGACGCCCGCCCCGCCCGCGTCCTGCGCCGCGGCGAGCGCGGCGGCGACGAACGGGCGCAGGCCCGTCGGACCCTCGACCGCCGCGTCGCGCCCCGCGGCGCCGACGACCTCGCGCAGGCCGGGGTCGGCCAGCACGGGCAGCAGCAGGGGCGCCAGGGGCGCGTCGACGGACGCAGGAGCGGTGGAGGCGGGAGCGGGGGCAGCGAGCGACGCAGCGGGCGACAACGCGGAGGGACCCTTCGACGGACCGTCGGGGCGCGACCTCGTGGACCGATCGCGCGGGGGGATGCCTCCAGAGTACGTGCGCACCCCGACACCGGGCTCGCGGCTCCGCTCCCCGCCGTCGAGCGTGTGGCGATACGGACGTTCAGTGTCAGCGACGCGCCGCCGCTGACACCGGGACCGTGCTCACCGCGGGAGGGGGACGGGGGCACCGGTGGCGGACCGCCGGCGCCCCCGGGCCCCGCGACGTCCGTGCGTGCCCCCCGGTCATGTCCGCACGGGCTCCTCGGCGCCGCGGAAAAAGTACCGTGCGGTCCGTTCAGCGACAACACCCGGTCCCGGACCCGGACCACCGGGCGCGAAACCCTGCAGAACGGGCGATCACGACGAGGGCCCCACGAAGATCGGACAGCGCACGCGGCATCATCGTCGGCGTGACCCCGAGCCGATCACGCCCGGCGCGCGCGCACTCGACCCTGATCGGGGCCCTCACCGCGCTGCTGGCCCTGGCCCTCTCCGCGTGCGGCGAGGGCCCCGAGCAGACCTCCGCCGCGGCCCGCGAGGGCAACACCGCCGCCCCGGCCCCGACCACCACCGCGCCCACGGGCACCGCGCTGCGCGTCGAGACCGTCGCCGGCGACTTCGCCAACCCCTGGGACATCGCGTTCGTCGGGAACGACCGCATGCTCGTCACCCAGCGGGACGGGTCGTTGTCGCTGGTCACGGGCCTCGGCCCGGGCGCGCGCACCACGCCGGTCAGCGCCGACCTGCAGAGCGTCTACGCCCGGGGCGAGGGCGGTCTCATGGGCATCGCGGCCGCGCCGGACGTCGAGACCTCGGGCAGCTTCGTCACCTGCCAGACCCACCAGGAGGGCGGCCGGCCGGTCGACGTCCGCGTGGTGTCGTGGCGCCTGTCCCCCGACGGCACGAGCGCCGAGCGGGTGCGCGACCCCCTGGTCGGCGGCCTGCCGATCAACCCCTCGGGCCGCCACTCGGGCTGCCGGCCGACCTTCGCCCCCGACGGCATGCTGCTCGTCGGCACCGGTGACACGGCCCGCGCGACCATCCCGCAGGACCGCAACTCGCTCGGCGGCAAGGTGCTGCGGGTCGACCCGGCCACCGGCGGGCCGGCCCCCGGCAACCCCTTCGCGGAGTCGGGCAGCGCGGCCGAGCGCCTGGTCTCGGGCTACGGGCACCGCAACGTGCAGGCCGTCGCGATCCAGCCCGGCACCGGCCGCGCGTGGAGCGCCGAGCACGGCCCCGACATCGACGACGAGATCAACGTCGTGATCCCGGGCTCGAACTACGGGTGGGACCCGGCGCAGGGCGGCGAGTCGCCCGGCGGCTATGACGAGGACGTCCCGATGACCGACCTGCGGCGCTACCCCGACGCCGTCCCCGCGGCCTGGAGCTCGGGCGACCCGACCGAGGCCATCAGCGGCGCCGCGTTCGTCGACGGCCCGGCGTGGGGCGACATGGCCGGGATGCTCGCGGTGTCGGCGCAGAAGGGCGAGAAGCTGTTCTTCATGCGCCCGGGCCAGGGCGCGGACGAGAACCGGATCGTCGAGGTCACGGTGCCGCCGGAGCTCGACGGCGAGTTCGGGCGCCTGCGCGGCGCGCGCCTCGGCCCCGACGGCGCCCTCTACCTCACCACCGACAACGGGTCGGACGACTCGATCCTGCGCGTGACCCGCGGGTGACGGACCGGCCCGGGCCCGGGCGGTACACGCCCGGCGGCCACCGCCCACGCCCGCCCGGCGGCCCGGGCGGGCCCGGTCCTCGTCAGGGCGGGCAGGGCGGGCCGGGTCAGCCGGGTCGGTCCGGTCCCCCGGGCCCGCCGCGGCCGCCGGGCCCGTCGGGTCCGGGCCGGCCGCAGCCCGGGCCGCCCACCCGGCACCTGCCCCCCGGTGCCGGCGCCGCGTCGCCGGGCCCGACCGAGGCGATGCCGCGTCACGACCCGCGCCCGTCCCGCCCGGTCCGTCCCTCCCGTTCCCCGGGGACGCGGTCGCGGCGCGGGCGGATCCCCGCGCCCGGGGCGGGGGCGATCGGCGCGGCGGTGGTGCTCGGGCTGCCCGCCGCGATCGTCACCTTCTCCGACCTGCTGGGCATCGACGACCGCACGCCGTTCGTCCAGACGATCGCCTTCCGGCCCCAGCTCGCGGCCGGGCTGTTCGTGCTGGGCGCGCTGGTGCTGCTGCTCTCGCGGCGCGCCTGGCCGACCGCGCTCGCCCTCGGCCTCGTCGGCGTCCTGGGGCTCGGGATGGTGCTGCCGCGCGCGGTGGGGTCGTCGGAGACCGGGGCCGGCGGCGGCCCGGAGCTGACCGTGCTCACCGCCAGCGCGTACCTCAGCCGCGCCGACCCCGACGCGCTCGCCTCGCTGATCAGCAGCCGCACCCCCGACGTCGTGGTGCTGCCCGAGGCCCGCGGCACGCTGCGCGACCGTCTGCAGCAGGCGCTCGTCGACGAGTCGGGCGGCGAGGCGGGCCAGAGCGGCTACCGCGTCTTCGCCGCCGACGCCCGCCGCGACGACAGCCCGATGACCGTGTTCGTCCGCCGCAGCGTCGGGCGGCCCACCGTGACGCCGAACCGCGACACCGAGTTCCCGTCGCTCGTCGTCGACCTCCCCGACGTCGACGGGCAGGCGGTGCGGGTGGTGGCCACACACCCCCAGTCGCCCCGGCCCGGCGACACCAACGCCTGGCGCCGCGACGTCGCCGCGCTGTCGCGCTGGTGCACCGGCGACCGCCCGACCGTCGTCGCCGGCGACCTCAACGCCACCCTCGACCACGCGGAGCTGCGCGCCGCGACCGAGGGCTGTACGGACGCCGCGAGCGACGTGGGCGAGGGCCTCGTCGGCACCTGGCCGGCGGCGGCGCCGCGGCTGCTCGGCGTCCAGATCGACCACGTGCTCGTCTCCGGGGGGCCGCAGGCCCGGCAGGTCGACGTCGTCGACGTGCCGGGCAGCGACCACCGCGGCGTCCTCGCCCGGATCGGGCTGGGCTGAACGGGCGCTAGCGACGGGGCCCGACGCCGGCGCCGGGGCGGCGGACCACCGGGTCCACGCGCCGCTGGACCGGCATCCCCGGGGCGTGCACGTCCTCGGTGCCGCGCCGCCAGGCCTCGTCGAGCGCGCTGCGGGCGCCCTCGCGGACCGTACGCAGCATGTCGTGCATCGACACGGCGAGCGGCCGCGGGATGAGCGGCGAGTCGGCCAGCCGCGTCAACGGCTCGAGGCGGGCGACGGCGTCCTGGAAGAGCGCCGCGGCGGCCGCGGGCCCGTCGGGCGGGTGCGCCACGATGCGGTCCCCCAGCGACGTCTGCCACTGCCGCACGCGCTCGGCGAACGCCGTGGACAGGCGCTCGAGCAGCCGCGCCTCCACGTAGGAGCCGAACCCGCCGCGCACCGGGCCCAGGCCCTCGGTGGCGGGGTCCTCGCCCCGGCGGAAGGCCTCCAGCCAGGTGACCCAGGCGGCGTAGCCGCCGCGCGCCGGCGCGCTCATCGCCGGCCCCCCTGGGCGGGCGGGAATGCTGTGGTGCTCACTCTGTGAACCGCCTTCTCCACGTGCCGGCCGGGGCCGGTCGCGTCGTCCGATCGTCGGACGCGCTCGGCGTCCGGTTACGGCCCGGAAGTCGCTCCGCGGTCGCTCTCTGTTTCGCCGAACGGCCAGAAGTGTTCAGGTTCGCTCGTGCGGCCCAGTCAGCGGTCACGGACGAGTGATGACGACCGCACGATCCGTGCCGGAACCGACGCGCGTGTCCGGAGGGCGAAAACCGCTCAGGCGCGCACGACGAGGGTCTTCGCCGCCATGTCGCCGACCCGCTGGTGACGGGCCGAGGTCGACATGACGATGAGCCCGACGATGCCGGCGAAGAGGCCGTCGACGACGAGGAGCAGCCAGCGCACCACGCACTGCCCGAGCGTCGGGACGCCGCCGTCCTCCTCGCGGACGATCCGCAGGTTCAGCCAGCCCATCGCCGGTGTCTGGCCCTGGTGGGTCGAGGGCCAGTAGCAGAAGACGAGGAAGGCGCCGCCGAGCGAGACCAGGAACATGAGGAAGTAGCCGATCCCGATGATCGTGAAGGCGGCCTCGGGGTTGCTCGACGCGGTCGCGCTCCCGATGCCGATCACGACGAACAGCAGGACGAGCGACGGCACGGCGGTGAGCAGCCCGTCGAGGATGTACTGGCCGACCCGGGAGCCGACGACGTCGGTCGGGTCGCCGGCCCCGGGGGCGCCGTAGCCCGGCTGGCCGTAGGGCTGCTGGCCGTAGGGCTGGCCGTACTGCTGGCCGTACTGCGGGCCGTAGGGCTGCCCGTACTGCTGGCCGTACGGCTGCTGTCCGTAGCCGGCCTGGCCGTACGGCTGGCCGTACTGCTGGCCGTAGCCCGGCTGCGCGTACTGCTGACCCGAGCCCGGCTGGCCGTACCCGGGCTGGGCGAAGGGCTGGCCGTGGCCCGGCTGCTGCCCGTACGGCGGCTGCTGGCCCTGCTCGCCGAAACCGGACTGCTGCTGATAGGCACCCGACGGGGAGCCGAAACCTGACTGCTGCTGGTATCCGTCGGGGTTGCTCACGCTCTGTTCTCCTGAAATCGTCGACGAGGGCGTTCCGCTCCCCGATGGCTGCACACCGTAGTGCCCGACCGGCGCGGCGAGGTGGTCCGGACGGCCTCCGGGCCTGCGCCATCCGTCCGTGGACCGCGGCACTGCGCCCATCGCGCGGGAGCATGCCACCGAGCGGTGACGCAGCGCACCACCGGTCGGGCCGCTCGGGGCATCCCGTCGCCCACTCGGCGCGACGACGCCGATCACTCTCCGCCGTCGATACGGCGTCACTCCTTTGCCCACCCGGCCTCGCCCGGCCGGAGCATGACACCCGGGGGACCTCGCGCGTTGGGTGTAGGTCAGGTCACGACACAGCAACGACCGGGAGGAGGTCTCCATGGCCGTCCCGTCCCGCCCCGCCCCGCCGGGCGTCCCGACCACCTCGTCGCCGGTCGCCGCCGTGCCCGCCCCGCGGTCCGCGCCGGCCTCGCCGTCGGTGCCGTCGGTGCCGTCGGGCCCGCCGCCGGTGCCCGCCGCCGTGCTGGTCGACGCCCCCGGCAGCGACCTCGCCGGCCTCGCGTGGATCGTCCGCGAGGTCACCCACGTCCCGGGCGTCCTGCGCCTGCGCGACGGCCGGCTCAGCTTCGAGTCCACCCGCGGCGTGCTCTTCGACGGGACGCCGGCCGAGCTCGCCCTCGACGTCCCGCGCTCGTCGCGGGCGGGCCTGCGCGTCACCGCGGGCGGCGAGCGCCTGCGCATCCATGTCGTGCGTCCCGCCGGCGGCGTCGCCCCGTGCGACGATCTCGTCGCCCGGGCCGCGAACGCCCGGCCGGTCACCTCCGGCGGCATGGACTCCTGGAGCGTGTGGCGGCCCCTGCTCGCGCCCGACCCGGTCGCGGGGCCGCGCCCGGCGCGCGTGCGCCGCGCCCTCACCTTCGCGCGGCACGCCCCGCGCCCCCAGGGCCCGCTCCCCGGCTGACCGGCCGACCCGTCAGCGTCCCGCGCGCGGCACCGACGGGGCCCGCTCCGGGAGCTCGCTCTCGTCGTCGTCGCGCCGGTGGCGCCGGCCGCGTCCCACCGCCCGGTCGGCGTGGTCCTCGGGGCGGGCGTCGCCCTCGGGGGCGAGACCGTCGTGCTCGTCCGGAGTGGGCGGCGACAGCGGGTCGGCCGTGATCGAGGGGCGCGCCCCGGTCTGGGCGGGCAGCGGCGGCGACCCGGGCGGGGCGCCCGGAGGCGGGGCACCGAACGACATCGCCGGCGCGTGCCGGGGGCCCGGCGGCGGCCCGGGCGGGGGGCCCTGCGGTGGACCCTGCGGCGGCATTCCGGGGGGCGGCGGTCCCGGCGGGCCACCGGCCGGTACGGGACCCCACGGCGGACCGGCCGAGCCGAGCTGACCGGGGTGGCCGGGGTGGCCGGGCGGGGGCCCGGGGCGTGCGGCGGGCGGGGGCCCGGGCGGCGGTCCGGGCCGGCGCGGCATCCGCGCGGGCCACGGCACGGCAGCGCCGATCGCGTCGACCAGGGGCCGGATCGCCGCGTGCATCCGCTGGGCGGCCTCGACGTGGTCGGCGACCTCGCCCTGCACCGGGTCCGGGATCGCGTCGTCCTCGGCCTCGACCGGCGCGCCCTGGCCCCGCTCGGCGAGGGCCGCGGCGACGAGGGCGTGCGCGCGGTCCCGCGGGTCGGCGGGCAGGGACGCGTGGTCGACGCCCTCGAGCAGGCGGGCGAACTCGCGCATCGTGAACGTGGTGCGCAGGGCGCGCGGCTCGAGCTCGAGGACCGCCGAGCGGTGCGAGCGGCTGACGGTGAGCACGAGGTCGGCGAGCTCGACGTCGCGCGCGGGCAGCTGGCGGGCGCGGAACGCGGCCACGTCGGGGTGCGCGGCCAGCGGGCCGAGCTGGGCGCGGGACAGCGGGTGCATCTCGGCGCCCACGACCGCGCCGGTGCCGCCGCTCGCCACGTCGAACCACGAGGCCCAGCGCGGACCCAGCCGCATCTCGAGCAGCGCGCGGGTGTGGAAGCGGGCGTACGGGGACCGGCAGATGTTCCCCGTGCAGACGAACAGGAGCCGGAAACGCCGCGGCGCCCCGTCTCCCCGACCGTTCATACGGCCGATCGTCGCAGTCGAGGGCCGACTGCGCGAGCCGTCACGTCAGCCGACCTGCCCGTTCGGGCCGTGGACCCCCCGAAGGAGGGCGAGGACGGCGCTGTTGAGCGGGGTGGCGACGCCGGTGCGCCGCCCCGTCGCGACCACCGCGCCCGTGAGGTACTCGTGCTCGAGGGGGCGGCCGGCGAGGCGGTCGTAGAGCATCGAGGTGCCCTGCCCCGGGAGCATCGCGTCGTACAGGGCGACGAGCCCGTCGACGTCCGCGTCGGTCAGCGCGGCACCCACCGCGCACCCGACCGCCATCACCTCCCGCGCCAGGTCGACCACCAGGTCCCGGGTCGCCGGCTCGGCGAGCACGACGTTGCGGCGCCCCGTGAGCGCGGTGATCGGGTTGGCGACGGCGTTGCTGAGCAGCTTGCGCCAGAGCACGGTGGTGAAGTCGCCGGTGGCCTCGACGGCGAGGCCGCCGGCGCCGCCCGCCGTGCCGTCGGCGGGGTCGGCGCCGTAGAGGGCCGCGAGGTCGCGGGCCGCGTCGCCCGCCGGCACCGTCAGCCGGGCGAAGCCGTGGTGCACGATCCGCCCGGGCGCGACCGCCTCCGCCCCGATCCGCACCGAGGCCGGCAGCACGGTCGCCGCGGGGTCGACGAGCCCCTCGACGCGCGCGGCGTGGTCGATGCCGTTCTGGGCCACCACGACGACGCCGCCCGGCCGCGTGAGGGCCCCGAGCCATCCGGCCGCCGACGCCGTGTCCTGCGCCTTCGTGGCGAGCACGACCCACTCGGCCGGCGCGACCCCGGCCGGGTCGGTCGCGGCGACGGCGGGCACCGCGCGCGCCGCCCCGTCGGTCGTCACCGTCAGGACGTCGAACGGCGTGCGCACGCACACCGTGACCTCGTGGCCGCGCTCGGCGGCCAGGGCCGCGAGGACGCCGCCGACCGCTCCGGCTCCCACCACCGCGACGCGTGCCACGGCGAGCGATCCTGCCAGCGGGCGATCCGGCCCGGCGGTCGATCAGCGCCCGTGCCGGGCGAACCCCTCCAGGTCGAGCACCATCCGCGCGACCTGCAGCGCCGTCGCGACCGCGTCGACCTCGACCGCCGGGCCGGTGCGCTCCTCGGCGTCGAGACGCTCGACCAGCGCCGCCGCGGCGTCGTGCAGGGTCACGGCGAGCTCGGACGCGCCGGCGAGCGCCTCGGCGTCGATGCGGTCCTCGCGGGACCAGCCGCCGTCGGGTACGCCGGCGACCGACCGGTCGAGGGCGCGCAGCAGGGCCCGGCGGTCGGGCGTCTGCGCGTCGTCCTCCTGCTCGAGCGCCGCGAGCTGCGCGGCGAGCTCGTCGATCGCGCGCAGGAGGTCGGCGGGCGGCGGGCCGTCGCCCCGGCTGAACGGGGCCGGCGGCACGACGCCCTCGGGCGTGCGCGGCGCGGGGATCACAATCTGCTCGGGCCGGAGCCGTGCGCGGGCCTCGCGCAGGCGGGCGGTGAGCCGGCCCCCGGCGTCGTCGGCCACGGGCCCGGGACCGGGACCGGCGTCCCGGGTCGTCTCGCGCACCGGCCCCGCCTGGGCCGGGATGCGCGCGAGGGCGGGGACGTCGCCCCGGTCGCCGGCCCGGTCGCCGGCGACCTCCGCGGCGGCGTCGGTCTCCGTGGGCTCCGCCGCCGTCCCACCGGACAGCATCTCCGGCGTGGCCTCGCCGGGCGCGCTCTCGTCGGGCGCGCTCTCGTCGGGCGCGCTCTCGTCGGACGCGGTGGAGCCGTCGACCGCCGTCCCGTCGGTCACCCCGTCGGGATCGGGGGGCACGGGTGTCTCGGGGGTCGCGGCGTCGGTCGACAACGGCGCTCCTTCACGGGCGAGGACGTGGCGCCGCCGGGTGGTCCGACGGCGTCGGACGGCGACAGAGGGTCACCCGGTGGATCGTCCCCGCCAGCGTGACGCGTTGCAGGCGGCGCACGGAACAGCCCGTTCGGGGGATCCCCTTCACCCGGTGAGCCGGTCGCCACGGTGCTTCGGCGCCGTTGAGCGCCACCGGATGGGCCTTACGGCCGCACACCGCCGGGTAGGGCGGGTCAGTGCGCACCGCGGTGGCGCGTGCCCCCGAGACGGGGCCGCGGCCCCGAGGGGACGCCGCGGGTGGTCCGGGTCATGAGGGCGCGGCGGGTCTCGGCGGCGGAGCTGCCCCGGAAGCGGCTGTGGATCACGACCGCGGCGAACGCGAGGCCGTTGACCGCCCCGAGGCCGAGCATCGCGACCTCGAGCACCTGCGAGTCGTCGAACGAGCCGCCCGGGTCGGGGTTGTCGAGCGCGCCGCCGTAGGGCGCGGGCCCCGGGGCCGGCACGGGGTCGGCAGCGAAGGCCGGCGCGGCGGCGAGCAGGCCGCCGAGCGCGAGGAGGGCGACCACGACGATCCGACCGAGGACCCCGGCGAGCCGGGTCCCCCCGCGACCACGGACCGTGTGCGCCCTGCTGTACGCCTCAGCCCGCTCGTCCATGCGCCTGCCCCGTTCGCCCGGTGTGGTCTCGGGCACTCATCGGGAAACAGGCGCGGTCGTTACCGACACGAGGCCGCGTCGTGCGCGACACGCAGCGATCGTGACCTCACCGTGACCTCACACGGGCGTTCTGTCCGTGAGGTCCGATTTTCGCAGCGCACGGCGCTGCGGGACCGTCCAGGCGTCAGACGCGCTGGCCGAGGTAGTCGTCGACCACCTGGCGGTACTCGTCGTCACCGATCTCGCGGCCCAGCATCCGGCCGGCGAGGCGGCGCGAGAGGCGGGCGACGTCGGGCTGGAGATCCGAGGCGACCGTGCTGCGCTGGGTGGCGAGCTCCTCGCGACCCTGCGAGACCATGCTCGCCGCCTCCTCGCGGGCGTTCGCGAGGACCTCGTCGTGGCGACGCTGGCCCTCCTCGCGCGCGGCGTCGCGGATGCGGGCGGCCTCGTCGCGGGCCTCGCCGATGCGGGTGCGGTACTCGGTCTGCACCCGGCGGGCCTCGGCGCGGGCCTGCTCGGCGCGCTCGAAGCCACCCTCGATGCGGTCGTGGCGCTCGGCGTAGACCTTCTCCAGGCGCGGCATGAAGACCTTGGTCATGACGAGGTAGAGCGCGCCGAACGCGATCAGCCCGATCACGATCTCGTGCCAGATCGGGGTGAGCACGAAGTAGCCACTCGCCAGGGTCATCGCCGGCTGCACCGCCTGTTCGGGTCGTCGTCCTGCGTCGCGGGCACCACGGAGCGGCGGCGCGTGGGCACAGCCGGTCGGGCGCTCGCGCACAGTCTGTCCGATCTGCTCCCGCGCGGCGACCCCGGGTCACCCGTGAGCCCCCGCACTCGGCCGAACGGATGCGCCCCCTAAGGTGCCGCCGTGAGCGACTACAAGCTGGTGGCGGTGGGCACGGACGGCTCCTCCTCGGCCACCACGGCCGTCACGCGGGCCGCGGCGATCGCGGCGGACGCCGGCGCCAAGCTCCTCATCATCTGCGCCTACGAGCGCTCGGGGCGTGCGGACACCCGCGACCGGGCCGAGGCCGAGCGGGCACTCGGCGACGAGGCCTACAAGATCATCGGGTCGAACCCGGCCGAGGAGAAGCTGCGCGACGCCCGCGACGTCGCCCGCCGCGCGGGCGCCGACGAGATCAACACCGTCGCCGTCGAGGGCGAGCCGGTGCAGGCGATCTGCGACAAGGTCGAGCTGCACCACGCCGACCTCGTCGTGGTGGGCAACAAGGGACTCGCGAGCTTCGCCGGGCGCCTGCTGGGCTCGGTCCCCGCCGAGGTGTCGCGCCGCTCGCCCACCGACGTGCTGATCGTGCACACGACCTAGCCGGTCTATCGCGCCGCTTCCTCCAGCGTCCCCGACGCCTCGACCTGCTCGGACAGGTCGCTGCGCCGCGGCGCGGGGGTGTCCGGCGTCGGGGGCGTCGCCCACGTGCCGGGCACCGAGCAGTAGGGCGCCTCGCGGTGGCGCCCGAGCAGCTCGGACAGCGGCGCGTCGGCCAGCACGTCGCCGAGCGCCTGCTCGAAGCAGCGCCGCGTGCCGCGGTCGCGCGGGCGGGCCAGGGCCTCGGCGAGGCGGCGCGTGAGCCGCTCGGACCCGGCGAGGAACGTCGTCAGGGACAGCCGCCCGCGCCCCAGCTCGCGCCGGCAGCGCCCGGCGACCGTGTCGCCCTCGCCGACCACGCAGACCTCGACGTCGACGTCGCCGTCCTCGAGCAGCGCGCCGACCGGCCCCGCACCCTCGGCCGCGGGGCCCGCCATCGTCGCCCGGAAGACGGCGTTGGTGACGCGGTCGGACGGTTCGCGCACGAGCGCGGCGAGCAGGTTCCACCCGCCGCGGCTCTCGAGCACGTCGCGCAGGCCGCGGACGTCGACGGTGAGCCGCCGCACCCGCACCCCGCCCGCGCCCCCGGCCCGGTCGAGCAGTTCGGAGACCGAATCGGGCCGCGGCCCGTCGTCGCCGACGACGACGTGCAGCCGCGGCACGGCCGGCGTGCCGGGGACCTGCGGGTCGATGCCGCAGACGGCGACCTCGGGCGCCGGTACGCGCTGCGTCTCGCGGGCGGGCGGGTCGAGGTACTCCATCCCGATCATCACGTCGGGTCCGGGCACGAGCCGGGCCGTGGTGGTGGCCCGGGCCCTCGCGGGGGTGGTGGTGCCGCCCGAGGTGGTGCTCGTGGTGGTGCGGCGGCGGCCGAACGGGAGGCGCACGGATTCTCCGTCCAGTGGGCTGTCCGAATCGCCCACGATGCCAGAGCGACGTGATCGCTGCCACGTCGAACGATTCAGTGGACCCCGTCGGACGTCGCGATCACCCGGTCCGATCAACCGGCGCGGTCACCCGGTCCGCTCGGTGCCGGAGCCGTCGAGGATCCGCTTGAGGTCGGCGAGGGTCTGCTCGAGGCCTGCGCGGATGCCGGGACCGTCGGCGCGCTCGGTGTGCAGGGTGACGGTGACGCGCGAGTCCTCGTCGCCGATCCCGGTCACGAACAGCTCACCGTGGTAGCCGCTGCTGCGCTCGGCGCCCCACCGCAGGCTCTTGGCGTCCGCGTCGGCGTGCATCCAGGCGGTGCCCTCGTACCGCTCGCCCTCGACGTTGGCGACGACGCCGACCTCCTCGCCGCCGTTGCTCCAGGCCTTCTCCAGCCCGCTGAAGTACTCGGGGAGGTGCGCGACGTCGGCGAGGTAGGCGAAGACCTCCTCCGGCGGACGGCGGACATCGGTCGTGTGCTCGTAGTCACCCATCCCCGGGGCTACCCCCGCGGCGGCGGTCTCACCGGATCGCCGGGGTGATCGCCGTGCCCCCGCCGAAGCCCGCCACCCCGGTGGTCTCCGCGCCGAGCCCGAGGTAGGCGTTGACCAGCACCGGGGCGGCGCCGGGGCGGGTGTCGCGGTCGGCGCCGGTGCGCGCGTCGAGCACGAGCGGGCCGTTGACCGTGGTGCCGTAGACCGCGCCGTGCCACGCGGTGGTCATCCGCGGGGCGACGCGGTTGGCCGCGGGGTCGGGCAGCTCCCACAGCGGCGCCGCGGTGCCCGCGTCGACCGCGAAGACGCGGGTGTCGCCGCCGCAGACGGTGGTCGCCGCCTCGTCCCAGACGCAGCGCGGCGGCGTGTAGGTGCTGCCGACGTCGACGGTGCGCACGGTCGCGCCGCGCGCGTCGACGAAGCGCAGCGACGCGGCCGGTGCGGCGAGCGTCGTCGCCGCCGTGCGCCCGCTCACCACGGCGAGCGAGGGCCCGGCGGGCGTGATCTGCGGGGCCCGCAGCACCTCGGGCGGCGCGAACCGGCGCAGCCCGGTGACGGCGTCGAGGCCGACGATCGTCGAGTCGGCGTAGGCGCGGCTCCCGCCCGGGGTGGTGGCGACGCCGAGCGCGGTGCCGCCGGCGGGCCCGTCGGCGAGCAGCGCGTCCACCGCGACCCCGTCGGCGCTCCACAGCACGCGCCGCGAGGTGAGGTCGACGCCCAGGGCGGTGCGCTGGGTGTCGGTGCTCGCGGTGAGCACCGCGACCCCGGCGACGACCCCCGCCACCTCCATCGCCACCGCCGGCGGGCGCTCCGCCCACGGCAGCACGGTCGGGGCGTTCCAGCGCAGCGCGCCGGTCTCCGCGTCGAGGGCGACGAGGTCGACCGCGAGGCCAGGCGGGGTGGTGCCCGCGCCCGGCACGACGCTCGACGCCCCCACCAGCACGCCGCCGTCGGGCGTCGGCACCGGCTTGCCCGCGGCGTAGCGGCCCGGCGGCACGGCGGGGCCGGGGACCTCGGTGCCCGTGGAGTCGGTGCGCAGCACGCGCCCGCCGTCGGTCGCCCAGACCGCGGTGCCGATCAGCGCCGCGGGCAGCGCCGCGGCGTCACGCCCGAACACCCGCGACGCGGAGCCGCCGAACAGGGTCCCGGTGGGCGCGGCGAAGCCGGTCGGCGGGTCGTACGCGGGCGGTGGCGCGCTGCCGGTGGGCGTCTGTCCGCAGGCGGTGAGCAGCAGGGCCGTGATCGCCGTGGCGACCGCGAGCAGACGGGCAGGCACGCCGCGCAGGATTCCATGTGCCGTGTTCCGGCCACGGCGCGGTCACTCCGTCGGGACGGTGTTCTCCGACGAGCGGCGCTGGGTCACCACGGGCAGCGGACCGGTGGCCTGGGCGAGGCGGCGCTGGGCGCGCGCGACGCGGGCGGCGAGCTCGGCCGCGGCGGCCTGCTCGACCTTGAGGGCCTTGCGCTCGGCGCGCGTCAGCCGGCGCGGGGCCTCCCCGGCGGTGCCCTCGGCGGCCGGGCCGTCGACGGGGATGTCGGGCGTGCGTCCGGACGGAGCGACAACAGGCGCGTCGGCACGGCGGCGCAGGAACGACATCACGGTCTCCTCGATCACCTCGAGTGGTTCTCGCGAGGAGTGTCGTCGCGATCTTCCGAGACGTGACCTCGATCCACACCATCGTGTCGCAGCTGTGACCGTGTCCGGTGACGCGATCGGACGCTGCGCCACGGGAGGGGACGAATCGGGCGTGATCGCAGGTCAGGGAACCGCTGTGCGCGCGGCGAGGGGGCGCCCCGCGACGAGGTCGGCGGCCCGCTCCCCCAGCATCAGCGCCGTCGCCGCCGGCCCGCGCCGGGGCACCGTCGGGAGCACCGAGGTGTCGACGACCCGTAGCCCGCGCAGGCCGTGCACGCGCAGCTCGGGGTCGACGACGGCGCCGGGGTCGTCGGCCGGGCCGAGCCGCGCGCTGCCGCAGAGATGCGCCGAGGTCGTCAGGTGCGCGGTGATCCACGCGTCGAGCTCGCGGTCGTCGAGCGTCCGGCCGCCGGGGGTGCGCGCGGGCCCGAGGGCGAGGCCGCCGGCCGCGAGCAGCTCCCCCGCCGCCCGCACGACGTGCCGCATCCGGGCCCGGTCGTGGGCCGAGGCGAGGTAGCGGTGCTCGAGGCGCGGCGGGACCCGCGGGTCGGCGGAGAACGTCATCACCCCGCGGCTCTCCGGGGCCTGCAGGGCGCACATGAGGTGGCACGCCCCGCCGGGCGCGAACGGGCGCGCGAACAGCAGGATCTCCAGGTCGCCGGCCGGGTCGTCGCCGGCGTCGAGGTGGACGGCGGCCTGCGCGCCGGGCGCCTCGGGGTGCAGCCCGGCGTCGCCGGTGGTGTCGGGGAAGGCCAGGAAGACGCTCGGGTGGTCGCTGTAGCCGCGCCCGACGCCGGGGCGCTCGTGGTGCACGGGGAGCCCGGCGGCGCGCAGGAGGTCCGGCGCCCCGATCCCCGAGAGCGCGAGCACCTGCGGCGTGCACACCGACCCGGCCGCCAGCACGACCTCGCCGGCCTCGATGCGCTCGCCGTCCACACCCTCGACCCCCACCGCACGGTCGCCCTCGAGCAGCACCCGGGCGACCGTGACGTCGCCGCGGACCGCGAGGTTGGGCCGGTGGAGGTGCGGCAGGACGTAGGCGATCGCCGCGTTGACGCGCACCCCGTGCCGCACGTTCGCGGGCATGAGGCCGGCGCCGGGGGGCCGGTCGCCGTTCTTGTCGATCTCGGGCGGCACGCCCACCCGCGCGGCGGCGTCGAGGAACCGCTCGGTGAGGACCGACCGCAGCTCGCCCGCCGGGCGCACCACCGGCACCGGCCCGGCGTCGCCGTGCAACGGGCCGGCGACGTCGAGGTCGCGCTCGCCGCGGATGTAGTACGGCAGCGTCGCGTCGAACGACCAGCCCGGCCAGGCGTCGAGGTCGGCGCGGGTGGCCCGGATGTGGTTGGCGCCGTTGACCGCGCTCGACCCGCCCAGCAGCCGCCCCCGACCGACGCGCGTGCGCCGGCCGCCGGTGAGCTCGACCCCGACGTCCCACGTGTGCGGGCCGTCGGGGTCGGCGGCGGCCAGGGAGCCGACGTCACGGACCTCGGCGGGGAACGCCGCGGGATCGGTCACCGCCGCCCCGGCCTCGAGCAGCAGCACCCGCCGCGCCGGGTCCTCGGTGAGGCGCCCGGCCAGCGCGCAGCCGGCCGAGCCCCCGCCGACGACCACGACGTCCCACGTCATGCGGACGGCATACCCGCTCTCAGCGCGGCGTGTCGGAGAGCTGCTCCTGCGGGCGGGTGGCGACGTACTGCGGCACCGCGTCGGTGTTCACCGCGAACCAGAGGTCGCGCCCGGCGGCCTTGTCCAGGTAGACGACCGACTGGTCGCCCTCCATCCCCGTCCCGGTGACGGGCACGGTCAGGAACGAGACGTTCGAGTTCCGCAGGTCCCGCATGCCGAAGGCCAGCTGCGCGAGGCCGGTGTTCGACAGCGAGTCGTCGACGCCGACGTGGCGGGTGACCGTGTCGACCAGGTTGTAGGCGCCGGTCGGGCTGGACAGCGTGCCGGACGAGAGCGCCTTCTCGAGGAACGCGCGCAGGGCCGCCTGCTGGCGCCGGACGCGGTCGAGGTCGCCGCCGGGCAGGCTCTTGCGCTCGCGGACGTAGACGAGGGCCTGCTCGCCGTTGAGGCGCTGCTCGCCCGCCGGGACGACGACGCCGTCGCGCTCGGACTCCTGGCCGACGTTGACGTCGATGCCGCCGACGGCGTCGGTCATCTGCGCGAAGCCGGCGAAGTCGATGACCGCGTAGTGGTCGATGTGCACCGCGGTGAGCTGCTCGACGGTCTGGATCAGCAGCGGCGGGCCGCCGAACGCCAGCGCCGCGTTGATCTTGTTCTCGCCGCGGCCGGGGATGTCGACGTAGGAGTCGCGCGGGATCGAGATGATGCTCGCGCTCTGCCCGTCCTCCGCGATGCTCGCCACCATGATCACGTCGCTGCGCTGCGAGCCGAACACGGCGTCGGGCGCGGCGTCGGTGCCGGTGGTCGGCTCGGGCGAGCGGGAGTCGGTGCCGATCAGCAGGAACGTCTGCCCGGCGGCGTCCGCCGGACGCGACGACGGATCGATCGGCGCGAACACCGACGGGTAGCGGCCGACCTGCGAGCCCAGCTGCTGGGTGATGATCACGACGCCCGCCGCGGCCAGCAGCACGAGCACCAGCAGCGCGATGAGGCCGTAGACGAGCGCGCGCACACCCCGGCGACGCCGGCCGCGCTCCTCGTCCGGGTCCGGCCCGCGACCGTCCTGGTCGATCATCCCGCCGACGCTCATACCCCGACCACCCCTGCTCCCGTGGGACCGACCTCCGCTGGCCTGAGTCCTCACTCCCGTTCCTCTCGGACGACGAGCGGCGGTCGTTACGCGCCGCGCGGTGCGGGCCCGTCCGGATCGACCCAGCGTGACAGCCTGCCCACACGCCGTTCTCACGCGGTCGTCGCGCCCAGCCTGCCGTCGCCCGCCCGGCGGCCCGCGTGCGGCCCCCCGGTCGTGCGTGCCGCCCTACGCTCGATCGGGTGAGCCCCGATCGAGACGGCGACACCGTCATGGACGCGGCGACCACGGGTGAGGTTGCGAACGCCGCCGTCGTTGCGGTGGGCGAGCTCCCGGCCCCGCGCCCGGAGGTCCTCGCCCGCGTGCTCGAGGGCCTGCGCGACCTCCCCGCCGCGCCACCCGAGCCCCGCGCCGCGCCGTCCGGGGACGCGCCGGCGATGCCGCTGCCGCGCCGGCGCTCCTGAGGCTCGCCCCTGCGCTGAGGCTCGCCCCTGCGCTGATCAGGGGCACCTGGTGCACCCTCGCCCGCTCCTCGGCGTGGACGACGTGCCCGTGATCTCCCGCCGCGCCGCGTTCCGCTCCCGGTGAACGCGCGCGGGGCCGACAGGGCGGCGTCGGCGACCTACCGTGGTCGGTGCGCACGCCCCGGCGTGTCGCGCGAGCGAGCCTGTGGCGATCCTGGCGTCGGACGCCGGGAAAGCCGCATCGCTCGCACACCCCAGGCAGGAGGGCAGCGATGACCGTCCCCGACCCCGGCCACCCCGACGCGCGACCCGGCGGCCGCCCGGGCAGCGGGCTCGACCCGATGCCGTCGTCGGTGCCGCCCCCGCCGCTGGGCGACACGCGACCCGACCCCACGGAACCCCGCCGACCCACGCCCGGCGACCCGCCGTCGGACGGCACGCTCGTCCTCGTCGCCGCCGGTCGCGACGACCGCCGGCGTCACGTCGTCGACGTCGCCACCGGCGAGCTCGGCGACCCGGCCGGCCTGCGCGCCCGCTGCGGCGCGGCGGTCGAGCAGGTCGTGCCCGGATTGCGTGCGGAGCAGGCCGACTGCCCCGGATGTCTGATCTCGGTGCACCGATAGGCGCCATCCTTTCGTTAGCTTGCGCAACGATCGGGGAACCCGGTCGGCATGCGCACCGACGACGACCAGTGGGGCATCAGCGAGAGCGTGGGCGTCACCGCCCTGGGCGTGGCCAGCGGGCGGGCGATGGAGACCCACCGCGCCGACGGCCTCGTCCGCGACCCGTACGCCGAGGCGTTCGTCGACGCGGCGGCCGAGGAGATCCGGCTGCCGGCACGCCCCGGGGACGTGGACGAGGACGGGCCCGACCGGCGCGAGCAGTCCACCTACATCGGCGTGCGCTCGCGCTTCTTCGACGAGGCCCTGACCGCGGCGGCCGGGGACGGCGTCCGCCAGGTCGTCCTGCTCGCGGCCGGGCTGGACACGCGGGCCCAGCGCCTCGACTGGCCGGCGGGCACCACCGTCTACGAGGTCGACCAGGACGGTGTCCTCACGTTCAAGGACGGCGTGCTCGCCGAGCAGGACGCGAACGACGCGGGCGGCGGCGCGCGGCGGGTCGAGGTGCGCATCGACCTGCGCCACGACTGGCCCGCGGCGCTGCGCGCGGCGGGCTTCGACCCGCAGGCCCCGACGGCCTGGCTCGCCGAGGGCCTGCTGCCCTACCTGCCGGCGCGGGCCGAGGTCGACCTCTTCGACCGGGTCACCGAGCTCTCGGCGCCGGGCAGCCGGCTGGCCGTCGAGCATTTCGGCGACGCGGTGCACCGGCTCGGCGACGACGACGCGTTCGCCTCGCTGTCCCGCCGCTTCGGCGTCGACGTCCGCGAGCTCTTCTTCACCGACGACGGCCCGGCCGGCCGCCCCGACGCCGAGGAGCGCCTCGCCGCCCTGGGCTGGACGGTCACCGGGGCCACCGCCGCCGAGCTCGCCACGTCCTACGGGCGCGCCCTCGACCCGGACCTCAGCGCCCTGCACGGCGCGGTGCGCCTGCTCGACGCCCGCTGATCCCCGCGAGCGTGTGGCGATACGGACGTTGAGTGTCTGCGATGGCCCACCGCTGACACCGAGCCCCTACTCGTCGGGGCCCGCGCGCCGCACGCACAGCAGGCGGTCGCCGCGTTCCAGGGCGTCGACCTCCGGGGCGTCGATGGCGTGCACGTGGCCGTCGCGCACCACGCCCAGCACGATGTCGCGCAGGTGGCGCGGCGACCCGCCGACCTCGGCCTCGGTGACGACCCGCTCGCCGATGCTCATGCCCGCCTCGGGCGAGATGAGGTCCTCGACGACCGAGACCACGGCGGGCGTCGTCGTCGCCATCCCGAGCAGGCGGCCCGCCGTCTCCGCGGACACGACGACCGAGTCGGCGCCCGACTGGCGCAGCAGGTGCACGTTCTCCGCCTCGCGCACCGCCGCGGTGATCGTGATCTTCGGGGCCATCTCGCGGGCGGTGAGCGTCACCATCACGGCGGTGTCGTCGCGGTTGGTGGCGACGACGAGCGCGGTCGCGTGGGGCAGGCCCGCGGTGCGCAGCACCGACGACTGGGTCGCGTCGCCGCGCACCGTGACCAGCCCGAGCGCGGACGCCGCGTCGAGGCGCCCGCGGTCGGTGTCGACGACGACGATGTGGTCGACGTCGTGGCCGTCCCCGCGCAGCGTGGTCACCGCGGCCTGACCCTTCGTCCCGTAGCCCACGACCACCACGTGGTTGCGCACGCGCGACCTCCACCGTCGGATGCGGAACGCCTGGCGCGACCGTTCGGTGAGCAGCTCGACCGTGGTGCCGACCAGGACGATGAGGAACAGCAGGCGCAGCGGCGTGATGACGAGGATCGTCCAGAGGCGCGCCGACTCGGTGACCGGGACGACGTCGCCGTAGCCGGTGGTCGAGAGCGAGACCGTCGCGTAGTAGAACGCGTCGATCAGCCCGATGCCGTCGTCGTTGTTGTTGTCGATGTAGCCGTCGCGCTGGAAGTAGACGATCAGCGCGGCCGCGGTCAGCGCGCCGAGCGCCAGGAACAGGCGCCGCAGCAGCGCCACGACCGGCCCGACACGCCCCTCGGGCATGAGGACCGTGGCGCCGACCGCGGCGCTCCCGGGGGATCCGGGCACGCTGTCACGCGACACCCGGCTTCGCAGGACCATGCCCGGGCCCTCCCGACCGACGCGCACCCGTTTCGGCGGGCCGCCTGCCGCGCCGGGAGGACACTACCCGGCAGGTCGGTCAGGTCGCGGGATAGCGGTGGTAGCCCGGGAAGTTGCCGTACAGGTTCTCCCCGGGCGGGCCCTCGGTGACGGCCTGCACGAGGTACTCGCCGCCGACGAACGCGCCCTTCCACGACTCGCCGCGCCCGCCGAACGCCTCGTCCTTGTCGCCGCGCGAGCGCAGCTTGTTGATCCCGACCTTGAACGCCTGCACCTGCTCGGCCAGGCGCGCGGCGTGGTCGGTGTCGTCGGAGGCGATGCTCGCGACCAGCGCGCCGTTGGAGGCGTTCATCTGCGCGAGCAGCTCGGCCTCGGTGTCGACGACGACGATCGAGTCGACGGGCCCGAACGGCTCCTCGTGCATGAGCCGCGAGGCGCCCGGCGGGGCGAGCATCGACACCGGCGCGTGGTAGGCCGAGGTGTCCTGCCCGGGCAGGAAGGCGCCGTGGTCGAGGTTGCCGCGGTAGAGCGGGATCGCGCCGTGGCGCAGGGCCTCCTCCACGCTGTCGTCGAGCTCCTGGGCCTTCGACGCCGAGATCAGCGGCCCGAAGTCGAGCGCGGGCAGGTCGTCGGTGGACCCCGACGAGCCCTCCGGCACGGCCAGCGGGTGCCCGAAGCGCACCCCGTCGAGCACCGGCAGGTAGGTGCCCAGGAACTGGTCGACGAGCTTGCGCTGCACCACGAAGCGCGGGTAGGCGGTGCAGCGCTGCTTGGCGTACTCGAAGCCCTTCTTGAGGATCTCCGAGAACGACTCCCAGTCGGAGAACTCCCAGATGCCCCAGGTGTTGAGGCCCTCCTGCTCGAGCATGTGGCGCTTGCCGGTGTCGGCGAGCTGCGCGGCCACCTTGCCGCCGTTGGAGCGGCCACCGACGAACGCCAGCGCGCCGATCTCGGGCGAGCGGATCAGCGCGTCGGAGAGCTCCGAGCCGTCGCCGGAGAGCAGCGTGACGGGCAGGCCCTCGCGCGCCATGAGGGCGTGCGCGACGGTCAGCGTCATCCAGCCGCCCTGGGTGGGCGTCTTGGCGACGACGCCGTTGCCGGCGAGCAGCTGCACGAGCTCGGCGTGCACCTGCACGCTCATCGGGTAGTTCCAGCTCGCGATGTTCGAGACCGGCCCCTCGAGCGGCACGCGCTTGGCCGGGGCGCCCTCGACGTCGCGGGAGAGCATCCCCTCGATCTCGTCGACGTACCAGCGCACGCCGGAGATGGCGCGGTCGACGTCGGAGCACGCCGCCTTCCAGGGCTTGCCGATCTCCCAGCACAGCAGGAGGGCGAGGTCGTCGCGCGCCGCCTCGATGGCGTCCAGCGAGGCCGAGACCTTGCGCCGGCGCTCGTCGAGCTCGGTGCCGGCCCATCCGCGGTGGGTCTGCGCGGCGCGCTGCACGGCGTCGGTGGCCGTCGCGGCGTCGAGCTTGAGCATCGTGCCCAGCGACGACCCGTCGTTGGGACTGATCTGCTCGGTGGGCGTGCCGACGGCCCGCCACTCGCCGTCGATGAGGTTGGCGGGCCCGTCGTCGGTGAAGGCCTCGCCGACCAGATCGCGGACGCGGCCGGTCACCGCGGACCAGCGCAGGCTCTCCGGTACGTGCAGGGTGGTGTCGTCGCTCATGGCCGTCCTTCCGTGGCGGTCGTGGGCGTCGACCGACACTAGGCACCGCGAGCCGCCTCCGGAACCGCCGGACCGGAGGGGGTCCCGACGGTTTCGGGCCGCGCCCCGACCGCCCGTGACCGGCGATCCGGACCTTTCGGTCACCGAAATTTCCACACCGTCCGTGAGCGCGCGATCACGAGCCGTACGACTCGACCGCACGCCGTGACACGCATCGCCGAGCGGCACACCCGCACGAGTGAATAGTTGAAATCTTGAGTCAGAGTTTGGGCATCCTCGCGTCACCACTCGTGACAGCGACACGCGACGATGCGACACCGTCACCCGACGGTGTGGCCCAGGGCGCGAGTGACCGGGACGGCGCGCGGTACCCAGCGCCGAGCGTGGAGGAGGAACCGATGGACCACGATCCCCGGTGCTGCGCCCGTATCGACGACGATTCGACCGACCACACGACCGATCCCGCGACGCCGGCCCCGACCGGCGGCGACCACACCCTCGACCGTGCCGAGCAGATCGAACAGCTCGCCCAGATCGACTGGGTCGAGGCGCAGACCGAGCTCGACCGGTGCGACGGCTACGTCGTGCTCGCCGTCGACCCGCAGACCGGCGAGGTGGACGCGCACGGCCCGTTCCCCGGCCTCGACGCCGTCGAGATCGCCGACGACATGCGCGTGACGCTCGACCGCGAGGGCCTCGAGGACGTCGTCGTGCGCGTCGTGCGCTGGCACCAGGACCGCACGGGCGACTCCGCCGCCTGAGCTCACCGCCCCAGCGTTGCCAAGATGCCGGCCGCGATCCCCTCGGCGTAGCGCTGCCGTCCGGCCGGCTCGGCGACGACGCGCGCTTCGTCGGGGTTCGCCATGTTCGCGCACTCCACCAGCGCCGAGGGCACCCGCGCGAGGCTGAGCCCCGCGAGGTCGGGACGCGGGTCGAGCCCGTCCTCCCCGCGGTAGGTCGACGGCGTGAACCCCTGGGCCTCGAGCCCCGCGACCAGCGCCCGGCCCAGCGCCGCCGACGACGCGCGCTGCGACGCGGCGAGCGGCGGGTCGGAGAGCGCGACGTGGAACCCGCGCCCGTCACGGGCGGCGCCGTCGGCGTGGATCGAGACCGTCAGCGCCGCCCGCGCGTCGTTCGCGATCGCCGCCCGCCGGTCCACGCAGGGCCCGACGCCCGTGTCGTCCGGGCGCGTGGAGCGCACGTCGACCCCCCGGGCCTCGAGCAGCCGCGTCACCCGCGCCGCGACGTCCCACGTGAACGCGTGCTCGGCGTAGCCGCCGGCGGTGGCGGTGCCGGTGGTGTTGCACGGCTTCGTCCCGCCGCGCCCGTCGGGCACCTCGCGCGCGATCTCGCCGGGCGCGTCGGCGTTGCCGCCGTTGTGGCCGGGATCGAGGACGACGACCGGGGCCGGGGCCGGCGCCGGTGCCGCCGCGCGGGCGACCGGTGCCGGAGCCGGGGATGGCGTCGGCGGAGGCGGTGGCGCCGACCCGCACCCGGCCAGCACGAGCAGCGCCCCGACGATGAGCACCCGGCGCAGCACCTGATCAGTGTGCGCTGCGCGCAGGTGAGCACTTCTGAGTGCCCCAGCACTCCATCGTGCTCACGTGCGCGGAGCGCACCACTCCCGCGCCGACGCCCCGCGGGCGACGAGCACCGGGTCGTAGCGCCCGGGCGTCGCGGACATCGCGACCTGGTCGGTGACGCCCTGGTACGCGCCGAGCCCGGTGTCGGCGGTGAACGTCTCGGGGTCCAGGTAGCGGTGCTGCTCGGACGACCCCGCCGTCGCGTGTGCCCGGTCCCGGTCGAAGAGCCCGAGCGAGAGGATCCACAGCGCGACGCGGGTCAGCGACACGTGCACGTGGTACGAGCCGCCCTCCACCGCGCGCCGCCGCAGCGCCGCGACCGCGCCGGCCTGCGCGAGCCACGGAACGATGTAGTCGTTGACCACGAGGATCGGGGGCAGGCGCGGGACCTCCCCGCCGCCCTCGAGCAGCATCATCCCGCTCACCGAGCCGGCGGTCTGGTCGAAGCCCGGCCGCCCGGCCCACGGCCCGCGGAGGCCGTGCAGCGACACCGTCACCGCCACGATCCCCGGCCGCTCGGCCGCGAGCTGCTCGGGCCACAGCCCGACCTCGTCGAGGAACGCGAGGCGCCGGTTGTGGAAGAAGACGTCGGCGCCGGCGAGCAGGCGGGAGAGCTCGGCGCGGTCGCGGCGCGGGTCGAGCCACGACGAGCGCATGCCGACGTTCGCGGACGCGTAGGTCGTCTCGTGCTCGGTCTCGCCCACGCGCCAGAGGTTGAGGACGTCGGCGCCGTGCAGCGCGAACGACCGCCCGAACCCCGCGCCGGCGATCACGTGCCCCATCCCGAGCGCCCGCAGGCCCGAGAACGGCTGCTCACCGGCCGGCGGCAGTGGCTCGGGATCGCCGTCGCCGATCCTCGTGACCTCCACCAGGGGCAGGTCGGCGAGCACGTCGGTGTACTGCGGCTCGGCGAGCATCTCGGGCAGCGTGCGCACCATCGGCATGACGACGCCCGCCGCGGACGCCGCCTCTTCGAGCTCGCCGGCGTCCCAGCGCCCGATCGCGTCGGTGACCGCCTTCTTCGTGAGCGGGACCCCGAGCAGCTCCTGGGCGCGTGCGCGCAGGTTCGGGTACATGTTCTGGGGCATGACGAAGCGCCCGTCGGCGCAGCGGAAGAAGCTGAACCCCATCGCGTTGCCCTGCTCGACGCTGGACGCGACGGGGTAGCCGCCGAGCAGCTCCCAGCGCCGGTCGTAGAACGGGCACAGCCGGTGCGGGGCGGCGCGCAGGTCGACGTGGACGTCCTGCCCGGGCCCGCCGCGGTCGCGGTGCAGCGCGGCGGCGGCCACCGACTTCGCCAGCAGCCCGATGCTCGCCGCCGCCCCGACGCGCACGGGGCTCGGGACCACCGGGTCGCGACCGGTGAGGGTGACCGCGCCACCGGCATCCTCGGGCGACAGCCCGAGCGGGGCGAGCACGTCGTCGAGCTCGCGCACCGGGTCGAAGCCGTCGTCGGCGGTGAGCGGGTTCTCCCACGCCTGCTGCAGCCTGCTGGTCAGATCAGACACGCTGGTCAGATCAGGCACTCTGGGACCTCCACGAAGCGGGCGCGCAGGAACTCGGCGACGGCCTTGCCGGCGATGTCGGGACGCCCGTTGGACGACGCGCCCTTGCCGAGCACGTCGTGGACGACGAAGTGCACGGCGCGCAGGCCGGGGAACTCGTGGCGCTCGATCGCGACGTCGGCGGCGTCGGGGAACAGCGCGCGCAGCCGCTCGGTCGACAGGGTGCCGCGCAGCCACTCCCAGGCCCTCTCGTCCCCGCCCGCCCCGGCCCAGAACCCGATGTTGGAGTTGCCGCCCTTGTCGCCGCAGCGCCCGTGCGCGACGAGCCCGAGCGGGGCGCGGCGGGTCGGGCCGAGGTCGGGCACGGGCGGCGCGTCGTCCGAGGGCCGCTGACGCGCCGCGGCGACCCGGACCGGGGTGTCCTTCACCGGGGTCCGCGTGCCGTCGGCGGACACCACGACGTGGTCGAGCGCGTCGACCGGTACCAGCGCGGGCCAGTACTCGACGACG
Source organism: Actinomycetospora rhizophila (assembly GCF_042657905.1). NCBI lineage: Bacteria > Bacillati > Actinomycetota > Actinomycetes > Pseudonocardiales > Pseudonocardiaceae > Actinomycetospora > Actinomycetospora rhizophila. The sequence goes on along the minus strand of NZ_JBHSKG010000012.1, from coordinate 71,094 downwards.
GGCGCGCACACCTTGAGCGGGTTGACGTAGAGCCCGGGGTAGCCGGGCAGGAAGAGGCCGGTCAGCGGGGCGACGAAGTGCCGCGCGTCGACCTGGCTCCTCGTGCGCGACTGCGCGGTGACGAGGATCTGCTGGGCGGCCGCCCACTGGTCGGGCGGGTCCTCGACCGGCGTGCCGATGCGGTCGACGCGCAGCAGGCTCAGGTCGAGCCCGGCGGTGATCCGCTCGACGTGCGTGCGCAGCAGCGCGACCTTGGCCTCGAGGTCGAGCCCGGTCGCGTAGAAGGCGACGCTCGACTCGAAGCCGCCGGGGGCGGTCATGGCCAGCTTGGTGGTGGTCGGCGGCGGGGAGCCGGTGACGCCGGTGATCTCGACGCGGTCGGGCGCGACCTGCGTGAGCACGACGTCGTCGAGGTGCACGGTGACGTCGGGGTTGAGGTAGGTCGGGCCCTGGATCTCGTAGAGCAGCTGCGCGGTCACCGTGTCGGTGGTGACCGTCCCGCCCGCGACCTCGTGCTTGGTGATGACGGCGGTGCCGTCGGCGGCGATCTCGGCGATCGGGTAGCCGAGGTCGTCGACGCGCGGCACGGCGGTGAACCCGGAGAAGTTGCCGCCGGTGGCCTGCGGGCCGCACTCGATGACGTGCGCGGCGGCGACGGCCCCGGCGAGTCGATCCCAGTCCGCGGCGCCCACCTCCTCGGGACCCCACCGGTGCCACCACGCCGCCGCCCCGACCGTCAGCGAGGCGTCGGTGACCCGCGGGCAGATGACGACGTCGGCGCCGTCCGCGAGCGCCGCGGCGATGCCCCAGCCGCCGAGGTAGGCGTTGGCGGTGGTCGGCTCCAGCTCGGAGTCGGCCAGCGGGACGCCGGTGTCGAGGTGCTCGAGGGCGCCGAGCGAGTCCAGGCGCGCGGAGAGGTCGTCGCCCTCGACGTGCGCGACGACCAGGTCGAGGCCGGCGTCGGCGACCACCCGGCGCACCTCGGCGGCCAGGCCCGCGGGGTTGAGCCCGCCCGCGTCCACCACGAGCCGCGCCCCGCGCTCGGCGAGCAGCCCGACGGCGTCGGTGAACTGGGCGAGGAAGCTCTGCGCGTAGCCGAGCGACGGGTCCTTCGCCCGTTCCAGGGCCAGCTGGCGCAGGGTCGGTTCGGCGAGGTAGTCGCCGGTGACGACGTCGACGGGCCCGGCGAGCGCGTCCCGCAGCCCGGAGAAGCGGTCCCACAACCAGCCGGCGCAGTTGGCGATGCGGACGGGGCGCGCTGCGGACACTCGACCTCCCGGGTCCTCGGTTCTGGACGGTCAGCCCTGACCGTTACCGGGAGTCTCCCGCTGTCCCGCACGTTCCGCCGAGTGGCGTGGATCACAGGCGTCTGAGAGCAACCTGAGCGATCGCCACCCGTCCGGCTCAGTGTTCTCCATGATCCACTCTCTACGGTTCGAGGGCGTCGGCCACTGGTCGCACCAGATGATCGTCCCCGGCTCCGGTCGGGGCAGGGGGGGATTCGCATGAAGACGCTCGCGCTCACCCTCGGCGGCCTCGCCGCCGCGTGGATGGCCGCGCCGACGGTGGCCATGGCCACCCACGGCACCGTCGACGACCGCACCCGCGCCGCGTGGCGCGCGAAGCCCGTGCGTGCGCCGTTCGCCGCGGTGCCCGCGCCGCGGCGCGCCCCGGTCTCGGAGCGCATCCCGGCCTGACCGCCGGGCGCCGGCACGGTCCGGTATACCCACGCCATGCGCACCCTCGAGGTCACCAAGCTCCGCGACCTGACCGGGCCCGGAGAGACCGACGACTACGGGATCGGCGGCACCGACCTGGGCGCCGCGGCGCTCGCGCCGGACGGGCGGCTCGTCGCGGTCTTCGGGGACACGTTCGAGAGCAGGCACGCCGGCGGCCCGGGCTGGCGCTCGCCGGTGATCCTGTTCGGCGACCCGGCGTCGGTGCGCGACGCGGGCGGGGTGCGGTGGTGGGGCTCGGCCGGCGGCGACGGCGCCTACGCCGAGCAGGTCGTCTCCTACCGCCACAACGCGCGGATCGGCGGACGCTTCGGTGGGCTGGTCGGCGGCACGCGGATCACCACCCAGCTGCCCACCGACGTCCTGACGGTCGGCGACCAGATGTACCTGCACGTCATGGCCTGCGAGGGCCTCGGCCACGTGCACTGGACGGAGATCCACCGCTCGCGCGACAACGGCGAGACCTGGGAGTCCACCGGCCTGAGCTGGCCGGGCGGGCACCTGGGCGGGCTGTTCCAGATGCTCACCTGGGAGCTCGGGCCCGACGGGTACGTGTACGCGCTGACCACGGGGTTCCAGCGCGACAAGGGCCTGCTGCTGCACCGCGTGCCCGCCGACCGGCTGCTCGACGCCGCGTCGTGGGAGGGCTGGGGGTTCGCCCACGGCGCCTGGCGCTGGGGGAACGCGCCGACGCCCGTGCTGCCCGGGGCGTTCGGCGAGCTCTCGCTGCGCCGCGTCGGCGACGGGTGGTGGCTCGCGGCCTTCGACGCCGGGCACTACCGCGTCGACCTCGTCCCGATGCCGCAGGGCCCGACCACCGACCTCACCACCGCCGAGCGCCTCACCGTGATCGCCGGGTGCGGCTGGGGCGACGAGGACCACGGCTGCGGGCGTGTGGCCCAGTGCTACGGCGGCTACATCCTGCCCGGCTCGACGCCCGACGAGATGCACCTCGTCGTCAGCCAGTGGAACACCCACGACAACTGGCCGTACCGCGCGATGCACTTCCGGGCGCGGATCGGGGTCTAGGCCGACTCGTCAGGCGGGGACCTCCCGGGCGAAGACCACGGTGTTGTCGCGGTAGGAGCCCGCGCCGCGGTCGTAGCTGCCGCCGCAGGTGATCAGGCGCAGCTCGGGGCCGCGGGTCGGGCCGTACACGCGGTCGGTCGGGAAGGCGTCCTTCGGGTAGACGGCGACCTCGGTGACCTCGAACGTCACCGTCACCCCGTCGGCGCGCACCACCTGCGCGCGGTCGCCGGGACGCAGCCGCCCGAGCTCGTAGAACACCGAGGGCCCGTTCTCCGCGGAGTCGACGTGCCCGATGATCACCGAGGGCCCCTGCCGGCCCGGGGTGACGGAGTAGCGGAACCAGGCGGCGTTGTCGTAGCCCGGTGACCCCTCGGCGGGGACCTCCATCGTGCGGTCGGGGTTGAGGCCGACCTGGTCCACCGGCGAGTCCACCCGGATCGCGGGGACGCGCAACGTCGCGGGCGGGGACGAGGTGCCCAGCGGCCCGGCGCTCTCCACGGCCCGGCCGGGCGGGGGCGGCGGGCCGGCGGCCACGGTCGGCGCGGGCGGCGGGCCCGACTGGTGCGCGAACGCCCAGCCGACGAGCGCGACGCCGACGACGGCGAGCAGCACGGCGCCCGCGACGAGCGCCCGGCGGACGCGGTCGGGGCGCGGCTCGGGTGCTGGCTCGGGTGCTGGCTCGGGTGCTGGCTCGGGTGGGCGCGGCTCGGGTGGGCGCGGCTCGGGTGGTGGAGCGAGGGCGTCCCCGGGTGCCTGCGACGCAGCCGGGGAGTCCCTCGCTCCGTCGGGCACGGGCGCGGCGCCGAGCTCGGAGGGCGCATCGTCCTCGTCGGCGGCGCTCACCCCGTGCTCCTCCCGGTCCCCGTCACCACGACCCGCACCCACGGCGACCCCGCCGACCGGACGGTCGGCGGGGTCGCCGGGTTCGATCAGCTGTCGGTGCGGCGACGACGCGCGGCGGTCGCGCCCAGCGCGCCGGCCCCCGCGAGCGCGAGCGCCCCGGCGCCGATCATCCCCGCGTGCTCGACACCCGAGGTCGAGCCGCCGCCGGTGGCCACGCCGCCCGACGGGGTCTGGCTCGCGCCACCCCCGGAGCCGCTGCCCGAGCCCGCACCGCTGCCCGCGCCCGCACCGCTGCCCTCGCTGCCGGACCCGTCGGCACCGCCGCCCTCGGCCCCGGTGCCGCCGGCACCCCCGCCACCGGGCTGCGTCCCGGCCTCGCCGCCCGGCTGCCCCTCGGCGCTGGTGCCCGGAGCACCCGGAGCCCCCGGAGCACCCGGAGCCCCCGGAGCCCCCTGCCCGGCAGCGGCGCTCGGCGCGGCCGCGCCCTGCGGCGGCGCCGGCGGCTGCTCCTGCGAGCAGCCGGCCAGGATGCCCAGGCCGAGCGCGCCGGCCAGCGCCGGCGCCGCGAGCAGTCGTGTCCTGTTGCTGGAGATCATGGTGTTTCCCCTCCGGTGGTCGCGGCACGCCAGCCCCCGACGGGGCGTGACGCGGTCGCCCGGACCCTTCCCTCCTCACCCTGAGCGCACACACGGACGTCGTACGAGATTGCGACGAACGGCCGCGCACAACCTGTCGAACGGCCGTCGTGATCGACAGCGCTGATCACTAAGTTCCTGCCGGTGCTCGGCATCGTGCGGCCCTGCCGCCACCACCTCTCCCCCGCGCTGCACCGGCGCTGGATGGCGCACCTGTGCGGGACCTGCCTGACGCTGCGCGACGGGCACGGCCAGCTCGCCCGCACGGCCACCAACGTCGACGCGCTCCTGGTCTCGGTGCTCACCGCGGCGCAGACGGCGGGCCCCGCCGGCGACCGGCGGGCGGGCCCCTGCCCGGCGCGCGGGATGCGCACGGCGACCGTGGTGTCCGGCGAGGGTGCCCAGCTCGCCGCGCACGCCGCGCTGCTGCTGGCCGCCGGGCACCTCACCGACCACGTCGACGACGGGCAGGGCGTGCTGCGCCACCGCCCGGCGGCCGCCCTGACCAGGAAGGTCGCCGAGCGCTGGAGCGCCCGGGCCCGCGCCACCGCCCCGCGCGGCTTCGACCCCGCGGCGCTGCTCGCCGTCCCCGCCCGCCAGCACGCGGTCGAGCACGCGGGGGGCGCGGTGACCCTGGAGGCGGCCACCGCCCCGACCGCGGACGCGGTGTCCGCCGCCTTCGCGCACACCGCCGTGCTCGCCGACCGCCCGGCCAACCTCGCGCCGCTCGCCGCCGCCGGCGCCGCGTTCGGGCGCCTCGCGCACCTCCTGGACGCGCTCGACGACCTCGACGACGACCGGCGCGCCGGCCGCTGGAACCCGGTCGACGCGACCGGGGCGGGCGTGGCGGCGACGCGGGCCCTCGCGCGCCGGCAGGTCGAGGTCCTCGGCGCGACGCTGCCCGCCGTCGAGCTCCCGTCCCCGCACGCGCTCGACGCCCGGCTCGCGCACCGTCTGCTGGTCCACGAGACCGGCCGGGCGGTGGCGCGGACATGCGCCCGGTCGGAGCAGCCGTCCACCGACCAGCCGCCGCATCCTGGCGACGGCGACCCGCGCCGTGCGCCCCGCGGGTTCTTCACCGGCTGCGCCGCGGCGGCCGGGCTGTGCTGCACCGGTCAGCTCTGCTGCGCGGACCCGATCGTCGGCCCGTGGAGCGGGCAGCCGCGGCCCAACCCCTGCGCGAGCTGCTGTGACTGCACGTCGTGCGGCTGCGACTGCTGCGACAGCTGCTCCGGCGACGGCTGCTGCTGCGACGGCTGCTGCTGCGGCGACTGACGGCAACGGACCCGACGAACGGGCGAACTCGCGCGCCGAAGCGGCGACCCGCCGTTGCCGACCCGCTCCCGCGCCGTTGGACCCGTCCGGGTGATGCTGGGCGCCACGGACACGGGACCCGGCGAGACCGAGCAGTGAGCGGAGGCACGAGGAGCGCATGTCGCAGGCGACGCTGGTGGCCGGGCGGTACCAGCTCGGCCCGAGCCTGGGCCGTGGCGGCATGGCCGACGTGCACGCCGGGCTCGACGTGCGCCTGGGCCGCGAGGTCGCGGTCAAGGTGCTGCGCTCCGACCTCGCCCGCGACCCCTCGTTCCGGCTGCGCTTCGAGCGCGAGGCCCAGAACGTGGCGGGGCTGAACCACCCGGGGATCGTCGCGGTCTACGACACCGGCGAGGTGGCCGCCGAGGGCGTCGGGCTGCCGTTCATCGTCATGGAGTACGTCAGCGGGTCGACGCTGCGCGACCTGCTGCGCGTCCACGGGCCGATGCCCCCGGAGCGTGCCTGCGCGGTGATGGCCGACGTCTGCGCGGCGCTGGGCTACAGCCACGACAGCGGCGTCGTGCACCGCGACGTGAAGCCCGCCAACATCATGATCACGCCGGGCGACGTCGTGAAGGTCATGGACTTCGGCATCGCCCGGGCGCTCACCGAGACCGGCCCGGCGCTGACCGGCGACATGGTCATCGGCACCGCCCAGTACCTCTCGCCCGAGCAGGGGCTCGGCCAGGAGGTCGACGCCCGCGCCGACGTCTACGCCGCGGGCTGCGTGCTCTTCGAGCTGCTCACCGGCGAGCCGCCGTTCACCGCCGACAGCCCGGTGGCGATCGTCTACCAGCACGTGCGGGAGGACCCGCCGCTGCTGGCCACGCTCACTCCGCCCGGGGTCGTGGTGTCGTCCGAGCTCGAGGCCGTCGTGCGCCGCGCGATGGCCAAGAACCCCGACAACCGCTACCCGAGCGCCGCGGACATGCGCGCCGACCTGCTGCGCGTGCTCGCCGGCGAGCGCCCCGACGCGCCCGCCGTGCTCGGCGAGCACGACCACGACGACCCCGGCCGGGGCTGGGACACCGGCCGGTGGACCGACCCGGGGCGCCGGGCGCGGCGGCGGGACGACGGCTCCGGCACCGCCGACACGGCCGAGACGCTCGTGACGCCGGAGCTCGGGCGCTCCGGGCGCCGGGCGGCCGCCGACGGCGGGCGCACCGGGGCGCATGCCGCGGCGGCACCGGCCCGGCCCCGGCGCAGGCTCGCGATCCTCGGGGTCGCCCTCGCGGTCCTGCTCGGCGGCGGGTGGTGGCTGCTCGGCCCGTCCGACAGCGAGGTGCCCCGCCTCGTCGGGCTCACCCGCGACGAGGCCGTCCGCGCGCTCGCCGACGTGGGGCTCGCGCCGATCATCGTGCCCACCGCGTCCCCGCCCGACCAGGTCGACCGCGTCGTGGGCTCCTCGCCGGACGTCGGGCAGCGCGTCGACGAGGAGTCGGCGGTGACCCTGCGGATCGGCCGCGGCCCGGGCCTCGTGCAGGTGCCGCTGCTCGTCGGGCGCAGCCCCGAGGCCGCGCGGGTGGCGGCGGAGGGCGCCGGGCTCGTGCTCACCCCCGTGCCGCGCCTGCGCGAGACGAGCGACCCCACCGAGGTCGGCCAGGTCGTCGGGCAGGACCCGGTGCCCGGCTCGCTGCGCGCCCCCGGCGAGGCGATCGAGCTCGTCATCGGCCAGCGCCGGGCCACGCTGCAGGTGCCCGACGTGGTCGGCCGCTCGCGGGACTCCGCGGAGGCCACGCTCGAGGGCGTCGGGCTGGAGATCTCGGTGCGCGAGGTCGACAGCGGCGGCGCGCCCGGCACCGTCGTCACCCTGCAGCCCGGCGCCGGCACCGCCGTCCCGCGCGGCAGCACCGTGACCGTGAGCGTCGTCCGCGAGGGGGCGAGCCCCTCCTCGGGCGCCCCGTCGAGCGGCTCGGGCGACACCGGGTCCGGGTCGGGCGGCGGCACCGAGGGCGGCGACGGCGGCGACACGTCCGGGACCGGCGACGGCGGCGGCACCGGGGACACCGGCGACGGCTCCGGCGACGACGGCTTCTTCGACGGCCTGTTCTAGCCGCCGCCCGCCCCGCCTCGTCGCGAGGGTGACGCGTCCCTTCGGTTGATGTGGGCCGGAGCTGGAGTCCACCGGACGGCCGATCAAGAGCGGCCGCGTGGCGCTCGATGCAGAGGGTGACCGTACGTCGGCCCGTCGCACCGAGGGACGTGATCCACGATGTTCCGCCGCTCGACCACCACCACCCGTTCCCCCCGCCCGGCCGCCCTCACCGCGGTGGCCACGGTCGACGATCACGACGGCGCCGCCGGCGAGGGCACGCCGTCCGTCGGGCCCCGCCACACCCGCCGGGCCCGGCAGCGCAAGGCCGACGACGCCGCGGCCCTGCGCGCCCGCCTCGACCGGGTGCACCGCCGCCTCGCGGAGGTCGGTTCGGTGCAGGTCACGGGCCACGTGCACGCCATCGACAACGACACGGCGCGCCGCGACCCGCTGACGCGTCCGTTCGCGTCGCCGTTCGGCGCCCGGCGGCCCGGCGCGGCCGGCGAGGCGGCCCCGGCGCGCCGTTCAGTCACGGCCCCGCTGCCCCGTCCGGCGTGAGCGGGGCCACCCGCTCGGCCGCCACCGGTCACCGGACGTGATAGATCGACGCGATTATCGCGAACCCTCTGGATGAGTCCCCCCTCGTGGACACAGACTGTCACCATCTCGGGCACGCGCGCCGAGGGAGGTGACGTCGCCGGGCTGTGGAGCCCGGCCGCGAGGGAGGAACCCGGTGCATCCCGTGGAGCCCGTGCAACGGCCGGCCGCAGGTCGTCGAGCGGCGCGCGGCAGGCCGTTGACGGCACCGCAGCTCGAGCTCGCCCACGGTGACCGCCGCCTCGTGGTGCCGCCCGGGCGACCGCTCACGATCGGCCGGGACGAGGCCGCCGGGTTCCAGGTCGTCCACCCCCTCGTCTCGCGCGTGCACGTCGAGCTGCGGCCGCTGCCGACCGGCTGGGAGCTGCTCGACCGCAGCCAGAACGGGGTGTACGTCCACGGCGAGCGGCTCCAGCAGCTGCGGCTCTCCCCCGGCGCCACACCCCGGCTGACGCTCACGCTCGGTGTCGGCGGGCCCGAGGTGCACCTGTCGCTGCGGGCGGTGAGCGCCGACCCGGGCGCCCCGCCGGTGCCGATGCTCGCCCCGCTCGTCCCGCCCGCCGCCCGCCCGTCACGGCCGCGCCCCGAGCGGCGGGACCACCGGCCGGACCTCCCGCCGGACCTCCCGCCGGACCTCGAGCCGGACGGCCCGAGCCGCCAGGGCCGGCTCTCCGCGGTGCACCGGCTGCCGGCCCCCGCGGCCGGCCCGTCCACCCCGTCCGCCCCGGCGGCCACGACCCCCGTCGCCACCGCACGGGCCCGTATCCGCATCGGCCGCGAGACCGACAACGACGTGGTCGTCAGCGACCTGCTCGTCTCGCGCCACCACGCCGAGCTGGTCGCCGACGGCGCCGGTGGCTGGGAGCTCATCGACCTCGGCAGCCCCAACGGCACCTACGTCGACGGGCAGCGGATCCGCCGGGTGGCGCTGCGCCCGGGGATGCTCGTGGGCATCGGGCACGCGCTGTTCCACCTCGACGGCGGCCACGACGGATCCGTCCGGCTGGTCGAGCGCGAGGACGCCGGCGCCATCGCGTTCCGCGCGCAGGACCTCGTGGTGCGCACGGGGAAGGGCCGCACGCTGCTCGACCGGGTCGGCTTCGCCCTCGAGGAGAACAGCCTGCTCGCGGTGGTCGGGCCGTCGGGCGCCGGCAAGTCGACGCTGCTGCGCGCCCTGACCGGCTTCCGCCCCGCCGACGAGGGCACCGTCACCTACGCCGACCGCGACCTCTACGCCGACTACGACGAGCTGCGCCAGCGCATCGGTCTGGTGCCGCAGGACGACATCCTGCACCCCCAGCTCACCGTGCGGCGGGCGCTCGCCTACGCCGCCCGCCTGCGGTTCCCGTCCGACACCACCGCCGACGAGCGCGACCGGCGCATCGAGGAGGTGATCGGCGAGCTGGGCCTGGACGGGCAGGCCGACCAGCGCATCGACTCCCTGTCCGGCGGGCAGCGCAAGCGCACCAGCGTCGCCCTCGAGCTGCTCACCCGCCCCTCGCTGCTCTTCCTCGACGAGCCCACCAGCGGCCTCGACCCCGGCCTCGACAAGTCGGTCATGCGCACCCTGCGCGGCCTCGCCGACGACGGCCGCACGGTCGTGGTGGTGACCCACAACGTCGCCAACCTCGACGCCTGCGACCGCCTCCTGCTGCTCGCGCCCGGCGGCACCGTCGCGTACTTCGGCCCGCCGCAGGAAGCTCTCACCTACTTCGGCGTCACCGACTTCGCCGACCTGTTCCTCCTGCTCGAGCGGCAGTCCGGCGCCGAGTGGGCGGAGCGGTTCCGCCGCTCACCGCTCGGCGAGCGCTACATCGGCACCCCGCCGCCGACGCGGCCCGCGGCCCCCGCCCCGACGCCGGCGGTCACGGCCCCGCCGCCGCGCCAGCAGTCGGCGATCGCCCAGTTCGCGGTGCTCTGCCGGCGCTACCTCGCGGTCATCGCCGCGGACCGCCAGTACACGATCTTCATGGTGACGCTGCCGCTGCTGCTGGCGGCGCTGTCGCACGCGCTGCCGGTGGACACCGGCCTGTCGATGGCCGAGCAGCTGCGCGGGGTGCAGGGCGCGCCGCAGAGCCTGCTCATGGTGTTCGTGGTGGGCGCCGCGCTCATGGGCTCGGCCGCCTCGATCCGCGAGCTCGTCAAGGAACGCGAGATCTACCGCCGGGAACGGGCGATCGGCCTGTCCCGCCACGCCTACCTGCTGTCCAAGGTCGTCGTCCTCGGGGTGGTCACCGGCCTGCAGGGCATCGTGCTCGGCGTCCTCGGCCAGATCGGCCGGCCGGCCCCCGACGAGGCGGTCGTGCTGGGCGACCCCCGCCTGGAGATCCTCGTCGCGATCGCCGGGGTCTCCGTCGCGAGCATGGCCGTCGGGCTCGCGGTGTCGGCGTGGATCGACAACGCCGACCGCGGGATGCCGCTGCTCGTGCTGCTCGCGATGCTGCAGTTCATCCTCTCCAGCGCGCTGCTGCAGATCCAGGACAGCCCCGTGCTCGCCCAGCTGTCGTGGTTCGTGCCGGCGCGGTGGGGCTTCGCGATGGGCGCCTCGACGATCGGGGTGCGCACCGGCCCCGGCGTCCCGCCGCCCTACACCGACGCCGAGCCGCTGTGGGACCACACCGCCGGCACATGGCTGTTCGACCTCGGCGCCCTCGCCGGCGTCACCGTGCTGTTCGTCGTCGTCACCGCACTGCTCCTGCGGCGCCTCGACCCGCGCGCCGGGAGGACACGATGACCGTCACCTCGTCACCGGGGACCCGGCGCTACGTCCCGGTCCGCGACGACGAGCGGGTCGACCGGTCGTTCGTGCCCACCGCGGTCCCGGCGCAGCGACCGTCACCGTCGCCGCGCACCGCGCCGTGGGGTCCGGTGCCCCGTGCCGACCGGCCGAGCCCCGCGCCCCGCACCGGCGGGCACCCCGCTCCCGCCCCCGTGTCCCCGCCCCGGCGCCGGTGGAGCCTGGCCGTCTGGGCCGCCGGCGGCCTGGTCGTCGGGCTGCTGGGGGTGCTCGGGATGCTGGTCGTCATCGGCTGGCCGCCCGGGGCGACGTCGAGCGCGGCCGCGCCCGCCACCGCGGCCGCCGACGGCGCCACCCCCGCCGTCCCGGCCGCGCCGACCGGCGCCCTGGCCGCGGCGTTCCCCGACGTCGCCGCCCTGGGGCACTGCGGGCCGTACCCGGTCGGTGCCGACCAGTACGTGACGTCGGCCGGCGCCCGGCCCGTCGCGGTGGTCATCTGCGACTACGGCGCGGCGGTGCCCGGCGGGTTCGTCTACTACACGGAGTGGTCGAGCGCCGCGGACGCCCGGCAGTGGCACGACGACCAGCGCACCTGGGGTCCGAGCCTCGACGGCATGACGGTGTGGGGTCACGGCGCCGACCAGCGCCAGGGACCGCTGCACCGCCGCGCTGCGCCCGACGGCACCGTCTACGCCACCGCCGCGTACGCCGATCGGCCCTACACGTTCGACATCATCACCCGTTCGCTGGATGACTCGAACCGCATGTTCCCTGCGATGCACCTGCTGCCCGCCGCGCAGCTCCCGCCCGGACGGTGACCGGTCCGGCCCTCAGAGTTGTCACATGGAGTGAGGGAACTCTACGAAATGTGTGAGGGCTATGGCCTGCCCTCGGGCGATCGCACATACTCTCGGTGACTTTCATCCGGGGCCGACGATCACCCCGGGAGCCACGATCCAGGAGAGCGCCGCATGAGCACCGAGGCCCCGGGCCAGACGCCGCCGTCGTCGGGCGAGCCCGCGGAGACGTTCGGGCCGTACCGCCTCGAGGAGCGCATCGGCCGCGGCGGGATGGGCGAGGTCTTCCGCGCGTTCGACACCTCCCGCCAGCGCACCGTCGCCGTCAAGCGCCTCCACGGCGGCCTCGCCGACGACGGCGACTACCAGGAGCGGTTCCGCCGCGAGTCCCGCACGGCCGCGCGCCTGTCGTCGCCGCACGTCATCCCGATCCACGACTTCGGCACCATCGACGGCCGCCTCTACATCGACATGCGCCTGGTCTCCGGTGTCGACCTCGCCGAGGAGATCGAGCGCCACGGCCGGCTCGACCCGCGGCGTGCCGCCGAGATCGTCCGTCAGACCGCCGACGCGCTCGACGCCGCCCACGACGACGGCCTGATCCACCGCGACGTCAAGCCGTCCAACGTGCTCATCACCCAGCACCGCGGCCGCGACTTCGTCTACCTCGTCGACTTCGGCATCGTCCGCGCCATGGGCGGCGACACCAAGAGCTCGCTGACCGGCACCGGCTCCGCGATCGGGACGCTCGCCTACATGGCCCCCGAGCTGTTCGTGGGCCGCGAGATGGACCGCCGCGTCGACGTCTACGCCCTGGGCTGCCTGCTGTTCGAGGCCATCGCCGGGCGCCCGCCGTTCGTGTCCGAGGGCCCCGGCCTGATGTACGACCACCTCAACGAGACCCCGCCGCGCCTCTCGGAGGTCGCGCCCGGGTCGCCGCCCGCCCTCGACGCGGTGCTCGCGCAGGCGATGGCCAAGGACCCGGCGCAGCGCTTCGCCACCGCGGGCGACTTCGCGGACGCGGCCGTGCGCGCCGTCGGCGGCGAGGCCGGCCCCGTCTCGGGTCACGCGCCGGTCGGCACGGACGACGCGACCACCCGCAACACCGCCGCCGGAGCCGGCGCGCTCGGGATCGGCGCGGTCGCCGGGGCCGCGGGTGCCGCGGGAGCTGCGGGGGCGGGCTCGTCGGGTCCGCAGAGCGCCACGCCGACCCAGGTCCCCGGTCCCCGTCAGACCTCCGGCCCGCAGGCCGCCCAGCCCTGGACACCGCAGTCGCCGCAGTCGCCGCAGCACCCGTCGGGCCCGCAGGGTCCGTCGCCGTTCGGCGCGCCGCAGGGCTCCGGCCCGCAGCCCGCGCCGGCCGCGTGGGGGCCGACCCAGCCGGGCGGCACCCAGGGCTACGGCCAGCCCGGCTACGCGCCCGGCACCGCGCCGTACGGGCCCGGCTACGGCACGGGGCAGTACCCGCCGCCGCCCGGCGGCGGCGGCACGCAGGGGTGGTACGGCCAGCCGCCGCAGCCGCCGAAGAGCGGCAAGGGCAAGGTCGTCGGGATCATCGCCGGTGTCGCCGCGCTGCTGCTGGTGGTCGTGGTCGGCGCGGTCGTGATCCTCAACCAGGACTCCGGCCCGACGCCCACCCCGGGCCCGGTCACCACCAACGCGCAGCCCCCGGTCACCGGCGGCTCGGGCGGTGGCGGCACCTCGGGCGGCAACGGCTCCACCGCGCCCGCGGGCCAGGCGACGATGTCGCAGGTCTTCCCGGACGTCACGGCGTCCACCTGCCGGCCGACCACGCCGCAGGACCAGCTGACCACCACCACCGGCGCCAACCCCACGGAGGCCTACATCTGCGACTTCTCCAGCGTCGCGCCCGGCGCCCGGGTGATCTTCGCGCGCTGGCCCGACGCGGCCGGGGCGCGCTCCTTCTACGACGACACCTCCCGGCTCGGGCCCCGCATCGAGAACTTCGACGTGTGGCGCGCCGGCCAGGTCGAGCAGGGCCCGCTGTACACCGCCGAGGCCAACGGCACCGTCTACTCCACCGGCATCTACCGGGACCTGAACTACAGCTGGGAGATCCGTACCAGCACCCTGGAGCAGTCCAACGCCGTGTTCGGGGCCGTGCAGTTCCGCGCCAGGAGCACCTTCGGCGGCTGATCCGGGCCACGAGGGAACGATCAGGACCTGCCGTGACGGAAGGAGAGCCGCTCTCGGGCGGCCACTACCGCCTCGGGGCCGCGGTCACCGCGGCCGTCCGGGCGGCGCACGACGAGTGGGACGACCGCGACGTGGTCGCCGTGGCGCTCGACGGGACGGGCCCCGGTGCCCTCACCCGCGTCGCGCGCGACGTCCGGCGCGCCGCCGAGCACCCGCACCCCGGCCTCGCGCCGGCCCGGGACGTCGCGGCCGGCCGGGACCAGGCGCTCTGGCTCGTCCACGACGTCCCGGCGGGCGCCCGGGGGCTCGCCGCGACCGGCCCGGTGCCGGGGCCGCGGCTGCGGGCGATCGCCCTGGTCCTCGCCGAGGGACTCGCGGCGGCGCACGCGGCGCGGCTCGTGCACGGGCGGGTGGGCGCGGACGTCGTGCTCGTCGGGCCCGGGGAGGCGGAGTCGGCCTGGCTGCTCGGCGCCCCCTCGGGCCGGCGGCCCGACGACCGGCCCGCCGCCGAGGACGACGACGTCCGCGCGCTGGCCGCGACCCTCGCCGCGGTCCCGGTGGCCGGCGACGCCGGCGCGCTGCGCGCCGTCCTCGAGCGGGTGGCCGGCGAGCACGAGGCGGCGCCGGGCACGCTCGGCGCTGCGCTCCTGGCGGACCTGCGGGCCCTCGGGGACGCGCCCCGGCGCACCGAGGTGATCGCGACCCCGGTGGCGGCCGAGGCCTGGTCGCCGAGCCGGGCCACGACGGTGCCGGTCCCCGGGACACCCGCCGTCCCCGACCGCCCGACGGCCCGCGTGGGCCTGCTGCCGCCCCCGGCTCCCGCCCCGACCCGCCGCTCCGCGCCGCCGTCGCCTCCCCCACCCGCTTCCCCCCGGCCGCCCGCCGTGGCCGGTCCGGGCTCCCCGCGCCGCCGGGGGCCGGTCGTCGCCGGCGTGGTCGCGGCGGCCGTCGTGCTCGTCGCGGTGGTCGTCGCCGTGGCGCTGCTGCGCGGGACGGCGCCGGCGGCCGGGCCGAGCGACCGGGTCGTCCCCGGGACGGTCGGCGACCCGGCGACCGTCGAGCCGTGCGCCCTGCTCGACCCCGCGGCGATCGCGCCGGAGCGGTCGGCGCGGATCGTCCCGGACCTCGGCAGCCCGGCCTCCTGCACCCTCGACGTCCGCGCGCCGGGCGGTGACGTCGCGGTGGTCGCGACCTTCGAGCCCGTCGCCACCGCGGTCAGCGCGGCACCGGAGGAGCGGGTCGGCCCGCTGCTCGTGCGCCGCCCCGCCCCGCAGCCCGGGTCGTGCACCCGCACCGTCGTGACCACCGAGGGCGTGCAGGTCGCGGTCGACGCCCTCCTCCCGCCGGGATCGGGTGCCGACGCGTGCGCCACCGCCGACGCGGCGACCGACACGACCGTGCGCGCGCTGCAACGCGGCACCCCGCTGCCCCGGCGCCCGGTCGCCGACCCGCCCACCGCGCTCACCACCGTCGACACCTGCGCCGTGCTCTCCCCCGACGACCTGCGCGCCGTGCCCGGGCTCGACGCGGACCGCGTCGCTCCCGGCGTCGGCGGCTGGTCGTGTCGCCGCGGCGGCGGTCCCGGCGGCACCGTCGTCGACGTGGGGGTCGAGCGGCGCGCGGCGTTCGCGCCGACCACGGAGATCGCCGGGCGCCCGGCCACCGTCACGCCCCGCGGGGACTCGTGCGACGCGGCCGTCGCGCAGCGCTCCTACACCGTCCCGGGCGGCGGCCAGCGCGTCGAGCTGCTCGAGGTGTCGGTGCTCGGCGCGCGACCGGTCGAGGAGCTCTGCGCCGACGCCACCCGTTCGGCGGCCGCGGCCGTGCCCCGTCTGCCACGACCGTGAGCACGGGGTGTACGAACCACGACCGGGTGACGCAGACTGCCCGGCCAGCGGTAACACGTGTCGGTGACCGTCCCGATACTGCGGCCGGGGCCGATCGAGGAGGCGACATGAGCAGCACCGGGAACGCCGAGCCCGTCACGGCGTCGCGGCGGTGAGCGCGCCGGCCGCGAGCGCCGGCGCCGGTCGCGGACCCTGGATCGCGAGCGCCGCCCTGGGTGTCGCGATCCTCGTGGCCGCGGCCCTGGCCGTGCTCACCCTCGTCACCGCGCCCGTGAGCCCGGCGAGCTCGCCGGCGCCCGCCCCGGCCCCGCCCGCCCCGAGCGCCGCACCCGCCCCGGCAGCCGCGCCCGCGCCGGCCGGCACCCCCGCCGTCACCGACACCGCCGGCCGCGCCCTCCCCGCGGCCGTGGCCACCGGGGTCCAGGGCCTCTACACGGCGGTCGGCACCGGCGACCTCCCGGCGGTCGAGCAGCGCTACCAGCCGTCGGCGGCCGTCGGCGCCGCGCCGTGGGCGCAGGTCGCGCCCCTGCTCGCCCAGCCGCAGAACCGGGAGGCGCTCCTCGCCGCCCTGCGCGAGCCGCCGCAGCGCCGGACCGGCGTGTACCGCTACGCGGCCGGCGGCGCCGTCGTCGGGGTCGACACGCAGGGCCGGATGGCCTTCGTCCGGCTGCCATAGCCCTCTCAGGAACATCCCGGGTCGCTCGCGCCGTCAGAGGGTCGATCAGGTCATCCCCTCGGCAAGGGAGCACACGATGAGCGACCCCGGCACCGACACCTACACCACCGACGACGGCGCGACCTACGGCGCCGACGGCGGGCTCCTGGCCTTCCCGGCCGGCACGCCCAGCGCGACCTCGTTCGACGGCGACCACGACGGCTACTACGAGTCGACGGCCACCGACGCCGACGGCGACGGCTACGCCGAGACCGCCTCCGCCGACCGCGACCAGGACGGCTACGACGAGTACGCGGTGTCCGACCACGACCGCGACGGCCGCGTCGACGAGGTCGTCCTCGACACCGACGCCGACGGCTACGGTGACGCCGCGATCACCGACGGCGCGCCCTACGGCGAGGACGGCCCGGTGGCGGTCGCCGACACCGACGGCGACCTCTACGCCGACGTCGTCGTCCCGGCGCTCTGACGCCGCGAGCGGCACGTTCCGCGTGATCGACGGGCCGCGCGCCCTGCCGGACGTGCCGCTCGCGCCCACCGCTCGCGCCGGGAGCCCGTGCTCGTCCCGTGTGTCGTCTTCACCCCGGAGATCGGGACGCCGTCCTACGATCCCGGCGTGAGCTCGCCGTGGGAACCGCAGCGCGACGGCCGGGACGGGCAGGACACCCCGGCGCCCTTCGCTTCGCCCGGAGGTCCCTCGGCGTCACCGACCCCGCCGCCCACCCCGTCGCCGGACTCGCCGTCGACCTCCCCGCCCTACGCCTCGGACCCCTACGGCCCGAGTCCGTACGCGCTCGAGCCCTATTCCGACCCGTACGCCGCCGACCGTGCGCAGCAGAACCCCTACGGCCAGCCGAACCCCTACGCCCAGGACCCCTACGGCCAGCCGTACCCGCAGGACCCGTACAGCGGCTACCCGTCGGGGGCGTACTCGCCGTACCCGCAGGGCCCGTACACGCCGGCCTCCTACGGCGCGTATCCCTCCGGCCCCGCGGTGTCCGGGCTGGCGGTGGCCGCGCTGGTCTGCGGGATCCTCGGGTTCTTCACCGCGGGCGTCGCGTCGATCGCCGCGGTGATCTGCGGCCACCTCGCCTGGCGCGAGACGAGCAGCGGCCAGAACACCGGCCACGGCATGACGATCGCGGGCCTGGTGCTCGGCTACATCCCGATCGTCGGCTGGATCCTCTTCTGGCTCTTCTTCATCGTCGTCGGCGTCAGCTCGGTCTGAGGTCGGGGAACCCGTGCTCTTCGCCCTCCGGTTCGCCGAGCCGATCGCGCGCGGCGAGGTCGACCTGACGTTCCGGCGCTGGAAGCGGGCGCAGGTCCGGCCCGGCCGCCCGTACCGCACACCGGTGGGACGGCTGCAGGTCGACGAGGTCGACGTCGTCCACCGCGAGGACCTCGGGCCGGACGACGCGCGGCGCGCCGGGTTCGCGTCGGTGGCGGCGATGCTCGCCGAGGCGGACCGGCACGCTGGCGAGGACGCCGAGCTCTACCGCGTGCGCTTCCACCTGCTCGACGAGCCCGACCCGCGCTCCGAGCTCGCCGCGTCGGTCCCCGACGCCGACGACCTCGCCGCCGTCGCCCACCGCCTCGACGCGATGGACGCGCGCAGCGGGCACGGTCCCTGGGCGTGGGCGACGCTCGCGGCGATCGCCGAGCGGCCCGGCGTGCGGGCCCCGGACCTCGCCGCGTCGTTCGGCCGCGAGACCGCGCCGTTCAAGGCCGACGTCCGCCGGCTCAAGGCGCTGGGGCTGACGCACTCGCTGCCCGTGGGCTACGAGCTCTCGCCGCGCGGCCGGGCGGTGCTCGGGAGCCGGGGTTAGCGCACCCAGCCCGGGCGCACCGTCGACACCACGGCGACCCCGTCGAGCTCGGTCGCCGGGACGCACGGCACGAGGGCGTCGGCGGGCGCGGCGGGCGTGACCTCGTCGCCGACCGAGCGCCGCGAGGTGGTCGCGCCCGCCCAGGTGGCGACGACCGCCGGGACGTCGGGTCCGCCCAGGGCGCGCAGGTCGACCAGCGGGTCGCGCGGGCACGCCGCGAGCACCGTGCCCTCCAGCGACGACGCCGGCGCGGGCGGGAGGCGGTGCACCGACGGGGTGCGCGCGCGTCCGAGCACGCGCCGGGTCCGGACCGCGCGGGTCGACCCCGACCCCGCGGACAGCACCAGCGCGCGGTACCCCTCGCCGAGGTGCTCGCGCAGGTGCGCGCCGAGCGAGCCGTCGCGCGCGACGAGGTGGTCGGCGTGCGCCCACAGCACCAGGCGACCGTCACCCCCCACGGCGTCGATCACCGCGTCGGCCATCAGCCGAGAGGCGACGGCGTCGGCGCGCTCGGGCGGGCAGGCCGCGAGCTCGGCGGCGCGCACCAGGAACCCGGCGTGGCGGAGCGCCTCGGCGTGCTGCGTGGGCGAGGTCGCCGCGACCAGCGCGGGGACGTCGCGGTCCAGCCGTTCGCGGACCTGCTCCACGGCCGCGCGGGAGGCCGCGTCACCGTGCCCGAGCGCGAGGTCGGCGAGCGCGTCGGCCACCGGTGGCAGCGCGTCCGGGGCGGCGGCGCGCAGGAAGGCGCCGACGACGCGGACGGCGGTCGCGGGCCGGCGCGGGTCGATCCCGACGACCGGTACCGAGCGGACCTCGGCCAGCACGCGGACGAGGTCGAGCACCTCGCGGGTGTTCCAGCTCCACGAGCCGAGGCGCTCGAGCGCGTCGCCCGCCGCGCCCGTCCCGCGGCGCACGTGGTCGTCGAGCACCGTGGCCGCCGACTCGCCGGCCTGCAGCGCGACCGTGCCGGCCACACCGTCGCGGACGGCGGTCTCGATCACCCGGCAGGCGAGCAGCGCGAGCTCGCGCGTGCCGCCGACGGCCGGGCCGACCGCGATCACCCGCGCGCCGGCCGCCGCCCGCACCCAGGCCTCGACGGCGTCGAGCCCGTCGGCGGGCACGTCGTCGTCCGCCACCGCGAGCGGGCGGGCGTGGTCGGCGAGCCAGCGGGGCACCTCGCTGTCGGACACGGCGATCACCCTGGCAGGACCCCGGGACCGCGCCCGACCGGGGTCCGCGCCACCGGGACTCGACAGGTGCCCGCCGGCGACGCAGGGTGCAGGGGTGACGACCACGGACAGCCCTCCGGACGCGGCCGCCCTGGCGCAGCGCGTCGAGGAGTTCCTCGCCGAGCACGATCCCTCGACCACCGAGCCCGCCGAGTTCCTGCGCGAGCGCTTCGCCGCCGGCCTGGCGTGGGTGCACTACCCGGCCGGCCTGGGCGGGCTCGGCGCCGCGAACGGCCTGCAGACCGCCGTCGACGCGGCGTTCGAGCAGGCCGGCGCGCCGGAGAACCGGCCGCGGCTCAACGTCATCGGGCTCGGCATGGCCGCGCCGACGATCCTGCGCTTCGGCACCGAGGAGCAGCACCGACGCTGGCTGCCGTCGCTGTGGACCGGCGAGGACATCTGGTGCCAGCTGTTCAGCGAGCCCGGCGCCGGGTCGGACCTCGCGGGCGTCGGCACGAGCGCCGTGTGGGACGGCGACGCCTGGGTGCTCAACGGGCAGAAGGTGTGGACCTCGATGGCCCACCACGCCCGCTGGGGCATCATCCTCGCCCGCACCGACCCCGAGGCGGTCAAGCACCGGGGCCTGTCGTACTTCGTCGTCGACATGACCGCGCCGGGCGTCGAGGTGCGCGGGCTGCGGCAGATCACCGGCGAGGCGGAGTTCAACGAGGTCTTCCTGACCGACGTCCGCGTCCCCGACG
Organism: Actinomycetospora rhizophila; assembly: GCF_042657905.1. NCBI lineage: Bacteria > Bacillati > Actinomycetota > Actinomycetes > Pseudonocardiales > Pseudonocardiaceae > Actinomycetospora > Actinomycetospora rhizophila. The sequence goes on along the minus strand of NZ_JBHSKG010000012.1, from coordinate 50,935 downwards.
ACCAGCGCCTCGGCGAGGTCGGCCAGGGCTGGGCCGTCGCGCAGTACACGCTGATGAACGAGCGGGTCGCCATCGGCGGCGGCACGCTGCCCCGGGAGAGCGGGGCCGTCGGCGCCCTGGCCGCGCGGTGGCGCGAGCACCCCGAGACGCACACGCCCGGGCTGCACGAGCGCGTGCTGCGCCTGTGGGTCGAGACCGAGGCGGCGCGCCTGACCGCCGAGCGCCTCGGCCAGCAGCAGGCCGCCGGCCAGCCCGGCCCCGAGGGCTCCGGGGTGAAGATCACCTACGCGCGCCTCAACCAGGAGTGCTCGTCCCTCGAGCTCGAGCTGCGCGGCGAGGACGGCCTGCGCTACCCCGACTACAGCGAGCGCCGCCCCGAGGTGGAGGACTACGGCAGCCGCGACGCCGGCTGGCGCTACCTGCGCTTCCGCGCCAACTCGATCGAGGGCGGCACGTCCGAGATCCTCCGCAACGTCGTCGCCGAGCGCGTGCTCGGCCTGCCCGCCGAGGCCCGCGCCGACAAGGACGTGCCCTGGAAGGACCTGCCCCGATGAGCTCCGTGACGACCCCCGAGACCGGCGACCTCCTCTACTCCGACGTCGAGGAGGACCTGCGCGCCAGCGTCCGCGCGCTCGTCGACAAGCAGGCCCCGTGGGACGCCGTGCTGCGGCGCACCGACACCGGGGAACCCGTCGACACCGACCTCTGGAAGCGGCTCACCCAGGAGATCGGGGTCGCGGGCCTCGCCGTCCCCGAGGAGCGCGGCGGCGCGGGGGCGTCGTGGCGCGAGGTCGCGGTCGTCGCCGAGGAGCTGGGCCGCGCCGTCGCGCCCGTCCCGTTCCTCGGCACCGCCGTCGCCACCGCGCTGCTGCTGGGCACCGGTGAGGACGAGCTGCTCGCGTCCGTCGCCGCGGGCGAGCGCACCGCCGTGCTCGTCGTCGGCGCCACCCGCGGCGCGGGGCGCCCGGTGCCGGTCGTCGAGCGGCAGGGCGCCGGGGACCTCCTCGCCGGCACCGTCACCGCCGTCGTCGACGCCGTGACCGCCGACGTGCTGCTGGTGCCGGTCTCCGCCACCGAGATCGCGGTCGTCGACGCCGACGGCGACGGTGTCACCCGCACGACCGGCGAGTCGCTCGACATGACCCGGCGCCTCACCGACGTGACCTTCGACGGGGCGCCGGCGCGGGTCGTCACCGCCGACGTCGAGCACGCCCTGCGGGTCGGCGCCGCGATCCTCGCCTCCGAGCAGCTCGGGCTCGCCGAGCGCTGCCTCGCCGACACCGTCGCCTACCTGCGCGACCGCCACCAGTTCGGCCGCCAGCTCGCGTCGTACCAGGCGCTCAAGCACCGGCTGGCCGACCTCTGGGTGGCGATCACCCAGGCCCGCGCGGTCGCCCGGTACGCGGCGCGGTGCGCGGCCGACGGCTCGCCGGACCTCCCGGTGGCCGCCGCGGTCGCCCAGGCGCACTGCTCCGAGGTGGCGCTGCTCGCCGCCGAGGACGGCCTGCAGCTCCACGGCGGCATCGGGTTCACCTGGGAGCACCCGGCGCACCTGTTCCTCAAGCGCGCCCGCGCCGACGCCCTCGTCCTGGGCTCGGCCGACCACCACCGCACGGTGCTGGCCGACCTCGTCGACCTGCCGGCCTGACCCGGCGTCGGGGGCGAGGCCTACCGTGACCCGGTGGCCTCGCTCCTGACGTCCGACGACCTCGACGGCCTCGGCAGCGACGCGGTCCGCGCGCGGGACCCGCGGCCCTACGCCGAGGAGCTGGTCGCCGCGGTCGACGGGCAGCGGCTGGCCGACCCCGACGACGCCGGCTACGCGCTGAGCCTCGCCGCCGAGGCCCGCGAGCAGGCCGGGGACCACGAGGAGGCCATCGCCCTCTCGGGCCGCGCGGTCACCGCCGGGGCGGGCACCGACGACGCGACCTGGCTGCACGCCGCGCACGCCGAGCGCCTGCTGCGGCTCGGGCGTGACGACGAGGGCCTGGCCGAGCTCACGAAGCTCCGGCCCCTGCTGCTCCGCGAGGTCACCGCGGTGCTGCCGATCGCCGACGCGCTCAGGGAGAACGGACGCGGCGAGATCGCCGAGCAGTGGCTGACCGCGGCCATGGTCACCACGATCGAGCGCGAGGAGCGCCTCACCGAGGGCTCCGACGACCAGCTGGACGCGGCGGACCTGGTCGACGAGCTGATCGTGCGCCGGCGCCACGTGCGCGCGGACCTCGGCCTCCCTCCCGACGAGTACGACGCGCTGGCCGACGAGCTCGACGCCGCCCCGGACCTCGTGTTCTGGCCGGAGGTCGCGCTCACCCGGCTGCTCGCCGCGCAGCCCGCCCTGGCCGGCGAGCTGGGGCACGACTGGGACGCCCACCGCGCGCTCCTCGAGGGCGCGCTGCAGGCCGCCGACGCCGAGGGCGAGCTCCTCGAGGTGGAGGTCGCGACGCCGGAGCTGGTGGCCGCGATGCTCGATCCCGAGGCCGCCGACCCCGCCCCCGGCCCCCACCTCGTGTGGCCGCCGGGCCGCAACGACCCGTGCTGGTGCGGGTCGCGGGCCAAGTACAAGAAGTGCTGCCTGCCCCGCGGGCGTCTCGAACCCTCCCCGCCTCCGGCACCGGCTCCCGCCCCGGCGCCTGGTCCCGCTCCGGCGTCGTCGTCGGAGCGCGTCATCACCCGCCGTCCGGGCCCGCGGACACGCGCGCGCTGACGCAGCGTGCCCGCGGCTCCACGGCCGGTGGCGACGCTGGGAGTCCGGCCGCCGGAGCGGCAGACTCGGGCCCGTGGCCGATCACCGCGCCGTGCGCTGGCTCCTGCGCCGCGACCCGGGGCTGGGCGCGTGCCGCAGGGCGCTGCGCGTCGCCGTCGTCGCCACCGTCGTGTTCATGGTGTGCCGCTACGGGTTCGGCAGCCCGGCCGCGGCGACGTACGCGGTGTTCGGGACGATCGGCTTCGGGGTGCTCTCGCAGGTCGTCGGGACGCCGCGGGAGCGCACCCGGACGCTCATCGGCTGCCTCGTCGCGGGCACGGTGCTGCTGACGATCGGTGCGCTGCTCGCCGGCAGCACGATCATGGCGTCGGTCGGCATGCTCGTCGCCGGGGTGTCCGTCGCGTTCATCGCGGTCGGCGGTCCGCGGCTCGCGGGCGTCGCCAACGGGCTGCAGCTGGTCTACATCCTGCCGTCGTTCCCGCCCTTCGCCCCCGAGACGCTGCCCGCGCGCGTGCTCGGGTTCGTGTTCGGCGTGGGGCTCCTCCTGGTGGCCGACCGCGTGCTCTGGCCACCCCGCCCGGTGCAGACCTACGCCTGCCGCGCGGCCTCGGCGGCCCGGGCGCTCGCCGCGCTGCTCGAGGCCGTCGGGGCGCGGGACACCGACGCCGTGCCCGCCCGCCGGGCCGCGGCCGCGCACGCCGCCGGGCGGTTGAAGCTGCTGGCGACGCCGTGGGAGATCCGCCCCACCGGCCCGGGCATGGAGGACCGGGGACTCGCCCACCTCGGCGCCGCCCTGCGCGGGATGCAGGGCCGCGTCGACGCCCTCCTCGCCCCCGACGCCCGCGCGATCCCCGTGGACGCCGCCCCGGTCCTCGCCACGCTCGGGGCGACGATGCACCGCACGGCGGACGCGCTGCTCGGGCGCGGCGGGGTGCCCGACGTCGCCGACCTCGACGCCGAGCGCCTCGCCTACACCGAGCGTCGCCTCGACTCGATCACCCACCTCGCCGACGACGAGGCGACGGTGGCGCACGCGCGGGCCGCCGTGGCGATCGGGCAGGCGCTCTCGGCGGCGCGGGTGGCCGTGCAGGCGGCGGAGATCGTCGTGACCCCGCGCGGACCCCGCTCCCCCGCCGCCGCGGAGCTCTCGTGGTGGGCCACCGCCTCGACCCCGCTGCTGTGGTGGCGCCGGATCCACGCCCACCTCTCGCTGCGCTCGGTGTACCTGCAGAACGCGCTGCGCCTGGGGGTCGGGCTCGCCCTGGCGCGCCTGGTCGCCGGCGGGCTCGATCTGTCCCACGGGCTGTGGGTGCTGCTGGCGACGCTGACGCTGATGCGGACGTCGGTGACGTCGACGCGCGCCACGCTCCTGCCCGCGATCGTCGGCACGGCGCTGGGTGCGGTCGTCGCGGCCGGGCTGCTGGCGGTCGCGGGCCCGCAGACGATCGTCTACGCCGCGCTCTTCCCCCTCCTGTGCGTGGTGGCGGTGGCGGCGGGCCAGCTGTTCGGGATGATCGCCGGCCAGGCGGGCTTCACCGTCCTGGTCGCCGTGCTGTTCGCCCAGCTCTCCCCGGCCGGGCCGTCGCTGGCGGGGGTGCGGCTCCTCGACGTCGCCGTGGGCGCGGCGGTCGGGATCGGGGTGGGCGCGGCGGTGTGGCCGGCGGGCGGGCACGGCGAGGTCCGCCGCGACGCCGCCCGCTGCCTCCGCGAGACCGCGGCGCTCATCGGCGCGTCGTCGTCCTGGCTGGCGGGCACCGGCACCCGCGAGGACGTGGCGGCCCGCCTGAAACCGGCCGAGCACTGGCTCCTGCTGTTCGAGGCCACGTTCCTGCAGTACCGCTCCGAGCGCCGCGCCCGCCACGAGGGCGACGTCGACTGGTTCGTCGTGCTCGGCGTCGTGCACCGCGCCCTGCGGGCCGCGCGCACCTCGCTCGACGAGCTCGACCCCGCGTCCTCGTGGCTCCCCGACTGCTGGCCGGACCTCGTCGAGCGCCTCCGCGACGACGCCCACGCCCTCGCCCAGGGCTACGCGACCGTCGCCCGCGCCCTCGCCGACGGGCGCACCCCGTCCGCCGTGCTCGCCGTCCCCGAGGACTTCCTCGACAGCGCCCTGCGGGCGCTCGCCACGGCACCGGGCCGCCGCGAGCATCCGCGGGAGACGTTGCGGCTCGCCGACGCGTGGGGTCGGCTGGGCTGGCTCGCCGACGACCTCGCCGCCCTGGGCGTCGTGCTCGCCCCCGCAGTCCCGGCCGCGCGGAACCGGCGCCGGATCCCGGCGTGACGGGAGCTCAGCCCGGCTGCCCGCTCTCGCCCTGGGCGGCGTGCTCGTCCTCGTGGTCGAGGCGCGCGCGACGCTGCTGCTCGCGGGTGCTGTAGGCCGCGGCGCGCACGTCCTCGGGGGCCGTCAGCCCCGAACCGACCGCGCCGGCCACGATGCCCATCGACGTCGCCATCGACGTGACCGCGAGGTAGGCCGCCGGGCCCACGGGGTGCCCGAGGGCCTCGGCCAGCGACGTCGGCGGGATGACCACGGCGGCCGCCGACCCCGCCAGCACCAGCAGCAACGCGTAGCAGCAGACGACGCCGAGCACGATCGTCGAGGTCGTCGCCGCGTTGTAGAGGTGCACCTCGGCGCGCAGCCGCCGCGAGCGCGGGTGCTCCCAGAGCTCGTTGTCGGCGATCAGCCAGGTGCTCATGGCCGCAACGGCCAGCACCGCGATGAGCGCGAGGCGCCACGGCCCGGCGGCGTCCGCGAGCTCCCAGATGTTCGAGTAGAAGATGCCGAACGCCGCACCGGCGGCCGCCGCGGCCAGCGCCGTGGACAGGCTCGGGACGAGGCGCCACGGGCGGTTGCTGCGCACCATGCCGGCGAGCAGGCGCAGGCGTCCCCGCATGCCACGGAGGGCGAGGTGGCTGTCGATGCCCTCGTGCTCGGAGGCGATCCGGCAGATCGGCGGGCTGAACAGGCCCCGGCGGGCCCGGCCGGGAGTGTCCGACGGCTCGGCGAGGCCGTGCTCGAGCAGGTCGACGACGGCGGCGCGCAACCGGCGGCGCAGCGAGAGGGCCCCGAGGGCCGGGACCGAGACGAGGCCGACCCCGTCGTCGGACCCGAAGTCGGACACCAGCGGCTCGGTGCCCGCCCGCCGCGGCAGATCGGTGACGATGACGACCACGTCCCAGCCGTGCCGACGCTGGCGCTCGCAACCGGTGCGGAACATGGGCACGAGGCCCTCGGAGTCCAGGCCGACCGGGCCCTCGGCCGTCTCGACCCGCCAGGTGCGTCCCGGCAGGTGGAGGGCGAGGAGGTCGGGGAGGTCGGGGGCGACCTGCTCGGCGAGCTTCGTCGGCAGGCCGGGGTCGGCGAGCAGGCCGACGGTGCGGATCGGGGGGTCGGGGGTGTCGGTGTCGGGGGTGTCGTTGACCGGGGCCCCCTGGGGTGGAGGCAGCGTCGAAGTCATGGGGAGTTCTCCTGGCACGAACGAGGGAGATCGCTCGTCGAACAGGCGGGGCGGCCGCGCACACGGGCGCGGTGGGGAGGCCTCGGCCATCGTCGCGATCTCGGGGTGTGATGACGTCCCGCCACCATCTCGACGGGCCGAGGGGAGCGCGGTGATCGCGCTGTCCTGTCTCCCCCGGGGCGTGCCCGTCGCGCGGCGCGTTCAATCTCGCGGACCGGTGTGCCGCCGACCGCGGAGGGTGTGTTCTCCCCGACGAGGACGCCCCGATCCGCGTAGCGCCCAGAGCGGCGTCGCCCTCGACGTTCCGGCGAGGGGCGCCCCTCGACGGTCTATCCGAGCGAAGGTGCCCCTCGCTCGAACTCGGGAGCCGCTCAGCCCCCCACGGCCGCACTGACCGATTGCGTCGGCAGGCAGATCACCGCGTCGTACCCCGCGGCGACGTCGACCGGGATGTGGGTCGTCGCGTGCCGGATGCTGCTCGGGCCGCGACCACCCCGGAGGGAGCGCATGTCCAGCAGCACCGGCTCCGCGCCCATCCCGGCGTCCGCGACGGCCTGCTCGATGCCGTCGGGGGCGCGCTCCCCCAGCGGCTCGGACGACAGCGCGATCCCGTGCCGCGCGCCGTCGTCGAGGGCGAGCCCGGTCGTCGAGCCGGCGAGCGCCGTGAGCCCGACGACCACGTAGTCGTCGCCGTACGCCTCGGCGAGCACGGTCCCGGCCGACGGCGCGCTCACCCCGGGCAGGAACGCGAACGGGACGCGCTGGGCGTGCCCGTTGTGCAGGAGCAGCACGACCTTCTCGCCGGAGGCGCGCAGGTAGCGGGCGGTCTCGGCCATGTACAGGTCGCGCGACGACACCACGCGCGCCGGCGGGTCCGGCGCGAACAGCACCGCGAACTCGCGCAGCTGCTCGTCCAGCCGCAGCGCGCCCAGCGCGAGATGCCACGCGAGGTCGTCGCCGGAGGTCCGCAGGAGCAGGCGGGCGAGCGCGGTCGTCGCGGCGTCCTGGTCGGCGACCGGGAGCGCCGACCACCGCCCGGGCGCGACCCCGTTGTTCGCCGAGGAGTAGGCCGCGGTGGCCGCCGCCGCCCGCTCGACGACGTCGGCCGGCACCATCCCCCGCAGCCTCGCCGGCGCCGGCTGCGGCGACCCGCCCGACCCCGGCACGTCCAGACCCGCGAACCGCACCGACCCGCCGGACGACGCGTACCCGCGCAGCTCCTCCACCAGGGAGCGCATCTCGGGGTGGTCGCCGGCGCGGAAGGTGAAGCCGTCGCGCGCGACGTCGTCCCACGCCGCGGGACCGCCCTGCACCCACGCGTCGACGAGCGCGCCCTCGGCGAACCCGGACTCCAGCGCCACGATCCGGAAGCCCCGCTCGCGGACGAGGTGGAGCGCCAGCCGCGCGCGGAGCTCCCCGAACTCGCGGATGCCGTGGTTGTTCTCGCCGATCGCGACGACGTGCGCGTCGCCGACCACGTCGTCGATCGCCGAGAGGGACAGCGGCCCGGGCAGCGTCACGGCTCCAGCATCACCCGCACGTCGACGGGTTTCCGGCCACTCGGAGGTCCAGGTTTCAACCGTTCGGGTGGCGTGGCGCACCACCGATAACGTCAGGGCCCTGCGCCGCGACGACCAGGCATCACGTTCCATCGGGGGAACGTCGGGGGATCATCGGGGGATGACATGAGCGTTCTGGCCGCCGTGGGTGCGCTGGGTGTCGGTGTCGGCGCGTGGGCCGCGACGCCGCTGGCGAGCATGGCCCGCCGGGGCACGCGCGACGAGCAGACCGTCGACGCCTGGCGCGACGAGGCCGACCGCGCCGCCGCCGTGCAGCGCGCCCGCCGCCGCGCCGCGATCGTCGCCAGCATCCCCACCCAGCGCCGCGACAGCAGCGAGGCCCCGGTGGCGCCGCAGCAGCGCCGGTCGCCCCTCGCGAGCTGAGCACCGGGACCCCCGGTAGCGTCCGGCGCCCGACCGGCCCACGACGAGGTCGGCGGTCGCAGCGACCGGGGGGTTAGCGCACATGGCGTCACGAAGGACCTGGATCGTCCTGGCCCTGATCGCGGCCACGGCCGTCGCCTGCAGCTCGCCGCCGGCTCCACAGGCAGCACGACCGGAGCCGGCCGCCCAGGCCCGGGACGCCCGCGCCGCCGCGCCGCAGGACGGCTCCGTCCTCGCGTTCGCCGACGCGCAGCTCGCCGCCACGGCCGACACGCTCGCGCCGCCCGCCTACCCGGTGCGCACCAACCCGGACGGGACGTGGCTGACCAAGGAGGCCGACGACTGGACCGCCGGCTTCCTGCCCGCGGCCCTGTGGCGGGTCTACGAGCGCACGCAGGACCCGGTGTGGCGCGAGCGCGCCGAGCGCTGGCAGGCGCCGCTGACGTCCGAGACGTCCCACGACGACACCGACCTCGGCTTCAAGATGTTCATGACGTTCGCCGTCGACCACCAGCTGACCGGCGACGAGGGCGCGAAGCAGACCGCGCTCGCCGCGGCGGACACGCTCGCCGCCCGGTTCAACCCGGCCGTCGGCATGATCCGCGTCTGGGACGACCGTGACGACCAGGAGAAGTACCAGGTCAACATCGACGCGATGATGAACCTGGAGCTCCTGTACTGGGCCGCGCAGCACGGCCGCCCGCAGTACGCCGACATCGCGAACCGGCACGCGGACCGCACGATGCGCGACCTCGTGCGCCCCGACGGCAGCACGTCGATGTTCGGCGGGTACGACCAGCGCACCGGCGCGCTGCAGCGCACGTACACGATGCAGGGGTTCCGCGACGACTCGACGTGGGCGCGCGGGCAGGCGTGGGCGGCCTACGGGTTCGCCATGGCCTACCGGTACACGCAGAACCCGGCCTACCTCGACACCGCGCACCGCACCGCGGACTGGTTCCTCGGCCACCTGCCGCCCGACCGCGTCCCGTACTGGGACTTCGACGTGCCGCAGGCGCCGCCCGAGCCGCGCGACACCTCGGCCGCCGCCATCACCGCGAGCGCCCTGCTCGCGATGAACGAGCTGGACGCCGACCCGGCGACGAAGAACGCCGACGTCGACGGCGCCCGCGGCATGCTCGCCTCGCTGTCGACGCCCGCCTACCTCGCGCGCGGCACCCCGTTCCGCTCGATCCTGCTGCACGGCACGCAGAACCTGCCCGAGGGCCAGGCCGACTCCGGGATCATGTTCGGCGACTACTACTTCGTCGAGGCCCTGAACCGCTGGGAGCGCCAGGTCGGGCCGTCGTCCCAGCTCGCCACGGGGTAGGGGCACGACAGCGGGGAGCACGAGGCCCGCCGAGGGGCACCGCCCCTCAGGAGCGGGCCGCCGGAGCCCTGTCCGGAGACGGCAGCTCGGCCCAGAAGGCCGTCAGGGCGTCGGCGACCGGCGCCGGCGTCTCCTCCGGCCACCAGTGACCCACACCCTCGAGGTGCACCGTCCTCGCGCCCGCCTTGCGCGCGGCCCATTCGTGCTGCTCCACCGTTCCGCTGGCTCGCCCGACATCGTCGACGGCGATGATGGCGAGCCCCGGTCGTCGTGCGGCGTTCGGGAGGAGCTGTCCCGCGTCGGACATCGCCGGCTGCCGCGCCGACCGCAACAGCTTCAGGACGGCGCGGCCCATCTCGGGGTCCATGCCTGCCGCGACCCGCTCCGCCATGCGTCCGGTCATGCCGAGGGCCGAGGTCACCGCGAGTCGCTGCTGCAGGTCGCCTCCCCAGATCTCCTCCACCGAGGCCTCCCCGGCGCCCTCCTGCTGCCACACCTGCGCTCGCGGATGCCAGTCGTAGTCGGGTGCGAACACCCCGAGCGCGTCGGAGGCCCAACTGCGGACCAGGTCCGGGCGGCTCATCGCCAGCGCCGCGACGTGGATCCCGCCCCAGTCGTGACCGACCAGGTCCACCGGGGCGCGGAACAGCTCGAGCTGGGACGCCAGCCAGTCGCGGTAGGCCGTGGCCGACGCGTCGAAGCCGCGAGGCGCGGGGACGCCGAACCCGGGCGGGGACAGGACGACCGCGTCGGCCCGGTCGAGCTCCCCGATGACCGGGCCCCAGACGACCGCTGACTCGGGGTTGCCGTGGACGAGGACGAGGGGAGTGCGGGGCACGGGAGCCGCCTCTCTCTAACTTGCTAGTTGGTTCGCAAGTATCGTAGCACGCGGACGCCCCGAACCGCGGTGATCGGCCCGCCACGACCTCAGGCGCCCTCGCGGAACCACCCGGCGAGCTCGAGGATCTGGAAGGCCACGCGGGCGACGAGCAGCGTGTCCAGGGCCGCGGGGTCCTTGCCGGTGATCTCCCGGATGCGCCCGAGGCGGTAGCGCACGGTGTTCTCGTGGACGCCGAGGTCGGCGGCCGCGCGCTGCACCCGCGCCTCGGCGGCCAGGAACGCCCGCCAGGTGGGGAGCAGGGCGCCGTCGGCGCCGTCGTGGTCGCGCACGGGCCGCACCAGCTCGTCCGCGAACCGCACGGCCTCCCTGACCCGCCCGCTGGACACCACCACGCGGAACAGGCCGAGCTCGTCGACGGTGACGACGCGGCGCGACCAGCCGAACGAGCGCGCCAGCTCCTCGATCTCGCGCAGCTCGCGGTGCGCGCGCGGGAACTCCTCGGGCTCGCGGCAGACCGCCGAGACGACGCCGCCGCGGATGCGCACGCGCAGCACCAGGGCGTCGGCGACCGCCGCGACGTGCGCGCGGACCTCGTCGGGCGTCGACACCCCGCTCCCGCTCCCGAGGCGCACGAGCAGCACGACCGCGCCGGGCAGCGTCGTCGCCGGCGGCTCGTCGGCGCCCAGGCGCAGCGCGAGGTCATTGACCACGAGCCGCCGCGCGACCGACGCGTGCGGGTGCCCCTCCCCGCTCTCCACCGTCAGGCGCACGAGCACGTGCGGCCGGCTGAGGTCCACACCGAACGGCAGGCCCCGGCGCGCGAGCTGGGTGACGTCGCGGTGGTTGTTGAGCAGGTCGGAGAGGAAGTCGTCGCGGGCCTGGCCCTCGGCCTCGATCTGCCGCCGCTCGGAGAGCACCTGCAGCGCGAGGACGGTGGCGCCGCGCTCGGCGAGCTTGGTGTCGAGGTCGCCGAGCGCGCGCCCCGCCTCGACCACGGCGAGGTAGCCGCTGGGCCGGCCCTCCACGATCAGGCGGCAGACGACGTGCCGGCGGCCCAGCCCGGTCCGTGACGACGGCTCGAGCACCGTGGACGGGCGCGCCGCGGACAGCTCGGCGAGCGCCGTCCGCAGCGCGGGCCGGTCGCGGGCCCGATCGCCCACGACCGGCGCCTCCGCGCGCAGGGCGGTCGGCGCGGTCCAGGTCAGCACGGCGAAGTCCTCGTCGAGCAGCGCGACCGGGGCGCCGGCGAGGTCGGAGAGCAGCTCGACGACGGCGCGGATGTCGGCGCCCTCGAGCACCGCGCCGGTGAGCTTGGCGTGCACGTCGGCGAGGAACTCGAGCATCCGCTTCTGGCGGTCGAGCTCCTCGGCCTGCGCGGCCAGCCGGGCGCCCTGCAGCGCCTGGCGGATCACCAGCGCCGCGAGCCCGCCGAACAGCTCGCCCAGCGAGATCTCGTCGTCGGTGTACTCGTGCTCGCGCGCGACGTTGTCGACGAAGATCAGCCCGATGACGTCGCCGTCGAACACCAGCGGCACGCCGAGCATGGCCCGCACGCCCCAGTGCTCCATCGTGCGCCGGTGCGGGCGGGGGTCGTTGCGGACGTCGTCGATCAGCACCGGGGCGGCGCTGCGGATCACCTCGCGGCTGAACGCGTCGCCCGGGATGCCGGCCTCCTGGGCCTGCACCGCCGCGCTGATGTTGCCGTCGTCGCCGCACCAGCCCGCGGCGCCGCGGAAGCGGCCGTCGTCCTGGCGCAGGTAGACCGAGCAGCGCCCGACGCCGAGCAGCAGGCACAGCTTCTGCCCGACCAGCGCGAGCAGGTCCTCGAGCCGGGTGGCCGTGATGGCCTCGGTGGTGATGTCGGCGAACGCCGCGATGACCTCGCGCTCGCGCGGGCCGGTGTGGTCGTCCGGGCGCGCGACGGCGAGACCACCCATCCCGGTACCGCCTCCCCGTCGACGCGCCCGCAGGCCGAGTGTGCCCTGCGGGACGCGCCGAACGGGAGGGGTCACGGTCCGGTGCGGCTGCGCTCAGACCGCGGCCGGGGTCTTCGTCCTCATCTTGTGCAGCTCCGGCACGACCTTCTCGCCGAAGAGCTTCAGGCTCGCGTGCACCTTGTCGTAGGGCAGGCCCGCGTAGGAGAAGGCGAGGTTGGCCATGAAGTCGCCGACCGCGTCGCGCCGCTCCTCGTACCTGCCGATGATCTGCTCCGGCGTGCCGTAGACGTTGGCGTCGACGTACGCGCTCGCCGCGGTCTCCATGCCCGCCTCGCGGATCATGTCCGCGCCGACCTGGTAGGCCTCGTAGCCCGGGGTCTCGCGCCAGTGCGAGCCGGCGAAGTCGTAGTGCTTGATCACCGACAGGAAGTACCGCGAGATGTACTCGTGGGCGATCGCCTTCGCCTCGTCGGGGTCCTCGTGGCAGTAGGTGAAGTCCTGCAGCAGCGGCGGGCCGGGCTCGGTGCCGTGGTGCTCGCGGTGCAGCCCGCGCCAGCGGTTGATCGCCTCGGCGTGCGTCCCGATGTCGTACTGCATGAACGTCATCATCTGCACGGGCAGCGTCGCGATCGCGGGGATCGAGTCCGGCGACATCGCGACACCGAACAGGCGCCCGTCCAGCGAGCGGCTCGGTCCGGGCCGGACGGCCGCGCGCGGCTGGTGGTAGTGGGTCCCGTCGTGCTCGACGATGCCCTCGGCCAGCCCCTTGATGATCATCGGCGCGGCCTCGTCGAAGCGCCCGCGGGCCTCGCCCATGTCGGTGCGGAAGGCCTCGTACTCCATCTTGGCCAGCCCGCGGCCCATGCCGAACAGCGTCCGCCCGCCCGAGAGGTGGTCGAGCATGATCACCTTCTCGACCACGCGCAGCGGGTCGTTCCACGGGAGGATCACCGCGCCGGTCCCGAGCTTGATCCGCTCGGTGCGCCCGGCCAGGTAGCTCATGAGCTGCAGGTTGTCGGGACACATCGAGTAGTCGTCGAAGTGGTGCTCGGCCGCCCAGACCGAGTCGAACCCGTACTGCTCGGCGAGCACCCCCAGCTCGGCGTCGGAGCGGAACACCTCCTCGTCGGTCTTGTCGGAGAACCAGTTCTGGATGACGAGCAGGACGCCGACGTCCATGGGTTGACCTCCCGGTCTCTGGGGTTGACGGGGCGCTCAGGCGCCCAGGAACACCGCGCGGGTGTGCTCGGTGTCGAGGTACTCCTTGACGCGGCGGATGCGCCCGCCGAAGAGCTCGAAGACGAAGTGGTAGAGGTTGTTGTAGACGCGGCCGTTGGACAGCTCGGCGTACGACTCGGTCTCCGCCGCGACCCGGTCGCCCTCGGCGGTCAGCGCCTTCGGCGTCAGCGCGATCGCGCCCGTGGTCGACAGGGTCGACAGGCCCGCGAGCATCTCCCCGAAGGCCGCCTTGTCCTTCTCCCCCGAGATGCCCTCGATCGTGCCCGCGACCCACCAGGTGGCGTCATCGGTGAGGAAGCCGAGGATCGCGTCGACGTCGCCGCGGGAGAACACCTCCATGAACTCGGTGACGACGGCCTTGTTCGCGTCTTCCTTGCTGCGGGTCGCGGTGTCGGTGCTCATGCGGCGGACGCTAGGAACGGCGGACCGATGACGGAACGGAGCGACCCCGTCACCGTTGGAGGTCCCGACAAGCCCGCCCTCACCCGGTCCCCCCGAACGTCGCCATCAGCCCGCCGTCGACGGGCACGACGGCGCCGGTCATGTAGGACGCGCCGGCCACCGCCACGACGACGTCGGCGATCTCCTCGGCGCTGCCGGTCCGCCCGGCGGGGATCGCGGCGACGATGCGGTGGCGCGCCGACGTCGAGAGCCCCGCGGTCATCGCGGTGTCCACGAAGCCCGGGACGACGAGGTTGACGCGCACCCCCGCCGGCGCCAGCTCCACGGCCAGCGACCGGGTCAGGCCCGCGAGGCCCGCCTTGGCCGAGGCGTAGGCGCTGTCGCCGGGGAAGCCGCGGAAGCCGACGACCGCGCCCACGTTGACGATCGCGGCGCCCTCCACGAGGTGGGGCACCGCGGCGTGGCAGACCTCGTAGGCGCCGGTGAGGTTGGTCGCGAGCACCTCGTCCCACCGGTGGCGTCGCAGGTCGGCGATGCGCCCGCCGCGGTGCACGCCCGCGCAGTTGACGACGACGTCGACGCCGCCGAGGTGCTCGCGGGCCCGGGCGAGGGCGTGCTCGACCGACGCGCCGTCGGTGACGTCGGTCGGGATCTCCAGGACGTCGTCGGAGGCGTACGGCTCGGCGGCCGGCGTGCGGGCGAGGACGGCGACGGCACCGCCGGACTTGGTGACGTGGTCGACGACCGCCCGCCCGATGCCCCGGGTGCCCCCGGTGACCAGCCACCCCCCGGTCACGGTCACCGGCCCGTGCGGTCCAGGAACGTCCGCAGCTCGGCGAGGTAGGTCTCGCGGTCCTCGAGGTGCGGGGCGTGGCCGACGCCGTCGAACGGGACGAGGCGCGCGTCGGGATAGAGGTCGATCGCGGCCTCGGCGCCGGAGAAGGCGACGAAGCCGTCGTTGCGGCCGTGCAGGCTCAGGACGGGCACCTCGAGCGTGCCGATCGTCTTGCGCTGGTCGAGGGTGGCGAGGTCGCGGATGGCGTGGTCGCCGCGCGGCCCCATCGCCATGAACATGCCCCACATCCAGTCGACGACGTCGCTGCTCACCGGCACCGCGCACACCGCCTGGGCGACGCCCCGGAACGTCGTGGCCCGGTCGGCGGCCGCACCCGCGAGCACGGCCTCCACGTCGTCGACGGTGCCGCCGTGGGGCCAGTCCGGCGCCGAGGTGTAGCGCGGCGTGGCGCCGCCGGTGAGGACGAGCCCGCCGGCCGCCGAGCCCAGCCGGGCGACGGCGTCGACGGCGACCGCGCCGCCGAGCGACCACCCGTCGACCACGGGACGCTGCAGGCCGAGGTGCTCGCACAGCCGCGCGACGTCAGCGCCCATCGCCGCGATCGACACGTCGGCGAAGTCCTTGTCCGACCGGCCGTGCGCACGCGAGTCGAGCAGGACGACCTCGTGCCCGTCGGCGTGCAGGGCCGGCGCCACCGTGTCCCACGAGTGCGCCGTGACCCCCCAGCCGTGCACCAGCACCACCGGCTGCCGGGTGCCGGCGTGGTGCTCGAAGTAGATCCGCCGCCCGTCCTCGACCTCGAGGTGTCCCACGTCGTCCTCCCGCTGCTGGTCGTATGTGAGCGAAGTTCGGGGCTATAGCCCCGAACTTCGCTCACATGGGCTCGTGCTCGCTGGAACCTAGGAAGGGGTCGCCGGGACCCGGGAGGCGTCGGCCTCCGCCGCGTTGTGGGTTCCTCCAACGGTGTCGCGCAGCCGCCGCTTGTCGACCTTCCCGACGCTCGTGCGCGGCAGGGCGTCCACGACCTCGACGCGGTCGGGGCGCCACCACCGCGGCACGCGGCCCTCGAGCGCCGCCAGCACCGCGTCCGGGTCGACCCCGCCCGCGTCCGGCACGACGACGGCCACCGGGCGCTCCTGCCAGCGCTCGTGCGGCACCGCGACCACGGCGACGTCGGCGACGCCCGGCGCCTCGAGCAGGGCCGCCTCCAGGGCCAGCGAGCTGATCCACTCGCCACCGCTCTTGATCAGGTCCTTGGTGCGGTCGACCACGCGCAGGCGCCCCTCGGGGTCGATCGTCGCGACGTCGCCCGTGCGCAGCCAGCCGTCGACGAACGCCTCGGGTCGCTCGCCGCGGTAGTAGCCGGTCGCCACCCACGGCCCGCGCAGCAGCAGCTCGCCGCGCGCGACGCCGTCGTGCGGGACGGTCGCGCCGTCCTCGTCGACCAGCCGCCACTGCAGGCCGGGCAGCAGGCGGCCCTGCGTCTGGATCTGCGCGTACCGCTTGGCGGGCGCCGCGTCGGGCTCGGGGCGCGAGAACGTCGCCATCGGCGAGGTCTCGGTCATCCCCCAGCCCTGGAACGCCGAGACGCCGAGGTCCTCCTCGATCGCCCGGATCAGCTCGCGGCTCGGGGTGGACCCGCCGAGCACCAGGGCGCGCAGGCTGCGCAGGTCGGCGCCGGTGCGCCGGGCGTGCGCGACGAGGTCGACGGCGAGGGTCGGGACCATGCCGAGGTAGGTGGCGCGCTCCCGCTCGATGATCGTGGCGACGTCGGCGACCCGCGGCGACGGGCCCGGCAGGATCTGGTCGGCGCCCACCATGAGCGCCGCGAACGGGACGCCCCACGCGTTGGCGTGGAACATGGCGACGAGGTGCACGACCCGGTCGCGGCGGCTGATCGCGTGCCCGTCGGCGAGCCCCGCGGCCATGGTGTGCAGACAGAGCGCCCGGTGGGTGTAGCCCACGCCCTTGGGCGCGCCGGTGGTGCCGGTCGTGTAGCAGAGGGCGGCGAGGTCGTCCTCGCCGCGCGGCGGCGGGTCGTGCACCGGGTCGCCGCCGGCCACGAGGTCCTCGTAGCGCATCTCCCCCGGCTCCGGGTCGCCGTCGAGGACGACGACGCGCATCCCGGGCCGTGCCGCCCGGGCGGGCGCGGCGGCGGGGCGCAGGGCGACGTCGAGGAACAGCAGCTCGTCGTCGGCGTGCCCGACCACGTAGGCGATCTCGTCGGGCTCCAGGCGCAGGTTCACCGTGTGCAGCACGGCCCCGGCCAGCGGCACGGCGAGGTAGAGCTCGAGGTGGCGGTGGTGGTTGCCCGCCAGCGTCGCCACCCGGTCGCCCGGCCGGACGCCCAGCTCCCGCAGCGCGCCCGCGAGCCGGCGCACCCGCGCGTCGTACTCGCGGTAGGTGCTGCGGCGCACGCAGGTGCCGTCGACGTAGTCGACGATCTCCCGGTCCGGCGCGTGGTCGCGGGCGCGGTCGAGGAACGTGGTGACGAGCAGGGTCACGCCATGGCTCCGGGCTTCGCCAGGCGCTCCTTGACGGCCGGCGCCACCTGCGCCGCCAGCAGCTCGACGCGCCGCGACCCGTGGTCGACCGACTCGCCGGGCAGCTGCGCCCAGAAGTGCACGTCGCGGATCTGCGGGCGCGCGGTGAGCATCGCGGTCAGCTCCTCGACCGCCGTCGCGGGGTCCCAGAGCGTGAAGGCGCCGGCGGCGACGATCTGGTCCGGGTCGGCGAAGCGCGGCGTCGTGTCCGGCGGCCCGAAGGCGCCCCAGGAGATGTAGGTGTTGAGCTGGTCGAGCACCAGCGGCCCGACCTCGGCCCACTCGCGCTCGGGGTCCTCGGCGATCAGCGCCCACTGGCCGGCGTAGATGCGGCCCTGCTCGCGGGGCGTGCCCTGGCGCTCGAGGGCGTCGAGGTAGACCTCGTGGTGGTGGTTCTGCGTGGACAGGAAGCCGTCGCCGATGCGCGCGACGCGCTCGATCGCCGGGTCGGCCATGGCGCCGACCAGCAGCTGCGGGGGCTGCTCGGGCACCGGGGTCACGGGCAGGCCCGGGAAGCGGTAGCGCTTGCCCTCGTAGGGCTCGCGCGAGCCCGACCAGGCGCGGCGGATCAGCTCGACGCCCTCGGTGAGCAGGCTGGGGCGGTTCTTGATGGTCTTCCCGAAGGCCGCGAACTCGCGCTCCCAGTAGCCCTGGCCGACCCCGAGGTCGAAGCGCCCGCCGGTGAGCAGCGAGAGGGTCGCGGCGTCCTCGGCGAGGCGGACGGGGTCGTGCAGCGGCGAGACGATGAGGTTCGTGCCGATGCGCATCCGCCGGGTCCGCTCGCCGATCGCGGCGGCGAGCGTGAACGGCGACGGCGTGTACCCGTCGTCGCAGAAGTGGTGCTCGGTGAGCCAGACCGAGTCGAGGCCGAGCTCCTCGGCCCACGCGATCTGGTCGAGGGTCTGGCGGTAGAACGTGCTGAACGGCCGGTCTCCAGCCGGGTTACGGAAGTCGTACCAGAGCCCGAACGCCACCTCGCGGTTGTCCATGCGGGCGATGCTGTCCGTGCTCGACGCGCTGGCGGGACCTGCGACGTCCGGCGCCGTTGTGGACCTCCCCAACCCCATGTGAGCACTTTCCGGCCCTCGAGGGCCGGAAAGTGCTCACGTAGCCATCAGCGGGTGCTCGAGCTCGTCGGCGAAGCGGGCGAGGGCGGCGGCGCGGCGGGTGGGGACGTGCTCGGTGGGCACGTCGGTCGGCGCGTAGTCGCGCAGCAGGCGCCGGGCGACGCTGACCCGGTGCACCTCGTCGGGGCCGTCGTAGATCCGCGCGGCCCGGGACCACCGGTACATCTGCTCGAGCGGCATGTCGGTGCTGAAGCCCAGCGAGCCGTGGATCTGCACGGCGCGGTCGAGCACGTCGTGGAGCACCTGCGCGCCGTGGTACTTGATCATCGCGATCTCGGTGCGCGCGGCCGGGGCGCCGACCTGGTCGATGCGCCACGCCGTGTGCAGGGTCAGCAGGCGCGCCGACTCGATCGACGCCGCGCTGTCGGCCACCCAGTTCTGCACGGTCTGCTTGTCGGCGAGCGGCCCGCCGTGCACGGAGATCGACACCGCCCGCTCGGCGAGCATGTCGAAGGCGCGCCGGCAGACCCCGATCCAGCGCATGCAGTGGTGGATGCGCCCGGGGCCGAGCCGGCGCTGCGCGAGCGTGAACGCCTCGCCGCGTGCGCCGAGCAGGTTGTCGGCGGGGATGCGCACGCCGTCGTAGACGACCTCGCCGTGCGCCCACACCGGGTTCTCGCCGCCCGGGTCGTTCATCAGCCCGAGGTCGCGGACGCGGATGCCCGGCGCGTCCCCGGGCACGAGCAGCATCGACATGCGGCGGTGCGGGTCGGCGTCGGGCTCGGTGACGGCGAGGACGATGTGCAGGTCGCCGCGCGAGGCGTTGCCGACCATCCACTTCCGCCCGGTGATCACCCACTCGTCCCCGTCGCGCTCGGCGCGGGTGGTGAACTGGCGCGGGTCGGAACCGGTGCCCTGCTCGGTCATCGCGAACGCCGAGAGGATGCGCCCGTCGAGCAGCGGGTCGAGCCAGCGGCGCTTCTGCTCCTCGGTGCCGGCCAGCGCGATCAGCTCGGCGTTGCCCGAGTCGGGCGCCTGGCAGCCGAAGACGAACGGCGCGAGCTCGCTGCGCCCGAGCACCTCGTGCAGCAGACCGAGCTTGAGCTGGCCGAACCCCTGGCCGCCGAGCTCGGGATCGAGGTGCGCCGCCCACAGGCCCCGCTCCTTGACCCGCTCCTGCAGGGGCCGCGCGAGGCGGCGGAACGACGCGTGGTCGAGGTCGAGCACCTCGAGCGGGTAGATCTCCTCCTCCAGGAACGACCGCGCCCAGTCGAGCTCCGCCGCGAATCCCGGTTCGGTCGAGAAGTCCCACGCCATGGTCGGCGACGCTAGGCACGCACCCCGGCCGCGGCGATGTGACGCACGCCGGACGTTGGAGGTCCCTCCAACTAGATCACCCCGCGCGCCCGCAGGTCGGCGCGCGCGGCGTCGTCGATCCCGATCTCGGCGAGCACCTCGTCGGTGTGCGCCCCGAGCGGCGGGCCGAGGTGGTCGACGCGCGCCTCCACCCCGGACAGGCGCGGCACCGGCATCTGCACGAGCAGGCTCCCCAGCTCCTCGTCGTCGACGCGCCGGAACACCTCGCGGGCGACCATCTGCTCGTCGGCGACGAGGTCGGCGACGGTGTACACCGGCCCCGCGGCGATCTCGGCGGCCGCGAACACCGCCATCGCCTCCTCCTGGGTGTGCCGCGCGACCCACTCCGCGACGACCGCGTCGACCTCGCCGGCGCGGGCGAGACGGCGCTGCGGGTCGGCGAAGTCCGGGTCCTCGGCGAGGTCGGGGCGCCCGATCGCCCGGAAGACGCGCAGCGCCACCGTCGGCGCGCTGCCCGACATCGCGATCCAGCGGTCGTCGGCGGTGCGGTAGGTGTTGCGCGGCGCGGAGATGTCCCAGCGGTTGCCCATCCGCCCCGGCACGGTGCCGGTCGTGTCCCAGGTGAGCAGCGACTGCTCGATCAGCCGGGCCAGCGGGTCGACGAGGTTGACGTCGATCAACCGGCCCTCTCCGCCGCGGGTGTCGCGCTCGTAGAGGGCGGTCATCACCGCGTACGCCGCGGTCAGCGAGGCCACCCCGTCGGCGAGCATGAACGCCGGCAGGGTCGGCGGACCGCCGGGCTCGCCCGTGAGGTGCGCGAACCCGCTCATCGCCTCGCCGACCGTGCCGAAGCCCGGGTGCTCCGCCTTCGGCCCCGCGAGCCCGAACCCGGTGACGTGCAGCATCACCAGGCGCGGGTTGCCGGCGCGCAGCCGCTCGTGGTCGAGGCCCCAGCGGCGCAGGGTCGCCGGGCGGGTGTTGGCGACGACGACGTCGCAGCTCGCGGCGAGGCGGCGGGCGAGGTCCTGGCCGTCGGGGGTGCGCAGGTCGACGGTCACCGACCGCTTGTTGCGGGCCACGCTCTTCCACATCACGCCGACGCCGTCGCGCTGCACGCCCCAGCCGCGGATCGCGTCGCCGACCCCGGGCGGCTCGAGCTTGACGACGTCGGCACCGAACTCGCCCAGGTAGGTCGCGGTGAGCGGACCGGCGGCGAGCGAGGCCATGTCGAGCACGCGCAGGCCGGCGAGAGGGAGCGTCACCGGATCACGGTATCCGCGGCATTCGTCAGGTCAGACTGAACAGTCTAGACTGATGAACGTGACGGAGACCCGGGAGCTGAGCGCGTCGGCGGTGCGGGCGGCGCACGAGGTGCGCGTCGTCGTCGGACGGTTGCGGCGCCGGCTGCGCGAGTCGCACCAGGCCGGGGAGCTGACGCTCACGCAGACCTCGCTGCTCAGCCGGCTCGAGCGCGAGGGCCCGCGCACCGCCAGCGAGCTCGCGGCCGCCGAGGGGATCCGCCCGCAGTCGGTGGCCACGTCGACGGGCGCGCTGGAGGAGCGCGGGCTGGTGACGCGCCGCCCCGACCCCGGCGACGGCCGCCGCCAGCTGCTGACGATCTCGCCGTCCGGGCGGGAGCTGATCGACAGCACGCGCGCCGCCCGCGAGGAGTGGCTGGCGGTGGCGCTGCAGGAACGCCTCACCGAGGACGAGCGCGGCACCGTCGTCGCGGCGATGGCGCTGCTGGACCGGGTGACCGGCCGGTGACGACGGCGCTGCAGCGGCTCAGTCCGCATCGTCAGCCGTCGAAGGACCACTTCGACCGCCGCCTCATCACGCCGATGGTCCTCGGCGCGATCCTCAACCCGATCAACTCGACGATGATCGCGGTGGCCCTGATCCCCATCGGGATCGCGCTGGGCGCCCCGCCGTCGCAGACCGCCTGGCTGGTCTCCGGGCTCTACCTCGCCACGGCGATCGGCCAGCCGGTCGTCGGGCGGCTGGTCGACCTGTTCGGGGCGCGCCGCCTGTTCCTCGCCGGCGCGGCGCTGATCGGGATCGGCGGGCTGCTCGGGGCGCTCGCGCCCTCGATCCAGGTGCTCGTCGTCGCCCGGGTGCTGCTCGGGCTCGGGACGTGCGCCGGCTACCCGGCGGCGATGACGCTGATCCGCGGCGAGGCCGACCGCACCGGGCGCGACAGCCCGGCCGGCGTCCTCACCGTCCTCGCGGTGGCGACGCAGACGGTGGCGGTGATCGGCCCGACGCTCGGCGGCTTCCTCATCGGTGTCGGCGGGTGGCGGGTGACGTTCACCGTCAACATCCCGCTCGCGCTCGCCTGCCTCGTGCTCGGCGCGCTGTACCTGCCACGGTCCGCGTCCGCGCGCCAGGGCGTCCGGGCCGTCGCCCGCGCGGTCGACCCCGTCGGGATCGCCCTGTTCGTGGCGACGCTCGTCGCGCTGCTGCTGTTCCTCACCCACCTGCGCGCGGACCTGTGGTGGCTGCCGGTCCTGTCGGTCGCCGCCGGCGCGGCGCTCGCGTGGTGGGAGCTGCGCACGCCGCTGCCGTTCCTCGACCTGCGCCTGCTCGGCGGCAACCTCCCGCTGCTCGCGACGTACGCCCGCTCCCTGCTCGCCGCGATCTCGTCGTACGCGTTCCTCTACGGCTACACCCAGTGGCTCGAGGAGGGCCGCGGGCTGTCGCCGCAGCTCACCGGCCTGGTCCTGCTGCCCGTGTTCGGCGCGGCGATCGTCGTCTCGACGGTGACGGGGCGGCGGCGCGAGATCCGCGGCAAGCTCGTCGCGGGCGCGGTCGGCCAGGTCGTGGTCGCCGCGCTGCTGCTCGTGCTCGACGCGGGGAGCGCGCTCTGGCTGATCCTCGCCCTCTCGCTCGTCGCCGGGCTGCCCCAGGGGCTGAACAACCTCGCCAACCAGAACGCCGTCTACCACCAGGCCGACCCCGCCCGGATCGGCTCGTCGGCCGGGCTGATGCGCACGTTCTTCTACCTCGGCGCGATCGTCGCGTCGGCCACCACCGGCGTCGTGTTCCGCGACGGCGCCACCACCCCCGGCATGCACGAGTTGGCGGTCGTCATGCTCGCCGCGGCGGCGCTCTTCCTCGTGCTGACGCTCGTGGACCGCTCGCTCGCCCGCGTGGCCCGGGACGCGGACGCCCCCGACCCCGCGTGAGCGGGCTCAGACCCGCGTGACCTCGGCGCGCCAGGCGTCCTCGACCGGCAGGCGGACCGTGGGCAGCGAGGCCCGCTCCTCGCGGCGCGACTCGACGGCCAGGATCGCGCGCTGGGCCCGCGGGACCAGGTCGGCGTCGGCGCGGTCGAGGGCGGCGGTGAGCCACCGCAGCGCGCCGCCGTCCCAGCGTCCGGGCTCCGGGGTGTGGGCCGCGGAACGCGCCGCGAGCACGACGCCGAGCCGGTAGAGCGCCTCGGGCTCGAAGTCGTCGGGCGGCACCTGGGTCGCGAGCCACAGCGCCACCTGCCCCTCGCCGCGCGCCAGGGCGACCCGCGCGACGCGGGCCCGCTCCTCGGGACCGAGCCGGTGCCACAGGTCGCGGGCGAGGTCCTCGGAGACCGGCCAGGCCCCGGCGTCGCCGTCGGCGAGGTGGGAGAAGAGGCGGTCGGCGGCCAGCCTCGACCGGCCCCGCGCACCGGGGACGGCACGCAGCACCCGCAGGCCGCCGTGGTCGGCGCGCAGCAGGTCGCGCGCCGTGCGCCGCAGCTCGCCCCGGTCGGCGGGCGGCGCGCCGAGGGCCGTCAGGGACAGCGGGGCGACCTCGGCGAGCAGCGCGGGCGTGAGCGGGAGCGGGACGCCGAGGCGCTCCCAGTCGACGGCGGTGCGCAGCAGCGCGAGCGGGACGCGGGACGACCAGCCGACGGGGTCGAGCACCGCGCGCGCCCGGGCCACAGGCCGGATCTCCTCGCCGATCGGGCCGGGCGGCATCGCGATCGTCGCGGCCTCGAGCCGGGCGCGCGTCGGGGCGGCGAGGTGGGCGTCGAGGAACGTGCGGCGGGTGGTCAGGGCGAGCCGGACGCCCCCGCCGAGGGCGCCGAGGAGGGCGTCGTCGACCTGGTCGAGCAGGGCCGGCGGCGCGTCGTCGGCGGCGATCACGACCGGCCGCGCGCGCGTCGCGATCGTGCGCGCGGTCCGGACGACGGCCGCGAGGTCGACGGCGTGCGGGTCGGTGACGGGCAGGAGCAGGCGGTCGCCGAGCATCCGGCGCAGCGCCCGGTGCAGCGCGCGGGAGGAGCCGGCGAGGCGGTCGCCGACCACGACGACGAGCGGCCGGTCGGCCCCGAGCGCGTCCTCCAGCGCGTCGTCGACCGCGCGCGGGCGGTACGGCACGGACGCCTGGGCGTCGTGCACCCCGAGGAGCTCCGGGCCGGCCTCCGCCATCGGCGTCGGCGCCCGGGACCCCTCGCGTGCTCTCACCACCGAAGTGTCGGCAGAGAAACACCGAAGGACCAGTCACCGGTGTGGTTGTCACCCGTTTGCTCGGCGCGTCAGGTCCGGACGGGGCGTCGGACGGGTCTTGGATCCGCGTCCCTGCCAGCGCCACCCGACGGAGTGGTCGCCGGGCCACGATCGGGCCCCGCGTCCGAGCCACACCGTGACCGCGACCCGGGCGCCGGACGGGTCCCCGTCCGTTCCCGGACCTCTCCGACAGGTGTGAATCCGTTCACCGTGGCAACCCTGTGCCCTACGCCGATCAGCCCAGCGTGAGAGAGCGCTGGGCGCACGGAGGTGCCCCATGGGACGTCACACCCGCCCCGACCGGACCGCCGGCGACGCCGCGAGCGAGCCGGTCCGCCCACGGCGGATCGCCCTCGCCGTCCGGCACACGATCCCGGCGCCCGCCACGCCGCCGGGTGCCGACGTCACCACCCTGACGATCCGCCCCCTCGGACCCACGCCTGCGCTGCGCGTGGACACCGCGGTCCCGCCCGCCGGGCCGCCGGCCCGACTGAGCCGCCGCGACCGGCGAGCGGCCCGCCAGGAGGAGGCCGACCGGGCCGCGCTCGCCGCGCGGATCGACCGCGCGCGCCGACGGAATCGCCAGGTGGCCGCATCGGGCGTTCCCGCGCCCCGGTCCGCGGACCCGTCGTCGATCAGCGGACCGCTCTCGATCGACGCCATCGCGGCGGCGCGTCCACCCTGGAGCGCGCAGCTCGGGTGATCCGGAGCGCGCGCCGCCCGGACCAGGGCGCGCTGCCAGGGTTACTGGCTGGTATCTCTCGCTGAGCGAGCGATACCAGCCAGTAACCGCCGTCCGCCGGCGCTACTGGTCCTTGTCGGTGCGGAAGTCGTCCGGCGTCGCGTCGGACAGCGCGCGGCGCAGGGCCTCGACCTCGTCCTCGACGTCGGCGGGCGGCGTGGACGACGGGTCGGCCTCGTCGGGCTCGTCCTCGGTGCCCCCGACCGTCGCCACCGCGTTCGCGGGCAGCGCGGCCTCGGCGAGCACGTCCTCGGACGCCTCGATCGGGCAGCCCTGGTGCACGGCCAGCGTGACCGCGTCGCTCGCGCGGGCGGACACCGACCGCGTCCCGCCGTCCGCGGTGACCAGGTCCAGCTCGGCGTGGAACTGGCCCTCGACCAGCGCCGTCAGGCGCACCCCGGTCAGCTGCGCCCCGAACGCCTCGACGGCGTCCAGCAGCAGGCGGTGGGTCAGCGGGCGCGGCAGCGTGGCCGCGACCTCCGCCGCCGCGAGCGCGGTCGCCTCGGGCGCCCCGATCCAGATCGCGAGGTACCGACGTCCCCCGCTCTGCTCACGCAGCAGGAGCACCGGGTCCTCGCTCCCCTGCTCCTGCCCCACACCGGCGACCTCGACCACAGCCATGTCCCCCACTATCCGCTCGCCCGCCACCCGACGTCGACCGCGGCTTGCCCTGTGAGCGAACAGCGAGATCCTCGGCGTCACCGCACCGAGGCGATCCCCTCGCCCAGCCGGGTCACGGCGGTGCGGGTCTCGCCGATGGCGGCGATGCAGGTCGGGGTGTCGGCCGGGGCGACACCCGCGGCGCAGCCGGCGCGCACGTAGTGCTCGTGCCCGGTGCGCACGGCGGCGACGGGGTCGGTGATCTCGCGGTCGTCGGGTCGCGCGCCGGCCGCGGCGTTCCCGACGTTGAGGACCTCTTCCTCCCACCGCCCGCAGGCCGGCCACTGCCGGGTCAGGTCCGCGACCGTGTAGCAGGGGTCCTGCTGGACGAGCCGGAGCTTGGTGCGCGCCGCGTCCAACAACCCGTCGGGCCGCGCGGCGGGTGCCGACGTGCCCTCGGTGTACTCGGTCGAGCACCCGGCGAGCGCGAGCACGGCGAGGAGCAGCCCGGCGACGACCCGCCCCGTTGCGATCACCGACTCACGGTGGCAGGGGCGCAGTGGCATCGCCACCGCGGGCACCCGGGCGCGGGAGCACGGCGGCGCGGGACACGGGGCGGCGGCACGCGGGGTGTGCCAGCGATGCGGCCTTGCTGGCACTCAACGCCAGGATCGCCACACGCTCGCTCGCGCGACACGCCGAGCGCAGGCCGGCGAGGAGATCACGGGCAACTGGTGCACCCGGCCAGACGCTCGTCGGTGGACGAGGTGCTCGTGATCAATGACTCGTCAGCCCGCCGCCGGGAAGTCCGTGTCGCTGCCCAGCGCCTCGACGGCGTCGACCTCCGCGAGACGCGCCTTGTAGGTCTGACGCACGTTCTCGAACGCGTTCGGTCCGAGCGGGAGGCGCAGGGGCGGGTCGGCGAGGTCGGCGACCTCGAGCACGACCTGCGCGGCCCGCTCGGGGTCGCCGGGCTGCGTGCCGTGCAGCGCGAGGAACTTCTCGCGGGACTCGTCGAGCACCGCTGAGTACTCCGGCATCCCCTCCGGGCGTGCCGGCGAGCGGCCGGCGAAGTCGGTGCGGAAGGGCCCCGGCTCGATCATCGTCACCTTGATGCCGAAGCCCTTGACCTCGGCCGCGAGCCCTTCCGACATGCCCTCGAGGGCGAACTTGGTCGCCGAGTAGATCGAGCCCCCGAGCGCCGAGCGCACGCCCGCGAGCGACGACATCTGGATCAGGTGCCCCGACCCCTGCGCCCGCATCACCGGCAGCACCGCCCGCGTGAGGGCGAACGGCCCGAAGACGTTGACCGCGAACTGGTCGCGGATCTGCTCCTCGGTGAACTCCTCGAACGCGCCGCGGCTGCCGTACCCGGCGTTGTTGACCACCACGTCGATCCGCCCGAACTCGGCGACCGCGAACTCGACCGCCGCGGCCACCTGCCCGTCGTCGGTGACGTCGAGGGTCGCGAGGCGTGCCCGGTCCGGCGCCTCCTTCGCGAGGTCGGCGATGTCGTCCACCCGCCGTGCGGTCGCGACGACCCGGTCCCCGCGCTCCAGCGCGGCCCGCGCGATCGCGCGCCCGAACCCGGTGCTCGTGCCGGTGATGAGCCAGACCCGCCCGGCTCCGTCCTGCGGCGCCATCGCCGTCTCCTCCCGCTCCTGGACCGTCGCCGTCGAGTCTGCCCGCCACCGGCCCGGCTGCTCCGGAGACGGCGCTCACCCCATGCGGACGACCTCCGAGGTTCCGAAGCGGCGTGCGACGAGGTGCTTCACCCCGCGCGGGAAGTCCTGCTCGGAGGTGACGTGCGCGGCGGCGAGCGCCCGCTGGGCCGCCGCGTCGCCGGCGAAGGCCTCGACGCAGCGCTCCGGCTCGGCGTTGGCGAGCGCGAGGATCGCCCCGGCGCCGCCCAGCAGGCCCGTGAGCAGCAGCATCGCCGACGACCCGGTGTAGAGCGGGCCGTCGTAGACCTCGAGGGTGGCCAGCAGCCGGGTCGGGTCGCCGGTCGAGTCCTTGCAGCCCGCGACGGGCAGCGCCGGCAGGGTCTCGAGCGGGATGCCGGGCGGGGCGACGGCCGGGAAGTGGTACGCGAGCGCGGGCAGGTCGCCCGCCGCGTCGGCGACCGCGCGGTAGTAGCCGGTCGGGTCGGCCAGGCCTCGCGGAGTCCGGGCGATGACGGCGTCGACGCCCGTCTCCCGGGCCGCCGCGGTCAGCCGGGCGGCCTGGTGGGTCGAGGACGCGCCGGTCCCGCCGACGACCACGGTGTCGGGCACCGCGGCCCGTACCGAGCTGAACAGCGCGAGGCGTTCGTCGTCGTCGAGGGCGTCGGCCTCGCCGGTGGTGCCGGCGACCACGATCGCGGTGGCGCCGAGCTCGACAAGCTGGGCGGCGAGCTTGCCGGTGCCGTCGTGGTCGACCTGTCGGGTGTCGTCGAACAACGTCACCAGGGCGACGCCGACGCCGCGGAACACGGGCTCGGCCATGGCCGGTCCTCCTCTGCGGGAACGGACGTGCAGGGCTGTGACCACCAAGTTCGCTCACGGAACGCCAGGACGCGAGAGGCATCCCGGTGAGCGGATCGCGCGACGTTCCCGCCTGTGGGTGGCGGGCGAACCTCCTCGTGGAGATCTCACACCATCGTGACGCCCTCGTTACCTGCTCA
Source organism: Actinomycetospora rhizophila (assembly GCF_042657905.1). NCBI lineage: Bacteria > Bacillati > Actinomycetota > Actinomycetes > Pseudonocardiales > Pseudonocardiaceae > Actinomycetospora > Actinomycetospora rhizophila. The sequence continues at coordinate 22,867 of NZ_JBHSKG010000012.1, read as the reverse complement.
TGGGGCGAGGCGTTGGGCCATTTGGCGTAAGGGGGACGCCCGGTTTCCCTCATCGCTCCCCACAGATCCGGGCACGCAGAAGGGGGACACCCCATGGGCGCTCACACCGCTCCCCGCACCCTCCCGATGACCATCGTCGCCCGCTTCGCGGGTCGTGGCGCACTCACGGCCGCCGCGGCGCTGGCCCTGCTCGGCGGCGGCGCCAGCATCGCCAACGCCACGGAGTCGCACTCCCAGGAGCATTGCGACGACACCGAGCACCACGGCGACGACGGCCGCGGCGCCGGTGACAACGGCGGCTCCGACGGCGGCGACGAGTCGTCCGCCGACGGGGGCGACGACACCGACGGCGACGCGACCGACGGCGACGCGACCGACGGCGACGCGACCGACGGCGACGCGACCGACGGCGACGCGACCGACGGCGACGCGACCGACGGCGACGCGACTGACGGCGACGCGACCGACGGCGACGGCGACGGCGGCACCGACGGCGACGGCGGCGGCCTGCTCGACCCGATCGTCGGCGGCGGCGACACGGACGGCGCCGACGCGGACGCCGGTGGCACCGATGGTGACGACGCCGACGGTGGCGACGCGACCGAGGGCGGCACCGACGGTGGCACGGACACCGACGGCGGCGGCCTGCTCGACCCGACCCTCGACGCCGTCGACGGCGACGAGCCGACCGACGGCGGCACCGACGGCACCGACGGCACCGATGGCGACGGCACCGACGCCGACGGCACCGGTGAGGACCCGATCGGCATCATCCAGCCGGTCACCGACATCGTCGACGACGTCACGGGCGACGCCACCACCCCGGTCACCGCGCCGGTGAACGAGGTCGTCGACACGATCATCCCGCCGGGCACCCCGGACACCCCGGCCGAGGGCACCGCCCCGGTCGGCATCACCGACCCCCTCACCGACGTGGTGGACGAGGCCCTCGGCGGGGCCACCACCCCGATCACCGACCCCGTCGACGACCTCGTCAACGAGGTCATCGCCCCGGTCCAGTCGGGCACCGGCATCCTCGAGCCCACCAGCGAGGTCGTCAGCGACGTCACCGACGGGGCCACCACCCCGGTCACCACGCCGGTGAACGACATCGTCAACACGATCATCCCGCCGGTCCCGGCGCCGACCGAGCCGGCGCCCGCTCCCGCGCCCGGCCTGCTCGACCCGATCCTGAGCATCTTCTAGTCCGACAGCACCGTCAGCGAGCCCCGGTCACCCGATGCGGCCGGGGCTCGCCGGCGTTCAGCCCCGGCGGCGAGGCCCCCGATGGCGGGCCAGCTCGTCACGCTCCCGACGCAGCGCGGCGATCTGACGGTCGTAGGCGTGGAGGGAACGCCGGTTCAACTGCTGCCCGAGCAGCATCCCGAGCGCGAAGACGGTGCCGGCCGCGACCAGCACGACGATGGTCACCACGACGGCCCCCTCGCCTCGAGCACGACCCCGTGCGTCGCGAACGGAGCGGCCCCGGCCGGACGCTCGTCACCCGGCGGACCGCCCGTCACCAGCACGAGCACCCCCAGCAGCAGCACCCCGACGAACGCCACCGCCACCAGCCACAGCACCAGCCGCCACAGCGCGACCACGACGGCCGCCGCCAGGAACACGGCCACGATCGCCCCGCTCGATCCGCCGGACGGCGCCTGGCGCACCGTCTGGTCGACCTCCGCGGCACGCGCCGGCGTCGCCGCCCCAAGCACGCCGAGCGCCGCGATCCCGAGGACCACCGACGCCCAGCGGGCCACCTGCACCCCGATCACCTTCATCCCCGACCCCCTTCCGGGAGTGCCTGAGCCGCGAGAACGACTCGAGGTCATGGTGTGGACGACATCACTTGTCTGTCAAGCTGCAACTGATGTCCGACATCAGGTCGCGGACGTCTGGGTCGGACAGCAGACCAGAGCTTCCCGAAACGACCCAGAAGGGGTACGTTGTCCGACATCCTTCAGCCGTGAGTCGCCGCGGCGGACCACCGACGACGCCTCCCAGCCGCTGCTCTGCCGTCAGGAGTTGTCGTGACCGACGAGATGCCCTCCGGGCGCGGCGAGGACGAGGACGACCCCCGCTGGGAGCTGCCGAACGAGCGCAAGCCGGTCCCCGAGCTCGTCAGCGACCGCGTCGCGGAACTCGTGCAGACCGGCGAGCTGCTCCCCGGCGAGCGCCTGCCGACCGAGCCGCTCCTGGCCCGCCGCTTCGGGGTCGCGCGCAGCTCCGTGCGCAGCGGTCTCCAGCGCCTCCAGGCCCGCGGTGTCGTCGAGGTCAACCGGGGACGCGGCTGGTACGTCGCCGAGGACCCGCACCCGCAGGTGCCGCCGATCGACGACCCGGCCTCCGAGCGGGAGTTCGACGATCTCGAGGTGATGGAGGTGCGCATCGCGCTGGAGGGCATCGCGGCGGCGCTCGCCGCCGCCCGCGCCGCGGGCGTGCCGGGCAAGGTCGACGAGATCGCCAAACGCAGCCGGGAGCACCGCGAAGCCGCCCACGACGACCCGGACGCCCTCCTCCGCACGGACAAGGCCTTCCACCTCGCCGTGGTCGAGGCCGCCGGCAACGACTTCCTCACCGCGGTCTACGGCTCCCTGGTGCCCCGCGTCGACGGGTGGCGCCGCGAGAGCTTCACGACGCCCGAGGTGCACGACCGTTCGGCCACTGAACACGACCAGATCGCCTTCCAGATCCGACGGGGCGACGAGGTCGGGGCGCGCATGACCATGACCGGGCACCTGCTCGGGCACTACCGGGCGCTGTCGCGCGAGCGTGAGCGGGACGTGGAGCCGGCGAGCTTCCCCGCCTTCGTCGACGCGACGGACTCGCCGGACTGGCAGCAGAAGAGCTGACGCACCAGGTCGTGGCGTTCGACGGTTGAACCTGGAGGCTCTCCCGCTCAGGATGGACGTCAGCCACCTGGGGGAGGCTCTCGACGGTGTCCGGTCGGTCCTCACGTCGCGGTCGACGCGTCTCGCTGCGGCAGTTGCGCCTCCTCGCCGTCGGCGCGGGCCTGGTCGCCGTGGTCGGGATGCTGCTGCTGGTGGTTGCCGCGACCCCGCAGGTGACGTCCCTGGCCTGGGCGCTCGTCGCGTTCGGGACCGTCGGACTCGTCGCGGCGACGCTGGTCGGCATCGTGCGGCGGGAACTGCGCCACGAGGCCACCCGCCTCGTGGACACGGTCGCCCAGGGCATCCTGGAGGTTCTCCCGCCCGCCGAGATCCTGGGACCGCTCCTCGATCGCGTGTACGGGCCGTCCGAGCACAACCTGGCCGTGCTGACCTCGGTACTCGGCGGCGCCGGTCTCGCCACCGACGGCTCGGACCTCACGATCAGCGAGCACACCGACGTCGTCTGCCGGCTGAACCGCGTGGACGACGTGTACTTCCAGCTCGTCATGGAGGTCGACTACGCGTTCCGGCGCCGCGTCCCGGCGTCGACGTTCGTCTTCTTCGCGACCTCGGACCCCGTGCTCCGCGATTCGATCGTGGTCGGCAGCACGCAGTCGCTCTTCGAGCTCTGGTTCGTCTCGGACGACGCGAAGACCCCGGTGTTCGACGACTCCGTCGAGAGCATGCGGGCCTCGGTACGCCTCGGGATGACCTACGTCGACGGCGACAACGGACGGCACGAGGTGCGCGACGCCGCACCCGCCCTCCGCGAGATCCACAGCCCCGACTGGCCGAAGTACCTGTCGTTCTTCCGCGGCGGCGGCGGTGGGGGCGCCCAGCTCGACCACCGGCAGTACCTCGCGAAGCTGCGCATGTTCGAGGTGGATCTGTCGTCACTGGTCGGCGCCGGTACGACGTCGTACCAGATTCTGGGAATCCGGGTCCGATCGACGACGCTGCAGCTGCTCGGCAACCGCTCCTGCTATTGGCAGGCGCCGTATCCCTGTTTCGTGCGCACGATCGGATTCGACACGCGCGGACTCGACATCGGCACCGCCCAGGACGAGCTGTTCCGGGTCCAGCCCTTCACGAGCCGCCCCCAGGCCGGCCCGCAGCGCTGGGCGTCGTCCGAGGAGGTCGAGAACCTCCCGCTCGAGGCCTGGTGCCTGCCCGGGAACGGGGTCCACTTCATGTGGCGGGACGAGGACCGCCGCGCGATCCCCACCGACGACCGCCCCTGACCAGGCGCGGGAGGGTCAGCTACCGCCGGGCATCCGCCGCAGTCCGAGCCCGGGCGGGAGGACCACCGGGCGCTGGAAGGAACCGCCGGGCAGGGCCCGCACGCCGGGGGCGGACGGCCGCGCGATCCCGGAGGGGGCGCTGGTCACCGGAATGGTGCGCTGCGGGACCGGCCTGATTTCGCGCACGAGCGGTTCCTCCTGGGACGAGCGGGCGTCGACGTTCGCGGCAACGTAGCGCACCCCTGTGACCCACACCGCACCGGATCACCGTGTTGGCCGGGATTCTCCACCTGACCGGCTGGAGAATGTCGGACCTCCTATCTTTCCCGCGTGGGGAACCGCGTCCCGGAGGCCTCGTCCGCCCCACCCCGCACCCGGAACCACCGCCCCGAGCGCGTCCCCCCGAGCCGTTCCAGCCCCGCGTCGGCGAACCACGGCCGGGCCCGCTCGGCGGTGACCACGACCCACCGCCGGGCGACGGCGCGGGCGAGCGCGACCCACTCCGGGGTCAGCGGGGTCGGCACGGTGTGGTCGCGGGCGAGCGCGAAGCCGTGGTCGGAGGCCCGGGGGTCGGTGAACATGGGGTCCAGCAGGACGACGTCGACGGTGTCGCCGGCCGCGGCGCGCTCGGCGAGCACCTGCCGGGAGTCGCCGTGCCGGACGCGCACCGGCGCCGACCCGGCTCGCGGCACGTCGCCGGCGAAGCCCTCGGCGGCGAGGATCGCGAGCACGAGGTCCGCCTCGACGCCCTCCACCTCCCCCTCGGGGCCGAGCACCCAGGCCGCCACGAGCGTGTCGCGGCCCAGGCCGAGGGTGGCGTCGAGCACCCGGTCGCCGCGGCGGAGCTCGGCGGCGCGCACCAGGGGGTCGGTCCCCCCGTGGCGCAGGGCGCGCAGACGCTTGGCCGCCGTGCCCTGGTGGAACGTCAGGCGTCCGCGCCCCGACTCGGCGACCAGCCCCTCGGCGGTGCAGACCAGCGCGGTCCCGGCGTCCCCGCGGGCCGTGGCGACCGAGCCCCGGTGACGCTCGACGAGGCGCAGGCCCCAGCGGTCGGCGAGGTCCCGGGCGTCGGCGCGCACGGCGTCGGACGGTGACTTGCTCGTCGTCACGACGACCTCGTGTCCCACGGCCCGGCATCGTGCCGGACGGGGACGCCCGGGGCCGTCGCTCAGCGGCGGGGCGGAGGCGGGGGCGTGCCCGGGACCGGGCGCGTCGGTCCGGGCGCGGGGGCGTTCCGCGGCGCCGACGGGGGCGGGGCCGCCACGCGCGGCGCATCGGGCTCGCGACGGGGCTCCGGCCGGCGCCGCGACGGCCAGGCGATCACCACCGCCATCGCGAGCATGAGCACGGACAGCAGGTCCGCGGTGGTCACGCCGTGGCGTCGGGTCAGTTCGAGCAGCACCTCGCCCTCGACGGGCTTGTTGATGCGCGTCCAGAGCACCGCGGCGACCACGAGCAGGGCCGCCAGCAGGAGACGCCGCGTCGAGAACACCATGCTCTGAAGACGCATGCGGGCCACCCATCGTTCCCGGGGACGACACCCGTCACTCAGTGCTCGAGCACCAACCGCAGCAACAGGACGACCAGCCCGAGCACGCCCGCCCCGATCGCACCCCGCAGCGCGCCCGTGACGCGGTGCTGCGCGCGCCACCCGCCGATGCCGCCGATCAGGACGAGGAACGCGAGCCCGAGCCAGATGACGGCGTCGACGGCGGTCTCGGCGGTGTAGAGCCCGCTCGTGCCGCCGACGATGACGACGAGCAGCGGCACGACGCCGAGCAGGAGGAACTGCGAGGAGTGGCGCGTGAGGCGCCGCAGCTCCGCCCGCGTCGGCGGCGGCTCGTCCTGGCGGGCCCGGCGCGCCAGGCGGCGGGAGAACGCGTGCGCCGCGAACGCCGCGATCAGCGGGCCGGCGACGACCTGCCCGGCCACGACGAAGTCCTCGATCCCGTCGTCGAGCGCGATCACCAGCACGGTCATCAGCACGACCGTCCCCTCGACGCCGATCTCGACGTCGAGGCGCAGCGGCCCCCACCGCACCACCGGCATGTCGCCCACGGGGCGCCATCCTCCCCGCGAGGGCCGCCGCGACGCGGTCAGGTCACCGGTCGGGTGATCACGGGTCCATGGCGAGCACGTCGCGGATGCCCCGGTCGATGAACGCGGTGTCCTCGGGGTTGTCGCCGCCCCCGGCGAAGTGGCCCCACACGCCCGGGATGACGCGCACCTCCCCGCGCCCGATGTGCTGCGACGACCACTGCTCGTCCTCGGGCGGGAAGTAGAGGTCCTTCTCCGCCGGCATCGACAGCAGCGGGCAGCGGATCGAGTTCAGCGCGGCGACGGTGTCGCCGTCGAAGCCGGGCGTCCGGCCGACGTCGCCGTGGAACCACGTCCAGGCCATCGCGAGCAGGTTGTTCGGGTCGCGCTCGTCGAGCCAGAAGCCCTCCCAGAAGTCGACGAGGAAGTCCTCCAGCGACGAGGCGCCGAGACGCCGCCACTCCTCCTGCCAGTAGAAGGCCTGCGAGAACCCCCACCCCGCGTAGACGCGCGCGAAGGCCCGGATGCCCTTCTCCGGGAGGCGGCGGTACCAGCCCTCCTCGAACGCCGCGTCGGCACGCAGCGCCGCGGTGATCGACTCGAGGAACACGCGGTTGTGCGGGCTGGTCACGGCCGACCCGCAGAACGGCACCGCGCGCCGCACCATCTCCGGGTGGCTGACGGCCCACTGGTAGGTCTGGCCCGCGCCCATCGACCAGCCGGTCACCAGGGCCAGCGAGGAGATGCCGAAGTGCTCGGTGACCAGCTTGTGCTGGCACTCGACCTGGTCGTAGAAGGTGACGCGCGGGAAGCGCGCCCGGTCGTAGGGCGGCGGGGTGTTGCTGGGTGAGGACGAGAGCCCGTTGCCGAGCATGTTCGGCACGATGATGAACAGCTCGTCGGGGTTCAGCGCCTTGTCGGTGCCGATGAGCCACTCGTTGTCGGTGTGCCGCCCCGAGTACCACGTCGGGTAGACGACGGCGTTGCTCCTGTCCGCGTTCAGCGTGCCGTACGTCTTGTACGCGAGCTTCGCGTTCCGCAGCGTCGCTCCGTGCTGGAGGACGACGTCGCCGAGCTCGAAGAGCTCGTGGTCGGTGGGGATGGGCATGAGCAGTCTCCCGTCGAGCGGTCGAGAAGCTTTCCCCGGAAACTAGTACGACGGTGCCGCTCGTCAAGCCCCGCACCGCGGACGGTCCTAGGGTCCCGGCGTGACGCTCTGGCACGCGGTGCTGATCGCCGTCGCCGGCGTGTGGGCCGGGACCATCAACACGGTGGTCGGGTCGGGCACGCTGGTCACGTTCCCCGTGCTCGTCGCGCTGGGCTACCCGCCGGTGACGGCGACGACGTCGAACGCGATCGGCCTCGTGCCGGGCTCGATCACCGGCGCCTGGGGCTACCGGCACGAGATCACCGGCGCGCGGCGACAGCTCGTGTCCTGGTCGGTGTGCTCGGCGCTCGGGGCGATCGGGGGCACCGCGCTGCTGCTGTCGCTGCCCGAGGACGCGTTCGAGACGATCGTGCCGTTCCTGGTCGGGATCGCCCTGGTGCTCGTCGTGCTCCAGCCGCTGCTGACGAAGCGGCTCAAGGCCAAGCCCGCGGCGACCAGGCGCACCTGGCCGCTCTACCCGCTGATCTTCCTGGTCGGCGTCTACGGCGGGTACTTCACCGCCGCGCAGGGGATCCTGCTGGTCGGCGTCATGGGCCTCATGCTCACCGAGCCGCTGCAGCGCCTCAACGGCTACAAGAACGTGCTCGCGGCGGTGGTCAACGTCGTCGCCGGCGCCGTCTACGCCGTCGTCGCCCCCGTCAGCTGGCCCGTCGTCGCGATCCTGGCGGTGAGCTCGACGATCGGCGGCCTGCTGGGCGCGCGCATCGGACGCCGCCTCTCGCCGACCGTCCTGCGCGCGGTGATCGTCGTCGTCGGGCTCGTGGCGATCGTGCGCCTGGCCCTCGAGTGAGCTAGTCGCGACGGCGCTCGGTGGGGGCCGCGGCCCGGTCGTGGCCGCCGTCGCGCGGCGCGGGCAGGTCGGCACCACCCGTGCCGTCGCGCGCGTCCGTGCGGGGGTCCGACGGCGCCACGGACGGCTCCTGCACCACGCCCCGGGCCCGCAGCACGTCGAGGGTGGTCGGGCGGTTGGCGCGCACGAGCAGGGCGACGGCGAGCGCGCCCGCCACCGCCACGACCAGCCAGACCCCCAGGCCGATCAGCACCCACGACATCCACGACACGGCGCCCCCACGCCCACCGGGCGCCGTCGCGGCGCCCACCCCCCCTGATCACCCCCGGTGACCGACGCGCCCAGAGTAGGGCGGCGGCACGCCGGGTATCACCCGCCACCATCACGATCGGGCGACAGTCGCGGCCTGTCGGAGCCTCTCCGCAGTCAACTCGTCACCCAGGGCGAGAAGGTCGCGACCACTGGTCCGGACGGCGCATCATCGTCGGAGACACTGCTCCACTCGGATGCTCACGATGAGCTGTCCCGTCCGGACAATGGGTGCACAGGAAGGAGGTGCCCGCCGCGTGTCCGAGCGCCCGCCGTCCGCGCCGCCCCAGGTCGTCGGCCGTGCCCGCGAGCGGGCGCAGCTCGCCGCGGCCACCGGCGCGCACCGGCCCGACGGCACCGTCACCGTCCTGCTCGGCGAGCCGGGCAGCGGCAAGACGACGCTGCTCGACGAGATCGCCGACGCGACGTCGCGGACCGTCCTGCGCACCGCCGGCGTCGAGGGCGAGGCGGTGCTGCCGTTCGCGGGCCTCGCCGACCTGCTCCTGCCGGTCCTCGCCCACGCCGACGAGCTGCCCGGCGTCCAGCGCGAGGCGCTCGAGATCGCGCTCGCCCTGCGCGCCGGTGACGTCGGGAGCCCGCTGGCCGTGTCCGCCGCCGCCCTCGGGGTGCTCGCCGCGGCCGCCGACGCCCGCCCCCTGCTCCTCGTCGTCGACGACTTCCCCTGGATCGATCCACCGTCGCAGCAGGTGCTGCTGTTCGTCGCCCGGCGCCTCGCCCCGGAACGGATCGCGCTGCTGCTGGGCGTGCGCGACGAGGTGCCGGTGGATCCCGCGATCTGGCGGCTGCCCACCATCGCGCTCGGCCCGCTGTCGGCCGACGAGAGCCGCGAGCTCGTCCGCACCCTGCCCGTGCGCACGTCACCGGCGGTCCTCGAGACGATCGTCGAGCGCTGCGGCGGCAACCCGCTCGCCGTGGTCGAGACCGCCCGGACCGCCGGCCCCGACCTCCTCGACGCCGCCGCGACCCTGCCCCCGGGCTCGGCCCTGGAGCGCGCCTGGTCCGCGGCGATCGACGGGCTCCCCGCGACCACCCGCTCGGCGCTGGCCGTCCTGGCCCTGAGCCACTCCACGCGCCGCGACGAGCTCGAGCCCGTGCTCGGCGACCTCGGGCTCGCCGCCGACGACCTGCTCCCCGCCGAACGCCGCCGGCTCGTGGCGCGCGACGAGGACCAGGTGTGCCTGCGCCACGACCTCCTGCGCCCGCTCGTCGCCGCCCGCACGTCCCGTGACCTGCGCCGGCGGGTCCTGCGCGGGCTCGCCCGCCACGCCCCGCGCGACGTCGCCGTCTGGTACCTCGCCGAGTCCACCGAGGCGCCCGACGACGACGTCGCCGAGCGCCTCGTCGAGGCCGCGACCTCCGCCCGACGACGCTCCGCGCTGCAGGCCGCGGCCCGCGCGTGGGCCCGGGCGGCCGACTTCACCGCCGGCCCGGTGGCCCGCGCCGACCGCCTGCTCACCGCCGCCACCGATGCGGCGATCGCGGGCAGCTCCACGCTCGCCGCGTCGTGGTGCGAGCAGGCCCTGGCCCTGCGCCACGACCCCGGCTTCGCCGCCGACGTCGAGCTCGTCCGCACCCGCGCGCTGAGCTGGCTCGACCCCGCCGGCGCCATCGACGGCGCCATCCGGGCCGCGGACGCCGTGCTCCCCCACGACCGCGCCCGCGCCGCCCGACTGTTCGTCGAGGCGGCGATCCCGCTGACGATGACCGGGCGCCTGCGCGAGATGGAGGCGGTCGCCGACCGCGCCCGGACCGCGGGCGACGACACCCTGAACGGGCTGGCGACGATCAGCCACTCCTATGCGCTCGTCGGGCGCTGGGCCGACGCCGGGCCGCTGCTCGACGAGCTCGTGGCCCGCGCCGCCGACGCCGACCCGTTGTGGGACGCGCAGGCGCTCATCGCCGGCGCGCAGGGCGCCTGCTTCCTCGAGCGGTTCGACGACGCCGCGCGGCTGTTCGGGGCGGTGACGTCGACGGCGCGCCAGGTCGGTGCGCCCCTGGTCCTGGCGTTCGCCCTGACCTGCCACGCGGAGATCGACTGGTGGGCCGGGCGCTGGTCGGCGGCCTCCGCGGACGTCACCGAGGCCGTGGAGTGGGCCGACGAGCTCGGCCAGGCCGGCAGCCGCGCGTTCGGGGCGACGTTGCTGGCGAGGCTCGCCGGCGCGCGCGGGGACGTCGCGGCGTGCCGGGCGCACGCCGAGGCGGCCCTGCAGGGCGCCGGGCCGCTGGGGATCGCGAGCATGAAGGTCTATGCCGCCGCGGCGCTCGGGGCGGGCGCGCTCGCGGCCGGCGAGCCGGCGACCGCCGCCGCCCACCTCGCGCGGGCCCGGCGGCTGTCCGACGAGATGGGCACCGCGTGCGCGACCTCGGTCCCGTTCGCCGGCGACCTCGTCGACGCGATGGTCCGCACCGGTGACCGGGCGGGGGCCGAGTCGGCGGTGGCCTGGGTGGCGCGGGACGCCGAGCGCACCGGATCCGCGTACGCGGCGGCGATCACCGCGCGCGGGCGCGGCCTGCTCGCCGACGACGCCGACGACGCCGAGCGGTGGTTCGCGACCGCCCACGACGCCCACGCCCGGCTCGACGCGCCCTACGAGCACGCCCGCACCGTCCTCGCCCACGCCGAGGTCCGGCGGCGGTGGCGGCGTCCGGGCGCCGCGCGCCCGCTGCTGCTCGACGCCGAGGCGACGTTCTCCGGGCTCGGGGCGCGCCCGTGGGTCGAGCGGGTCCGTCTCGAGCTGGCGGCGACCGGCCACCGGGCGTCGGGCGAGGTGCCGGACGAGAGCACCTCGCTCGAGACCCTCACCCCGCAGGAGTTCCAGATCGCGCGGGGCGTCGCCGACGGCCAGAGCAACGTCGAGGTGGCGGCCGCGCTGTTCGTCTCGCGCAAGACCGTCGAGGCCCACCTGACCCGGATCTACCGCAAGCTCGGCGTCCGCTCGCGCACCGAGCTCGCCACCGAGTTCACGCGCCGTCGTCGCCTCCCCGAGGGAACTCCCTAGTAGCGCCCGTGACCTTCACCCGACAGGCTGAACGCCGAACACGGTGAGTACGCACGGTCTGGGAGGTGGGATGACGGCGACAGCGGTCGAGAGGCCCGGCTTCACGGGGTTCCACCACTTCGCGTCGACGGTCAGCGACCTCACACGCAGCGCCGCCTGGTACGAGCGGGTGCTGGGCCTGACCCCGGGGTCGACGCTCTGCCCGGACGACGGCACCACCGACGGCGTGCTGCTCAGCGACCCGGATTCGGGGATCGCCATCCGCCTGCACGGCGCGGGCGGCGGGGAGCCCCGCGGGCACGCGGCGCTGTCGGTGTCGAACCGCGCCCAGCTCGACACCTGGGCGGGCTGGTTCGACGGGCTCGGCGTGCTGCACAGCGGCGTCGTCGACGTCGGCGGCCCGGAGCCGTACGCGTACCTCGTGTTCCGCGATCCGGACGATCTCCCGCTCGTGCTGGTGCACGTCGTGGAGTGAGTCCCGCGAGACCGCGGGGTGCGGTGCACACACGTCGGGCGAGGACGCCGGGGGCGACGTGTGGGGGGACGACGCGGGGGGCGTCGTGCACCGTGCTCCGCGACCCGGTCCCGGCGGTGGGGGGCGCCGCCGGGGCCGGGACCCACCGGTCACCTGCGCTTTCGGGTGGCCGGTGGTGACCGGGGCGGCGCGGGTCGGCAAGCTGACCCGCGATGACGCCCACCCCGACGTCGCGGCGCCCCGACCGGGCCCGTGACGAGACGCTCCGCCGCCGGGCCCTCGGCCTCGGGGGCGGCGCGGTCGTGCTCGGCGTCGTCCTCGGCCTCACCGTGCTCGCGCTGTACCCCACCCTCGACCCCGACGACGTCGGCCGCGGCTTCGTGCTCGTCAGCGGGCTCGTCACCGCGGCGCTGGTCGGCGCCGGCGGGCAGCGCGTGCGCTCGCTGGTCCGGGCGCCCGGCGAGGGGCGCCGCGTGACCCGGCTCCTCGCCGTCTACGCGGTGATCAGCGCCCTCGTCGGGGTCGTCCTCGTGCCCCTGGCCCACGGCGGCTGGACCCCGGTGCTCGTCGTGACGCTCCTCGGGACCCTGGCCCTGGGCGGGCTGGCGGTGGTCGTGGGGCGTCGGCCCGCTCAGCCGCCGTCGCAGATGTCGTCGTAACCGCTGTTCGGTGCCGTCTCGCCCTCGCTCGGGAAGTACCAGCCGACGCTGCGGTAGGCGAGCCGACCGTGGCAGTCGCCCAGGTCCGACGCGACGACGACGACCGGCTTCTCGACCCCGTCGGCGGTGGAGACGCCGTCCGGGATCCACAGGGCCGTGCCGCGGCCGGTGGCGCGGTCCCCACCCCAGGACTGCCACGTCACGTCGGTGACCAGCCCCGACGGGCTGCCGCCGGCGTAGATCTCGCCCGGCCGCGCGGTGCCGAACCCGGTCTGGCTCGCCCCCCAGACGGCCCCGAGCGTCGGCGTCGTCCCCGTGGACGTGCTGGCTCCGCCGGTCCGCAGCGCCGTGTTCTCCGCGTAGCCACCGGTCCGCGAGAGCCGCTTGGCGTAGCAGTCGTCGGCGCCGATCCCGGCCTGGGCACACCAGGCGTTCGCGGCCTCACCGCTCGGGAACGACCGGTTCACCACGGTGATCCAGAAGTCCTGGCCGCGGAAGCTCGACCAGTCCCCGGACCAGACCAGAACGGCCTCGGGGTGGGCGCTCCGGAGCTGCTGGTGGTCGGCGAGGACGGCGGCGTCGTCGTAGGTCCGGCCGTCCACCGTCATGCCGGCCTTCTTCGCCGAGAGCTGCGGCACCCAGCTGCCGACCAGACCCTCGACGGCACCCGCGTCGCTGCGCTGCTGGGCGCGGAGGGCAGAAGCCGGGTCGGTGGGGACGGCGGTCGCCGCGGCGGGGGCGGGGGCCGGCGCCACCTCCGGTCCCACCGCGGCCGACCACGGCTGCCCCACGACGAGGAAGCCCGCGAGCCCCGCGGCCGTCACGGCGAGCACGCAGACCAGGACGATGAGGGCCCGCGACGAACGTGGACGCTGCTCGGGCGGCGGGGCCACCGGGGGCGACCAGGACACCCGGGGCGTGGGGATCGTCGGCGTGGGGTCGGACAGCGCCGACACCCCGCAGGCCGTGCAGAAGCGCGCGCCCGGCTGCCACGGCGTCGCACATCTCGGACAGACGACGTCGATGATGGTCATGCCCGTCCCCCCGCATCGGTCGACGACGCGGCGCGCCGCCCTACCCGGGGTCGCGGATCTCCGAAGCGTCGTTACGACGCTTGGCCGAGCGTCACCCGATCACGTTGCGCCGCGCGCTTCCGTCACCCCGATCGGGTGTACCGGCGGAGGACCGCGTCATCGGAGGTCATATCGTCGCCCGGTGAATCGGCGCGCCTTCCTCGCCCTGAGCGCCGGCGTGGCGGGCTGGACCGCGCTCAGCGCCTGCAGCACACCGATCTCGGCGGCACCTCGCGCACCGGGCCTCGCCGACCCGGCCCGCAAGCACGTCGCCGAAGCGATCATCTCCACCTTCGAGAACTCGACCACCGAGCTCCCCTACGCCGAGGCGCAGCGGCTCGGCGACGGCCGGGGGATCACGGCGGGGCGCGCCGGGTTCACCAGCGGCACCCACGACCTCCTGCTCGTCGTCCGCCGCTACGAGCAGACGGCCGGCGGGTCGACGCCCCTGACGAGGTATGTGCGGCCCCTGACCCGCATCGACGCCGCGGTGGCCGACGGCGGGGACGGCGACAGCACGCGCGGCCTCGACGGGTTCGAGGACGCGTGGCGCCGGACGTCGCAGACCGATCCCCGGCTCGACCAGGCCCAGGACGCCGTCTACGACGACCTGTACTTCCGGCCCGCGATGGACCGCGCCCGCGCGATCGGCGTGACCACCGGCCTGGGCCAGCTCGCCCTCCTCGACACCGGCATCCAGCACGGCATCGGCCCGGGCCCGGACGACCTCCCCGCGCTGATCACCGAGACCGGACCGCCGGCCGGCGACGACCCCGCCTGGCTGCGGCGCTTCCTCGAGGTCCGCCGCCGGCACCTCGAGAACCCCGCCTACGAGGAGACGACCGAGGTCTGGCGGGAGTCGCTCCCCCGCGTCGACACCCTCGAGAGCCTCATCGACCAGCAGCGCTTCGACCTCGCGACGCCGCTGAGCTGGACCTTCGCCGGCACACGGTTCGGCGTCGCCTGAGGTCGCCGAGAGCGGACGCTAGCCGGAACGCCGCCGCTCCCGGGCCCTCGCGATCTCGTCCCCGTCGTCCGACGCAACGTCGGCCCCCGCGCCGTCGCGTCCGTCCTCGGACCGCCTCGGCAGGGGGTGCGGACGGTGCGGTGTCTCGTCCTGCTCCTCGACGCGATGGAGAAAGCGAGCGATGAGGAGTCCGAGGACGACGGCGACGGCGAGCCAGGTCGCGACGCCGACCAGCACCCACTGCCCCACGGACACGGCCGCCCCCACACCTGTCGAGAACCGCCGAACGGCGCAGCCTCGACCCCCACGCGCTCACGAAGTGTGATCAGTACCCCGCCTGGAGGGTAGCGCGTTGATGCGAAGGCGTCATCGCTCGCGATCGGGTGATGCGCAGCCAGGCTTACCGTCCTTCCCGCCGGCGCCGTTCAGCGTCGGCTGAGCACCACGAGCCGGCTCGGCGGCGCGTCCGGTGCGTCGGGCGGGGTCGGGAACACCGCCGGCTCCTGGAGGTGGACCTCCAGCCCGCCGACGCGGCGCAGCTTCTGCCACCCCAGCCGGATACCGCCGACCGCGGTGACCACCGACCGGATCAGCACCGCGTACATCAGCTGCCGGTAGACGATCTGCTGCAGCGGCAGCCGCCACAGCACCCCGATCGGTTCGCGCTCCAGCCGGAACG
This sequence comes from Actinomycetospora rhizophila, assembly GCF_042657905.1. Taxonomy (NCBI): domain Bacteria; kingdom Bacillati; phylum Actinomycetota; class Actinomycetes; order Pseudonocardiales; family Pseudonocardiaceae; genus Actinomycetospora; species Actinomycetospora rhizophila. Next base: position 7,555 of record NZ_JBHSKG010000012.1, on the reverse strand, counting down.
CGATCACCCCTGCAGCGAGCTGCACCCCCAGCACCGCCGACCACGCCACCAGCGTGGTCACCGGGTCGAGGAACAGCAGCCCGTAGACCAGGAAGATGTCGACCAGCGGCGCCAGCAGCGGCAACAGCACCTGGAACACCGCCAGGTGCGCGAGCCCCGCCCGCCCGAACCGGCCCGACGCCCCCGACTCGAGCACCGCGCGGCGGTGCTTCCACATCGACTGCATCGTCCCGTAGCTCCACCGGTAGCGCTGGCGCCACAGCTGCGCCAACGTCGCCGGCGCCTCGGTCCACGCCCGCGCCGAGTCCTCGTACACCACCCGCCAGCCGCTGCGGCACACCGCCATCGTGAGGTCGGTGTCCTCGGCCAACGTGTCGTCGCTGACCCCGCCGACCGCCAGCAGCACGCGGCGCCGGAACGCCCCGATCGCGCCGGGCACCGTGGGCATGCACCGCAGCACGTCGTACACACGGCGGTCGACGTTGAAGCCCATCACGTACTCGATGTGCTGCCAGCGCGCGAGCAGCCCACGGCGGCCCGCGACCTTGGCGTTGCCCGCGACCGCGCCCACCGCCGGGTCCGCGAACGGCGCCACCAGCCGCCCGACGGTGCCCGGTTCGAACACCGTGTCCCCGTCGATCATGACGATCAGTTCGTGGCGGGCGTGCGCGATGCCGGTGTTCAGCGCCGCGGGCTTGCCGCCGTTGGCCTGGCGCATCACGCGCACCCGCGGCAGCCGGAGCGACTCGACGATCTCGGCGGTGCCGTCGGTGCTGCCGTCGTCGACCACGATCACCTCAACGGGATGCTCGCTGGCCACCAGCGAGCGCACGGTGGCCGCGATGTTCTCCTTCTCGTCGTAGGCCGGGACGATCACCGACACGGGCTCGGCGACCGGCGGTCCCCACGAGAAGCCGGGACGGTGGCGCTGTCGGTGGTGCCGGACGGCGACGACGAGCATGAGCACCAGGCGCGCCACGACGAGCACGCCGACCACCACGAGCAGCCAGGTCAGGACGTCGACGACGACGCCGGCCACGGCGACCAGACCGATCGCGACGCTGCCGGCGAGGTGGTCGGCGGTGGGCACCGGGCGGTTGTCGGCGGGCAGCCCGACGGCGACCTCCGGGGTCGTGAACCGGTAGCCCTGCGCCTGCATCTGCGGGATCAGGCGATCGAGCGCGGCCACGGTCTGCGACCGGTCGCCGCCGGCGTCGTGCATCAGCACGATGCCGCCCGCGCCGTTCGCGGGCACGGAGTTGCGGACGATCGCGTCGACGCCGGGGCGCTCCCAGTCGCGGCTGTCGGTGTCGGACAGGACGGTGACGTACCCGTCGCGCCCGGCCGCGGTGAACGAGCGCAGCGCGTCGGCGGTCACCGCGTCCGCGGTCGAGGAGTAGGGCGGGCGCAGCAGGTAGCTCGACTCCCCCAGCGCGCCCTCGATCACCAGCTGGGTCTCGGTGAGCTCGCGGTCGATGCGCAGGTCCGAGGCCTGCGAGAGGTCGGGGTGGGTGAAGGTGTGCAGCCCGACCTCCGAGCCCGCCGCGCGGATGTCGCGCAGCAGCTCGGGGTGCCGGGCGGCGTTGGACCCGACCACGAAGAACGTCGCCGGCACCCGGTGGCGGGCCAGCACCTCGAGCACCCGCGGGGTCCAGGTCGGGTCCGGGCCGTCGTCGAAGGTCAGCGCGACGGTCCTCGCGGGCATCCGCGCGCTGGCCGGGACGGCGCCGCGGGCGTCGATCACCGGGCCGCCGTCGGTGATCGACGCCGGGACCCCGTCGGTGGCACCGGGCTCGGTGGACTCGCTGACCGCGTCGACGCCGACCTGCGAGCGCGCGAGCCCGTCGACGATCAGCAGACAGCTGAACATCGTCAACGCGACCACGACGAACACCACGGCGCGACGAGGCAGCAGACGGCGCCGGCGCACGGCGGCCCGGTGGCGGGGTGCGGTCACGCCTGCCTCGCCGGGGACGCCTGACCGAGGACGTCGGCGGTCGCGGGATCGGCGGTGGTCGGCGTGCGGCCCGACGACCTGGACGCGCAGGGGTGTCCGTGCGACGTCCGGTGCTCGTGACGGTGGCGCGCGGCGTGCCACGGGGTCTCGCGGGTGGTGGTCGTCGTGGTGACTTCGGTGGTGACGGTGGTGCGCACGACCCGCTCCGGCGCGCGGAGCACGCGCACCGGCACGAGCCGGGCGCGCGGCTTCGTCACGTGGTCGGTGCGGGCGTGCCGGGCGTGCCGGGCCGCGCTGCGCTCGCGGTGCGGCGCGGCGTGGCGGCCGACCGTCGTCGCGGCCGTCACCGACCCCGAGGACGCCGGGACGACCTCGGGCTCGTCGGGCTCGGCGTCGTCCAGCGCCTCGTCCGGGGTGGTCGGCGTCGGCACGAGCGTCGCGCCCACCGGCTGCAGCGACACCGTCTGCGTGCCCACGGTCAGGCCGAAGGCGGCGAGGTACGCCGTCGCCGCCGAGGCCCCGAGGTACCCCAGCACGGACACACCGCGTCGCCGGCGCCCGCTGGCGTCGACGAACACCGGCGTCCGATCGCCCGGTTCCTGCGACGGCTCCGTCGTGCTCATGGCCCCACCCCCGGTCTGCCGACCCGTATCGCTCGTCGGGGCTCCGACGGAGACCCGTTGACTACAGATCGTTGTTCCGGTGCGATGGCGCTACAGCCAGACGTTCACCCGAGAAGGTGAATCGGCGCCGTCGGAGGACGTACGAGAGGCCCATCGAGGACGGCCCGTAACAACGGCGTCCGAACGAGCGACACGCAGCGTGATCGCCTCCCGATCGGTGGCGTGTCGCGCCCCTCCGTCCCCACCCCGAGCCCGAGGTGACCCATGACCGCCGTCGTCCCCGACCGTCCCGCCACCCGCCTCGCCGCCGTCTCCGCGCGGCGTCGCCGGCTCGAGGAGCAGGTCGCGAGCCTGCGGTCCTTCGAGGGCCGGCTGTCCGACGAGGTGCGCGCCGCCCGCCGCACCCCGGGTCGCGCCGATCGCGTGCGCGAGCTCCTCGCCCGGCTCGTCGGTGTCCGGGCGCGCCTGCAGGAGACCGAGGTCGCGGTCGCGGCGGCGACCACCGACGAGGACGGGCTGCGCGACGACGCCGCCGCCGACCAGGCGGCCGTCGACGCGGTGCGCCGCGAGGCCGAGGAGCGCGAGGCCTTCTACCTCGCCTGCCTCGAGGCACCGATGGCTCGGTCCGCCCGACCCGATCTCGCCGTGGAAACGCACTGACATCGAGCGACACAACGTGGCCATTCAGGTGGCAACGATGGGCTTTACGCGTGTCGCTATCGCCCGTGTGTTGTACCGCTACTACCGCCCGGAGTAGCTATCACCCATACCCGCCCGGCCGATGGAGGTTCCCGTGGCGTCCCCGCTCTTCTCCCTGCGCTACTTCCTGCCCGAGACACGCCTGCGCATCGTCACCCACGTCCACAAGGTTGTCCGGACCCGCGGCACCGAGAGTCGCCTCGAGCCGGTCGTGGATGTCACCGTCACACCCCGTGTGCAGGCCGATCGCACGGCACGCTGCCTCACATCGATCGACGCGGGTGTGCTCGAGAAGCTGTCGATGAAGGTCACTCTCGACGACGACGGCATGATCCGGTCCCTCAACTCCGAGTCGGGACGCGACCCTTCGCCGATCCTGAGCCTCGCCGGCCGCGTGCTGGGGACCATCGCCGGCGCCGTCGTCCCCGGCGCCTCCGTCCGCTCCCTCGCCGCCGACGACACCGCACCTCGCGACAGCGAGGGCCGGGCGAAGAAGGACGAGGACGACGAGGAGCGGCTCCCCCTCGAGACGCAGTGGTCCACGAAGAACCCGCAGCTCAGTCAGCTGATGGTCGCGTTGTCCGCCCGCATCGGCGCGCTGCTCGACCAGCTGGCGAAGGCCGAGGACCCGTCGGAGATCGCTGCTGTCGGGCAGGCCCTCGCCGTCGTCCACCAGGAGCTGGCCACGATCGACCGGGCCCGCCGCGAGTGGATCTCGAGCCGCGCTCGGACGATCGAACGTGTCGACGTCGACGTCCCTCTCGAGGCGATCCACCGCGTCGACGCGGCGACGCTGCCCTCCGTGCTCGACGGGGGGACGATGACGGGCGGCGCCGAGAAGCTCGAGCAGCTCGGCGTGCTCGTCGCCGTCGCCGACCCCGACCGACCCCCGCGGAACCCGCAGCTCACGCTCGACCAGGAGGACGAGCTCCTCTTCCGGCGGGCGCGACCGGTGGAGATCGGGGTCTACGAGAAGATCAAGGGCACGTGGCGCGTGCGCCCCGATCTGACACTGCGGATCGACGTCGTGGACCCGCACAGCACGGTCGATCGCGTCGACCTGGACGGACGCTGGTTGCGGAGCCGCAAGGTGGACCTCGCGTTCCACCCCGACATGTCGATCTCGACCTACGGCGTGTCGAGCACGTCGACGGTGTCGTCCGTCGTGACGGGCGTCGGTTCGATCCTCGACCCCGTCGACGCTGCGCTGAAGAAGCACGCGGCAGCACCCTCGGATGCCGAGCGCGCGTTGGCGGACCGCAAGCTGGAGCTCGACACGTTGGAGACCACCGACGAGATCGCCCGACTGTCCCGCCTTCGAGGGCGGTCTCTCGAGCTCGCCGAGCTGGAGCAGCGTGCGGCGATCCTCAAGGCGCGCACTGCTCTCGGCGAGCCGGCCGCCGGCTGAGGGAGGGTCGCTTCGAGACCGCCGGGTTCTGTCCTGCTGCACATCAGGCCAGGACATCGCACTCAGACCGGGACCCGGGGCCGCCCGCCGAGCCGGGACCGTCGCTCCGGGTCGAGCCAGTCGGGCGGCGTGAACCACGGTCGGCCGTCGACGATCCGCACGGACCAGTGGCCGTGGTGGATCAGCTGGTGGTGGAACCGGCACAGCAGGCACATGTTGTCCAGCGCGGAGACGCCGCCGTCGAACCAGTGATCGACATGGTGCGCCTGACAGCGTCGGGGCCGGCGTGAGCAGCCGGGGAACGCGCACCCGCCGTCACGGAGGTCGAGCGCGCGGCGCACGGCCTCCGGTGCGGTGCGCTGCTTGCGGCCGACGTCGAGCGGCTCGGACCGCGACCCGAGCACGACCGGCACGATCTCCGCGTCGCAGGCCCAGCGGCGCAGCGTGCCCGGGTGCACGCGCATCCCGGAATCGAGGAGGCCGTAGCCACCGCGGCCCGCGAGGGCCTCGCGCAGCCACCGGTGGTCTATCGTGATCGTCAGCAACGCGCGACCGGGACGCTCGCCGGGTCCGGCGGTGCGGGGCGCGGGGACCAGCGCGTCCTCCTCATCGGCAATGGCCTCCGTGGCGATGCCGTGGGGTCCGCGGGCGTCCTCCACGAGGTCCTTCGGCGCGGCGGCGCGGGAGGGCCCTGTCGTCGTCGGGGCCGGTCGATGTCGACAACCCGTCGATCACCTCGACGAACGCCTCCCCGTCGACCGGATCCGAGATCCGGCCCCGGTAGAGGACCGTGCCGTTCTTGCGGCGCACGATCAGCAGCTCGTCGTCGCGGCCCGTCCTCCTCCGCCGGCTCCTCACCGTCGGGATCGAGGTGGGCGAGCAGGCGGTCGGCGGCGGCCTGCAGCCCCCGCGGGCCCAACAGCGTCGCGTCCCTCGCCAACGTCCGCTCGGCCTCCGCCCACTCCTCGACCGGCAGGCCCACCACCCGGTCCAGCCGCGCCATGGTCGTGCGGATGATCGCGATGTGGGCGCCGCCGATCTCGCCCGCGGCCGCGGCCGCGGACGTGCACGGCAACCGCGCGGGCAGCTCGTCGCCGGTGATGGACCGGCGCCGGCAGGGGTCCGCCGCCTCCTTGACCAGGCGCGTCGACTCGCCGGCCGACACGCGCCACGTCTCCTGCAGCAGCCGCGCCGTCGAACGGTCCCCCGACCGCTCCGCCACACTCAGCCGTTCCAGCTCGGCCACCTGCTCGAGGCGCGCGAACGCCGCCCGCCGTCGCGCCGCCTCACCGAGGCGGGCGCGCTCGAGCGCCTCGCGCTCCACCGCCCCCAGCCCTCGTTCGCTCATGTGTTCGAAGGTAGCCGACACCCCCGACATCGGCGCCGGTCACCGCTCCCACCACTGGGACTCCTGCCATTCCAGCCACGCCTCGTCCCGCAGCAGTTCGAGGTGCACGGGTGTGAGCGCCTCGCTCGCGACGAGGACCTCGACGAGGGCGGCGGGCGACAGCGCGGTGCCCTCGGGGACCAGGCCGTGGCGCAGCACCTTCGCCCGCAGCCCCTTGACGTGCTCGTGCACGCGCCCCGTCAACGTCTTGCGCACCGACTCGTCGACGTCGAAGTCCCGCAGCAGGTGCCAGCTGTTCGTGACCTCGAGGATCTGCCGGGTGAGCTGCGGGACGGGGAGCGGTGTGACCGCGGCCGCCGCGTCCTCCAACCGCGGTCGACAGAGCATCAGCGCGGTGAGGAACTCCTTGGTGTCGGTCCGCAGCCGGAAAGGTTGGTGCGTCGCGGACAGTGCCACGTTCAGCGCGCTGCCGGCGGCGACCTCGCCCCGCCCACCTCGACGGTCACGAGGAACGGCGAGCCGGGCCAGGACGGCCCGGCGATGGTGGCCGTCCCGCTCGCGAGGAAGAAGCCGGTGGTGGGCCCCGACGCCGACCGGCTGGGCAGGCGGGCGGTCGTCGCGGCCGCCGTCACGGTCAGTCCGTGGGTACGGCTGACGTTGGCGATGACCACCCCGAACCCGTTCCAGGACAGGTGCACCGCCCGCCGCGACAGCCGTGCCTCGTGCGGGAAGCTGATGTCGCAGCCGGCGTCGCGCCCGACGGTGAGGGGGCGACGAGCAGTGAGTACCGCGCTGTGGCCGTCGGCGCCGACGACACGTGCCAGCGTCTCCCCGGCGAGGGGCTCAGCGGTCACGGGTCGACCGCCTCACTCGGCGCCGGTCACCGCGACCGCCCGGATCGGCCCGTTCGGACCCTGCGCGGTCGCGCTCGCCGGGTCGAGCGCCGGTGCCGGCGTCGAGACCCCGTCGGTCTGGCTCAGCCCGACCTGCGAGCCGTCGGCCAGCACGATCCAGCCGGTGCGGGTGCCCTCCGACCGCGCCTCGTAGAGCCCGGCCGGCGCCGGCGCGAGCTGGGCGGAGAACGGCAGGGTGCGACCGCGGACGGTCATCGTCCCGAAGGCGGCGTCGTCGGTGACCGTCGCGGTCAGCACGGCGCCCTTGGGGTTGGTGAGCCGGACCTCGCGGTCCTGGATCTCGCCGTCCAGCCACGCCTCGACGGACTCGCCGTCGCAGAGGTACGCGGCCACCTGGCCGTTCCTGGTGGCGACCGCGACGGTGATCTCGTTGTTGCTCGACCGGCCGGCGAACACACCGTCGACGGCCGGCGGCAGAGGTGCCGCCGCGGGGGCCGCGGCGGGGACCGACGCCGGGGCCGGTGCCGACTGTGCCGTCACCGTGTCGGCACGACTCTCCCCGGGCGAGGCGGCGTAGTCGACCACGACGACGGCGGCGGTGATGGCCGCCGCGGCGCCGAGAGCCGCGGCGGCCGTCCCGAGCGCCCGGCGGCGCGGGCGCGCTCG